>JAKSDI010000058.1 GCA_022360175.1 Chitinophagales bacterium
AAACTTTTTTCAAAGCTTCTCGCAAGCTCCTTCCCCAACAAATCATAACGTGCACAGCTTACTAAACATCCCTCCTCTGCTACCCTTCCTTTCAATCTTTATTGCTTTTCTTTAAAAGCGAGTGCAAAGATATATCCTTTTGTAATTCCGTGCAAGCTTTTTATAAATTTTGTTTCCAAAGCCAATCTTAACCTCTAACAAAATTATTGCCGGAAGGCTAGCCATCAAATAGAAAAATCTTCGGCCGCAATAGTTAAAGAAGAATTATTGGCATTAACTACCCAAAGACTATTTTAATTTTTTTCAAAAAAATAAAGAGCAGAGTATACATATATATATAAGGTGTAAAACAAGCCTTTGATGAAGGTAATTACTTTCTACTGTATCGCTTTTTGCGTTTTCCCTGCTTATGCTTACTTCTATTCTTCACAAACTCCTGCTTATTGAATTTCTTTTTGTCCTCGATTAGTTTTTCTATAAGGTCTTCTCTACCTATGCTAATCAGTTTTTCACGAATCTGTTTATGATTTTCTCGCTTATGCCAGAAAAAGAACATGTGCTGTTGCCGCTTTTCACTTTTTGATTTAGCAGTATAGACGGGCCGTAATGTATATGGATGTACTCCTGCATAATATATAACGGTGGCGACGGTCATAGGGGTAGGGGTAAAATCCTGAACTTGCTCCAGGCGAAAACCCATATCTTTAGTCTCCGTTGCCAGATTAGCCATGTCTTCTTCTTTTGAGCCTGGATGGCTGGATATAAAGTATGGAATTAATGGCTGATTTAATCCATGCTTCTTATTAATCTTATCATACTTCTTCTTGAATTCATGGAAATGCTTAAAAGATGGTTTACGCATTACTTTCAAAGTATCATCAGAAGTATGCTCCGGAGCTACTTTTAAGCGGCCACTTACATGGCAGGTAACAACCTGTTCCATATATTCATCAAGTGTGCCATCATTATTCTTATTATAACTATCCACTAAAAGGTCATAGCGAATACCACTACCTACAAATGCTTTTTTTACTTCTGGATGGGCATCTACTTTTCGATAAAGTTCGGTCATCGGTTTATGGCTAGTATCCAGATTGCTACATATGACTGGGTGTATACAGGAAGGAGCGACACAACGATCACAAATCTCCTGTACTTTCCCTTTCATCTTATACATATTAGCTGAAGGGCCTCCCAGATCACTAATATAACCTTTAAAATCGGGCATTTTGGTCACTGCATCAACTTCCTTCAGTATAGATTCTTCTGATCGGCTGGCTATGAATTTTCCTTGATGAGCAGAAATCGTACAAAAACTACAACCTCCAAAACAGCCTCGGTGCATATTCACTGAAAAACGAATCATTTCATAAGCCGGTGGTGTACCTCTTTTTTTGTACTTAGGATGAGGCATGCGGGTATATGGTAAATCAAAAGATGTGTCAATCTCATTCTCTACCATAGGAGCATAAGGAGGATTAATGATCAAGGTTTCATCTCCTACATCCTGTAGTATTCGTTTCGCTTGTACTTTATTAGACTGCTGTTCTATATGTTTAAAATTTGCCGCAAAGGCCATTTTATCTTTTAAACACATCTCATGGGAGTTAAGCCATAGATCCTCCCATTTTTTATTCTTTGGGATAGCCTCTTTCCTTCTCATGATTGCCGTTTGCAATACGGTATCAATAGAATGGAAAGGAACTCCTCTTTTAAGAAGGCGTACTATTTCCCGTAAAGGCTGCTCTCCCATACCATATACCAGCATATCTGCTCCACTCATTTCCAGAATATTTGGAAATAATTTGTCTGCCCAATAATCATAATGAGTAACACGGCGAAGGGATGCTTCGATACCTCCTATCAGAACAGGAATATCAGGGAATAATTTCTTGAGGGCCTTAGTATAAACAGTAGTAGCATAATCTGGCCGAAAGCCAGCTTCTCCTCCGGGAGTATAAGCATCTGTTGAACGCTTTCTACGAGCTGCAGTATAATGGTTGACCATACTATCCATGCAACCGGAGGTTACTCCAAAAAACAAACGGGGGGCACCCATTTTTTTGAAGTCTCTTAGGTCGTCCTGCCAATTTGGTTGAGGTACAATAGCCACTCTCAAGCCTTCACTTTCTAATATACGCCCAATCACGGCAGTACCAAATGCAGGATGATCTACATAAGCATCTCCTGAAATCAATATCACGTCTAACTCTCCCCAACCTCTCATTTCTACTTCCTTATAAGTAATAGGGAGCCACTCTGTGATTGGCCTATTGTCAAGCATAGCTTACTTTATTATATTTTAGAGCCTATTGGCATTTTAGTAATCGTCGTTAAAATGATCCTTTTCTCCCAACTTTATGTTGCATAAATCCTCATTTAGCGCTGCTCTCCGATAGTTATCGGGGCCAGTTTTCACGCCTCAATTTGAGAGAAAATGCTTCTTTCTCACTTGAAGATCAAAACTCCTAACAGGTTCTTAGTGTTATCGACAAGCTACAAAACGCTTATTGCCAGCAACTTGTTCATGAGTACAAAGATAAGGGAAATTGATGAGGTGCGGCATGGTTTATAAGGTGTAGAGGTTTAAAAGAGTAGAGGTTTAAGGGTTCTGGGGCTAGGTATTGCGGTTTTTATGGTTTTAAAAGGCATACTGGATTGAAGGGTTTAGAGGTTTAGAGGTTTAGAGGTTTAGAGGTTTAGAGGTTTAGAGGTTTAGAGGAATTTAATGAAGCCTAGAAGAAGATGAAATCCAATTGCTTCTAAACTTCATTAAACTTATTGGTATATGCTACTGATCCTCCAGAGCTCAGTCTAAGAGTTGGGGAACTTGTGTTGCTACAAGATAAAATTAATGGCTATTTTCTATTTTAATAATTGTTTAGCAAATCTGCGAATCGGTAGACATCTTCAAAACTATTATATAAAGGTACGGGTGCTACTCTTATTACTCCTGCCTCACCTGCTGTATTATTACTTCCACTAAGATTGTCTTCTCGCCAGTCGCTTATTACTCCTTTACTATTAAGGTAGTCATAAAGTTTTTTACCATTTTTAGGAGTAAAAATAGATACCTGACAGCCGCGTTGTACTGGGTCAGAAGGCGTTAAAATTTTAAAGCCGTTATCTACTTGTCGAAGCAGATATTCCAAATAGGCTGTGAGTTGTTCGCTTTTTTGCCGCAGGGCCGGCATGCCCGCTTCAACAAAAATATCAAGACTTGCCTTATGTACTGCGAAGCTAAATATCTGTGCATTACTCAATTGCCATCCCGCAGCGCCCTGCATTGGACGAAATCCTTTACGCATCAGAAAACGCTCACTTTCATCATGTCCCCACCAACCGGCGAATCGTGGCAAGTCAGCATTTCGGCCATGTCTTTCATGAATAAATACTCCGCTGGGCCCACCAGGCCCTGAATTCAAATACTTATAACTACACCACACTGCAAAGTCCACACTCCAGTCATGCAATTGTAATGGTATATTGCCAGCAGCATGAGCAAGGTCAAAACCGGCATAAGCTCCAGCTTTGTGAGCCGCTTGCGTAATAGTAGGTATATCAAAAAACTGCCCTGTGTAATAATTGACACCTCCAAACATAACCAATGCCAGTTCATTAGCATGGGCTTCTATTGTCTGGACAATATCTTCGGTTCGTACATTCAATTCTCCTTCACGAGGAGCCATTTCAATAATAGCGTCTTCTGGTGAAAACCCGTGCCAGCGCACCTGGCTCTCCATGGCATATTGATCAGAGGGGAAAGCCCCAGCTTCCATAATGATTTTATAACGCTGGTTATTGGGCCTATAAAAAGTAGCCATCATCAAATGAAGGTTTGTAGTAAGTGTGTTCATAACTACTACTTCTTCTTCACTGGCACCTGCGATATGTGCCGTTTGCGATGCTAAAAATTTATGGTATTCCATCCAGGGCATTTTACCACGAAAGTGCCCTTCTACACCATGGGTTTGCCAATGCTCCAGTTCGTACAATAATGCATCTTTAGCTGTCTTAGGAGCTAACCCCAAAGAATTGCCGCATAAATAAATGGTATCGGCTCCCTCATGTTGTGGAAAACTGAAACGACTACGAAATGACCTTAATGGATCTGCCTGGTCTTGCTGGCGGGCATATTCGATGGTGGGCTGATAAGACATTTTAGTTTTTTGGCAAAAATAGGAAAAACGGGAGCAAGTGCAAGGGTAAGTTCAAGTGTAAACCCAAACGCAAGTGCAAATCGCAAGTGTAATTAGGAAGTTTTGTACCTGACTCTGCTTGTTCAAACCTGAATAAAAAAATTTCAAGTATATTTTGAGTTTGAGCTTGGTACTTAAACTTTAAAATAAACTCCCTTGTCTTGCGAAGCTCATTGGATTTTCTAGCTCTAGTAATTGGCGTTTCATATCCAGGCCGTAGAAGTATCCCTGTAATTCGCCGCTTTTAGCAATACAGCGATGGCAGGGGACTATGATAGCAATAGGGTTATTTTTATTAGCTTGCCCAACAGCTCTAACGGCCTTGGGGTCGCCTAATTTTTCTGCTATAGCCAGATAAGAAGTAGTGCGGCCATATGGTATCTTTTGTAGTTCTTTCCACACAGATTGGTAAAAAGAAGGAGATTGTCCGTAATTGATCTTCAGGTCAAAGGAAGTGCGATTTCCCTGAAAATATTCATTGAGTTGTACTACTGCTGATTTAAGCACCGGTGGGATAGGACCGGCAGGGCAGGGGGTGGTGCTCACCATTTTCACTGAGCTGATCCCTAGATCGCTACCTTTTATTTCAAAACACCCAAAGGGTGAGAGGAAGTGGGTTATTGCCTCCATAGCATTATTGAATCGGTACTCCTCAAATATAAATATATTTTGGATTCTTTGGCAACTCCTGTAAGGATCAAAAAGCAGAAATTGCCAAAGAAAAATTTCTTAAAAATCCATCCCTAAAGAAATATGCAATTTTGGATCTTGTACTCTTCTTGTTTCAATCCCCCAACCATAATCAACCCTCAGTAGATAACCAAATATCACAGTACGTACACCAAAGCCATATCCCGCTACTACAGGATCACGGAAGTAATTAACCTTGACAGATACAAGGCCACTATTATCTATCACTGACGTATTTAGTGGGTTTTCACGGCTAAATGGGTTACTACCTTCCCATGCAGTACCCATATCGAAAAAGCCTACCGCCTGAAAATGCCTTAGGAAAGGCGACTTAATACGATTAGACAGATAACGGAAAATTGGCATACGCAATTCTATATTAGATAACAGGTAAGAATTTCCGTTGCGGATATTCTGATCAAAGCCCCTCATATTGGTAGCAAGAGATTGATAAGCGATATTATCGCCTTCTGTTGGTAATGGGATGTTGTTATTGAAGCTACTGAATAGCCAATTATCCACTCCTCCCAGGTAATAAATCATTCTTTCAGCACCAAAGGAAGTAGCTCCTGCCAATCTTACAGCAATAACAGAATGCTTTAATAATCGCTGATAATGACGTCCATCAATTCCTATTATTCCCATTGTACCATTGCCAACTTCAAAAGAAGCATCACCTGAGAAGTCTAAATCAAATCGCTTGACCGCTTCCATCCATATCTTATAGCGAGTTCCATTTTTTATATTAAGGCTCACATCCAAGGTGTTGTCAAAAACATATTCAAAACGCAAGCCAGCTCGTTGTTCACTATAAGAAGGAGTATCAAAAGAATTTATATCCGTCGCTAATTGAGTAATTTTATCAGATCTCAAGGTAGCAGTACCGCGGAAACTTCTGAATATATCCAAAGGATAACGCAGGCTATACTGTCCAAGGATAGTTCCTACTTCTCTTCGATTTGGCACAAAGGTCTGACTTTCTCCGTTTTGGCGAATATTGCGACGATATACAGCATATTGTTTATCTAATCGTTTCTTCTTATCATTAAAAATGAGGAAATATTCACTTCCATTAAAAGTAGTTGGTATACGCACTCCTCCTTCAAACTCATAATCTTCAAAAAGGTCTTTGAAGTTTGTTTTCAACAAAATACCTAGTGGTGGATAATACAGTTCTGTTGGATTAGCAGCAAAGCTATTCAGGCCATCAAACAAAAGGCTATTATCCAACTGAGTTGTCACATAATCTGTTCTGAATTGTAGCCTATATGGAGTAATGTTGGATGAACGGAATTTGTAAACTGGTTTTTCTTGCTGTAGGTTTTGTCCAAAAAAGTTAGCAATATTTTCCTGTCCGGTTATAACCTTCACCGATTCTTCCTCTACTTGCTTCGTATCCTCCTCTATTACTACAACCGTAACGGGTTCCTCTTCGTCGTCAAATTCACTTTGGAAAAGGTAATTATCAATATCGACTTTTCCTGTATCCTGTAGTGAAGGTTCTATCTTTTCTTCTATAGCGGTAACACTATCTACTTCCTGTAAAATAGTAGTAACCGGTACATTTTTTTTCTTCTCTATTAACAAGGTTTCAGCAGGCTGTTTTTCCTGAGACTTCTGAAATCGGGTAGGAGGTACTTCTACTTTTTCTGCTGCTTGCAAAGGGCGAATAAATACTTGATGGCGCCCATTTAGAAGCATCATATCTGCAACCTTATCTGCTCTGGGAGCTGTCGACTGGGACAGTAAACTACGAGAGAAGTTGGTATTAATGTGCGTAACAGCACGTTGTTTAATAATGGTGTCAATCAGTATGGTATCAATCAGGCTTGTATCCAATTCTGTAAGCACAGAATCAATATGTAGCCTGATTTCTGAGCCATCTTCCAGTTGTATCAACTGATCCAGATGATGTATATATGGCTCTAGGTAACCTGATTCTCTATTGTATATACCGTTACGGTCACTCAAATAAGTAAACCATGTTGTATCAATTGCTGCTGGCCAGCGTTCATTTGCTAATGGCGTATTAGTAACACGAACCAATTCCTGAGAACGGCTTTCTAAATCATAATAAAAAATATCAAAGGTGTTGATTGGTAATATGCTATCTAAACGTTCCTTTTTCATAAGGATATCCTGGCGATTAGAAGCAAATAGAATTCCTTTTTGATCTCCTACATTTACATATGTAGCATCCAGGTCATCCCAAAAATCATTTGTAATCCGCTGTGTTTGTCTGGTATTGGTATAGTATAAAAAGATATCTGACTGGCCTCTTACCGTAGCGGAAAAAACCAGGGTAATTGGATTGACATATTCCATACTGTACACACGGTGGTATTCTGCCGATATAGGTTCTGTTTGCTCTGTGCCCGACATTACATCGTATAACAACAGCTTTGGAACATCCCTTTTTTCGTAAATAACTGCTAATTGTTGCCCACTAGGACTCCATGCTAATAAGGGATAATTATAGTCTGTAGCCTGGAAAGCATTTCGGAATCCTCCTTTTAAAACTACCTCCCTTTCTCCTGTTGATAAATCATGCAGGTACACTCGATACTTGCCAATTTCATTCATCACATAAACCAGCTTTCGGCCACTAGGGCTAAGCTTTACTTCTGAGATGGGCAGATTGTGTTTATTTTTAATACTTACTGGTTCTTCATCAGGTGCCGTACGGGTATTATTTTCTGCCTCATAACGACGACGAAAATAGAGGGCCCAGCTATCACCTACTCTTTCATAAGGAGTACCGAGTACGTATAAAAAACCGCTCTCTATACTACGATTAATACGAGTAAGATATAAAAGGTTAGAAACTGTTGACCTTCCATAATTTTCACTGATGAAATACCACAAAGAATGTCCTGCTAATTCAGGATCTTCTTCTGCTAATGTTGCAAAGTCTTCAAACTCTTCATTTAAGATATAATCCTTCAGTCGATTGTCTAAATCTGTTGTCCAGGGTGTACCTACGTATGAAACCAGGCCTTCCTTGAACCAGCCAGGCAAATTGAGCATTACCGCATTTTGTACAATTTCCTGCAGATTAGACCCAAACAACATGGCATTGAGATAAACGGAAGCAATACCCTCTCGAATTTGTCGGCGTAAATGGTTATGATCACCATTGAAATAAACGAATATCTTATTACCAACTATCTTCGTTTGACCACCTGTATTATTAAAAGCCTCTTCACTACCTATATTACTTTGTTTCAAATCTGTCAGATCTGTATAGACAATGATCTGTATTTTCTCATTGATACGGTGCTCCAGCGTATTTTGTATATCCTGAAAGTCATATTCAGCTAATTGTACAACCGACTGACCGATAAAACGCCCTTCACCATACCAATAGGTAAGAAAGTTATCACTCTCATATTCAGACCATTCTGCAAAATCATCGTGATACTGCACTCTATTTTTACCAAAGGTAACCTGAGTTCCTTGCGCCGATAAAATCATCGTTAAACATGAGAGCAGGAAAGTGTATACGTATTTTTGCATAAGCTTTATATTTAAGTGGTAGTCGGTGTATATATTATGATATGGTGATATGGTGATATGGTGATATGGTGAAAACTATATTTATACTCTATCTCATAACGCCAATTGTACAAATCCTCCATAGCACTGCACGTATCGTACATCCTATTATAAAAAGACAGTAATCAAGGCCGTTCGGTTCATCATATATCTATTCAATAGCTAATTTTACGCCATAATTGTCTGTCAGTTTCCTCTATTGAGGCAGAACTTGATTCTAAGATAATATTTTTATCACTACAAAATCAAGCTTACTACAAGCTATTGATATAACTTTGTATCGACATTATTATTATCGCCTAATCTGGTATTCTTAATATAAAACATGGCAGAAGTAATCAAACTGACGTTTAACCCTTTCCAGGAAAACACATATATCATTTACGATGAGACAAAGGAGTGCATTATAATTGACCCTGGTTGTTACACTCCTGCAGAGAGACAAATGCTTTCGGATGTAATAAAAAAACATTCACTTCAGCCTGTACGCCTTATCAACACCCACTGTCATCTAGACCATGTATTCGGCAATCAGTATGTAGCCGATACCTATGGTCTTAAATTAGAAATCCATAAAGGAGAATTGGTTGTTTTAGATGCAGCGCCTCAATCAGCAGTACTTTATGGCCTCGCAATGCCTAGTGAACAGCTCTCTCCTCCTCCAGGCAATTATCTTAAAGAAGGAGAACAAGTGAAATTTGGTAATACCACTTTGGACATACTCTTCACTCCGGGGCATTCACCAGCCAGTATTTCCTTTTATTGCGAAAAGGATCGTTTTGTAATAGCAGGGGATGTATTGTTTTTAGGAAGTATAGGCCGTACAGACCTACCAGGAGGAAATTTTGATACGCTTATTAAAAGTATTATGGAACAACTTATTCCTCTAGGAGATGACGTGATTGTGTACTCCGGGCATGGCCCTGAAACCAGTATTGGTTATGAAAAAGTACACAATCCGTTTTTATAGACTCTAATGCTTGCCTAGCATTCCATCTTGTTCTTCAATCATTTGGGTAAGTTCTGCGTTGATATAGCCAAACTCGCGTTCCAGTTTAACATAATCGCGCTTTACTTCCTCCATATCTTTTTTGATATTCTCCAGAGAGTATCCCTCTACGCTCATGCGTTCCTTGAGGCCTTCATGGCGTTCCAATGCCTCATCATGACGTTTGAAATATTCTTGATGGCTCTCCGTCAAATGATCATGTTGCTTATTAATTTCCAAATGCAGAGAATCAGAGCTACCAGCTGTGGCTGCAGCATCATGTGCTTCCCGCAAATTTTGATAATCTGCAAAACGCACCTGATAACTTTCACGTAACTTTTGGTAATTAGCTTCCCGGATTTCCTGATCTCTTTTTAGGCGATCCATTTCTTGTTGGTCCGCATTATTGCCACATGCAAATAAAAACAGAGCAAATATCAATAGGGTGAATTGTTTCATATCTTATCTTATTATTATCTGGCAAATGTAAAAATAAGTACACAATACTCCCCTTGCTACTGATCAAAAATAACTTCAGCCTTAATGATCGTATTGGTATAGTTTCAAATCTTCAATCAGGTTGATTATTTTTTCGGCATATCTTTTATCTGTAGCATAACCTGCCTTTTTTAATCCATGCGCCCAGCCTTTATAATCATTATGATCCAATTTAAACAGCTTTTGATAACGGCTACCTCGCTTTAGCAGCATACTGTGTGCTCGATAGCTTTCCCAGCTACTTTGATACTTGCGGAAAAAATCTTTGTGGCTATCGTCTGTGAAATTGCTACAATGCCCTTTTGAGCAAGAACGAGAGAAACACTTGATACCAAAATGGTTATTGTTTTTAGTAGCCAATTTGCTTTCTCCCACATTACTTTCCAATAATCCCTGGGCCAGAGTAATACTAGCAGGGATACCATATTTATCCATTTCTGCCTGAGCTACATCAGCAAATCTCTTTACATAACGTAATTGCTTTTTCCGTTTTTCAGTTTTGAGTTTTGTAGATTCGGAATTGGTCTCTCCTTTATTTTCTGATGTAAGATTGGAATAAGTATTAGCCAAGTTGCTAACATTTGCAGCCGGTTTTTGAGATGCAGGCCGAGCTTTAGGCTGATTCAATTGAGAAGTATTAACAGGCTTCGCCTCATAGCTCACAGTGCTTGCCATAGCCTGAGATTCATCCGCTACCTGTATAATTGCAGCCGATGCATTATTAAGTTGAATGTCAAAAGAGACATCTTTTTCATGAGCCATATAAGCTGCTGCCCCCAATAATGCCATGCGGAGCCAGTATTTTTGAAAGCCTTCACTAATTTTCTTACTGACCTGTTGAATTCGGTTTTGAGTACCTGGAGAAATTTTTACAGGCATGATTAAATTATTTTGTTTTAAAAATGGGGTGACACCTCAAAATTAAAACAAATAATTTTATTTCAAAACAAATCAAACTTTTTGTTTCGAATAAATCATTCTTCCTCTTCTCTTACTCGCTCACTTAACCAAAAATTATTTACTCCTAAACCTACTGTAATAGTAATCATCTGTAGATTGAGCAACTCTAGCAGCCCCAAAAAAGTAATAATAGCATGAATTCTGTTTTGGCATGCACCAAATACATCTTTAAAGTTGGCTTTCCCTCCTTTTTTCACTTTAGAAATAATGAAGGTTTGTTGATCTTCAATTGTATAACTAAATTGATAGACTCGGTGCACGGTAGAAGGATTAGCATATTCGAAGCGTTCTACCACCCTTTCAAATGCTCTTAGTAATTTAAATAAGGTAAGCGATTCCAGTTCAGCATCCACAAGCGCTTTTGTAGCAATATTACGAAGTTCGCGAGTTACATTTCCTCTGTGGCGCTGCTGCCCTCGCAATTCTTCCATTTGGCGCATTTCTTCCAATACGCTCTTATAACGTTTATATTCAATGAGCCGTTGGACCAATTCTTGCCTAGGATCAATTTCATTTCCTTCTTCATCTACTGGCTTTCTCGGAATTAGCATTTTAGCCTTGATACGACAAAGTGTAGCAGCCACTAAAATAAATTCGCTAGCCAGGTCTATATTCATTTCTTCCATTTGGCGGATATACCCCAGGAAGTCGTCTGTAATTTTTGAGATAGGAATATCATTGACATCCAACTCATCTCGTTCAATGAAGAATAACAAAAGGTCAAAAGGCCCTTCAAATTGGGGTAATTTTATGGTATAAGCCTGGCTCATAATTTGAAATTAATTGGAGGAATTGTTAAGCCTGACACTTCCTTATATAAGGATTCCATAGAAATAGGAACATCAACTATCTTTCTCGCTTCTTCCATTCAATGTTTATTATAATACAAAAGTACTAACTTCGTCACCATGATGCAAAAAGGAAAATTATATCTCATTCCCGTTCCTCTGGGAGAAGGTGGAGAACAAACCATACCTGCTTATGTTATTGAACATTTGCACCAATTACATTTTTTCATAGCAGAAAGAGCCCGCACTGCTCGCAGGTTTATTAGCGCTACTAAACCTCCACATGCTATTAGTGACTTAACTTTTTATGAGATTAATAAACATACTCCTCCTGAAGAACGCGCACAATTTTTAGCTGTGGCCGAAGAAGGGCAAAATATTGGTTTGCTCTCAGAAGCAGGTTGTCCTGGTGTAGCCGACCCAGGTGCATTTATAGTTCAGACAGCACATGAAAAAAATATAGAGGTAGTCCCTCTAGTAGGCCCTTCTTCTATACTACTAGGTTTGATGGCCTCCGGAATGAATGGTCAAAATTTCTGTTTTCATGGCTATCTTCCTCCTAAAAAACCAGAACTAATGAAAGAACTCAAATTTCTGGAACAAAGAGTCTTCAAGCATCGACAAACTCAAATCTTTATCGAAACTCCTTATCGAAACAAAGGCCTGATTGAAGCTGCCATTAATACACTTTCTCCTGATATGCTCTTTTGCATTGCTGCCGATTTAACACTTTCTACTGAATATATTCGTACTCAAACTATTGCTGATTGGCGAAAAACGGATATACCTGATTTGCATAAACGGCCTGCTATTTTTCTGTTGGGGAAGTGATATCATTATGTGGTTAGAAAGGTTTAGATGGTTTAGATGATTTAAGGGGAAGACGCTTTTGAAGAATATAGCATTTTACACTATGCTTTATAAATGCACTATTTCTGAGATAGTGATTAGTAAAGTATTTATTTCGGATTAGAAATTCTCCTCATTAACTTAGTTTTACATTCAAACTAAGTATTGTACTTTTGCGTTTAGATTTAAATCATGACCAAAAGAATCTGAAATGAGTAGTCTGGCAATAGCAGAAAAACATCTCCAGCAAAAAGGTTACCTGGATGTAGAAGTAGATCCTACACTAGATTTATTTGAAGAAATCAATCGTTTAAAAAAGGAAAAGAATGCCATCATATTGGCGCATTATTATCAGGAACCGGATATACAGGATATAGCTGATTATATAGGTGACAGCCTCGGACTTTCTCAACAGGCTGCAGCTACCAATGCTGATATGATTGTTTTTGCGGGTGTACACTTTATGGCAGAAACTGCCAAAATGTTATCTCCTGATAAAAAGGTTTTATTACCAGATTTAAAGGCAGGATGCTCATTAGCGGACTCTTGTCCACCGGATGTTTTCAGAAAATTCAAAGAAAAGTATGCTGACCATATTGTGGTTAGCTATATCAATTGTACAGCAGAGTTAAAAACGCTAACAGATATATGTTGTACTTCTACCAATGCTCTTCAAATCATTGAAAGTATTCCTAAAGATCAACCTATCATATTTGCTCCTGATGTAAACCTAGGGCATTATCTTGTTAAGAAGACGGGTAGGGATATGGTACTGTGGAATGGTTCCTGCATGGTGCACGAAATTTTCTCTAATGAGAAAATCACTAAACTAATGATACGCCACCCTGAGGCAAAGTTTATAGCTCACCCTGAATGCGAAGCACATTTACTTGAAAAAGCAGATTTCATTGGTTCGACTACTGGTTTGCTTAAATACACAATACAATCAGATGCTGACACTTTCATAGTAGCTACTGAGCCTGGTATTATCCATCAAATGCAGAAGTCTTCTCCTGACAAAACTTTCATACCTGCTCCTCCAAATAATACCTGCGCCTGCAATGAATGCCCACATATGAAGCTAAACACATTGGAAAAGTTGTACACTGCTATTAAATATGAACAACCAGAGATCAATCTACCTCAATGGGTAATTGATGAAGGCAGAGCATCTATAGATAGAATGTTGGAAATATCGGCAAAGGCAGGATTATAACAATATTATTATTTAGGAAGAATACTCATTTAGCTTGCTCCTCCGCTAAAGCTACGGCGGCACGCGGAAGGCTATGCTCCCCATCCGCTATGCGGTTCACTCGCTCAAAAGTCTTCAAGGCTTTTGCGCTACGAGTTTGCTCGTTCATGTATAGGGCCTTCTCGTTTCTTTAGGAGGCCTCCTTCTCTTCCTGAAAAAGCTGCCCTTATTTCTGCTAAAGCCGATAGAGCAATTTCTTCTGGTGAAGTAGCGCCAATATCCAAACCTATAGGGCTATGAATCCGCTTGTGGTCTAAATCACTCATGTAGATACCCTGTTTGGCAAACTCGTCTAACATTTTATTCGTCCGCTTGCGAGGGCCTAACAAACCTATATATGGCACCTTGGTATTTAACAAATATCTTAAATTCTTGATGTCTGTTTTGTAATCATGTGCCATTAAAATGCAAGCTGTATGTTCGTCTATATTGACTTTACCATCTTTGGGCAATACGTTATCGACTAATCGAAATAAATTGCGGCTAATTTTAGCAGGATTTGCAACTATTGTTACCAAATACCCTATATTTTTAGCAAGTTGAGCCATAGGGTATACATCATAATTTTCTCCAAAAAGGTATAGATGCAAAGCGGGTGGAAGATACTCTATAAAACACTCAATGCTTCCTTTTTCTAATTCATATAACCTACTCAAAGAACGCTTCTTTTCAAAAGTCAGATAAATATCTTGTATCATTAATTCAGCCAGGCCAGAAGGCTTTCCTACCAATGCTCTAAATTGATTGTCATTGTCATATTGTAGCATATCTCCTACCTCTAGCCCATCAAAGTCACCTTCTAAATCAGTTATTGTTAATAACACATGAGGAGTACGCTTATTGATTAATTGCTCCAATATATTCAATGGATTTTTAGAACTCTCTTTGAGTGGTGCAATCAGCACATCGATAACACCATTACACCCTAAGCCTACTCCAATCTGCTGAGCATCATCATCTGTAGTATCGTAGGTTACTAGAGAAGGAGCTCCCTTGTGAATAGCAAGCTTTGCTTTCCTGAGAGCATCTCCTTCCAGACATCCTCCACTAATACCTCCTGTCCAGGTACCATTTTCACTTACCAGCATGCGTGCTCCTGTACGCCGATAGGAAGACCCCTCTACTCGAACCACTGTTGCAAGAGCTGCATTTTCATTTTCCGCTAAGGCATCATAAGCCTTAAGTATCGTTCTAATCTCTTTCATCCTTATCAATATAACAACACCAAATTCAAAATAAACTTAGGGCTTCCTACTTTAAAGATCTTGCATTACTTTATCCCCCCTTGCACTTGCTTTGCTTTTTTAGGCCTTTTTAAATTTGACATCACCTCATTCAAAAATCTACTATGCACCTTAAAGGTAAAACAGGATCGTAAATTTGGCAAGGCGTATGGCACTTATAGCATTTTTTATCAGGGCTGCTTGAAAAGTAGGGGCTGTTTTTAAACTGTATCAATTGTAAGTCATTTACTATATTGCTTATCATACGAAGCAACGTACCAATGACTGTTAAATCTGTTTTTCTTATATATATCCTATTAATTGTTCTTCCTTCCTATTTATTAGGAGCCTACAAAATAGAGGGAAGGGTAAACCTTGGAGACGAATGGCAACCCAAAGTTTATCTGGCATTGATAGACGAATTGTCAGATTATTACCGGGCGAGCTCAGAATTGATTGTCAATACTGGTTATGTGGAAGCAGATGGTTCTTTTATAATTGAGGGTAATGAGTTGCCTGATGAAGCTCGTTTTTACCGCTTATACATGATGAAAGAACAGAATACTGAATTTGATGCCTGTATTTATTTAGGGGAAGAAGATCACAATTTTGTACATCTTATTCTGGATAATAGTTCTTCAGTTTCAATTTGGGCAGATAGCAGTTTTTATGCCCCTTTCGGGAATTTTATACTACGAGGAAGTAAAGAAAATCATCTAATGCGGGAGTTATCACGGCTTGTATATCCCAGTTTTCGTTTTTATCAGATAAAATTCCCGACAGAACTTCGTTTATCAGAACGCAAGTTATTCGATGACCTGAGAATGTTTTCTGATACCTGCAGTAGTACGTTGGCTGCATTAGCGGCTATTGTCAATACAGATATGGAAGCGCATTCCGTAGCCTATGCCAATTTCTATAATAAATTTGCCGAAAGGCTGGAAAAAGAAATGCCCGAAAGCCGATATACTCAAAATTATATGCGACGGCTCAGATTTTATACTGGTTATGAAAAACAAAACAGCGAGTGGCAACTAGGTATACTGCTACTACAGTCCATACTGATAATAGCTTTAGTGGGATATATTATTAAACTCCGCAAACAATTATCTTCCTCTAATAGCAAAGAGTCTCTCAAAGCTCCCCAAAAAATAGACTTAGCAATGATACTAACGGCTAAAGAATCAGAAATATTAAACTTGATTAGCCAGGGAAGATCAAATAAGGAGATAGCCAGCGAGCTTTTCATAGAGTTGAGCACTGTTAAAACACATATCAACAAAATTTATAATAAACTAGGTGTAAGCCAGCGAAAACAAGCCATTGAGCGATTTAAACAAGGGTTGTAGGACTAGTTGTAGTCCCTTTTTCAAACTAAAAATCAACCTATCATTTTTTGATTTAGCCAGTTGGAAACCGAAGTTTTGTGTCGATAGATTTATTCACAAAAATTGACACAAGATGAAAAAGAGTTTATTAAAAAAAGTGCCCTCATTATTAACGGCTATGCTAATGTTGAGTGTGATGGCTTGTAGCCAGGAAGTACAGGTAGAAGAAGCGAGTATTCCCGTTACTGTTCAAACTGATAAGGAAGGGATTCAGTGGATGAGTATAGAAGCTGCTTTGAGTGCACAAAAGGAAAATCCCAAGCCAATATTTGTCGATGTTTATACCGATTGGTGTGGATGGTGTAAAGTGATGGACAAAAAAACTTTCTCACAAGAAGAAGTGGCCAGTTATCTCAATGATCACTTTTATCCGGTTAAGTTTAATGCTGAAAAAGAAAAGCCTATCGAGTTAAATGGGCAACAGTATGAAGTTGTAAATGCAGGAAAAAGAGGCATACATACTCTGGCATATGCAATGTTGGATGGCCGATTAAGTTATCCATCCTATGTTATTCTCGGTGGAGATATGCAGCGTCTGGGAGTCATTAAAGGATTTAAAGAAGCAGACCCTTTTTTAAGTATGCTGGAAGATTATCAGAACAAACAATAAACTTATATGGATGTATCAAGCGCCAGGCAATAACCACTACCTCAAAAGGATTAAAGGCGTTTGATACATTTCAGCTTTCTACGACAAGAATAAAGACTCTCTCTCTATTGAAAAAAGCATAACAAATGCAGACCCAAGAAGCTAAAATAATTCGGCTCAATCCGCTGATAAATTATCGCCCAAAGTCCCGAAGAATGAAAACAGTACTCTCTTCTATCTCTCCTCTACACAGTTTGAAGAAACTGCGGAAACTATATCAATATTTAAAATGAGATTTAAACTACAAGCCTGCCTTCTTGTTAATGAAGTTATTCAAAAAGGAAATTTATGACTATAACACATCTTAAAGAAGGCGATAAGGCACCTGCCTTCGAAGGAATTGATCAGGATGGCAATACTATAAAGCTGGAAGATTATAAAGGAAAAAAATTAATTCTTTTTTTCTATCCAAAGGATAATACTCCCGGCTGCACCGCAGAAGTTTGCAACCTAAGGGATCACTATCAAGAATTAAAAGATAAAGGATTTGAATTGCTTGGTGTTAGTGCTGATACAGCCAGAAAACACCAGAATTTCATTAAGAAATTTGATCTGCCATTCCCATTACTCGTAGATACAGAAAAAGAAACAATAAAAACCTATGGTATTTGGGGACCAAAGAAATTTATGGGAAGAGTTTTTGACGGAATCAATCGTACCACCTTCATTATTGATGAAAATGGTATCATTGAAAAGGTCATTACTAAAGTAAAGACAAAAACACACGCCATCCAGATATTGGAGGAGATGGCAGCAGTATAAATGAAAAGGCAGAATAGATGGTTTTAGAGTTATCTATTCTGCCTATTATAGTTTATAGTTGAGCATCAAAGTTTACCAATTCTACAAATTGGGCTACTCTCTCTTTAATTTCTTTATTAGAAAGGTTTTTCAGGCGCTCTATGCTGAATTTTTCCACGCAAAAAGAAGCCATTGCAGAGCCATAAATCACCGCTCTCTTCATATTATCGAACGATAAATCACCTGTATTGGCAATGTATCCCATGAAACCACCAGCAAAGGTATCACCTGCTCCTGTTGGATCAAATACTTCTGCTAGTGGCAATGCCGGTGCGAAGAAAATCTTACCTCCTTCAAACAGTAAAGCACCATGCTCTCCTTTCTTAATCACCAAATACCTTGGCCCCATTTTATGGATAGTAGCAGCTGCCTTAACAAGCGAATGCTCTCCTGATAACTGGCGTGCTTCCTCATCATTAATGATTAGGCAATCAATCTTCCCAATCACCTCCAATAAGCTCTCCATTGCCGTATCCATCCAGAAATTCATCGTATCCAAAGCAACAAACTTAGGGCGCGTATCTAAACGCTCTATTACTTTTTGCTGAATAGCAGGGGTCAAATTACCCAACATCAGGTATTCTGTATTCTGATAAGACGCTGGCAAGATAGGATCAAAATCGGCTAGTACGTTCAATTGCGTATCCAATGTATCACGTTCATTCAGATTATCGTGATAACGGCCTGCCCAAAAGAAAGATTTCTCACCTTTCTTTATTTGCAATCCTTCCAGGTCTATATTGCGCGACTTAAGATGCTCTAACTCTTCCTGTGGAAAATCATCTCCAATCACTGAAACGATCTTTAAATCTTCTGCGAAATAAGATGCTGCAAGAGTTATATAAGTAGCTGCACCTCCTACAACCATCTCAGCATGGCCAAAAGGTGTTTCAATATCATCAAATGCAACGGTGCCAACAGCAAGTAAGCTCATAGCGTGGACTAATTTTTTTTGCATTTCTTTAGTAAATCTAGCACTTCCGAGCACAAGATTTATCAAAGAATAATTTTTTTGAAAAAATTTCTCTGCAAATATTGCACATTTATATCGAATGTAATAACTTTGCACTCGCCTTTTAAAGGGAACGATAACATAAAGATTTTTTGAAGTAAAAATCTATTCCTTTTTTTAGGTAAAATAAGCCTCCTTAGCTCAGCTGGTTAGAGCGCCGGACTGTTAATCCGTAGGTCCAAGGTTCAAGTCCTTGAGGGGGCGCTAAAGCCTCGCCATTTTGGCGGGGCTTTGCTATTTTAGCTCTCCTTATTAAGTATACGCTCTTAAAATGTATTTCGTTTACATTCTCTATTCAGAAAACTCAATAAATACTATACTGGCTCTACTCACGATGTCCAAGTAAGATTACAACTGCACAACTCTGATTATTACGATAATAAATGGACAGCAAAAGGAAAACCATGGATGCTCTTTCATTCTTTCCAGTGTGAGGATAGAACCCAAGCAGAAGCTATTGAAAAGCATATCAAGAATATGAAATCCAAAAATTATATCCAAAACCTTCCTAAGTATCCAGATATCATCTTGAAACTTAAGCAGAAATATACTCCTAATTCCCTCTGTTAATCCGTACCCCAAAAGCTTTCGGGATAGGTTCAAGTCCTTGAGGGGGCGCCATAAAGGACTACCGATTGTACATTGGATTTACCTCAAACCTGGAGGAATAAACAAAGGAAGGAATCAGCCGAAGCCCTTTTTTCACAAACAACTAGGCGATATGCAATGGCTTCAATATCTTGTAATCAATATAGAAGGTACCAAAGGGAATAAAAGAAGCGAGTAAAACAAGCCAGGTCTTTTTAAAAAATTTCCATTCCTGCTCGATTCCAATTTGAAGGGCGAGAATAACATACAACAAAAATAAACCTCCATGGATAGGTCCTACTACCTCGACCAGGACCGGAGCATCCACATAATATTTGAACGGCATTCCAATGAAAACCAGTATGATTAAAGAAATCCCCTCAAGGAAAGCAATCAATCTGAAGCGGCCAATATTATTATCTAAAAATCGTTTCATCGTCTGAACAAGCTATATTTTAAAAAAGCTTGAAAATAAGGCCTATTTACCAAAGATAAAACTGCACTAGGCTTAGGAAGAGGTAACTTCATTGGAATGATAATAGTTGCTTTTTTATTTATGGTGCAAATGATATTGAAATATAGTCCTTCACTATTATCCTATCCTTTTTACTTAAATTTACCCTACCTAAAATCATTAGATAGCCGTATTATCTACATCATGCCGACATGAAGAAATTGAAATTTACACTAATTGGTCTTCTACTCTTCTCTTTTATTTGCATCTCTGGTACGATAGACCTCGACAATCTATTCAATTACGAGACTCCTGAAACGCCAGATTATGCCACTGCCTTTATCAATGAACCTTTTTACAATCCCATCGATAATAAAGCCGCTACATTAGGGAGGGTACTGTTTTACGACAAGAAACTATCTTCAGATAATTCTGTATCCTGTAGTAGTTGCCACCACCAGGCACAAGCTTTCGGATTAAAAGAACTACAAGGCCAAGGCGTTAACGGGCTATCGCTACGCAGGCCTATCAGACTGGTCAATTTGAGATATAGAGAATTTATTGAAGGGCTTTTTTGGGACGAGCGAACAGGAACACTCGAAGCATTAGCAACCCAACCTATTCAAGATCATATTGAAATGGGCTATAGTGGTCAAAATGGAGCGCCTAATATTGATGACTTGATTGAGTCAATGGATACAATAGCCTATTATGAAACATTATTCAATTTCGCTTTTGGTGATCCCTTAATTACTAAAGATAGAATATCCAAAGCAATCGCTCAATTTTTAAGAAGTATTGAATCCTATGACTCTAAGTTTGATGAGGGTTTAGCATTGACCGGCGGAGACCAAAACCTGGATTTCCCCAACTTTACGGAGGAGGAAAATGCAGGAAAAGCATTGTTCAATACAAGCCCTCAACTAGATAGTATGGGAGAAAGGATAGGTGGAGGAACAGGCTGCGCACCTTGTCATGAAAGCCGTAATTTCCATTTTCTTGTCGAAAGAAAAAACAATGGAGTAGTCTCAGAAATTGACGGTTCTGAGGTACTAAACATCACAAAATCTCCCAGCCTCAGAAATTTATTCGATCCCAATGGAGAGCTAAATGGCCCATTATTTCATAATGGACAAGCATTAACTTTCGATGAATTACTCGATCATTACAATGACGTTGACCTCAACGATAATTTAGATACCAGAATCATTGAAATGGGCCAGCCCCTAAATCTGACAGATGAAGAAAGACTACAATTAGAAGCTTTCTTGAAAACCTTAACAGGTACCGATATTTACATCAATGAAAAATGGTCTGACCCATTTGATGAAAATGGCAATATCGAATTAGTTGGAAGTACCGTCCAAATCTCCCGGCTGTTTCCCGATAATCAAATCAAAATATTCCCTAATCCAGCAAGCAGTCATTTTTATATAAAAGGCAATGACACCAATAAAGCATATGTCATCCATATCTATAATAATACCGGGCAAATAGTATTACAAAAAAGGCTGGATAATAACTACGTCAATGTTGATCATTTGAAATCAGGCGTATATACGGTTCAAATATTTCTGGATGGTAAGTCAGATATATTTGTAAGCAAACAACTGATCATAAAATAATATCTAGTTTTTATAATCCCATAGAAGGTTTTAAGTAGCTCGCAATGACCTCTTCCATATCATACAGTTCTTTGCCCACTCATTTATTAGTAAATAAAAGGTTCGCTATTGTAATGAGCATTCATTTTTTCACTCCATCCTTGTCATCAATTCCTGTAAAAGCTTACGATTTGCCCGACTGATCGGTAACTCTTTTTCTCCGACTCTCAAGGTTCCTTCAAAAAAGTTGACCGAAGAAATTTTGTTCAACCCAACCAAATAACTTCGGTGAATTCTAAAAAACTGCTCACGAGGAAGATTCCTCTCCATTTTCGAAATGGCAATTCGGGCTACGAATTTTTCATTTGTTACGGTATGTGTCAAACAGTATTTATCATCTGCTTCAACATAGACAATTTCACTGAGTTGTACTTTATGGTATATGTTTTTCTTTTTAAAAAACAAGGTTTCCCGAAAAACAAAGTCTCCTGTTTTTGCTTGGTTTTTCTCTTCTGTCTGACTCATCATTTTCGCGTTTGATATAGCCAAATTAATAGCAGTCGTCAGAGAATATTTGCTAACTGGTTTGACCAAATAACCTATCATTCTGGATTTTTTAGCCTCCTGATAAATTACCTCATCATCAAAACTTGTGATATATAAAATCGGAATCTCCAAATGCCGAATCTTCTGACCAATTTCTACCCCATTCATTCTGCCTTTAATGTTAATATCCATCAAAATGAGATCGGGGCTTTCTGAATAAATAAGCTCTAAGGCCTCCGCAGAATGATCAACAGGACGAATAACAGAACAACCGATTTTTTTAATAAGTATTCCTAACTCCAAAGCGAAAGAAAGGTCATCTTCCACTATGAGAATTTTAAGTGTTGAAGCTGACACAGGTTTATATTTATTGAACAACTTGTAAAGGCACGAATATAAAGAACACACAAAATATAAAGAATCTATCGTGTAGTGGTTTAATAAGGCATTAACTTGTTTGAACCGGAAAGATAATATTAAAAGCAGAACCTTTACCTAACTGACTTTCTACTCCAATTTTTCCTTTGTTTAACTTCACCAATTCATTTACCAAATGTAATCCAAGTCCTGTTCCCTTTTCACCGGCTGTACCAGGTTCACTCTTATTTTCTTTAAGTGCAAAAAGGCCTTCTAATTTTTCACTCGGAATGCCAATTCCCGAATCTTTTACCAACATTTCAACACTGTAGTTTTCAGATTTTGCTGATACTTCCACTATTCCGCCTTTCGGCGTGTATTTCAATGCATTATCAATTAAATTTCTAAAAATCAGATCAAAAGAATTCAAATCAGTATGGATTTCCAAATCTTCGGGTATATCGGTTTTTAATTCTACTCCTTTATATGAAGCGATCGTTTGGAATAAATCGAATATATCTTCTGTTACTGCTGCGACAGAGAAAGTTGTCGGGCGATAACTAATTGCCTGTTTTTGGGTTAATGCCCAATTCAAAAGATTATCGGTAAGCTTTGTCAGTGCGAATGCGTTTTCTTCAATGACTTGTCCAAATTTGATGAGCATTTTGAAATCTTGGGCATCAATCAAATAGCGTAATTTTTCAGTGATTCCTCTAAATGAGATAGTAGGTTTTCGTAGGTCGTGTCCGATAATGGAGAAAAGGTGATCTTTAGTTTGATTAAGTCGTTCTAGTTCAGCCTTTTGATTTTGAATAATTTTATTCTTCTTTTTAGTATTCCGGAAGTTTTGATAAATGAAGAATAGCAATAACATAAGCATTCCTAAACCAATCAATAGTCCTTTTTGAATTAAGGTTTCTCGTTCTAATTCGGCTTGATGCTGGAGCTGAGTCTTTTCTTTTTCGATCTTAAAATCAGCTTCTTTTTTCAGTTCGGTGACCTCTTGAATATTTTCTGCATTTAATAGACTGTCTTTTAGTATTTGACCCTTTTTAAAAAAAGTCAGTGCATTTTTATAATCACCAATAGCTTCGTATGTTTCTCCAAGCGATTCATATCTGTCATATTCCGCACGTTGATATCTGCCATTTTGCTCAAGCCAATCTATATACTTATGGAAGTTTTTGATGGCTTTTTTATAAGCTCCTTTGGTTTTATTAATCTCTCCTAAAGCTGAATGGGAGGCATAACTAAACACAGCTAATGAGGAAACGGCATGTTCTTCATAAAGTGAAATACATTGATTTAAATGATACTGCGCAGAATCTAATTGATTTAAATTATAATAGCCTGTTCCTACAACATAATGGCAATATCCTATGGTGTATTGATTTTGAGAAAGCTCCGCAAACCTTAATGCTTTTAAGGAAAAGTCAATTGATGCTTTATAGTTAAAAAGAGCGTTTTCTACGTTTGATAACATAAGGTTGGCTTCTGCTAAGCCAATGGTATTATTATCTTTTTTTGCTAAGCTTACAGCTCTTTCTGAATATTCTCTTGAACCTTCTGTATTTTCAAGTTCTAACAATAAGACACTTATATTACAAGATAATGTAAAAGCGGCTTTAAAATTAGCTTCTTTTTCAAAATAGTTAAGTGCTTCCGACCATACTTCAAATGCTTTTTCATGCTGGTTTTGCCCAAAATAGTAAGTACCTAGATTTGCCTGGTCTATGGCAATACTAGGGTCATTAACTTCTTTCTTTATGGCTATAGCTTTTCTTTTATACTGGACACTTTTTTCAGGTTCTGATAACAGAAGATAAGCTCTTCCATAAAGGCTATATATTTGGCCTAAATATTTCTGCCCATTTTTAGGAACTAATTTTTCTGCCATTTCCAAATAATGAAGCATGCTGTCTCTTCTACCTAGATCATCAAAAAAGTAAGCTACCTGGTAAAATCCTTTTAGCATAGATATGGAATCCAGTCTTAATTGTTTGATCTGACTTAAATGAAGCTGAGCACTTTTCAGGGCTTTTTCAAAATCGTTTTGCTGAGCATAGTCAAATGCCTTAGCAAAAGAATAAAATGCTCTTGCTGTTTCATTATCCGTTCTTGTAACAAGCTGATCAATTTCTACGATATAGAAGTTCATGCTTTCAACATCAAATTTTGAGAAAAAAGCGACTAAATTTGCCAGGGCTTTTGCTTGATCTTCTATTTTTGGGGCATCAGATAATTGTTGATTTAAATCATTAAATTCATCCTGCTGGTTAGCGGATAATTCTACGGTAGGTGGATTAGAAACCTGTGCGGTTAAATGATCATAAATTCCAAAATGTGAAAATTGGAAGCAAATAAAAAGCAGTAGCGCTTTTCTTTTCAGAAGAGGTTTTAAGTATTCCATTTTAAAAGTTTTATTCCAAATTTAACAGTGCCTATTTAACAGGCAGAAAGCCGATATTTTTTTGTATTCCAAAAGCCACCCGCCGTCACGAGTGGCTGACCGTTTAATCATCTAAACGGTATTTATGGAATACTTAATTGTTGAAGTTTTTTGTAAAGATTTACTTGCTAAATTTCATTAGAAAGATTAATCAGATTTAGGGGAGTTAAGGCTGTTTAATAGGTGTCAGAACTATATCTTGGTTTATATACTAGGTAACTGAAAAACTTTCAATCGTGTATTCACCTACCTTGACAAAGTAATAAGTAAAAGGGACATTCTTATCACCCTTTTTTAATGTAATTGCCATTACAAATCTTCGTTCATCTTCCCTATCCCAAGATTCTGATTTGGCTTTCTTTATTGGATGCTGTTTTGAGCTACCTTTTCCCCAAGAATTAATGCCTACATAAATTGTTTTACTACCGTTATTAGTTACTTTAATCATAATGCATAATAACTTTAGTCCCTTGAAATTATATACAGCAATATCTAGGCATTAGGCAGCCTTCTTCCCCTCATTTGCGATTTACTCATCTGCCATAAACCGACAGGAATATTTATTTTTTTCGGGTACATCCGGACAGGAAGCACAATTTGTTACTGCAAAACACCATCGAAGTTTGCCTTCTCCTTGCTCCCAGCCTCCCTTATCAGAAGTCCAAAAAACACTATCCTCTCCTATACCCAGAAACCCTCTTTCAAAAGCCCAAAAACCAGAATGGGTAATACTGAAACCAGAATCCTTACCTTTCATCAAATGATCTCTTATTGCACGAAAGTCATCCGTATTATAAGCCCAGACTAACTTATACCATTCATTCTGACTTGGAATGCGCCATCCTGGAGGGCAGGCATTTTTTACTTCCGACCATAGATAAAGCCTTCCATGCTCTGTTGCATTTGCATCATTATGGTCATAGCAGACCGATTGAGGTGATTTGAAATTATAGTTGGATGTCATCCATTTTTTTCCATCTTTCATTACCTTCCAATGATAAACCTGTCCATCTTTAGGATCAGTAAAAGTGCCTGTATCACCAATTGTCATTTTTACTCTTTTTTAATTAAAAAATAAGGTTGTATTCATAGATATTTTGTCACAATCAAATTGTGATGCTGAATAATTTTCAGCATTCTTTTATCATACCTAACTTGGATTCTTGTGCTTTTATTTACGGATATTTGACTCCATTCGAGACTCCAATATATATATCTTCTCTTGGTCAACTTTCAAGTTACCAGATCGCCTGTAATGAGTTGATATTCATGTTTTCCAGGTGTTTTTATTATCTCTATTGTGGGGGATGGCTTAAATTTATATATTAAGTTTTTGCTTTTCACCTGAAAAAAAATGATTTTGTTCATTAATACACACACACCTTTCATCTTAACTCAATGAATGCAAGCCACTTACAAAACAATAATATAACGTGAGAATGATTAAACATGAAAGAGCCTAAACTCTATTTTTTATTAAAAAACCTTTCAAAAGAGGAGTTTAAACGGCTCCGAAAAGTAGTTTTATCGCCAATTTATACAACTAATCCAAAAGTGATTCTTCTTTTTGAAAATATTCGTAAGCAGTATCCTAATTTTAATAATACAAGTGCCATGCGCGCTAAACTCTATGCTAAGGTATTTCCCTCAATTCAATATAACGACCAAAAACTACGTCGAGTCTTTACCGATTTAACTAAAGTAGTTGAGCAATTTTATGTACACCTGGAATTGGAAAAACAAGCATTCAAAAGAGAAAAAATATTAGCTGAAGCTTATGCCCATAGGGGAATGTTTGATTTATTCAAACAGCAGACGAACAAATTGTTAGACAATTTAAATGATCATACGATTAAAGATTCAGATTATTTCTTTAAGAAAATGAACTTAACGAGAGATCTTTATTATCATCCACAATACAACAAGTACGATAAAAACGGGAGGATACTTGAAACCTATATAGATAGTTTAGATAGCTATTTTTCATTGACTAAAATGCAGGCTGTAGTTGCATTAAAAAATCAAATGAAAATTTTAAAAAAGGACTATGAGTTACGTTTTTGGGACGTAATTGATCAGGAACAACTAAAAGGATTCCTAGATTCTAATACAGCTTTTCAACTTTATAAGCTTGCTATTCAATTAGTGGAAAGTACTTCTCAGCTAGCTTTTAAAGAATATGAATCTTTACTATTTCAAAATGTTCAATTTTTAGCTAAAGAAGACAAAAAAATCCTGTTTTATAATGGCGTAAATTATGCAATTCGACAAGCAAATAAAGGAATTAAAGAATACAGTAAAGTTTCATTTGACTGGCTGAAATTTGGCTTAGAAAGTCGATTGTTATTCCAAAACAATCAACTAAGTGCCGTGACTTTTGGAAACATTGTCACTTATGGTTGTAGAGCAGGAAAATTGAGATGGGTGACAAATTTTATTGAAGAATACGCTTATTTTCTAAGAGAAGAAATCCGAGGAGAGGAAGTGACTTACTCTAATGTATTGCTAAATTTTTATAATGGTGATTACAAAGAAGTCATTATGAAAATTTCTGATTATTCCTTTTCCAATTTTTATAAACTCAAAACACGAAATATTTTAATTCGAACACATTTTGAAATATTCTTAAATGATAAAGGTGATTTTGGGATTTTAATGAATGCACTGGAAGCTTTTGAAAGTTTTTTGTACAAAAACACTTTATTCAAAAAAGAGAGGCTGGAACCTTATAATAATTTAACTCAAATATTAAAAGGACTTTCTACTCGAATATTAAGAAATGAAAATGCCGCAAATATTAAAGAGTGGTTAGTAATACAATTAAAAGAAAGAAAAAATATATCAGGCAGACAATGGCTAAAAGAACGTTTTCAAATTAGCGAAAATGATCTCCTGGAAGTATAGAGCCATATCAATGCTGATCGATACGGCTCTACAGTTTCCTTGTTAATTCGCCATACTTTATACTCAAGTAGGGAATGTCTTTTTCATTTACATATCTCCAACTTCTTCAATGATAATTATTTCCTCTCCCCCTTTAATCGACTTTAATTGTCCTTTTTTAATTTGATTCTTTCTTAGTTTTTTAATGATTTTTGTATCAATTACTTTTTTCATGACAAAATGGGTTTTGGACCTCGGTGAACCGAGGCTAGTGGTTAAATATTGAATTGACTTGGGACATAGCATGGCCAGAGTAGAAGCGGCTTCTTCAACCGTTCGTACTATTTTTCAGCACCTACTTATGTTGGTTTGAATTATCACTTTCAGGTTTTCTCTGCCGGAAGTGATTGATAAATGAAATTGAGTTGTTGCTGATTTTGAACGACAGACTCAATGGTAATCAAAAGGCCTTTCTATGATTTTGACTCTTTGTTTCTTTGAGTTTTCAAAGGCTTAAAAGCGAGTCAAAAGATTCATTTTCTTTGCTTTATGATTATAAGACAAATGTAGAAATGAATAGAAGATAGAATGAAAAAATGGTGCGAATGGTAGGTTTTATGTCGCGAATGGAAGTTTCATACTCTATTCTTTTAACGACTCTATCCAATCGAGCCGGATGGTTAGATTGGATAGATATCATTAGAAGGTAACCGCACCAGTTGAGGAAGATTGAACAGCCAGGATATTCTAGATTAGGCTATATAAAGAGATGGGATTGCATGTATTTTATTTATTTTTAAACTCAAATACCTGTATATAACAAGCAATAGAGGTTAGCCGAGTGTTAACTCCTTTTAGAAAGAAAAATGTTCCAATAAATATATTCACCTATAATAATGAATGCAGAAAAGTCGATAAGCTTATTCAACATAAACCTAACAATAAGCAAAACTAAAATCTTTTCCTATCCGCAAGAATCGGGTTTCTTTGCGCTATCATATACCCCATCTTTGTAGTATTAAAACTCATCAAAAATGAAAAGTACTACTTATCACTACGATAAAATTGCGGAAGCTATACAGTATTTGGACGAGCACTTCAAAGAACAACCTTCTTTGGATACAATTGCCGAACAAATACATATGAGCTCTTTCCACTTCCAACGTTTGTTCAAGGATTGGGTAGGTGTTTCACCCAAAAAATATCTACAATTCCTAAGTGTGAATTATGCAAAAAGCCAACTGCAACACAATGAAAATACATTGTTTGACACTGCATTGGAAACTGGTTTATCTGGCACAAGCCGCCTGCATGATTTATTTGTAAATATCGAAGGGATGACTCCTGGTGAATACAAAAACGGTGGTGAAAAACTGAGTATTAATTACAGTTTTGCAGAGAGTCCGTTTGGTGATATGTTGGTAGCCTCTACTCAAAAAGGTATTTGTTTTATGGTATTTGTGGAAGATGTGGAAAGCGGATTGCTTGAACTAAGAAAGCAATTTCCCAAAGCTACTTATCAAAGAAAAGTAGACCAATTGCAACAAGCTGCTTTATTTATTTTTCAAAACGACTGGAGTAAATTAAGCGAAATAAAACTTCACCTGAAAGGGACAGATTTCCAATTAAAAGTTTGGGAAGCACTACTCAGTATTCCACAAGGGAAATTGGCAACCTATGGTGAGATCGCCAAAAAAATCAATCAACCAAAAGCATCACGGGCTGTTGGTACAGCAATTGGAAGTAACCCTATTGCATATCTAATCCCTTGTCATCGAGTAATTCAATCATCAGGCAATACTGGTGGTTATCGTTGGAATCCAATCCGTAAAAAGGCTATTATTGGCTGGGAGGCAGCAATATCTGAAGTATGATATTTCACTCAGATATAAATAAAAGTGCCTTGTTTGCCGCTATAAAACAAGGTAAAATACGTTTAGGTGGCAATAAAAAACTTAACATTTATGGCCACTTAAATTGCAAGTCTGGTAAAAGGATGAAAAAAGAGAATCGGGTATTTTTTACGGATGAAAAAGAAGCTATCAAATCCGGTTATCGCCCATGTGGACATTGTATGAGGACAGCCTATTTAAACTGGAAAAACAACAACAAATGATTTTATTTGAAGAAGCAATGGATAGCACTAAAAACTGCTTGCCTTATGATGGTGCAGTGCATTATTGGGGGAAAATATTTTCTGGAGATATCTCGCAGCAGTACTATTCCAAACTGATGGATTCCATCGCATGGAAAAATGATGAAGCTATCATTTTCGGTAAGCATATTATTACTAAACGAAAAGTAGCATGGTATGCCGACAAACCATACGAATACACCTATTCTAAAATCAATCGTACTGCTTTGTTATGGACACCACTTTTATTAGAACTAAAATCTATAGTTGAAGAAAAAACGCAGCAAGTATACAATTCCTGTTTACTTAATTTGTATCACAACGGGCAGGAAGGAATGGCCTGGCATAGCGATGATGAACGAGATTTAGTCTCTAATGGTTCTATTGCTTCCCTCACTTTTGGTGCAAAGCGCAAATTTGCCATCAAGCACAAAAAGACAAAGCATAGAATTGTCTTTGAATTAGGACATGGTGACTTGCTGGAGATGAAAAATGAAACTCAAAGCCATTGGGTGCATAATATTCCAACCACCAAGAAAGTACATACGCCTCGTATTAATCTGACCTTTAGACAAATGATAAAATAACTGAACACTATGATAGCTGTAATTTTTGAAGTACATCCAAACCCAGACAATAAACAAGAGTATCTAGATATCGCTGCAAAACTTAGGCCTCTACTGAGTAAAATTGATGGCTTTATTTCAATAGAGCGATTTGTTAGCTTACAAGATGAAAGCAAAGTTTTATCGCTTTCATTTTGGGAAAGTGAAGCCGCTATCGAGCAATGGCGGAATATGGAACAACATCGCCAAGGACAAGCCAAAGGTATTAGTCACATTTTTACTGACTATCGAATCAGGGTAGGGCATATTGTTCGGGATTATACTCTAAATGAGCGCAAACAAGCTCCTAAGGACAGTAATATCAAACACAATAAATGAAGCTATCTGTAAAACATTCTCTTCAAATTGCTTTTTTGTGACTAAAACACCTCTAGCTTACCTCATAAGATTACCCCCATGTAACGGAATCAATCCATTCAGCTAAGGATTGAGGTGCAATTTTTAATTTGGATTGAGATAAACCAAAATTCTTATTTGTTATCCTATCTATGTTATCATCCAGATAACGATACAGATTTGAAATTTCCCTCGCTGCTAAATCTCCAAAATTAGGTGCCAGATTTTTCTCAAAATCATCAGGGATGAGGCTAACAAACAGAACGGACTTTCCTACTTTTTCACTAATAGCATTAGCGATTTCTTCTCCGCTAAACATGTTTCCTCCTATTGGTAAAACCTGACCAGCTAATTCAGGCTTTTCTAATGCACTCACCACAAATCTTGCTAAATCAGTATGGCTAATCCATGGAATTTTCTGGCCTTCTTTGACTGGATAGGGTAGGATGCCCTGTTGCAAAATAAGCGGGATAGACCAGGGGGCAGCAAGATTATCAATATATACATCAGGAGATAAGGTAATTACATTTAATCCTGACTCATCCAAAATTCTTTTTGCCTCAACTTTCAAATCTAAAGCAATAAGACCTGTATCACTTTCAGGTAAATCAAAGCTTGAATTAAATATTACCAGTGAAATATTATTACGCTTTGCAGCTTGTATAAAATTGGAAGTATACTGTTTGGCTTGTTCAATATCAAAAACCAGAGGTAAAGTAAAAACAGCTTTATCTACTCCACCTAAAGCAGCCTCTAAAGCATTCAAGTCTGCAAAACTACCTGGGATTATGTTTAGTCCATGTTCTAATGAACTATTTTCTGCTTTTGGAGAAATCGTAACTACTTCGTGACCATTTGCTAATAATTGTTCAACTATCGGCCGGCCTTGAAAGCCTGTTCCACCAGAGACAAATATTTTTTCCTTCATCGTTTTTATTTTTTGAATTTTCTTCACGCAAAGCTATACCTTTACCCTACTTTTGGCAAGTACTCACCAAAAAGTAAGTGGCCTACCCAAAAGTATGTATAACTGAATATCAAATAGTTGCAAGATGATAAATGAAGAAAACAGTTCACTATGTCCTGTAAGCGAAGCATTAAAAGTAATCGGTGGAAAATGGAGATTACAGATTATTTACGAGATTGGTGATCAGAAAAGAAGATTTGGAGAGCTTAAAAGATTAATCCCCAGCATCAGTGAAAAAATGCTGATTCAAGAGCTTAAAAATTTGGTAGCATTGGGGATTTTACGAAGGAAGGCATATAAGGAAATACCACCACGAGTAGAATATTCACTGACCAAACATGGAGAGAAGGTATTACCAATAATAGAACACATAAAAGTTTTTGGCAACGAATTGATCAGTGGTATGAAGTAAGAGAACAACTATCATCCCTGTTTGCAATTGATCAATATTGCAAACAGGGATGATATGGTATATCTAAAAGTCTACAATCACCATTCTCCGATCATACACCAGTCCGGTAAATATGCCGATGGCATCGGCGGTGCCGCCCAGCGTATTAGCTGTAGGGCTTGGTTGAGCAAACGGATTGCCATTACCTGCCACTGCAGCCTCTATACTTTGTAGAAAATCGTGATAATTTTTATCTATATGGAATAGCGCACTATAAATTGTATCGCCTCTTTCATATTCAAAATTAGTACCTAATACTACATTGCCCTCAAAAACGCGATCAGTAAAAGCAAAATCTTGCTCAGGGATACTATCCAGGCTGGAAAGGTTCAGCATGCGTCTATAATAGTTTTCCTGATTGGGATTATCATTAAAATAGGTCAAGATTCGAGCTAAGGTATCAGATTCTGCCACTTCTACTACTACACTATCAATAGGTATTTGTGGTAAAAGTTGAGTCGAGCCAGTGATCGTTTCTCCTTCTGGCAAAGTGATCATTAACTCAAAGGGATTTAGGGTATCATAGGGTACTGTCGCTGTGCTACTATAATTGTACAATTTCCCAGTAAAAAAATCAAAGCGCAATTCATTTTCCAGAGGATAAGTTATTCCATTATGCTTTATTGATACTTCCGCTTCCTGCAAGAGTAAGTTTGACAGGAAATCATCATCCAGACTGGGAAAGGCTTCGAAATAAGGAGAACTCTTTGTCAATAACAATTGAAAAGGAGCATCAGGTTCCAGATAGCACTCTACTACTGGTCTACTATCGTATTCCGGCAACTCTATTTCTACTTCCTGCTCCAAGTCGCAAGCTGCCAGAAATAATATAGAAAGAACAGGTAAATATTTTATAATTGAAAATTGCTTCATGGCTTTATATTTTGAAGTTCCAGGTAATGGATGGAAGAATAGGGAAAAGGGATACTTGTTTAGCAGCAATACGGGTAGGTACTTCTACTAGTACACCACCATTATCTACTTCCTCAAACTCTGGTTCCAGGTAAATGAAGAAAGTATTTCGGCGATCATAAGCATTAACCACGCTGAAAGTAAAATCATGCTTAGGATGGAATTGCCAAACTAAGCCCAGGTCAAGTCGGTGATAGGCTGGTAAACGGAAAGTATTTCTTTCCTGAAAATCAGGTACTACTGATTCAAAACTTGCACCATAAATATCCTGGAATGTAAATCTCCCTGTAGGCAACCAGCGCAAATCACCAGAGCCGTATACAAAAGTAGCTGTAGCTGTCAGTTTATCTGTCACTTCATACATAGCAACTACAGATAAATCATGCCGGCGATCATATATAGGTGAAAAAGCACCATACCCTCCTGTTTCCTGGAGAAAGCGACCATCCGGATTGAGCGTTTCAAAATTATCTAGTTGAGTTTTTGCAAGCGTATATCCAATCCATCCTGTCAATCGACCTTCCTTCTTTTCAATACTAACTTCCAATCCGTATGCCTCTCCTTCGCCTACTGCAAATTCTTCTTCCAACTCATCATTCGCAAATAACTGGGCTCCATCTACAAACTGTAATTGATTATCCAGTACTTTATAATAAGCTTCCAGGTTGATCAAAAATTGACTTCCTAACAAGTACGACACCCCTGCTGCTACCTGATCTGAGCGCTGTGGTTTTACCTTAGCCGTTGATGGATACCATACATCAGTTGGCAAAGCAGCTCCTGCACTGGAAACCAGATGTAAATATTGGTACATGCGCGCATAACTAGCTTTTAACACCCATCGATCTGTCAGTGAATATCGAGCAGCCAATCGAGGTTCCAGTCCCACGTATGTCTTATCCTGACTATTGAAACCACTGAATCGTAAACCTGCATTAACACTAAAGCGATCTGTAAAATCAATTTCATCTGCTACATATGCACCAAACTCCACTCCCTCAAATTCTTGGCCAGCAGAAAAGCTAATGGTTCCATCATCACTTCCTGCTTTAAGACGTCCAACGGTGAAACTATGGTGGGTTACATTAGCTCCAAAGCGAATGGTGTGTTGATTGTTAGGGGTGTAATAGAAGTCTGTTTTGAAATTAACATCTTCTATATTAGAACCTACATTGAAGCTAAATCCTGTAGCCTTATTTTCGATATTGTACTGATAATCAGAATAGGTAAAAGTGGTGTTAGCAAAAAGGCGAGGATTAAATACATGATTCCAGCGTGCAGTACCCGTAGCATTTCCCCAGTCGAAACTAAAATCGAAGAAATCACCTTCTACGCCAAACACATCCCGGCCAAAATAACCACTTAGAAACAAGCGGTCCTTTTCTCCTAATTGGATATTAACCTTTGTATTGAGATCATAGAAATAATAGTCAGGAATAGGTGTAAAATCAGGATCATCCTTTTGACTTTCGTTTATCCCACGAGTAATCAAATCAAAATAGGTACGTCGCCCGGAAACAATATATGATGACTTTCCTTCTTTAATAGGCCCTTCCAATGTAAGGCGAGAAGCCAATAACCCAATTCCTCCCGAACCTTCAAAATCCTGATTATTACCATCTTTCAATTTGATATCGATAGCAGAAGAAAGCCGCCCTCCATATTGAGCAGGAAAGCCCCCTTTATAAATCTTCAGATCCTTTACTGCATCGGTATTAAAAGTGCTAAAAAAGCCGAAAAGGTGATTAGGATTGTATACCACGGCTTCATCTAATACGATCAGGTTTTGGTCAGCACCTCCACCACGGACAAACAGCCCTGTCGTACCTTCTGAACCCGATGGAATTCCGGGCTTGAGTTGTATGGTTTTTAAAATATCACTCTCTCCTAGCAGAACAGGAATCAGCTTAGCTTCTCGGGTAGAAACGGCTTCTACACTCATTTCAGTTGAATTCATTTGTTCTCGAAAGGAATTAGCCTTGACCACTACCTCTTCCAGTTTTACACCTGTGGATAAGCCGACATTCATAGTAACATCTGCTGTAGGAAGGATTCTTTTTAGTTCCGGCTGAAAGCCTACATAACTATAGATTAGAGTAATGGAATCTCCCGTTGGCACGGAAAGAGAATAAAAGCCATATTCATTAGTCGTTGTACCTGTATTAAGACCTTCGACCAAAATGGTTGCTCCAATCAATGTCTCACCCGATTCCCCATCGGATAAAGTACCACTAATTGAGACATTGCTTTGAGCCTGCAAGCTTCCCCATACGGCAAAGAAAGCCAGGCATAGCGTAAAAATAAATTTCATAATGTAGATTGAGGGTTGTAAAACTCTTGAGAATAACAGTGAGTAAAGGCTTCGTGTTGTCCATTAAAACATCTTATTATCCCCTTTCATTCAGTTTTTCAACCAACCAACGTTTTTCGGTGACGACTGGCGTATTTTGAACGGCCAACAACAGTTTTTTTCTTCCTTCTTCATCATAAGGGGCAAGTGCTACAATTTTGCGCGTAAAATAGATGATATTGTTGTAATTCTCCCGGTGATAATTGCTCACTTCACGCCGCCTTATAAATGACCGAAAGCTATCCAGGTGAGATTCCAGTAGATCAAATTCATTTGATTCGAAATAAATTTTCAATAGCAAGGTTTTAGCAATCAACTGATTGACCAGATCTTTAGGTTTTAACAAGTGCAAATGATCAAGGGCCGTATGATAATTCTTTTGCTCAAACTCTAGCCTTGCCAGATTAAATCCTACTGTATCTGATTGATATTGAGGGTCCAGTTTTTCTTTATATTCATTAATAAAACTGCTGACCGCACTAAACTCATTTAGGCGTAAGCCAAAGCCTACTATATTATCAAAAGTAAATCGGGAAAGCTGACCATTCTCTAAAAAAACCTCTGCATATAAGCCCTCTTGAAAAAGCTCCCATCCTTCACGAGTATACTCCATGCTACCTTCATTCAACTTACGAATACAGAAATTAATAGCAGCCCTATATAAATCTTTTAGTTCATCTTTTGGAAAAAGAGGTTGATGACTCGAAAGTTCTTCCCTGAATTTACGAAAGTAAACCTGGCTATAAGAGTCTGTGAGAAACCGATAACAATAATAATAAAGTGCAATAGCGGGCACATCCAGGTATGGGCTTTCTTCTATAGTATCTATCCAATTATCCAGTAACCCAAATTGATAGGATTTCTGGTAAACTGCTCGATGGGAGAGCTGCGTGCAGCTATGGCGAAGCTTTTGTGATAAGTACAACACATCCATCGTATTGCCAATTTCCTGTAGATTAAGTTCATGAGTGCGCAAGTGGGTGGCTTTAAACTCTGCCGCTTCAATTTCTATATTCAATCGATCCTGGTAATAATCTGTATTGCGCAATTCTGCTTTATCCTGAAGTAACCTGATCTTGCGCATAGCCCTATTGAAATGTTTGTGAAGCCCCCTTCTGCGATAAAAAGCAATAAGTGCTAATAAGTGCTGTATTGGATTGCGATGTGCTTGTTGTAGTATTACAAATTGTTCAATAAAGGCATGTAATTCACTTGTACAATTATGCAGTTTTAGATTATTAAAAGGTTCATTAGGATAAGTCATCTCAAAAAGAGACTCGCCATCGGGCAAGGAAGCATCTTTATAAAGCCTATCTGCCAACACATTAAACATCCTGCCAATATCCTCCCTATGTGTGACAAAAGGCGAACGGAGATATTTTTTTAGTTGCCGCAACTCTTTTTTTGTCAACTCCCTTAATAATTCGTAAAGTAATGGTTGAGCAGGCATAATTTTATTTCTATAAATAAAGAGTTTAATTTATTATTTTAAAAACATTAATTATACTTTATTCAATTATTTATTTCTATAAATGCTCTTTTTTGTTCTTGTATACTCGTGCCCCAAAGCCCACCTTTGATAAAAAATCAAGCCTATGAAAAATAGAACACAAAAAATGATACGTGCCCTATCTACTATGGTGATAATAATTAATCTTTCTATAGGGCTTGCGGCACAGGGATGGAGTTGGATTTACTACCTAAATAGTTTGGAGGCAAATGTTGGCAATAAAATAGTAGACATTTCCGAATCTTTCGATGGTTACTGCCACGCAATAAGTACTTATGATGAAGGCAATAACAGAGTAGGCATTATAACAACACTAATGACAGATGGAGGAATCGCATACACTGATGCAATTACTTCATATTTGGATGATGATTCTGATTATAATAGTATCATTCCTAAAACGATCATTTCAAATGGTATAGAATATGCTATTATTGGTGTAGATAGAGAAGATATTAATACTGGAGAAAAAAGAGCTTTGTTAGCGTGGAGCACTTCCAGAGAACAAGATGACTCCAATGAAGCATTATTGGACACAGTATTTAATATCAAAAGCCTTATTGAAGACGACATTTTTTCATCCCTGATTTATGACTTGGTTCTCACTCCTAATGGCCAATATGTAGCACTAGGCGCTATATATAACGAACCTATAGCAAACACTTTTGCAGGAAATCTAGTACTTTCTAAATTCTCATTTGATGGAACGACTGACTGGACTCATACCTACGAAAGTCCTGGAGATGATGTAGGCATTAAAATATTAGCAACAGCAAATGGAGAATATAAAATATTAAAAAATGTATGGTCAAACACTAATGAGGTTTCCATCCAATTAATGAGTATTGATGCTAGTGGAGTACTCAGTTCTGTTCAGAATATTGGTGAAACAGGGGATACAGCTACGGATATGCTACAGACGGCAGATGGAGGCTTTGTTATTATTGGCAACAATATTGACCAGGAGTTATTTGTACTGAAGATAGATGAGGCGGGTGTAGAGATATGGCAACAAGATTATGCGGCCCCTGATCGCATTATGAGCGGGTACAGCATAACTGAAGACAAGCAGCAACATCTTACGGTAGCAGGAAGCTCTTCTAATATAACTGATGATATCACCAATGCTTTCCTGGCTAAACTAAATCCAGATGGGATTCCATTATGGGAACGCCTGTATGCTCAAAAGCATGAAACTTCTGAATTTGGCAACATTATTACTACTAACAATGGTAAATATAGAATGGGGGGGTATGCACAACCTTTTTCAATTAATCATCACCTTGCTGTTCAAACAGACTCTTTTGGTATCATAAAGGGAGGTGCTGTACATGGCAACGTTTTTCATGATCTTAACCTCAGTTGCCTACCCGAAGCTGATGAATTAAAGTTGGAAGGCTGGACAGTACAAATAATTGGTGACTCTACTTCTTACTTTGGTACTACTAATGAAGATGGAAATTACTGGATTCCTATTGATGTAGAAAACGGTACGACTCCTACTTACACCGTCACACTAATCACACCTAATGATTATTGGGAAGCTTGTGTTAATGAGGTAGTCATTACACCTGCTTATTTAGATACAATACAAGTTGATTTCCCGATGACATCATTAATCGAATGTCCCTTTATGCAAGCTACCGTTGGGAATACATTATATAGTCCAGATCTTTCTTCTAATATACATATCAACTATCGCAATACAGGCACTTCTATAGCTGAGGAAGCTAGCATACAGGTAGACTTACATGAATCAATGATATATGAAGGGGCATCTATTTCTCCTTCTGCAGTCAATGGCACACTTTATACTTTTCCTTTAGGGGATTTAGGCATTAATGAATATGGAGAGCTAATCATTGAGATTTCCCTTGAAGATTCTGTAGTTGTTGATGATATACTCTGCATCGAGACTTATCTATTTCCAGATACTATATGCGAAGTAGATCCCTCTCCCTGGCCGGGAGCGATTTTGCAACTAAGCCATAATTGTGTAGATGGCGAGTTAGTTTTTACGATTGAAAATGTAGGAACTGCAGCCATGCAAGCTCCCCAATCTTATATTATTATAGAAGATGCTGTATTATTAATGGAACAAGAATTTGAACTGGGCCCAGGGGAGTCTATTGAAACAGAAACACTCCTGGTAGATGGTTCCAATTATCATCTGATTAGTCCACAAGAACCCGGCGCTCCAGGAGCTGGCTGGCTAAGTTTAGGTACGGACAATTGTAGTACAGTTAGTAGCACTGTAATGCAATACCCTTTATATGCAGGTGATCCTTTTAGCACTATCCACTGTAATCAGGTGTACAACTGGTCATTGGGAAATGGATGTTTTGCTGCTCCACAAGGCGTAACAGAACAAAACATGATCCTGCCAAATACTGACATCGAGTATAGTGTCACCTTCGAGAATACAGGTATTGAAAGCATCAGTCGTGTCATCATAAAAGATACCCTTTCAGAGTATCTTGATCCTGCTAGCATCATTCCCGGGGCATCTAGCCATTCTTATAACTTCCGCTTCGAAAGTGATAACATCATTGTATTCAATTTTTACAATATAAACCTGCCTGCTGGTTCATCAGGTTTTGTCAACTTCCGAATCGCTCAACAAGAAAATCTACCCGTGGATACCCGTATTGAGAATAAAGCTGGAATCTATTTCGACTTCGTGCCTGAGATTTCGACTAACACGACCTTCCATACAGTAAGTAATCTTTACAATATATTAGATGGTAGCTTGTCTTTAGCAAATCCGAAAACGACAGTAAAGGTAATCCCTAATCCTATGCAGGATGGGGCTTGGATCAATGTAGAAAATATACCCAAGTTCTCTACTCCTATTACATTGAGTTTATTTGATGTAAGCGGAAAATTAGTACAAGAAATACAAAGTGACAGTCATCAAATATGGCTAGCTCGTAAGCAGTTGGCACCCGGATTGTACTTCTTCTCTATCCAACAGGCCAATCAATGGGTTGCAAATGGAAAAATAATTATCGTCAATTAATCGCAACGCCTGTCAAAGACAGATAGGCAATTAAGTAAAGTGGGATTCACTAAAGTGATAGTGGATCTCACCTTTTTTTATAAAAAACATCACTACGCAAATAGAGTGCGTACTGCTATTTAATCTTTGTATTGTTCAAAGGAACTAAATAATATAGAAGGCAGTTATGCAATTGTCTTCACAAGAAATACAGAGATTATTCAGGCAGTGAGATGCGACCGTTACTTCGCTGTTAACGAAACCCAACCGGTTCATCAATTTTCTCCTGAATATTTGCCACGGCAGTGAGGATGTCGGTTACTTCGTTATTTCCACGCCGGAATTGCAGGTTCGAATCCTGCCAATATCCATGAGATGTTGTAGTGTAATATCAACACACCGGAAAGCTCCCGCTTCCAATTTTTCTCCGTGGCTTTTTTACAAAAACTTAAGTAGGTAGTGTAATTAAATAGACAACCTATCGCGCTACTACTCACAACCCCACATATCATGAAATTTAACAAACGCAAAATCAAATCTTTTTTTGGAACTGGTGAGATAGCAGGCCGTAAAACGAATGCTGCCGGGCGTTATACTTCAGAGCAATTACTACGCCGTGTTGTAATGGCTAACCTCCTATGGGAAAGCACTTATTATCAGTCGGCAGATACTATCATGGAGCAGATAGAAAGCTTAATCCCCAAGGTATCGCCTCAGGCCATTGCTGATTTAGCAATAGAAACACGTTTTGATCAGCGTCTGCGTCATACTCCTATCTATTTGATACTGATGTTGTTTAAATACCATGGTTGTGGAAGTATAGTATCTGATATACTAGCCCAGATATGTACCCGTCCGGATATGACAATGGATACACTGGCCATGTTGCCGATCATTTTAGGCCGTGATAGCATCAAGCCGATCCCTAATGCAGTGAAAAAAGGGTTGGCAAAAGCTTTTGATCAATACGATGCTTATCAATTAGCTAAATACAAGCGTAGTCGACATGATATCAGCTTGATTGATGTAGTAAATTTGGTTCGCCCTATACCAACACAGAGCAATGCCGCTGCACTTCAAGATTTGGTAAATGGTACTCTTAAATCTGCCGACACCTGGGAAAGTAATCTTTCAACAGGTGCAGATAAAGCAAGTACTTTTACCCGTCTCATCAAGGAGCAAAAACTAGGAGCTTTAGCGACCTTGCGAAATCTGCGAAATATGCAAGAAGCAGGAGTTGCCCGTAAGACAATTCTTCAAAGTTTAAAACAAGTCAACTCCAAATGGTTGACACCATTAAACTTCCTGGCAGCACAGCGTTTTGCTCCTACATATACGGCTCAGATAGAAGCAGCAATGGTTCGGTCTTTTACTGGTTATAATATCAAAGGGACGACAATATTGGCTATTGATGTTTCTGGCTCAATGGGTGGGCTTACCAGTAGCGGGAGTCATTTTTCACGACTAGACCTTGCTTACGCACTTGCAGCTTTTGCAACTTATATTTTTGAAGATTTGATAGTAGTATTTACTGCAGGAAATGATCGTACACGAAAAGGTGCACATGTCATTTGGCCTAATGTAAAAGGTTTTGGGATTTTTCAATCCCACCAGGAAATAGCACGCAAAGTAGGAGGTGGTGGTATCTTCACTTACCAACTATGCGAATGGTTAAAAACAGAAGGGATAGCAAAAGATGCTGATCGATTAGTAGTCATTTCTGACAGTCAGGATATTGATGTAATGTATGGAGCAAAAGTAGTACCTGACACTTCTCCTTATCAATATTCTTACATCATCGATATTTCCACTCATACCCATGGCATCAAAAACAGCCAATGGACAGCAGAAATAAACGGTTGGTCAGATAAATTATTTAGCTACATATACGAACTGGAGAAAGAACTTTAATCCTCTGTCAAGACTTCATCTTCTCCTTCCACCTCGGCTGGCTTTTTAAGCTGGCCGATGGCATTTTCATGTAACTCTCTATATTCTGAACGATTGCGAGCTACATCCATTGCCAGGAAGAGTGCCCTACGGAATGAAGAAGGATCCGCCATATTTTTTCCAGCAAGGTCAAAAGCTGTACCATGGTCAGGCGAGGTGCGCACAAAAGGTAAGCCAGCAGTAAAATTCACCCCATTACCAAAGGAAAGTGCTTTAAATGGTACAAGGCCCTGATCATGATACATAGCCATAATACCATCATACTTAAGGTGTTTGCCAGAGCCAAAGAAGCCATCCGCAGCGAAAGGCCCCATTACCAGCACTCCCTTCTTTTTAAGTTCAACGATCGCCGGGCGTATCATTTTTTCTTCTTCTGTCCCTAAAACACCTCCATCTCCCGCATGAGGATTGAGCCCTAATACGGCAATAGTAGGTTTTTCGATACCAAAATCTACTTTAAGGGTATCATTCAAAACCTGTATCTTATCAATGATAAGTTTTTTATTAATTGTTTTGACTACCTCGCTTAGTGGCAGATGGTTAGTGACTAATCCTACTCTTAATCCATCATTTACCATCAACATGAGGCTTTCATTTCCTTCCCCCAGTTCTTTAGTCAAATATTCGGTATGGCCTGGAAAAGGGAAATTGGCCATTTTGATTGCTTCTTTACTAAGCGGTGCAGTTACTAAAGCATCTATTTTACCTTCTTTTAAATCTTTCGTTGCTGCTTCGAGAGATCGAATGGCAAATTGCCCACTTTCTTCTGATGGGCTCCCCAGGTTAATATTTACATTTTCCTGCCAGCAGTTTATTATATTGACTTTCTCAGAATTCAACTTTTCTAAATCTCGAACAGAAAAAAAGTCAAATTCTTTATCCACTATATTTTTATGGTAAGAAACAACTTTTGACGATCCATACACAATAGGTATGAACATTTGCGGTATTTTTGGGTGGCCGAGTGTTTTTAGGATGACTTCTAGTCCGATTCCATTGATGTCTCCTATACTTATGCCTATCTTTAGCTTTTTCATTTCACTGCTTACTTGTAAATAAGAAACGCAAAAGTAAGCATTTTAAACGAGACCATTGAAAGCCAAAAAATCATACGGACAACACTTTCTAACCAATAAAGCTTATGCTGCTCGTATTGCCGACAGCCTAAGCCTACTGGGAGCTAGCTATCAACAAGTAGTTGAAGTCGGGCCTGGAAAGGGAATGCTAACCCAGTATTTGTTAGAAAAAGAGCTGGACCTTCTAGCTATTGAAGCGGATCAAGATATGTTTGACTATCTACAGGACTATCTTGGGCTGAAGGAAGAACAGTTGCTCAAAGCCAATTTCTTAAGAGTAGACCTCGCTGAAGCAGTTCAGAAGAAACCCTTTGGCCTAATTGGCAATTTCCCTTATAACATCTCTTCTCAGATCCTTTTCAAGATGCTCGAATACAAAGAATATATCCCTGAGATGGTGGGAATGTTTCAAAAAGAAGTAGCAGAAAGGGTAGTGGCTCCTCCAGGTAATAAGACCTATGGTGTGATCAGTGTACTTGTTCAAGCCTATTATGAAGGAGAATACCTCTTTACTGTTAGTAAAGGAAATTTTTCTCCTCCTCCAAAAGTACAATCAGCGGTAATTCGGTTAAGCCGAAAAGAAGATCAAGAACTAGGCTGTGATGCAAAATTATTTCGACAGGTAGTAAAAGGTGCCTTTAGCCAGCGTCGGAAAATGTTGCGCAATACAATGAAGTCATTCATAAAAGAATCTGAAATATTAAAAGATGTATTCTTCGAACAACGGCCAGAAAGATTGAGTGTAGAGGACTTTGTACAATTGACCAATTTGGTAGCAAGCAACAGGACATGATCTTTTGGCCCTTTTCAGGGCTATTGAACTATTTATAAGGCCGTAACCTTATTATGCTAGACAAGAATCAATATAGATTTAACTTTCAAAACAAATTTTCAAATGAGTCTGGAAAAGAAAATTGCGGAAGACTTAAAAGCAGCAATGAAAGCAAAAGACCAACAAGCATTAAGAGGCATTAGAGCTATTAAAGCTGCTATATTGTTGGAAAAAACTAAAGGTGGAGATACCAGCATTTCAGAAGGTGATGAAATTAAGATTCTTCAAAAGCTGGTAAAGCAGCGTAAAGACTCTCTGACCATCTATCAGGAACAAGGGCGCGAAGACCTTGCTCAAACAGAGAAAGAGGAAATAGAAATAATAGAACGCTATCTGCCAGAACAAATGTCGGCAGAAGAATTAGAAGCAGAACTCAAGGCAATCATTGCAGAAACAGGAGCTTCTTCCATGCGTGATATGGGTAAGGTAATGGGGCTAGCTAGCAAGAAATTTGCCGGCAGAGCTGATGGTAAAACCATTTCTGCTAAAGTAAAAGAATTATTAGGGTAAGGATAGGGATGGTGAGTAAGTGATTGGTCTTGTATCTCTAAAGACTAAAGAGGGAAACTGAAACACTGAATACTGAAGATTATTACTTACTTTAGCGCCCGAATTTCAAAACCAAATTATAGCAACAAAATGGATGTTGGATTCTTAAAAGAATTGGGGTTAGGTGCAAAAAATGCAGGTACCAGTACAGGTGCCAATACCCTTGATTCAGGAAAATATATTGACTCTTACTCTCCAGTAGATGGTCAGCTTATCGGTAGTGTAAGCGAAACTACAACGGAAGAGTATGAGCAAGTGATGAAAACTGCTCAGGAAGCTTTCCAAAAATGGAGAGATCTTCCTGCTCCAATGCGTGGAGAAATCGTACGCCAATATGGCCTTGCTTTACGCAAATATAAAGACCCTCTGGGAAGGTTAGTTTCCTATGAAATGGGTAAAAGCTTACAGGAAGGCTGGGGTGAAGTACAAGAAATGATTGACATTTGTGACTTCGCTGTTGGACTTTCTCGCCAGCTTTATGGATTGACTATGCATTCTGAGCGCCCTCACCATCGCATGTATGAGCAGTGGCACCCACTAGGGATTGTAGGTATTATTTCTGCCTTTAACTTCCCTGTAGCTGTTTGGTCATGGAATGCTATGATTGCAATGGTATGTGGAGATGTTTGTGTATGGAAAGCATCTGAAAAGGCACCTTTATGCTCAGTAGCTTGTCAGAATATTCTTCGAGAAGTACTTGCAGAAAATGAGGTTCCTGAAGGCGTTTCGTCTATTATCAATGGAGACTACAAGATAGGAGAAATGATGACTAATGATCATCGCATTCCTCTAGTATCTGCTACCGGTAGTACTCGTATGGGCAAAATAGTAGGTGCTACTGTTGCGGGGCGTATGGGTAAAACCATTTTAGAATTGGGTGGCAACAACGCCATCATTATCACTCCTAGTGCAGATATGAATGTGGTACTCACTGGTGCTTTATTTGGTGCAGTAGGTACATGCGGACAACGTTGTACTTCTACTCGTCGTCTTATCATTCACGATAGTGTATACGATGAAGTTAAGGAGAAACTTACAAGAGCCTATGGCCAATTGCGCATTGGCAATCCATTAGATCAAAACAATCATGTAGGCCCTCTTATAGATAAAGGAGCTGTAGATAGTTACTTAAATGCTATAGAAGCAGCTAAAAAAGAAGGGGCTAACTTTCTTGTAGAAGGAGGAGTACTAGAAGGAGAAGGATATGAGAGTGGTTGTTATGTTAAGCCTTGTATTGCAGAAGTTGAGCATGATTATGATATCGTTCATGCAGAGACATTTGCTCCTATTTTGTATTTGATTAAGTACAACGATCTGGAGGAGGCAATTACTTATCAGAATGAGGTTCCTCAAGGGCTTTCTTCTGCTATCATGACAAACAACATGCGAGAAGCAGAGCGTTTCTTGTCTGTAGCAGGTTCTGACTGTGGTATTGCTAATGTTAATATCGGTACGAGTGGAGCGGAAATTGGTGGAGCATTTGGTGGTGAAAAAGAAACAGGTGGTGGCCGCGAAAGTGGTTCTGATTCCTGGAAAGCTTATATGCGCCGTCAAACTAACACGATCAACTATAGTGCTGAAGTACCTTTAGCACAGGGTATTAAGTTTGATTTATAAAATCTGCTTATTTATGAAAAAGCCTGCTTTATTTTTTAAAGCGGGCTTTTTCATTATTGATCGTTATCTATCGTTTCATCATTATTGATGACCAATTTTATTTCTTCCGGAGCCTTTTCCGCTATTACATCTTCTACAAAACTTTCAGATACAGACAGTAAATCACAAATAGTCTCCACATCAAATCCCTTTGCAAGCATTTTTTGAGTCGATACTATTTTAGACAACTTAAGTTCATATCTGCCCTTTGCTCTTCCCTCTTTCGCCCCTTCCTTAATTCCTTCTTTTATCCCCTTTTCCATTCCTTCCCTCATCCCCACTTCTTCAGCCTCCTTCTTAACCTGCTTGTACCAGTAATTTTGAGTTATATCTATTGTAAATGGCATTTCTTGAATGGTTTTTGCTGTTAACACATCGAGGTTTCGTGCTTGTGATAACAAGTTAAGTTGATTAAAGCATTTTTGCAACTCATTATCATTAGTACTCACTTCGCGTAGCCGCTTGATTATTAAACGAATAATAGCCTCTGGCGGTTCTCCTTTAAAGTCGGCGAGCACTGCCAGTAATATTTCTTCAGGAATATCTGAACGGATAAAATCACTACTATCCATAGCCTGGAGATCAATCAGTTGAAAACCTCTATACACTAAAGGTTCTGGCAAAATCCGCTCCATTTTGATCTTTTGTTTACCAAAATAGATGACAAAATGCCGAATTTCTATCCCTGGATGCCTACGTTGTATCATACCATGATACTCTCCAACCCGATACAGCATTTCAGAATCATAGGTACTTTGGTATTCCAAATGCAAAATAAATGCTTCTCCACCTTGAGTAGTGATTTTTTTAAGGTAATCAACTCCTCGCTTAGTGGTAGCATTAAATTCTGTACCAAGTGGTTCACTTTTGTAAATAGTGATTCCCATTTGTCGTTGTAGGAGAGGAAGGACTAATTTCTCTAAATTTTCCTTGAAAATATTGTCATAATTGTGAGAGCTACGTTTCATCAAAGTAAAACAAATAAAAAACCAAATAATTTGAAACTATTTGGTTTTTTATTTAAAAAGAAATATTCTCTTTCACATCAAATGCTCCACAAAACCTCTGGATACATTCCTTGCTCTACTAAATTATCAAAAGCATTTACCACCATTTCCTTATCTTCTTTATACGTAACACCGTACCATTTTTCCTGATTTGGTATTACACTTAGTTTTATTTGCCCTGAATTGATCAGATTATTAATAACGAGTGGGATATAAAATTCTGCACGGGGCTGATCTTGATGATTTTCCACAAACTCCAGGAATTGCTTCCTCGTTATTTCAAATATATTTGGGTGGAAACCCCAAAAATTCATAGAGACGAGTGCTTCTGAAGAGAGTTCATGACGACCTCCTTCTTCTTCATATGTGATCCCTTTTTCTGATCGCTGTACCTTATGCCGTTCTACTACATCTGTCAAGTAACCTTTTTCATCTACATAACAGACTCCACGGTTAACATGGCCTGCATCCGACAATGTTTTATTTAATTCATAACCAATCATAGAGTAATGATCTGGAGCACACTCATTGGTTAGAAACGCTGCCATAGACTGAAAACTACTGATACCGTAGTAATCATCTGCATTAATTACTGCAAAAGGAGTATCTACTACTTCTTTTGCTACTAGCACGGCATGCCCTGTTCCCCAGGGTTTTTCTCTTTCAGGAATATTTGTCAATCCTTCAATAGGAGAATCAATAGCCTGAAAAGCATAAGCTACTTCTATTTTATCTTCGAATTTATTCCCGAAAGTTTTGCGAAAAGCATCTTCAATATCTTTACGGATAACAAAAACAACTTTTCCAAAACCTGCCCGAATGGCATCGTAAATGGAATATTCGATAATAACTTCCTGATTAGGCCCTACTCCATCTAATTGCTTTAGGCCTCCATATCGACTGCCCATACCAGCAGCCAAAATAACTAAAGTTGGCTTCATGTGATTATAATATACTTTTATGTTTATGATCGTTTTTATTTCTTCTTATATGCAAAATAAATTCATTTACTCTCTTTTCTACTCTTGTGTAATGCCAGGCAGTGCCTAATATTAGAATAGAACATGCGATGAGGAAAGTAGTGATGCGAGATGCTTCAACTACAGGTACATGAATTTTATAAAATGGGCGCACAAATAATACTTCCAGTCCAATAATAAAAGCAGTAAGCAGCAACAAAAATATACTTACAGCTTTAGCATGATCCAGAATAACAGGTTCTTTTTTTCTCAAACATTTCTTCAAAAATAAAATTACCTCTTCATTATAAGAATCTATCCGCAACAACTCCTCCAGTATGTATTGGGCATCATCATACTCCCTCAGGTTGTAATAAGAAGCAGCTTTCCGAAAAAGCAGCTTCTGAAATACGTCATCTCCTTTGTATCGCTTAATATTGCTAACTATAACCAATTCAAGAGCTGGATCTACCATCAACAAATGTTTTTGATGAAATCCAACTTCAAACAAAGCATTGGTATAAGCGTAAAGCAAGACAAAATATTCTTCCTCATCCAGTTTTAATATTGCTTCTTCATTCTTTTCATAAAAATGAATGATACCGCGGTAATTCATCTCTTCAATTTCCTTGAAGTCGCGAAATATTTTAGAATAATATGTTGATTGGTATGACGGCATCTATATATTTAAGCCCTAGCTATACAACTACAAAGAAAAAACTCTTATACATCTAATGGCTGTAGTGCATACAAGACAGGCTTGCTTGGGCTAACATCTATTTCAAAACTGGCAATTTGAATATTTAATAAATATAAACCGTCAGGTACAGAATTGTTTACATAAATTAACTCAGAAATGGTAGAATTTTTTCTTGTCTGTTCTGGGTATTGCCAAAAAGCTTTATGCCCTAGAAGCTCCCCACCATCTTCTTCTCTATCTACCGATGGTAAATCAACCAATAAATGTTTTATCCCCTTTTTTACTATCCACTGCATCGCTTCATGATGAATATAAGGAGGATTGCTGCCAGAGTATTTAGTTTGCTTTTTGAAATCATCATTAGGCATCGTTCGAATCACTAATGCTTCCTGTAATTCTATACCTTCTAAAGCCTGTTCTAATTGATCCCGCAAAATAACCCGATCGCCATTGTCTAATTTTGTGGGATAGACACTGGTTAAGATTGCCGGAAAATGAAATTCTTCCAAACACTGATTAATGGCATAAGGTTCTATTGCTATATGCCCAACACATTCTGTATGTGTACCATTACCATGAGGATTAATGCGAACATTCATAAAGTTGACAACCCCACCTTGAGCGGTAGCTCCTATGAAGTCACCTGCTACTACTGGGCTTGTTTCAAAATAAGGAGCATAAAAACAATTGACTCCTTTTTCTCCTTCCCATAAAGGAATGGAAATATCAATTGGCTGTGAAAAATCTATTGAATATGCCTGTTCGTTAATTGTAACTTGCCCTTTCATATGCTATTTAATCTATCCTTCTAATGATTTCTTGAATCACTTCCCCAGGTAAGTTTGGTCCGTATAGTTTCCATAAAACCCGTATCCTGTAAACGCACTAATTTAATGCTAAAATCATTTTTCCGCACTGCCAGCTGATGAGCAGCCGTTACCGATTCAAAGCGAGAATCTAGTGTACAGAGGAAGTTTTCTGCTCGTCCTTCTACCTCAAAAGAAATAACAGCATCATCAGAAATCACCACTGGCCGCACATTTAAATTATGTGGTGCTACTGGTGTTAGTACAAAATTGCCAGAGTTGGGAAATATAATTGGGCCCCCACAACTTAGAGAGTAACCGGTAGACCCCGTAGGAGTAGCAATAATCAAACCATCTGCCCAATAAGAATTTAGATATGCTCCATTAATAAAAGTATGGATGGTAATCATTGATGACGTATCCCTCTTGAGTAATGTGCAGTCATTGAGTGCAAAGCGCACATCTCCAAACATTGGAAGATTAGATTCCAGATAAAGCATCCGGCGTTCATCAATGATATACATTCCTCGCTTGATCAAGCTGATCGCTTCTTGTATCCTTTTCTTTTCTATACTCGCCAAAAAGCCGAGCCTTCCCAGATTAATTCCCAAAATGGGTACACAATGCTCCCTGATATGAGTCGTTGCTGCTAATATAGTACCATCTCCCCCTAAGGTGATAAAAAAATCAAAATGACGGCCTCTGAAATCATCATAGCCTTCAAAAACCTGGATATCCTGTTTAAACTGGATGACATCTTCGATCTGATTGAAATATGGAGCGTATACATGAGCGTCTATCTCTTCATCGTGCAGGGCATCAAAGAGACTTTGGATATGAGGTTGGTCTTTTTCTTTAAAGACTTTACTAAAAACGACGACCTGCATGTTATATATTCATGTTGAAATGTAAAAATAAGCCATTTTCAAGTAAATCATTAAGGCTATATTCGATTCGTACAATTTTATTATAAAAAAACACAAAATCCAATCCAAGGCCCCCACCCCATAAGAGCATATTATTTAATGGATTTTCGTAATAGTAATAAGGGCTATTAACATAACCTATATCATTATTGAAACTCATATTTATACGTAACGGCATGCATTTGAAGGCATCAATAGGTACCATACGACTGAAATCAAAATCATACTCCCATATTTTCAGGCGCATACTTGTTTTGAGAAAACTCATATCCAACCCGTCTATAACATAATATTCAAAGCCTCGCAGATAATCATTTCCGTAGCCCATTGCCCTATTGATATTATAAGGTTGCCTGCTACGAATAAGAGCGATTCTATTCTTTGTTTCTAATCCAAAGCTCCATCGATTTCCAATAGGAATATATTTTCGATACTCAGCAGTTAATTCTAATGCATTGACATCAGAATAAAAGCCCAAACCATCTTTTGCCAAATGAATAAAAAACATATACCCTCTCCAGGGATAATCCCTTGCATCTCTATTTTCATACAGAAAACTATACGTCAGGCGGAAATATTGCTGATGGGAACGCCCATCCAAAAAGTAAGCAGGATTCAATTCATGAGCGACTATTTCATCTATCTTATTTTGGCGATAGCCTATAGTCCATTTATGATTAGATTTGATTTTTGGGCGCAAGGTAGCTCCTAAATTAGCCCTGAAACGTTGCCATATGAAACGATCTTCATTATAGAATAGCTGTTTATTCTCATCGGTTGAATAGTTGATCTCACGGTTGCGAAACCAAGCTACATCCATAGAAAGCCCTAATGTCTGAGCTTTATTAATAAAAGGTATATCGTATGAAGCTTGATATTTTTGGGTATAGCCATATTTAGCAGAAAGCCTGAGTTTATCTTTTCTTCCACTGATATTGATGTGTGAAAAATCAATGCCTATAATCGTACGTTTCAGAGAACGCCCCTGCTCCACCCACCATACATTAAAGTTTCGATCAGCTAGTTCAAATACGGGCACTGGATATAGGTACCATCCTTCTTCTACCATGACGAGTAAAGATACTCGATTGGTAGTGCCTTCCCATTTCTTGAAACTAATCTGAGCTCGATTAAAGAGCCCCGTATTCATAATTAGTTCTTCACTGCGTTTTAACAGGTCAGAAAGTTCGGCAAGGATAATAGTATCGCCATGTTCTATGAGTAATTCTCGAAGGATGATATCCACTTGTGTTTTTCTATTTCCTTCCACCTCAATACCTTCAATATACACAGTAGGCTCTTCTGCTTGTCCACATAGAAGAGTTATTGTGAATAACATCAACATTAAAACAACGAGCCTTCTCATAGCTACGATTGAAAAACAAACTGATAGTTTTATCTGCCTCTCACGGCTGAGGCAGTACATAAACAAAAATACAAGTGATCAATTTATTTTCTGATTAGTACTAATAATATTAGATGATTTGGCAAATTTCGTGATTTTAAACAAATGAATTGAATGAAAGCCTTCTTTCCTTTAGGTACATTTCTTCCATTCAAACTATTATCCACGATAATTTACTCCCTTTTCGTCGCAAGAGTAGTTAGTTGTTAAAGAAGGGGCATCTAAGAGGCTAGATTATACATTCAGATAAGACATTAAAGCATCATAACGTTCTTTTAGAGAATCGATGTATTCTGTCTCGTTGAAAGTAGCCTTAATAACATAGTCATATCGCCCAAAGGTAGCGATAATAGACTGAACATGTTGGCTATTTACTTTAATAGTAACGTCTATTTGTGTAGAGTCTAGGTTGGTAGTAATAAATGAACTAAGCACTGCCGCATTTTCAGATTCAACAATACGCGCAATTTCAGAGAGCATATAATCTCGCTTGCTTACTTCTAATACGATGATACTACCAGGCTCCGAAAATGAGGCGGTTCTGGCAAAAAAATGAACGATTGATTCCAGTGTCACCATACCGATATAATTCTCTCCATCATCCACTACAGGAATAACCGTAAGATGGTGTTGGGCAATTAATCGGAGTATTTCGTAGATATGATCATTATATTTTAGATAAGGGCGTACCATTGAGAGCGAATAAGAACCAACTGCTTCCTCAACATCATGGTCTAAAATATCATCTTCTGAAATCAGGCCTAGCAATTGTTCATTATTAACAATCGGTAGGTGGCGAATGTAAAATTCATTCATCAAACTCAATGCATCTTCACCTGTATCGGAAGTTCGCAAAGGAATAATCGCATCAGAAATCAGTTGTTCAGCTGTCATCTTTCCAGAAGTTCAGTTCTTTCTCTTTCTTAACGTAAGTACAACAGTATCTGTTGGTTGCCATAATGTTAAAATCTTATAATAATATATCGGCAATCCAACATTACTACTACTTTTTATTCTAATAGTTTTCTCTTTTGACTTGCAAACTCAGCCTCTGTCAGTAAGCCTTTATCTCTAAGTTCTCCCAACTGTTTAAGTTGTTCCAGTAGATTAGGTTCCTGGCTCAGGAGGTCCTCAATGTCCTCACTTTCTACCGAGGAGACTGTTGTACTCAGTGGGGTTTCATTAGCCTTATCAGCAATTTTATTAGCTGCTACAAGTCGGAAACCATTTTGTTCAAACTCATCAAACTGCTCTTGTATACGTACGTAAGCAAGCGCATCATGTTCCTTGATTCGCTTAAAATCGTTAAATCCGTTGGCAACAGCCTGATCCAAATGATAAAAAGATTGCTCTGTTTCTTCATTTAACGAATAAGCGCATGCCAAATTAAAATGCGTAGCAATATCTTTAGGTGCCAGTTTAACCACTTCTAAAAAATCTTCTATGGCCGCGTCATAATCAAAATCTTTATACTTCTTGATCCCACTCAATTTGAAAGCATTGACTTTGCGTATATGTTCCTGCCGCTTGGCAGATTTCGCTTGAGGTCGTGGGCGTGGTTTAGGCCGTTCATATCGCTGACGGCTTTCATAGTTTCGGCTTTCTCTTCTTTGCTCTGTTCTTTCATATCTTTCCTGACGGCGATAGTCGCGTCTGTCAAAATCAGTATCTCTGCGATAGCGCTTCAATTCTATGGCTTCATTATATTTTTTGTCAAACTTATCCTGATCCATAGAAAAGAAAGCAATAGCATCTATTAAGCCTACCACCCACATGATAGGGAACCAACAGAATATAAGGTAAAAAACCCCTAAACCTGTCTGCCCGAGGTAAAAGCGGTGCACGCCAAAACCTCCTAAAAATAAAGCTAAAATTCCCGCTACATTCTTTTCCTTCATGCTCGCGTTTAAAATAAGGTGTATTATAAATAAAAAATAATTCTACAGTTTTAATTGAAGCATATAAGTCCTAATAAGGGTTCCACTTATTCCTCAACTAGGCAAAATATCGCAGTACAAACCAAAACCTTTTTTAATCAGGGATACTTAGCCAGTACTATATTGGTTGATAATGCCCAGGAGTAAAGATTTTACATGTTAATACTGTAAAATCATCAGGATAAACTTCATTGCCTTTAAAACGTTCAAGGCTTTCCATTAGTTTCTCATTAAACTCGGAGGCTGAAGATTTATAATGTTGCCTAACAAAGTCATACAATAATTCTTCGCTCAAAAAGTCTCCTTTTTCGTTTTGTAAATCAGTAAGGCCATCTGTAAAAGAAAGTATCATCGCTTCTCCATCCAAAGTCAATTCTCCTACTTCTACCTCCGGAAGCTCTGGAAAAGAACCAAGTATAGTACAACCTTTATTCAGTAGATGCAGAACTCCATCATTTACTAACACAGGAGGATTATGACCTGCATTTACATAACGCAACGATTGATTAACAGTATCGTATTGAGCAATGAAAAAAGTAATGAAACGCTCCCCTCTTGTAATGAGGTTGACCGATTGATTAAGATCGTGGATAAAGGTATCTATGGCCTCTTGTTTGTTAATTAGTGTGTGGAAGTTGGCTTGAAAATTGGCCATTAACAATGCTGCGGCTACTCCTTTCCCTGAAATATCTCCTACACAAAAAACAATTTTCCCATCATCAAACTCTATGAAATCAAAATAGTCTCCACCTACTCCATAACGAGGTTTATAAATACTAGCCAGTTCATAGCAACTCTTACGAGGTAATTGTTCTGGTATCAGCATTTGCTGCATTTCAAATGCTAATTCCATTTCTCGTTTAAGCCTTTCCTGTTCTAGTTGGCGTTTAAAGAGTCGTTTGTTTTCAATAGCTACCGAGATGATATTTGTAATAGTGGTGATGAATTGTACTTTATTGTACATATCGTCCTCTTCACTAAAACCTCCGATAAAAACATATGCAATGGCCTGATCTTTATGTCGTACAGGAATAACCACATCAAATTGTCTAATAAGTGGATTACTATTATCCTCTACATTATTTAGCCTTGTATATTTTTCAAACTTATCTGTAATATCAATAGCTAATTGATCCTCGCTCACCCCAATAGAGGAAGCGCAGGTCCAACCATCACTTTCCAGCACATACAGCGCCATTTTTTTTACACCTATCTCCCAGCTAAGAAAAGAATTGTACATATTGTACAACCCTTCAGCAGAAACATTATTATTAATAGCCTGTGTAATATTTAGCAGGCGATTAATCTGAAGTTGCTTCAGGTTTAGTTCCCGCTCCAGTGCTTCAATGCTGGATAAATCTCTCTTCAGTTCCGAAAAACCTGACATTATTGTTAAAATTGTTCCAAGTAAAGATATAAAATACAACATTTGAAAAATAATCAAATCGACAATTTAGTATGCCATTAACATGAAAATTTTACTTTTAGAACCTTTTTTAGGCGGTAGCCACCAGCAATGGGCAGAAGGCTACCAACAACATAGCCAGCATGATGTTAGTATTATAGGCTTAAAAGGCCGACATTGGAAATGGCGTATGTACGGAGGAGCAGTGAGCCTTGCCAGAAAACTCGATGAAGTAAAGGAGTTGCCTGATTTAATACTAGCTTCTGACATGCTAGATGTTGCGACATTCAGAGGTTTAATCAATACTACGTGGCGAAAAATTCCCCTGGCCACTTACTTTCATGAAAACCAAATCACCTATCCCTGGTCGCCTACAGATCAGGATTTGAAGCTCAAGCGCAACAATCAGTACGGTTTTATCAACTATACCAGTGCATTAGCTTCTGACATGATTTATTTTAATTCCAGTTTCCACAAAATGGCTTTTCTGGAAGCCTTGCCCTCTTTTCTCAAGCAATTCCCCGATGCCCGAGAATTGGATACAGTTGCTGAAATTGCTGATAAGAGTGACGTATTACCACTAGGAATGGATCTTCAATCTTTAAATAGCTCACCTCCAAAAAAGAAAAATGAGATACCAATCATTTTATGGAACCACCGCTGGGAATACGACAAAAACCCAGAGAGTTTTTTTCAATTACTTTTTCGACTGAAAGCGGCTAAGCATCGATTTAAGGTTATTGTACTTGGAGCCTCCTATCAACAATATCCCTCTATTTTTGATGATGCTCATACTTTACTAAAAGACGAAATTTTGCACTGGGGATATGCTCCTTCCAAAAGTGAGTACGCTCGTTTATTGTGGATAGCAGATATTTTATTAACCACCTCTAAGCAAGATTTTTTTGGTGGCAGCGTAGTCGAAGCGATTTACTGCAATTGCTATCCTTTATTACCCTATCGCCTGGCTTACCCTATGCACATCCCGGAAGCTAAAAGAGCTACACATTTGTACCATTCTGATGAGGAAGCATACAAAATGCTCGAAAGTTATATAAGCTCTTTTTCAATACTTAACCAAGTTGAAAGCTATCAACATTTTGTGGCTCAATATGATTGGAGTATTTTAGCCGCCGAATATGATCTGACTTTTGAGCAATTAATCAAACATCATGGTAAATAAGCACCTGATCTATGAGGGTAAACGAATTGCCTATCAAACCGCTGGCAAAGGTTACCCTATACTATTACTTCACGGATTTTGTTTCGATAGTGCTGTATGGGATGATTTTCAATTAGATTTAATAGAGGAAAAATTTAAAGTTGTCCGCTTGGATCTTCCTGGATTTGGCAAATCGGATGTTTGGCCAGATATTACTATTGATAAAATGGCGGAAGTTGTTAAAGCTGTGATAGATGAATTAAAAATAGCTCACTTTGTATTAGTAGGACATTCCATGGGAGGATATGTAGGCTTATCTTTTGCTAATCAATTTCCTATTCAGCTGGATGGTTTAAGCTTATTCCATTCTCACCCTTATGCAGATGATGCAGAGAAAAAAGATATCCGCCATAAGAGCATAGAATTTATGAAACGACAGGGGCATGTATTATTTGTCAAACAGATGATTCCTTCTCTTTTCAATGCCAAATTTTCTAACAGCAATGCATTCTTGCTGGAAAAACTACTTTTTAGAGCTACTCGTTATCAAAGTGAAGGCATTATTGCTGCTCAATCTGCTATGGCTAACAGGGGAGATCAATCTGAAGTACTAAAAAACATAGAAGTTCCCGTACAATTTATTATAGGTAAAGAAGATACAGCCATTCCTGCTGAAAAGAGTGAAGCGCAAGTACACCTCCCAACTATAGCAGATATTCAATACCTGGACAAAGCTGCCCATATGGGGATGTTTGAAGAACGCAAGAAAACGCAGTTACTTATAAGGCAGTTTGCTTCCTACTGTAAGAAAAAAGCATCTATGTAAGTGATGTTTAGTGGGCTTTCAACAGATGGTATACCTCAAAGATGAAATATAAGGTAGTTCTTTGGTGTGAGTAGTAGAGGTTTAGTATTGAAAAAACAATAATAACCAAATGATAAAAGAAGCGCTAACTATTCTGTTGGCTATTATACCTGGCATTCTCATTTGCTGGTATGTGTACCATATGGATAAGTATGAACAAGAATCCCGCATTCAGCTTATTATCACTTTTATTTTGGGCATGTTGATTACTATACCGGTCATGAAAATTGAGGAGTGGGGCAGTAAAATGGGTTGGGATAATACGGAGCATCTGATAGCTGCTCTCATAACTTCATACATAGTAGTTGCTCTTACAGAAGAACTCATAAAATATATGGTACTTATTGGTTATCCTTATTTCAGGCCTTTTTTTAATGAACCAATGGACGGCATCGTTTATGCTGTAATGATTAGCATGGGGTTTGCTACATTGGAAAACATGCTATATGCCTCTCGGTTTGGAATCGAAACGACCTTGCTTCGCGCCTTTACAGCAGTACCTGCACATGCCTCTTTTGCCATTATGATGGGATACTTTGTTGGTTTATCAAAATTTGCTGAAGCACGAAATAAAAAAATTCGGTTATTAGTGCTAGGAATCTTAATTCCCTGGGCAGTACATGGCCTTTATGATTTTTTTATTCTTCAGGAGGCATATGAGAGCCTGATGATTTTGGCATTAGTTGTACTAGCAGTAAGTATCTTTTTCGCTCGAAAACTAGTCATTGAGCAGCAAAAGAACTCCCCATTTAAAGAGTAATTTTTTCTAGCTTTTATTAGAAGGGATTATCTACAGACTAACATAGAACTGGTTAAACTTATTCATACTGTAAAATGCATTCAAACTTCTGCAGTATGAATACTTTTAATCCATAAGATAGAGGGAATTTCGTGGCATCACAAAAGTTATTGTTATGCCAACAAATAGAAATTTACCAGCAGTACTTATTACAGGTTGCTCTTCAGGGCTTGGCCGTGCATTGGCTGTTCAGTTTGCCAAAACTGGTTATCCCACTTATGCTACTGCTCGAAGACTAGAATCTATTACTGATTTAACAAAAATTGGTTGTTATACCCTACAATTAGATATTACTAAACATGCGGTCATTCAAGAAGTAGTCAAAAAGATTGAACAACAACACGGGGCCATAGGCATTTTGATCAATAATGCAGCTATAGGCATCATGACACCGATGGAGACCGTACCTATAGCTGAAGTCAGAAGACAATACGAGACCAATGTTTTTGGGCTCCTTGCTATGACACAAGCCGTATTGCCAGCCATGCGCAAAAAAGGAAAAGGGCGCATCATTAATATCGGCTCTAGCGGAGGTGAATTTACTACGCCTGGAGGAGGGGTTTATCAAGCTACAAAATATGCCCTGACATCAATGAGCGATGCCATGCGTGCCGAACTGAGTATATTTGGCATAGAAGTAGTTATGATTCAACCAGGTGCTATCGCTTCGAAATTTGCTGCAAACGGCGCTGTTTTAGGAACAGAAGAAGGTCCATATCAAGAATTGATGCTGGGCATTGATAAAATTACCAGTGCTGCTGTAAAAGAAGGTGCTCCTGGTACATGGACACCTGATCAAGTTGCCAAAGTGGTGTTTAAAGCAGCTACTATCAGAAAGCCAAGAGCTCGCTATCGTCCTGGCTTTGTGGCAAAAACAATGATCTACCTTCGTCTATGGCTGCCCTATCGCTGGTGGGACAAAATGTTTATGTCTTGGCTAGTAAAAGAGGGAAAAAAGATAAAAAGCAATTAATAAATGTCTGAAATCATTCATATAAAAAGCATCAGTGAAGCACACCGTTTATTGGGGATCAAAAAACCACTGCATCCTCTAGTATCTGTTTGTCGGCATGCGCCTAATATGAACTTAAATGTAACAAATGTAAAAGTGTGTTTTGATTTTTATATCATCTCTCTCAAATCTGATATCAAAGGACAAATAAATTATGGCCGAAACATTTATGATTTTGAAGAAGGAACTATGTTATATTCATACCCAGGGCAAGTCTTTAGTATTTCAGGTAAACCCGTCATTGATATAAAAGGATGGACCTTATTTATTCATCCTGATTTTTTTCGAAAATCAAGTCTATATCACAATATTCATCAGTATGGGTTCTTTTCTTATGATGCTAACGAAGCACTGCATATTTCCGAAAAAGAAAAGACTCAATTAACGGAAATAGTACATAATATAGAATCCGAGATCACTTACAACCTAGATCGTCATAGCCAAGGTTTGATTCTCCATAATATTGAATCCATATTGAAATACAGCCAGCGTTTTTACGATCGGCAATTTTTTACCCGAACGAACCAAAACAAAGATTACATTATTCGATTTGAACAATATCTGAACACTTATTTTGATTCTGATAAGCTTTCCGAACAAGGCATACCTAACACTGAGCAATGTGGTGAAGCCCTGAATATGTCGGGGCGATATCTCAGCGATTTATTGAAAGTAGAAACTGGAAAAACGATTAAAGAACATATATATATCAAGCTAATTGACACTGCTAAAACTCAACTACTCAACTCTAATATTTCCATAAAATCATTGGCTTGGGAGTTGGGTTTTGAATACCCTCAAAACTTTAGTAAGTTATTTAAAAATAAGACAGGTATGAGTCCCAAGCAATTCAGAAACTTAAGTTAAAACCAATAACAAGTGAAGCCTTTTATTTTACTTTAAATTTTAGATTCCTTTCCTTAGTACATACACAACAACAAAGCAAAACCTCCATGGACAAATCACTTTATCTTCTTTTGTTTTTGATACTATTCAACTCTTGTAATCAAAGCCCAGAAAAACAGCAAAAGAATACACCCGATAATGACCTTATTAGCAACTTATTCAAAAAAATAGAACAAGGAGACTACCCTGCGACCAATGCCATACTCATCTCTCAAGCTGACAGCCTGCTTTTTGAAAGATATTTTAATGGATATGGAAAAGATAGCTTGCAAGATGTTAGATCTACCACTAAATCTATCACTGCCTTATTAGCCGGAATAGCTATTGATAAAGGATTCATTAAAGCGGAGGAATCTATTTTCACCTACCTGCCTCAATACAATAAAGAAAACATCAAAAACTGGGATGACAGGAAGCTGCTAATAACCATAGACGATTTATTATGCATGCAAACGGGAATTGGTTGTGAACAATTTTTTGGAGATATGGGATTGCCCGATTGTGAGGAAAAAATGTTTGATCAAGATGATTGGGTAAAGTACGGCCTTGACCAAAAAATGGCATATAGCCCAGGAGAGCAATGGCTTTATACGGGCACTGCACCAATGATTATGGGAGCAGTAATTAGTGAATCTTCTAATACTACTATTTCCAAATTTGCAACTGATTATTTATTTACTCCATTGAACATTACAGATAATTATCGCTGGGCAAGAAATAGAACTACCGGGAGAGTATTTACAGCAGGTAATCTAAGAATTTCCCCAAGAAACATGCTGACACTAGGCAATATGGTAATCAATAAAGGAAGCTATAATGGTAAGCAAATTATCTCAGAGGAAATGATCCATGAAATACTAGATGAAAAAGTAAAACTTCCATTCGATTATTCATTTTTCAAGACCGCAGGCAATATATGGGATGAGCAAAATGCCGCTACTTATGGTTATTATTGGTATACAGAAAAAGCTAAAATAGAAAATAGAGAAATAAGCCTGAAGTTCACTTTTGGAAATGGAGGCAATTATATAGTTCTTGTACCAGAATTAGATGATTTGGTAATCGTTTTTACCGGGAGCAATTATGGTAAACCCATTTTGAATAAGCAAGCTTTCGATATGATGTACCAATACATATTGCCCTACTTCATGAAGTGACAAAAACAGAACCGTACCAGAAATAACTTAACTAAATGACAGGCATAATTAGTGACATTGGAAAGATCATGGTTTTTTTACTAATCCTCCTAAGTATCTTTCTATATACAACAAAATCAAAGAACAAATTACCCAATAGATTATTTGCGTCTTTTCTTTTAGTCACTTCGCTTGATTTCACAGGACTTTTCTTAAGTGATTTCTTTAATAAATATCCCTACTTAAAGCATGTAAAAATTGCATCTGTTCTTATACAAATGCCTCTGTTCTATCTTTATGTAAAAGCTGTATGCTACCATAATTTTAAGCTAAAACTTCAGCACCTATTTCACTCAGTATTATTTTTTGCTTTTCTGATCCTATTCTTTGTAGTAGGGATATCAAGGCAAAGCTATAGCTTATATGAAGTCATCGCTCAGTTGCAATATTATGGCTATATCATTAGTATTTTTTATACCCTAAGGCGATACAAAACGCTGAATCTTGAGAATTATTCATTCAATAATCAGAGTTATCAGTGGCTGACGCGAACCACTGTGTTATTTTTAATTGGCAACTCTTTTGTCCTATTTAGAACCTTATATGAAAATACTCAAAGAGATGAAGCTTTATTATACATCAATTTTGGCATTACTCTATTCGCTCTTTCTGTCATTTGCTGGTTTGTATTAAAGACGATGTATAGCCCAGAGATTTTCTTAGGTATTGATAAGAATCTAAAATCTATAGAAAAATCTGTAATTGAAGATAAAGAGAAATATACTGAAGAATTAAATCTGTTATCAAAGTACATGGCGAGCAACAAGCCCTACCTGGAAAGTATGCTGACGCTTCAAAGTTTGTCTGAAAAAACCAATATCCCCGAAAAACACCTTTCATTTTTAATTAATAGAATAGCAGGCAGGCATTTTTTTGATTATATCAATGACTATAGAATAAGAGAAGCCAAAGCACTTTTAAAAGATCAGCCCGAGCTAACTGTCCAGGAAATAATGTACCAGGTGGGTTTTAATTCAAAATCTTCCTTTTATACCGAGTTTAAGAAAAGCACTCACCAAACCCCAACAGCGTACAGAAAATCAAGCACTTAGTATAGTTCGACTTTAAAACGAACTCTTTTTTCACTTTAAAAAGCGTTCGTCCTTCTTTAATCGAACACTATAACGATTATTATACTCCAGATTTGTGGCAGACAAAAAATCTGAAGTACTATGAAGTTTATATTAAGGCTTACAAAAATTTTAATGTTACTCTTCCTATCGCAAACCATCACTGCTCAAAATGGTATCATAGAAGAAAAAAGGCTTGAAGCAATAGACTCCCTTTTAAAGTCGTACTACGTACCTGCCAACACAGGTGGTGCAATCACTATCATTAAAAACGGAGAAACTGCATATACAAATTCTATAGGATTAGCAAATGTAGAATACCAGATTCCAATAACGAATTCTACTCTTTTCAACATCGCTTCTATTTCTAAACAATTTACCACCTTTTTGGCGCTTATATTAGAGGATCAAGGGAAGTTGTCATTTGATGACGATATAAAATTATACCTGCCCGAACTCAAACATTTATCTCATAAAATCAGTATCAAACAACTTACCAATCACACTCATGGTTTGCCTAATGTTGATGAATTGGCTACTCTAAAAGGTACTAATCAATTGACTCATCACGAAGTTGTGAAGATGTTATTAAACATAAAGCAAGCCAATTTTGCTCCTGGTGATGATTATCAATACAACAATACAGGATATGTTCTTCTCACTGAAATCATTGAACGCATAGGCAATAAACCATTTAATGAACAACTGAACGAAAAAATTTTCAGTGTTCTTGGGATGAAGAATACACAAGCCGTTGGAAACTATAACGAAGTCATCCACAATAAAGCCTATTCTTATCAATCGCTAAATGGCTCGTATATAGATAACCCTGTACAAATATCGACAATGGGTTCTAGTGGCCTTTATACTACTATTGAAGATATGGCTTTATGGGCTAAAAACTATTACAATACAATTGTAGGAAAGCCTGAATTTTATGAAAGAATGGCAACTACTACAACTATCCATTCAGGAAAGCGGATTAAATATGGACTGGGCTTACAGTTTGATAACTATAAAGGCATTGATATAGTGTTCCATGGAGGAGGGACCAATGGATATCGCTCCTATATATTACATGCCCCCAAGTATCAGTTATCCTTAATCATTTTAGCCAATACCGGTGACTTTTCAGGCCTGGATATTATCTATAATGCATTTGAAATCATCCTGAAAGAAGATATAGAAGAAGAGAAAAAATATGATCCAAATACAACAACTACCGATTTAAAGCAATTTGAAGGAACCTATGAAATATTTCCAGGCATTTATTACACCATCATAGCTGAAGAAGAACAGCTTTATTTTCAGTCCTTTGGCAAAACGGAAAAGATACCACTTCCTATTTTAAGCGAAAATATCTTTAGCGTTCCTTTTATCCCCCATTCCAAGTTTATTTTTTATCCGAATAGCTTTGATTTTCAGATAGGAGATTTCACTTACCCATGTGTAAAGACTGTGGTGGCTACTTTAAAAGTAAATGAAGTGTACTTAGAAGGTTTTACTGGAATTTTCAGAAACGTAGAACACAATATTACCTATGAAATAATTGTCAGAGGTCATCAGCTTGTTGCAAGAAATGGTTCGAATAGTGAAATTATTTTAAACCCACTTGAGAACTTAAGCTTTTACTCAGATCAATCTTATTTTGGGAAGTTAGATTTCTTTAAAAATTCCAAAGGAGCTATTAAGGGTTTTAGCTTGTCTGGACAAAACTTAAAAAATATTGTATTCGAAAAAATTTCTCAATAGATAGATGATAAGCAGAAGCTTTTTTACGTTTGCTAAACTTTAAAGCGTTTGGTAAACGTAAAAAAGATGAATGTCTTAGCCAGACATTTCACGATCTCATCAGAAATATTAGTCAATGAAGCTGCTTTACAAATTTGTACTCCCAACACTCATTTATTCTATTTTCATTTCTCCCCCTTCAGTATATGCTCAAACAGAACAAGCAAAAGAGTTAATTGTCGGAGCAAAAAACGAGCGATCGATAGCTGCCTCAGAAGATCATATCTATACTGTCTACTTAGAAAATGGAATGGCTATTGTTGGGCAGCTCCTTCAAGAAGGGGTAGATCTTGTAATAGATGTATATAAGCCTAATGGGCAACATTTAACACAAATTGACAGTCCAAACGGGATCTACGGTCCAGAGCCAATTGACATAACCTCTAATGAAACTGGAAATTATAGATTTGTAGTTCGCACACTTGATAAAAATTCTAAACGAGCTAAATATTCCCTGACAATTGAGCAGATATTGACATTAGAAGATAATGCGAAGCGCATTGCCAAAAAAGAACTTCCTACAAAGACATTATACAATTTATGGGAATCTTCTTTAACGGATAATCATTCAATTGATTCTTTTCTCAATGAACATAGAGAGAAGCACATTATCGAAGCAATAGAGGGTAGCAATACCAATATGCTAGTAACCTACTTCTGTGTTCCTGATCAAAATACAGAATATGTAATGCTGAGTGGAGGGCCTGATTTTTTAGGATTGCGATTTCAGCAATTAGGAAATACCAAATTGTTTTATGTGACCCAGCTTGTACCAAACGATGCCCGATTTAATTATGGATTCAATTTCTTTAAAGTATTTACTGCAGGCCCAAATAAAGAAATCAAGTATAGAGAAGTAGAACATGCATATGATGGTACAGTAGTCATGCCAAATGCTCCTAAACAAATTTATATCTCTGAAAGAGTAAATATCAATAAAGGAAAGTTATATGTAACTTCCATCAATAGTGAAATTCTAAAAGAAGAGCGCAAGATAAGTATTCACACACCAGCTAATTACGATCCCAACAAACCCCATAACCTGCTAATTGTTTTTGATGGAGAATCGTATGGAGCAAGGCCTAATCGTAGATCAAGAGTACCTACTCCTACTATTATTGACAACTTAATAGCAGATAAAAGAATATCTCCTACTGTAACCATTATGATATGGTCTATGGGTAAAAGGAGTAAAGATTTGATAAGTGAAAAATTTGGAGCGTTTGTTGCTACAGAACTCATTCCCTGGGCTCATTCAAACTATAGCATCTACCCAAAAGCTGATAAAGTTATTCTTGCTGGTTCAAGCAGAGGAGGTTTCGCCGCCAGTTTTATTGCTTTTAATCACTCCGATGTCATCGGAAATGTTCTTTCTCAATCTGGTTCGTATTGGATTAAAGGGACAAAAGATGAGAATCATTGGACATATCCCAAGGAGAATGGGAAGCTTATAGATGCTTATAAGAATAGTAAAAAGCTACCTCTAAAATTCTATATGGATGTTGGGCTCTATGACGCTGGAGCTTCAATGCTGGGAATGAATCGACAATTGCGAGATATCCTAGAAATAAAAGGTTATGATGTAGATTATCGAGAGTTTAAAGGAGGACACAATTATGTTAATTGGAGAGGCACCTTCTCGGATGGATTAATATCGCTAATTGGAATAGAATAATAATAAACTGTCAATTCATAAAATTAAAAACTTCCATCCCGCAATGTTTCGGGATGGAAGTTATAGGATACATCTTTTCAACTATTGAGTATAACAGAGCATTATATTAGCCCTTCACCCAACTAGTTCCGTCTTTACCATCTTTCAGCACAATTTCCAAATCTTTTAGTGTATCACGAATTTTATCAGAAGTTCCCCAATCCTTATTTTCACGAGCGGTTTGGCGAATATCGATGATAAGATTCATCAAACCATCTACCATTTCACCACCTTCGGAACCTGCTTCGATTTCATCCTGCAAACCAAAAATGGTATAGATAAAATCCGAATAGGTTTGTTTAAGGAGATGGAGTGTATTTTCTGTAAGGTCATCCATAGAAAGCTGACCTCCTTTTATGCTGTTGATTTTAGTTGCCAGTTCAAATAGTATAGCCAGTGCCTTAGGAGTATTGAAATCATCATTCATCTCCTCATGTACCTTTTGGATGAGTTGATTGATTTCTTTATCCAGTGCTCCTGCATTAGCATTTCCGGCATAAACCATTTCCTGGAGGGTTTTATTGGCCTCCATCAGGCGGCGATACCCTTTTTCTGCTGCCAGCAGTGCTTCATCTGTCAGGTCCAGTGTAGAACGGTAATGCGACTGCATCATAAAGAAGCGGATCACCATAGGGCTAAACCCTTTGCTAATGTGCTCGCTATCGCCCGTAAATAATTGTTGAGGAGTAATGGTATTGCCATCACTTTTTGACATTTTCTTGCCATTCATCAACAACATATTGGTATGCAGCCAGTATTTAGCCGGACTGCAGCCACATGCTCCCTGGTTTTGAGCTACTTCATTTTCATGATGAGGAAATTTAAGGTCATTACCTCCTCCATGAATATCGAAATGAGTTCCCAGGTATTTGGTACTCATAGCAGAACACTCCAGGTGCCAACCAGGAAAACCTTCAGACCAGCGAGAAGGCCAGCGCATGATATGCTTAGGATCTGCCTTAATCCAGATAGCAAAATCAGAAGGATGTTTCTTTTCGCTCTGATTTTTTAGATTATCCCGTGACTCTGCTAAAAGGTCTTCTATTTTACGGCCTGATAATTGACCATAGGAGCCCGTTTCCTGAGCAAACTTAACTGTATCAAAATAAACAGAGCCATTGACTTCATAAGCATAGCCATTATCCAGAATAGCTTGCACCATATTCATCTGCTCGATGATATGCCCAGTAGCTCTAGGTTCAATGCTTGGTGGTAAATTATTAAAAATACGCATCATGCTCTGAAAACCATTGGTATAGTGCTGCACTATCTCCATTGGTTCCAGTTCTTCCAGACGTGCTTTTTTAGAAATTTTATCCTCCGCAGATATATCAACATTATCACCTTCGAGGTGGCCTACATCTGTTATATTTCGCACATAACGCACCTTATAACCAAGGTACATCAAGTAACGGTAAATAACATCAAAGCTTGTGAAGGTTCGACAGTTACCCAGGTGCACATCACTGTAAACAGTAGGGCCACAAACATACATGCCCACTTTTCCGTCGTGTATAGATCTGAATGTCTCTTTTTCTCGGGTAAGGCTATTATAAACCTTCAAATTGCTTTCCATGAGGATATGTTTTTCGGCGCAAAAATAGGAAAAGTTATAATTTACTTGTGTGACTTAGTTAGGATAATTACGGGTTAAAGAAAGTTTAGAGGAGTTTAAGCTATTTAGGTGGTTTAGTACTGAACATTTAAATCATCCAAAATCTTTTCCTCAAAACAAACTATTCAAGTCGAATACTGGAAAAAACGGGAAAATGATCAGAAAAGTTCTGCTTTCCTATCTCAAAATCTATAATTTCCAGTTCTTGGCTTGTCAATATATAATCTATGCGCAAGGCAGGTATTTTTCCATTATACGTAATGCCCAGTCCTCGTCCTCTCTCAATAAATGCATCTTGTAGCCCTGTTGATAGCGTTTGATAAACATACGATTGAGGTATTTCATTAAAATCACCACAAAGAATAACAGGATAAGGGCTTTCCCGAACAGCTTTTGCAATTTCTTCTGCCTGGCTTGCCCGCTTCACCGCTGCTCTTTTATATTGCCTCATCATTCCTTTGATGTTAAGCCAGGTTTCTTTCTCCTGTATATTTCCTTCTGTGACTACCTCGTTGGCTATGCCAGACACGGCATTAGACTGTAAATGTATATTATAACAGCGTAATATTGTACTATCTATTTTGATATCAACATACTGATAACCATTTGCACCATTACTGAAATACTCCGTTTCAGAATGAATAATAGGATAACGAGAAAAGACTGTAATTCCCACATTTGGTAAAGGAGAGCTGTACTTCATTCTATTTTCCTTACGGAAAAAATTGGTGTAGGCATGATCTTTCCCAACTGTTGGATACTCCTGTAGAAAAGCGATATCAATACCTTCCAAGTTCAATGTTTCAGAAAGTTTTTCCTGATCAATTCGCTTGCGCTTATTATCATTATGGCGAAAACTATGAGTATTAAAACTCATTATCTTTATAAATTTCGCCTCTGCGACCGTTTCTGTTTGATTGAAACCCACCAGGCTTTGTATATGTTTCCAACCAAATGCCAGGCTTAAAATAGAAAGGATAACAAACTTGCTACGCATTACCCCCCATAACAAGATAAAAATGATATGCCCCAACAATAACCAAGGATAGGATAAGCCTATAAATGAAGCAGGCCAAAAAGTTACAGGACTAATATAAGGCGCCAGGTAACAAAAGAAAGTCCCCAGTACCAGAAACACATTTAGCCATTCTAATAAAGAGATTAACCAGCGCATATATTATTATCGATTCTGCCCTATAAGAACTACTTCTTACTAGCATTAAAAAGGAATTCCTTTTCCTCTGCTGAAAGGCTTTCGTAGCCTGATTGCTTAATCTTATCTAATATAGCATCTAGCTTTTCCTGATGTCCTTCCTGCTTGCTACTATCTGATGCAGCTTGTCCTCTACTAGAAGAAGAACGCTGACGTCTTGCTTTTACTTGTTCTTTACGATTAGGATTGCGATAAGCCACTTTAGGTTTACGACGAGTTTCTCCACTAAAAAGGCTTTTAAAGAAATTAGATATGCTATCAATAATATTATTTACCGGCCGGGAGAGATCGTTGCCATTACGCAACTGAAATACGAAAAACCATCCAAAGAAAGCACCTCCAAGGTGAGCAATATGCCCTCCGGTATTACCGCCATTAGGAATAACAATCAGATCAAGAAAGACTAGTACAGCTACAATATATTTTAGTTTCACATCTCCTATGAAAAGCAACCTCATAATGTAATCTGGCGAAATAGCTCCTGCTGCTACTACAATAGCCATCACCCCTGCGGAAGCTCCCAGAGCAAAACGGCCTATAGGCATATTAGGAAGTAAATTGGCAGAAGCAAAAAACAGAATAGCACCGGCAATTCCACCTAGTAGGTAGATTGGCAGTATGCGTTGATTACCTATAAAATCTCCAACTATTCGACCAAACCAGTATAGAAATAACATATTCCACAGAATATGCCAGAAGCCCTCATGAAGAAACATACTCGTGATCAACCCCCAGGGGTGGGTCAGGAAGTACGGCCACTCAGAAGACATACAAAAGAAGTGTAACACCTGATCATAAAGTGCTGGTAATTGTCCACCATTACTAATAAACAAAAACAGCTTAAATATATTGATGGCAATGAACACAACGATGTTTACAATGATAATACGGGTCACCATATTACCATAGCTAAATTCTCGTTTTACATCATTCAAGATAGATTGCAACATACTACTTTGCTTATACCTATTAAGTACTAATCAAAACCTGCTCCCAAATCGGCGCCAATACAAAATTAACAAGAATCCAAACAATGCACCACCAACATGGGCAAAATGCGCTACTCCTGCATTAAAATTGCCCAACCCCAGGAAGAGTTCTACTCCTGCATAAATTAATACAAAATACTTCGCCTTAAGTGGTATAGGTGGGATTATTAATTGTATCACGCTATTTGGAAACATCATTCCATATCCTGCCAACAAGCCAAATACAGCCCCCGAAGCTCCAAGCACAGGCACATTTTTCACATAAGGAGATATATCTGTCCAGTTAACTTCCAACTGCTGAGCGATCAAATGCAAGCCTAATGCACCAAAGCCGGTAAGCAGATAATAAAATAAAAATCGTTGTGCGCCCCAGCGCTCTTCCAATGGTGGCCCAAACATAAAGAGGGCAAACATATTAAAGAAGAGGTGGCCCAGATCACCATGCATAAACATGTGCGTTACGATCTGAAAAGGCATGAAATATTCAGAAGTAGGATAAAACATAGCCAGGCGATAACGCCCCCAGTCAGCAAAAGAACCATCCTGCTCATTGATCAATTCAAACATCAATTCACTTGAAGGATTACCCAGAAGCATAGATCCCAGGTACATCAAAATATTGATGATGAGCAAATGTTTAACAACGTCAGTAATTCTGTACATGAACCAGATCAATAAGTTCGCAATAAGCAGATAGGCAAATCACCTATCTGCCTGAAAAATAAAATTCTTTGATAGAACACTCTATCCTTCAAATCGTTTGGCAAGCTCATCTAGTTCTACGGAAATGAAGCATTTTCGGCCAGAGGGGCTCTTATATGGAACTTCGCAGGCAAAGAGCTGATCAATGAGTGCTTGCATTTCTTCTACTTCCAAGCTTTGTCCTGTCTTGATAGAAGCACTTTTTGCCATAGAACGGGCAATATTCTCTTTTATATCTAACTTAAGATTGAGGTTATTTTTGTACTGCTCCAGCAAACTTTCAATTAACTTCAGTTCATCTTGTTTACCGGCCAATTCACTTGGGACACCGTTTACTACAAAAGTATTAGTACCAAACTCCTGAATATCAAAGCCCAGGCTATTCACAGTTTCCAGAACATCCGTCAATAAGTTGGCATCTGAAGGTGAAAGGCTAAGTGTGCGAGGAAATAATTGGCTTTGAGTAGCATTTTGCTGCTGTTGCAAAAATGTCAGATAACGATCATACAAAATGCGTTCATGTGCTGCCTGTTGATCGATTATCAACATACCAGATTTAATCTGGCTAACCACGTACGAATTATGTAATTGAGAAGGCGTTTTTCGCCTCCTTTTAGTTGTTTCCGAGGTAGCCGTTGTGCTTTCCGTATCTTCATCATGCCACTTGCTCTCCAATGTTAGCGCCGGTGGTATTTCTTCCGTAGAGCCAGAAGAGTCGGTTGTTGGCTCTGCATCAAAATTATCCAAACCTTCATAGAGTTTTTGCCAATTTTGAAGATTATTAGCTTGTCGATGGCTATCACCAACAACAGATGAAACAGAAGGAGCTGAACTTCCTGCACTGCCCCTCGAAGAAGACTTGATTGTTTCTTCTCTTTTGATAGGACGATTGCTGCTAGTAAGCGTATTATAAAAAGCAGGTGATTGATCAAAATCCAGGGTAGGCATAATGCTATATTGGCCAAGTGAATGGCGAATAGCTACCTTAAGGTAATTATATACCAAACGCTCATCTTCAAATTTGATTTCTTGTTTGGTAGGATGTACATTGATATCAATCCTTGCTGGGTCTATATCTATAAAAATAGCATATAATGGATGGGTATCCTTAGGCAATAAATCTTCGTAGGCCGCAACTACTGCATGATTGAGGTATCCACTTTTAATAAATCGATTATTGACAAAAAAGTATTGTTCTCCTCTCGTCTTCTTGGCAAATTCTGGTTTCCCCACAAAACCAGAAAGTTTTAGGATATCTGTCTCTTCAGAAACCGGCACTAATTTTTTATTGGCATTATTTCCAAATACACCAATAAGACGTTGACGTAGATTACCTGCCGGCAGGTGAAAAATTTCTGAATTATTATGATGCAATGAAAAGAATATATCAGAATTGGCGATTGCTATGCGTTGAAACTCATCCATGATATGACGCATCTCAACGGTATTAGAACGTAGGAAGTTACGCCTTGCCGGTACATTGTAAAAGAGGTTTTTTACAGAAAGCGTAGTCCCACGGCTACAAGGACAGGGCTCTTGAATTTTTACTTCTGAAGCTTCTACGACTAAACGTGTTCCTAGCTCATCTGAATGGCGCCTGGAGCGCAATTCTACCTGAGCGACCGCAGCAATAGAGGCCATTGCTTCTCCTCGGAACCCCATCGTACGTATACAAAATAAATCTTCCGACTGCCGAATTTTAGAAGTTGCATGCCTTTCAAATGACATACGTGCATCGGTTTCAGACATACCGCAACCATCATCGATCACTTGTATCAGAGTACGCCCGGCATCCTTTATCACCAATTTGATATTGGTACTACCAGCATCAATAGAATTTTCCAACAACTCCTTCACCACGGAAGCTGGCCTTTGGATTACCTCACCAGCAGCAATCTGATTCGCAATAGCGTCGGGAAGCAGCTGAATGATATCAGCCATATAATTTCTTTTTAGTATTTGGGTATATTAAAACAATCCTTAAAAACGATACCTAACTATTCCCCTATAGCAGCGGCAATCTCCGGCAAATATACGCTGATAAACATATAGGACAAAAAAAGCAGCATCACCAGCACTCCTAACAAAATAAGATTAGAACGCTTGGCTTGTGAACGTCGAAATCGTACATTCCCTTGCTGATAACCTCCTCGTTTAAAACCACCTGACAATCTGGCTTTAATAGCTTCAGCATCGCCATTCTTAATATCTTCAATGCGTTGTAAGCGCTCATCTAATTCCTCTTGTCGGGGATCCCAATAACGAGGAATATAATCATATTTCTGATGCTTTGGCAAACGAAAAAAACGAAATACAGCCATATTAAAAAGTTCTAAATTAAGAATCTACAAATTACGGTTTTTAGCCGAATTATTAAAGGAAACAATCACACAACCTGAATAGTTAAATAATTGTCTATCCTAATAGAGTAGATGCGGATTATAAGCAGACTGGGTGTATCCTATTCTCTAATATTCGTATTAATTTATTAATGCAAAAGATCAAAACCCCGTCTGGGTAAAATGGAGAAATGTAAAATGAAAAAGAATGCTACCAAACTTTGCTCTCATTTTTACATTTTACATTAAGCATTCATCATTCTTTGGTTTTAAGTTGCGATGTTCGCAACTTGAATTAATTATAGAAATCACCTTAAAAGCAAAAGCTAAACTGTGAAAGCAATAACTACAATTCCCTTATTTATAGTCATTTTCATTTTGTCTAGCCAGCTTCATGCTCAAGGAGGTTTAAAAGGACATATATATAATTCTCAAAAGGAAGCCTTGTCTTATGCCGCCATTTTTGTACAAGAGACTGAAAGTGGTACAACCACCAATGCTGAAGGCTATTATGAACTACGCCTCCAACCTGGAGATTATCAAATAGTTTTCCAATACTTGGGTTATCAATCAATAGTAAAAAAAGTAAGCATCGGTAGTACTTTTAAAACGATAGATATTACGCTAAAAGCAGAAGCACTCAATTTGCAATCGGTAGATGTTGTAGGAAGTAGCGAAGACCCAGCCTATACGGTTATGCGAAAAGCGATTGCAAAAGCCAGCTACCACCGACAGCAACTAGACAGTTATCAGGTAGAAATATACATGAAAGGAAGTGGCAGGTTGAAAGACAGTCCAAAGCTTTTTGAAAATATGATAAAAAAAGAAGGCATTGATTCGACTATTGCCTTCACAAGTGAATCTGTAAGTATTCTCAAATATCAACGCCCCAATACTTATGAGGAAGAAGTCATCTCAATATATACACGCGGAAATGATAATAACACTTCTCCCAATAGCTATATAAGAGGCAGCTTTTATGAACCCAAATATGGAGAAGCTGTTTCGCCTTTATCTCCTCGTGCTTTTGGATATTATAAATTTAAACACGAAGGTTATTTTATTGACCAAGGATATGGGATCAATAAGATACGAGTAATACCTCGCAGTCGAGGCGAAGGTGTTTTTGAAGGCGTTATTTATATTGTCGAAGACTGGTGGAGTATTTACAGCTTATCACTAAAAACATATCAATTAGGATTTGAAATTCAAATAGATCAGACTTATGCACCTATAGAGTCTGCCGCATGGTTGCCCGTCAACCAGCAATTTCTGATTGGTGGCTCTATTTTTGGTTTCAATTTCGAGTATCTCTACCTCGCGGCTATGAGTAATTATGATATCACTCTCAATCCCGAATTGGAAGCTACTTTTGAAGTAATCGATGAAACTATAGAAGAGGTCGATATTAATCCCATTGCCTCAGAAGAGGATACAACTGTAAAAGAAAAACTGGAAACAGGAAAAGAGCTGACACGCAAAGAACTCAGAAGGTTAATGCGTGAATATGAAAAAGCAGAGCGCAAAGAACAAGAAGAGCCCGAAGTCGTAGAAAACAGTAATTTCACAATTGACTCATTAGCCCGGAAAAGAGATTCGGTTTATTGGCAACTCATTCGCCCTGTCCCCTTAACAGAACAAGAAGTAAAAGGCTATCAACGCGCCGATAGTATAGCCAGAGTTGAAGCGGAAGAAGTAGATAGCCTTGAGAATATAGGCGTCAACAAAGATGGTAAGTTCAACTTTTTGTCCATTATCGGCGGAGGGAGTTACAAAGTAAAGGAAGGGCATTATTTTGCCCATAGTGCTATATGGGACCGTTTCTTTTTTAATCCGGTAGAAGGGTTCAATCTCAATGCTGATCTGAGTTATGCTATTAGTAAAGAAAATCGCTTTGCTATCACACTGACTCCCAGGTATGCTTTTGCCAGAAAAAAATTGACCGGAAAGGGGAATATAGGCTATACTTTTGGCGAAGGACTCAAAAAGCATCATACACAAATAGAAGGTGGCCGTTATATTCATCAATATAATGCTGATAATCCACTTAGCTATTTATTCAACAGTTATCTCAATTTATTTGAGGTGCGTAATTATATTCGCCTGTATGAAAAAGACTATATCAAGCTAAGCCATGCTCACAAGATCAAAGAAAACTGGATCATCAATGCAAATGTAGAATGGGCAGATCGCCAACACCTGAACAACAATACAGACTGGACCATCGCACGTGGCATTGATAGAGAATATGAGAACAATATTTTTCTCAATCGCGAATACAATTATCCTATTCCTTCTTCAGAAAGGGCTTTTGTTGTAGGTTTATCTTTAGAGGCTCGTCCCTGGCAACGTTATCGAATCAATAATGGAGTGAAAGAACCTATCAATAATAGTTCTCCTACTATTCGGCTCAGTTATAAACAAGGTATACCCAATATTGGCGAAAGCCTTACTGACTATAGTTACGCTCAGTTTTCTTATGAACATCGCTTCCAACTAGGCATAAGAGGTTATTTGAATCTAAAAACAGAAGCGGGTAAATTCTTATCCAACAACTATACTGGCTTTGCTGATTATCGCCACTTCATGGGCAACCGTATCTTCCTCATCTCTGCTGATCCCATTGGCAGCTACCGATTACTTCCTTATTATGAATACAGTACCATGGACGAATTTGCCAGTATGCATGTTCATTACCAATTTCGAAAGCTAGCCATCAGCCGTATTCCACAAGTCTGGCTATTGGGTATAAAAGAAAATGTCTTTGTCAATTATCTCGCTACCCCAATGGCAAAAAATTACACCGAAGTAGGCTACTCTATTGATAATATTTTTCGCCTATTCCGCATAGAAGCTGCCGTTTCCTTCCAGGATAATAAATACATGGACTGGGGGATTTTCTTTGGCATTTCTGCAAATATTGGGGGCGGAGTGTTTACAATTGAGTAGAGCATTATTCTTTTTCCGGAAAAATAATTACCTCATATATCCAAACAAAATATCTCTTTAAATACAAATTTTCACAATTGTGGATCGCTATAAAAAGACTACCTTTGCAGCGTGAAAGGGATGCATTTATAAATCGCATGTAGCAAAAGAATATTTCGAACAGCAAGGATAAAACTTCATGCTATAATATAATGTTTTCTTTTATTCTAGGACATTAATCGAAGGGCTAATCCAAATGAGTGACCAGATAAAGCACGAATGTGGGATCGCGATGATCCGCTTGCTTAAACCACTATCCTACTATCAAGAAAAGTACGGTACCGCTTTTTACGGGCTAGACAAAATGCAGCTACTAATGCAAAAGCAGCGTAATCGCGGGCAAGATGGAGCTGGTTTGGCTACCATTAAGCTGGATGTGGAACCAGGCAAAAAATACATCAGCCGAAAGCGTAGTAATGCTAGTAATTACCTGGGGGATCTCTTCCAGCAAATTCATCGTCATTTTAATGATGTAGATTCGGATCGATTAAAAGATGCAGATTGGTTAAAAGAGAATAAGCCCTATATGGGAGAGCTGCTCCTGGGGCATCTTCGCTATGGTACTCATGGTGATAATACCATAGAGACCTGCCATCCTTTCTTAAGACAAAATAATTGGATAGCCCGTAATCTCATCCTCGCAGGTAATTTTAACCTGACTAACGTAGATGAGCTTTTTGATGAGTTGATTGAACTTGGCCAGTATCCTAAAGAAAAATCGGATACCGTAACCGTATTGGAAAAAATTGGCCATTTCCTTGATGATGAAATCCAGCGACTACATACCTGGTACAAGCCGGATGGTTATTCCAACCGAGAGATTAATGAGCTCATCTACCAAAATCTGGATATACAACGTCTTTTACGCCGCGCCAGCAAAAAATTTGATGGCGGTTATGTAATGGGAGGCCTTATTGGCCATGGTGATGCCTTTATGATGCGTGATCCAGCAGGCATACGTCCTGCATTTTATTATCACGATGATGAAGTAGTAGTAGCAGCTTCAGAACGCCCTGCTATACAAACGGTATTTGATATACATCTGGATAAGGTAAAAGAGCTTAATAGAGGCCATGCTTTGATCATCAAAAAAGATGGTAGAGTAATGGTTGAGCCATATATTGAGCAGTTGGAACGAAAAGCTTGCTCTTTCGAACGGATTTACTTTTCTCGTGGTACTGATAGAGATATTTATCTGGAGCGTAAACAATTAGGTAAGCAATTGGCTAATGCAGTGCTGGATGCTGTTGATCATGACTATAAACGCACCGTATATTCCTTTGTACCCAATACAGCTGAAACTGCTTACTTCGGATTAATTGAAGGGCTTGAAGAACGCCTCAATGAGTATAAAAAAGAAGAAATTATAAAGATGGGTAGCGACTTAAAACCCAAGAAACTGGAGAAGTTGCTCGCCCTTAAGACTCGTACTGAAAAGCTCGTAGTAAAAGACGCCAAACAACGTACTTTCATAGCAGATACTTCTTCTCGCGGTGCTCTGGTCTCTCATGCATACGATGTCACTTATGGTATTGTAAAGAATCATAAAGACACTTTGGTACTGGTAGATGATTCCATTGTACGGGGTACAACACTAAGAGATAGTATCATCCAGATCGTATCTCGCCTTAAGCCAAAGAAAATAGTAATCGTTTCTTCTGCACCTCAAATTCGTTTCCCTGACTGCTATGGTATCGATATGTCTCGTATGCAGGAATTTGTTGCTTTCCGGGCACTGGTAGCATTACTTAAAGAGAATGATAAAGGGCATTTATTACAGGAAGCCTATGAACGCTGCAAAGCACAGGAGCACCTATCTAAAGAAGAAATCACTAATGAGGTAGCTGCTTTGTACGATGAGTTCCCTTATGAAGAAGTCTCTAAAAAGATAGCAGAGATAGTTACTCCTCCGGGTATTGACATTCCAATAGAAGTAATCTATCAGACCGTAGATGGTTTGCGAGAAGCATGCCCTAATAATAATGGTGACTGGTACTTCTCTGGAGAATATCCAACTCCTGGTGGTAATAGAGTTGTCAACCGCTCTTTTATCAACTATATGGAAGGGAATAATAAGAGAGCTTATTGATCAGTAGTATAGGCAGTAGGTAGTTTTACAGTGGGGAGTTAGCAATGTATTAATAAAAAGCTAGCATATTAATACATTTACTCCTAACAAATAAGGGTCGATTTTAAGTTCAAATTGATTGATTTTAAGTAAGCTAACTTCTTTAAAATTCGGGACAGTTGCTTTTCAACTTTTAAAGCTATATTTTAGTTTATAAATAAAGCGTAAGAGAGATGAATGATTTAACTGTAGCTGAGATAGTCAATTTTTTTAGTCACCTAGATTTGAAAAAGAAAATAGAAGTTCTAAATAAATTAACTAATATTTTGAATAAAGGTATGAGAGAGGAAGCTATTAGGGAGAAGGCGACCAATGAAGAAAATGAAACTACAATTATAGATGAGTTATTTGGTAGTTGGCTAGATGAAGGAGAATTGAGAGAAGATACCATAATTGACAGAACAATATCAGATCGAGAAATCAACATAAATTAAGACTAAGCTCTAAGATATTCCTCCCCAAATACATGAACCGAAATGAATCAGCGCTACTTAATTGACACAGACATCCTGATAGATTTTTTCAAAGCACGGTATTCCTTAGATAGAAAGTTCAAATCAGTAGGGTTGCAAAACTGTTTTGTATCAGAAATCTCAATAGCAGAACTAACCTATGGAGCATTCAAGAGCTCGAATATAAAAAAACAAATGGCTAACGTTGAGAAGATAAAAACACACTTTCAAATTGTTCCTATCTCCAGCGTAATAGAACGTTATAGTAGAGAAAGATTAAGACTAGAGAAACTAGGGCAGCGCCTTCCAGATTTCGATTTACTGATTGCAGCAACAGCAGTTGAGAATGGACTAACTTTAGTAACTGGCAACGAAAACCATCATAGAAGGGTTCAGAACATTGTAGTTGAAAACTGGAGGACTACAAATCATAATGAGTTCCTTTAAAATTTCCAACAATAAAAGCACTATAGGAGCTAGCACTGAATCCACAACTACATCAATAATCCAATCTATAAATAAACTCATTCATCTTATTAGCAACTGAAGCAGGGGTCATTCTGGTCATAAAATTGCGAAGCCCGCAGACGATGGTACTTTCAGATTGCGCCATTTTACCGAGACGCCAACTGGTATTAGTGATATGATCGGCTTTTGTTTTACGCATTTCCTGAAAACGGTTAAAAGCCTGTTCTATACTATCCTCCTGTTCCAGACAATGACTAAGTACATAAGCACTTTCTATCGCTTGTACAGCTCCTTGTCCTAAATTTGGAGTAGTGGCATGAGCAGCATCCCCTAAAAGGCATACATTTCCTTTATGCCATTGATGTATGGGGTGTAAATCCCAAATTTCATTATATAGAATATCTTCTTTTCCTGTACTACTAATGATTGCTTTAACCACCGCAGGATAATCGGAAAATACATCCAACAAGTTTTCGTCTCTTCCTTTAAGCCTATCCTTATTTTTCAAAGCGTACCAATAGATGTCTTCATCCGTTATATAAACAAAACCAAAGCGATTGCCTTTGCCCCAGATTTCATTTAATTCATGCTTATAGGCTGTTGCCAATTCAGGAGCTTTACAAATACCTCTCCAGCATATCTGATTACCATCACGTAATACGGTAGCATCAAAAATGGAAGTTCTAACAGCAGAATGAATCCCATCTGCACCAATGACAATAGGGCTTATATGTTCTGTTCCATCTTCGAAATGCAATTTTACAGTTCCATTGATTTGTTCTAGTTTCTGAAGTTTTTTGTCTAGATGAATAGGAGTATCTTTTAGATGATTGAGCAAAATTTCATGTAAGCTTGCTCGATGGATGGCAACCGTTTTTGCTCCATATTTTTTTTCAAATCCCGTCAAATCTCCTTTTACTAAATAATCAAAAGATTTATCTCTGACACTCATTGAATGGGTGTAACTTGAATGTGCTAATATATCTTCATAAACACCCAATCTCTGATATATCTGCATAGCATTAATCGCAAGATTAATACCTGATCCCGCTTTTTTAAAAGCGGCAGCCTGTTCAAAAATTTCTACTTCATAACCCTGTTTTTGCAGGGCAATAGCTGCTGTTAAACCACCTATTCCTGCACCAATTATTGTTATTTCTTTCATGTCCTATTTTTTCATTTTTATATCACATTCACACAATTAGGTCAAAGGTACTAATTTTTAAAAATTAGGTCAAGTGTACTAGGTTTTATATTTTTGAGGTATGAAGAAAAAAACAAAAGACAGGATATTGGAAACCGCTCTGCAACTATTTAACACAGATGGTTTGTCACAAGTAACTTTACGTACCATTGCCAATGAAATGGGAATAAGTCAGGGAAACCTGAGTTATCATTTCAGAAAACGAGAGGACATTATAGAAGCATTATATCACCAATTAGTGGCAAACATTAATGAGAGTATGGATAAAATTGGAAATGCAAAAAACCCAATTGAACTCATGTACGACATCTCTGCTACCCTGATGAAAAATTTCTATGATTATCGTTTTTTTCTCCTTGACTTTGTACAAATCATGAGAGAAAATGAAACGATAAGACAACATTATGCAGAACTCACCAAGCTTAGAGAACAGCAATTTTCTGAGATTTTTCAACTCTTGATAACACATGGATTGATAAGAGAAGAGCAACTTCCAAATGAATATTTTCATCTCTACAAACGCTTACAAATTATTGGTGATTTCTGGATTTCTTCTGCTTCTATTGAATCTCTAAATCTGAACCAAGAGACGATCGAAAAGTATACTAAAATTATAAATGAGGCTATCTATCCTTATCTTACAGATGCTGGTAGAAAGATGTATTTAATGCATTAGATCATGGTGATTTTAAAAATCACCATGATCTAATGCATTAAATACTCCTCCACAAATTTCACCAGCTCTTCTCCATGCAGATTTTTGGCAATGATTATTCCATCTGCGTCCAGGATAAAATTAGCAGGAATGGTCCGCAGGCGAAGCATTTCTAATAAAGGAGCATCATCTCCTCTAAGATGAGAAGCATGTTCCCAACGATCAGCTCCGTCTTTTTCAATTGATTGCTTCCATGCTTTTTCACTACTATCTAAAGCATAAGCAGTGATCTGCAAGCCCTTATCGTGATACTTTTCCCACAAAGGCACCAATATATCTTTGTTTTCACGTCGACAAGGAGCACACCAGGATGCCCAGAGGTCTAATATAGTAAGGCCCTCTCCCATCAAATCATAAAGGGCTATTGTATCACCAGATGCCATCGGCAGTGGAAAATCAAGCATTGGATCTCCTTTCAGCACGGGTAGTTGTTCTCTGCTACTTTTATGGCATAGCTCTATTACCCAGGGATGATCGAAGAAATCTTCTTGCCATTTTTCACACTGAGAAAAAAGGAATTCGGGCACTCTTTCAAAATCACCTTCCGGGCTGACCCAACGTATTGCGGCCAATGCCGTTAACAAATGATCTGTATTTTCGGCAAAATCAATAATTGCTTTTTGAAAATTTAAATAAAGGGCCTCTTCTTCTAGCAAATATTCTTCACCATGTTTTTTAGAATCTTTTTTTTGTAAATATTGCTGAAATGCTTTAAAGCGAATATCTCTAAGATGGATTAAAGCTGCATTCTCTGGTGATGGATTAATTATATCGAAGCTAGTTTGAAATTGATTGGCAGTAGCACTTATTTCCAATTGATTGCCATTTTTCCAAATAATAGGAAAGTAATTGGCTGTAAGTAAGTCTTCGTTATTTAACCTATTCAGAAATCGTTCTCCTTTTTTCTGCACTGCTAATTCAAGTAACATCGACTCTGGTGCATCAGGGAGCCTTTCAAAGGCAAAATATCCATCATCTCCCACTTGTGCAGAATCAATTATCTGACCAACAAAACTTGCTGCTACTTCATCCAGTTTAGTGGGCTGGATCAAATAAATCATAGGCATCCACTCATCGCCGGGAAGTTGTAGATAACCAGAGAGTGGTGCTTTCTCCGCACAGCCCATATTCAAAAATGAAATAAAAGAAAGGAGGTAAGCGACCTTCTGCATAATGGTAAATATTTTGCTAAAAGCGAAAATATAGCATCATTCTCCATTGGTATAGGACAAAGATCACAGAAGCATTTATTAAAGAGTTGTTCGATTCTTCAAATTGAATCCAAATAGTAATACAATTGCATATGCCCATATCACCCAGGCACCAAGTACAACAGCTTGCCCAGTCGTAAAATGGGGGAAAACTAAATCGTAAAATTTTAGACAAAAAACATCACAGAACATTCCTGGTATTGCCATCAGCACTGCACTTTTAAGCCTTGTTACTCCTACTAATTTAAAACGCTTAAAGACCCAATTAGTCAAAATGTATAAAGCTGGAATAGTTCCTATAAATAATGCTGCAATGAGCGTACTATTATCAACATAGAAAAAGGAATGTCCCCAATATCTAAATATTAGTGTAGCAATTAACCAAACCAGGAATCCAAATGCCATGCTAAATTTCTGATAATTCATAATTCAATATTTTAAATTTGAATCAAAATTAGCAGGCAGATAGTCAAATAAATTAACTTAAGTCAAGAAGCATTTTTTGTTATCCTGTTTCTAATTCTACTCAGGCTTTCGGCTTTTACACCAATATAGCTAGCCAACTGAAACAAAGGAACCCTTTGCAATATCTGAGGGTTATTTTCCAGCAAATTGAGATAGCGTTGCTCTGGACTTGAAATGATATAAGTAGAGAGCATTTCCTGATAATTTCCTAATTCCTTTTCCAAAATCAATCGAGCAAATGATTCAAGTTTTGGAAAAGTACTCAACAGTTTTTTTTCAGTTTCAAAAGGCAATAATGCTAAAGTGCAGTCTTCTATGCACTCCAGATAATGACTGGACGGTGCTTTCGTTGTAAAACTTCTAATAGAGGTTATAAACTGATTTTCTGTATAAAAAAAGGTTGTTTTTTCTTCTCCATCTACTATATAGTATAACCTTACACATCCCTCCAGATTGAAATAAGATACTCTTGAAACCATTCCTTCCTTGAGCAAAATGTCTCCTTTTTCAAATTTCCTGATTTGTATTGACGATGAAATAGCTGCTACTTCTTCTTCTCCAAGTGGTACAAATGTTGAGATATGATCTATCAGTTTTGAGATCATTTTTATTTTTTATTTCTGTCTCTATCCTCATTAATTTATCAAATCTTTCTTAGTAAGGCTCCCGCTTTTTCCAGCGTCTCCTCCGTTTTCGCAAAACAAAGGCGAATCACTTTATCATTTGTGGGATTAGAATAAAAAGCAGAAACAGGAATGGCTGCCACTCCATATTCAATAGTCATCCGTTTGGCGAAAGCCATATCATCTTCACTACTGATATCAGAATAATCAAAATTACAGAAATAGGTGCCCTCACAGGAAAGTGGGCGAAGCCGAGAACCATCCAGTGCCTGCAAGAAAAAATCGCGCTTTTGCTGAAAAAATGCAGGCAGGGATAAATAAGTAGATGCATCCTCTATATAGTCAGCCAAAGCGTACTGAATAGGTGTATTGATAGAAAAAACATTAAATTGATGCACTTTCCGAAATTCTTTCATCAAATGCTTGGGTGCAAGGCAATAGCCCATTTTCCAGCCTGTATTGTGAAAGGTTTTCCCAAAAGAATAGGTCGCCAGGCTGCGTTGCCACAACTTGGGAAACCGCAATATACTCTGATGTTGATTACCATCATAAATGAGGTGTTCATACACTTCATCACTGAGTATCAGGATATCTGTATCATCCGTTAAATCCTGTAATGCTTGTAAATCTTTTGCTTTGAGTGTACTACCGGTTGGATTGTGAGGAGTGTTAATAATAATCATTCGTGTAGATGGGGTAATCAATTTTTTCATTAATCCCCAGTCCACTTCATAATCCGGAGCCTTTAGCCGATAAGGCACTACTGTTCCGCCATTTAATTCTACCACTGGCTGGTAAGAATCATAAGCAGGTTCTAGAATAATTACCTCGTCACCATGCTTCACAAAAGTTGTAATCGCTGTAAAAATAGCTTGCGTAGCCCCTGCTGTAATTGTCACTTCTTCATCCGAATTAAGCTTGGTCCCGTATAGCTGATTTGCTTTATTTGCAATGCGCTCCCGAAGTACTGGCACTCCAGGCATAGGTGCATATTGATTGAAGCCTTGTTGCATATAGTGATACACCAAATCATTCAATCGCTGAGAAGTAGGAAAATTGGGAAAACCCTGAGACAGATTGATTGCCCCGTGTTTATTAGATAGGGTAGACATAACAGTAAAAATAGTCGTTCCTACTGCTGGCAACTTGGATGTAATATGCATAAAATAATTTTATTGATAGCGCTTATATATAGACTCAATTATTTCAGCCAATTTATGGTCTTGCTCTGTTACTACATTACCTGCATCATGAGTACATAAAGCAATATCTACCTTATTGTATACATTTTGCCAATTAGGATGATGTTGTTGTTGTTCAGCAGCGAAGGCCACTTCGGTCATAAAAGCAAACGCCCGAGTAAAATTCTCAAATAAAAAGCTTGCTTTGAGTTGGTTGTTTTCTTCTTTCCACATAAGTTTTATCATTTATCCATACAGAAAGAATCATTTTTATTATAAAATCTTATAAATATCGTCTTCCTCTGAATCCCCTTTATTAGCACCATCCATATTATCAAAACTCCAATCGTACTGGTCCAGCTCTGTAATAGCTGCTGCTAATAGATCAATACAATGCTTAATATCCGACTTGCTTGTCATTTCTATCGTTTGATGCATATGGCGCAGGGGGATAGAAATAGCTCCTGCAATAGCGCCTTTTTTACCATAGCGCTGTATTCCTGCAGTATCAGTACCTCCTGCTGGCAAAATTTCTGTTTGCCATAAAACATCGTGTTTATCAGCAGTTCTTTTAAGATAATTTACCATACGGTAATCTGAGATGCTAGTACCATCCATAATTTTAATGGCCGCCCCTTTCCCTAGCTTAGTAACATATTCATGCGCTTGTGCTCCTGGCACATCAAAGGCAATAGTAACATCCAGCCCAAAACCAAAATCCGGGTCAATCAGGTGAGCAGAGGAAATAGCTCCACGAAGGCCGACTTCTTCCTGTACCGTAAAAACACCATATATATCATAGGGTACTTCCTGTCCTTTGAGTCCTCTTAATACTTCCAGCAAAATAAATACGGAGACGCGATTGTCAATAGATTTACTGTTGACGCAATCTCCCATCTCAATAAGCTGTCGTTCGCGGGTAATTGGATTTCCAACACTAATATATTTGATCACTTCTTCTTTAGGCATTCCCAAATCAATGAAGTAATCGCTAATGGGTACCTGTTTATTACGTTCTTCTGGTTTCATCAGGTGAATAGGTTTGGATCCCATTACACCAATCAAATCTTTTTTGCCATGCACAATTACACGTTGAGATGTAAGTGTTTTAGGGTCAAAACCACCCAAAGGGTGAAAACGCAAAAAACCATCATCATCAATGTGAGTAACAATAAACCCAATTTCATCCATATGGGCTGCTATCATCACCTTTTTACGGGCTTTGCCTTTTTTCAAAGCAATTACATTACCCATATTATCGATTGTTATATCATCGACCAGGCCTTTTAGCTCTTGCAGGACTAATTTTCGAATCGGTTGTTCGAAGCCAGGAGCTCCAGGTACTTCACATATATTTTTGAGCAACTCAACGTTAATCATATACAGCTGTTCTTTTGAAAAGCGAAAATACTACTATTTGAATGTAATTCAAGGTATAAATTTACTTGTTCCTTTTTGCGTTTAAGCTTCTATATTTGCCAGAAATAAAAAAAGCATTGTCACTACTCAAAAAACTAGCAGGCGAAACGGCCATTTATGGTGTAAGTAGTATCCTCAGCAGGCTCCTACACTACGTTATTCTTACACCCTTTTTTACTCGTATCTTTTTACAGGGAGAATATGGTGTAGTGTCAGATATGTATACCTGGGCAGCTTTACTGCTCGTCATTTTTACCTACCGTATGGAAACTGCTTTTTTTAGATTCGGCAGTGCAAATGATGATATGGAACGGAGTTTTTCTACTGCTTCCATTTCCCTATTAATCTCTACAGTAGTGCTGGCAGCACTTTTTGTTGCTTCTGCACAGCCTATTGCTAATTGGCTTAAATACCCTGATCATTCAGAATACGTAATTTGGTTTGCTTTTATTATTGCTTTTGATGCATTAGCGGCCATTCCCTTTGCACGCCTGCGCCTGGAGAATAAGCCAATACGTTTTGCTCTTATCAAAACATTGAATATTCTAATCAATATTTTCTTCCTTTTCTTCTTTTTAGAGTGGTGCCCTGCTCTCATTGAGCGCGGCTGGCAATGGTTAGAAAATATTTATGATGCGGATAATCGTATCACCTATGTTTTCATTTCCAATTTCATTGCTAGTGGTGTAGTCTTACTAATGTTGTCTCCATTATATCTAAAGATCAGTTTTCGCTTTGATAAAGTACTATGGAAAAGAATGGTGGTATATGCTGCGCCATTAATTATTGTTGGAATAGCTGGTGTAATCAATCAGTTAATAGGCATTCCCATGATTAAGGAACTGGCATCTGATGACCTGGAATACAATAAAAATCTAATGGGCATTTATAGTGCTGCTGCAAAACTGGCAGTGCTCATGAACTTATTCACTCAAGCATTCAATTATGCTGCTGAACCCTTCTTCTTCCGCAATGCAGCCAGAGAGGATAAAGAAATTATTTATGCACAAGTAGGGCAAGCATTTACATTGGTTGGAAGCCTTGCGTTCCTTGCAATTATGCTATACCTGGATATCATACAATATTTTCTCGGTGCTGACTTTAGAGGAGGTCTGGGTATTGTTCCTTATCTACTGATGGCCTATCTATTTTTAGGGCTCTACTATAATTTTTCCATTTGGTATAAACTGGCAGATCGTACCATCATAGGAGGTATTATTGCAACGATCGGAGCAGTTATCACGCTTTCGCTAAACTATATATTGATTCCTCAGATAAGCTATTTTGGACCAGCATGGTCTGCAGTGGCTTGCTATGGTTTTATGGCATTAGCGAGTTATTGGACTGGAAAAAAATACTACCCAATCCCTTACCCAATGGGTAGGATGATCATTTATATCTTGTCTGCAATAGGGATATATGCGGCGAGCGTAGGAATACATATGCAATTGGAGCTTACGCTAATTCCTACTTTAGTAATTAATACCCTATTCCTGCTAATATGGTTAACGGGAATAGGGGTACTTGAAAAAAAGCAGCTAAAAAGGATATTGCACAGGGATTAAGAATCAATCATAACCATTGCAATACAATAAAATATCGCTAGTAATCAGTTCGATACCAACAATATTACATAGCATCCACTGCTTTTACAAAGTAAGTCAGTGAAAATGGTAGTGCTACCCAAAACCACTCGTCAGCGAACATCAGTAGTAAGATTACAACTGCTGTAGAAACGAGGAACAGTAACCAGTCCATTGCATGTGACTTCTTGCTTGCTTGAGCTTCCATATCTGATATTTTTTGAAATTCTTTGGCAATAATGATCTATTGTCAAAGCGTTTGCGTTTTATCTAGGTTTTTGTGAGCGCAAATTTATAAAATAAAGTCATACCTTTCAAAAGACTAGGAAAGAGCATAGAAAAATAAATAAGATTACTTTTGTAGCTTATAGTATAAAAGTAAAATAACTTCATAGACTATATCACAAATGATGGACCAATCCCAATTACCTGGTGATATTAACTTACCAAGCAACGAAGCTGCCTTATCAGCTTTAGTAGAAAAAGAATCCGGAGCCTATAAATATTCAGTAGAAGACTTTTTTAGAAATCCTGATAAAGTCGCCTATAAGTTATCTCCTCAAGGTGACTATCTCGCCTATATGGCTCCTTACGAACGCCGGCAAAATATCTTTGTGCAAAAAATTGGAGAAAAAACAGCCATTCGCCTAACCAATGAAACTCAAAGAGATATAGGTGGCTATTTCTGGGCCAATAACAACCGTATTGTATATACTAAAGATAGCGGTGGAGATGAAAATTTTCAGTTGTTTGCTATTGACCGGGATGGCAAGCATCCACTTGATCTTACTCCATTTGAAGGAGTTAAGATAGAGCTAATTGATGATTTGGAAGATCAGGAAGAGGCTATTATCATTGGCATGAATAAAAATAACCCCATGCTTTTTGAGCCTTATCGCCTAAATATCAATACGGGAGTATCTAAGCAATTGGCTGATAATAATAATCCAGGAGCTCCAATTACAGCCTGGATGACAGACCATGAAGGACGACTTCGTATTGCTATACAGACACTAGAAGGAGTAAACAACAGGCTTTTATATAGAGCTAGTGAAGAAGATGATTTTCAGGAGGTAATTACTACTAATTTTAAGGAAAGCCTCGATCCATTATTTTTTGAATTTGATAATGGCCCTGTCGTTTATGCTGCTACTAATATTGGTCGTGACCGGACAGAATTAATTCGTTATCATCTGGAGCAAAAAGAACAGGTAGGGGATGTTATTTTCAGTCATCCTGAAGTGGATACCTCAAGCCTTATTTATTCGCGAAAGCGCAAGGTGATAACAGGTGCTGTCTATACTACGTGGAAACGAGAACTTCACTTCTTTGATGAGCAAAGGAAAAAAATGCAGGACCGGCTGGAATCGCTCTTACCTGGCTATGAAATTGTAGTAACCAGTTCTAGCAAAGCGGAAGATAAATATATGGTGCGCACCTATAGTGATCGTTCTCTTGGGTCGTATTATTTTTATGATATTCAAGAAGACAGGCTCGAAAAAATTACAGATGTAAGTCCCTGGCTTGACGAAGATGATATGTCTCCTATGCAAGCTATAGAATATCAATCACGTGATGGGCATACCACCATACATGCTTACCTTACTTTGCCAAAAGGTAAAGAAGCTAAAAACCTTCCTGTTGTGATAAATCCCCATGGAGGGCCGTGGGTTAGAGATAGTTGGGGATATAATCCGGAAGTACAATTATTAGCTAGTCGTGGATATGCTGTCTTGCAGATAAATTATCGTGGTAGTACAGGTTATGGTCGTACTTTTTGGACTAAAGGTTTTAAGGAATGGGGGCGTGCCATGCAAAATGACTTGACCGATGGAGTACAGTGGTTGATCAATGAAGGTATTGCAGATAAGGAGCGAGTTGCCATCTATGGTGCTAGTTATGGAGGCTATGCTACTTTGGCTGGTATCACTTTCACTCCTGACCTATATGCTTGTGGAGTAGATTATGTGGGTGTTTCAAATCTATTTACCTTTATGAACACCATACCTCCTTATTGGAAACCTTATCTCGATATGCTCTATGAGATGGTAGGACATCCAGAGGAAGATAAAGAAATGTTAGAATCAGCTTCTCCCGTATTTCATATAGATCGTATTAAGGCACCATTATTTGTAGTACAGGGAGCTAATGACCCAAGAGTAAATATTGATGAATCTGATCAAATAGTCCGCTCATTACGAAATCGAGGGATAGATGTCCCTTACATGGTTAAATATAATGAAGGACATGGTTTTTCAAATGAAGAAAACCGATTTGAGTTTTATAAAGCAATGCTAGGTTTTCTGGCAAGGTATATAAAGAAATAATTTAAACAACCAATCAAAATGACTTTAGCAGAAATTACAAATCAATTTGAGAAAGTAGCAGCAAATACACCTTCTTTGGGCAAGTCTATCAAATTTGCCTTTAATGAGGGACCAGTGCATATTGACTTTACAGGTGATGAAGCAGTAGTAACAAACGAAGATAAGCCAGCGGATTGTACCATTACTACTAGTATAGAAACCCTGGATGGTATTCGAAAAGGCAGTGTCAATCCTATGACGGCTATGATGATGGGAAAAGTGAAAGTGAAAGGAGATATGGGATTAGCAATGAAATTGTCTAGCTTGTTTCAATAGATGATGTGCCAGTCTACAGCTATATCCTGGTGAGTAGGAGGCAATAAGATTGTATCAAAACGAGCAAAATAAGATAAATAACAAATATCAGATATAATGAAATTATTCAAGCTCCATCTACTGATCGTATTAACCGCCATCTCTGTTTCTTTTTCTGGCTGTGGTTCCAGTCAAGGAGGTGGTGGCCTTAATTTATTTACTCCTGAGCAAGATCTCGAACTTGGACAACAAGTAAAAAAAGAGATAGAAAGTAACCCAAAGGAATATCCTATCCTCTCTGAGCAGGAAAATAAAGAGGTATATGCTTACATTCGTAAAATTACAGATCGAATTCTCAACTCGGGTGAAGTAGCTTATCGCAATGAGTTTGCATGGGAAGTAAAAATCATTGATGATGATGAAACACTCAATGCATTTTGTACTCCAGGTGGATTTATCTACGTTTATACAGGCCTGATCAAATTTTTGGATTCTGAAGATCAATTGGCAGGAGTCATGGGACATGAAATAGCACATGCTGCATTGCGCCACTCTACTCGTCAGATGACTAAAATATATGGCTTAAGCGCACTAGTAGCAATCGCAACTGGCAATTCTGAGCCTGGCATGATTGAACAGGTAGCTCTTGGTTTAATTAATTTGAAGTTTAGCCGTGGACATGAAACAGAAGCAGATGCTCATTCTGTGAAATACTTATGTCCTACTTCTTATAAGGCTGATGGAGCTGCTGGTTTTTTCCGCAAGATAGGAGGCGAGTCTTCTCCTCCCGCTTTTTTAAGTACACATCCTAATCCTGGAGATCGTGTCAACGATATTCGCCGCAAATCTCAAGAATTGAGCTGCCGTGGCGATAACGATTATCGCTCTGAATATATTAAAATAAAGCGATTGTTAAATTAAGATAATTGGTGTACGATGTACGGTGGTTGGTGTACGATTTAGGAGGATGTTCTTATAAGACATTCCCATCGTACACCAACCACCGTACATACCACATCGGTCATCGTACACTCCTTCTCCCTCTCTTATTTTCTCATCCATACATCGCGCTGAGGGAATGGAATAGAAATATTATTTTCTCGAAATGCCTTATCAATTTCAAAACGCATATCACTCATGATATCTTCTATTCTAATAAATTCATGTGACCAGAAATGTATTTCAAAATCAAGAGAGGAATCTCCAAAATTCACAAAACGGACAAAAGGAGAGGGGTGTCTAACTACATAAGCATTTTCACGTGCAATTTTAATCAATATCTGCTTAACAAGTTCCGTATCTGAACCATAGGCAACGCCAACAGCTACTTTAAAACGCGCTTTATTGTCATAATGGCTCCAATTAACTACCTTTTCTATGATTAACTTAGAATTCGGAACAATAACGGTGATATTATCTCGGGTCTCCACCAAAGAAGTACGTACTCCGATTTTTTTCACAGAACCTACTAAGCCATCTACTTCTACTACATCCCCCACTTCTACTGTCCGCTCAAACAATAAAATAAGGCCTGAAAACAAGTCTTTAAAAGTTTCCTGTAATCCAAGCCCAATACCTACCAATAAAGCAGCAGCACCACCCCAGAGAACAGTAAGGCTAAATCCAAGTGTTTCTAATGCAATCAATATTGCTATAACGTAGATGAAATACATCAACAATTGATTGATAGCATATTGAGAGCCGACATTAACCTTTTGTTGGCGATAATACCTACTGAGAATGAACTGTATAAAAACCCAGGAAATAAGCCGAGCCATCAACAGGATAAAAATGGCCATCAGCACATTCGAAAGGCTGAAATCAATATTCTTTCCTGCTTCTGCACCAGGGTATAATTCGTAGTCTATTTCGAAAGTTCGGAATATGAAAATAAGGGCCAGAACATATACTACTGATTGTACGGTACGATTGGTTTTCGCCCTTGAGTCTGGCCGGTATTCATCCAGTTCTATACTTTCTTGCTGGCGGCGCTGATAGTAATTATTTAGTACAATTTTAGAGATAAAAATATCTAACAATTGTGCGACCAGAATTGCCAGAAAAGCATTCACCAAAGTTGAGAGTCGAAGTATGATGCGTTTACTATTATCTTCTTTGCCTATAGTATGTGAAAGCAATTCCGGGTCATAATTAAGTGCCAGGGTAGCAGCAAGAACAGCCAGCAAAACAAAACAAGCCGCAATAATCAATTGCATACGCCTTTTGTCCTGGGCATCAATTTTCTCTTTCTTGAAGTATTGAGGCAACAACCTTAGTGCCACTAGCCAAAACCCAACCCCTAGTACTAATAACAACAAGGCAAGAATGACAATATTTTGAACTAGTATCATATGCTCACCCAGTGTAAACAACTCTTGATTAAAAAAATCTGACATAGGGTTATGGCTCTTATAGGTGTCGTTTTAAAACGACTTTATTTTTAAATAAATACGATGGGGTAATTTACAACTTTTTAGATATACATATTGTGTTATATATCGCAGGCAGTGCTTGCATTATTATCATCCTAAACTTATCGTATCTTTGCGACTTATCAAACTCTAGCCATACATGGTCAAGTCTTTTGCTCAGCTAATGTCCTTCATATTCCATCCCTTGCTGATAGTGACATATATGCTAATATTACTATTATTAGTCAATCCTTATCTATTTGGTGTTAGTAATATTGGAGAGCAACCAAGTAAGTTATTAATCCTCCAGGTTTTTTTATCTACCTTTTTTATTCCCGGGTTTGCCGTTGCGATGCTTCGATTTACTGGCTTGATCAAATCTATGGAAATGCGGGATAAACACGATCGTATTGGCCCCTACATTATCACTGGTGTTTTTTATTTATGGATGTTCAAAAACTTTGAATCCAATACTCAAATACCTACAGCTTTTGCATCTTTCATGCTTGGAGCTACAATAAGTTTATTTTTAGCTTTCTTGATAAATATTTTTTCAAAAATCAGTATACATGCAGTAGGAATGGGTGGCCTTTTGGGTATGGTTGTAATTACGATGTTGTTATTTAGCTATGATACTTTCACAATCAATTCAACCATTCTAGGAATAGTAGAAATAAATATGATAACTGTTTTACTGCTAACTATTCTAATTGCTGGCGCAGTAGGTACCGCCCGTTTATTATTGTCAGCCCATGAACCTATGGACCTCTATGGAGGTTACCTCGTTGGATTTGCTGCTCAATTTTTAGCACTCCGATTTTTATTTTACTAGTCATTTTACACTAAAACAAAAGCCCTATACCATTCATGCAAAAGCAAGCTATCATTGTCGGTGCCGGACTCGTTGGTTCGCTCTGGTCTGTATTACTAGCCAAACGTGGCTATGAGGTAAATGTATATGAACTCCGTGATGATCCCCGAAAAGCAGGATTTCGAGGAGGTCGCTCTATTAACCTTGCAATGAGTGAACGTGGATGGAAAGCAATTGAAAAAGCTGGCATTCGAACAAAAATAGAACAGGTTGCTATTCCTATGCATGGTAGAAAAATGCATGATACAGAAGGAGAATTATCGTTTCAAGCTTATGGTGAAGAAGGACAAGCAATCTACTCTGTATCTCGTGGTGGTTTAAATATTGAGCTGATCAATATTGGGGATGAATATGACAACTTAACCTATCACTTTGGTTACAAATGTAAAGGGATACAACTGGAGACCAATACTGCCATCTTTGAAGATGTAGATACGAATGAACGAATAGAAGTCAATGCTCCCCTAATTTTTGGAACAGATGGTGCTTTTTCTGCTGTTCGGCGCAGTATCATGAAACAGGATCGCTTTAATTATTCTCAGCAATATTTGGAATATGGTTATAAAGAACTACATATTCCACCTACAAGTGATGGCCAGCACCTTATTGATAAAAATGCATTGCACATTTGGCCACGAGGTCAGTTTATGATGATAGCATTGCCCAATGTGGATGGTAGTTTCACAGGCACTCTTTTCCTCCCATTTGAAGGACAATCTCCTTCTTTTGAAGAGCTCCATTCTGATGAAGAAGTTTTAAGTTTCTTCAAAAAATACTTTCCTGATAGTATCCCTCTTCTACCTGAACTATTAGAAGATTTCCGGGAAAATCCTACTTCGGGACTGGTTACGGTACGTTGCAACCCATGGCATTACAAGAAGCAAGTATTAATCATAGGAGATGCTTCTCATGCTATTGTCCCCTTTTATGGGCAAGGTATGAATGCCGGTTTCGAAGATTGTACCATCCTTGATGATATGATGGAAACATATGATGAGGACTGGTCAAAAATAATTGAAGCTTTTGGCGATAGTCGTCCTCAGGATGCTGATGCAATAGCAGACCTGGCGCTTCGCAACTTTGTAGAAATGCGTGATCTGGTAGCCGACCCTATGTTTTTACTCCGAAAAGAAATTGCGGCACATTTGCATGAAAAATATCCTAGTGATTTCCTCCCCTTGTATTCTCAGGTAACCTTTAGCCATATCCCTTATCATCAGGCACTAGAGGAAGGAAAAGCACAGGACGCTCTTTTTGAACAAATATTAGCGATAGAAGGCATAGAAGAAAATTGGAGCACCAATCCTTTAGTAGATCAAATATTTCAGAAATGGTTAAAGAAAAAAGAAAGTTGAAGTAACTATTTATAAATTAAAAGGGGAAAATCCGTTCGGATTTTCCCCTTTTAATTTATAAATGATCTACGCTACTTCATAATTGTAATTGGCCTAGCCTCAATATACTGCTGATTATTTTCCACCTTTAGGAAATAATTACCAGCAGGTAGATTGGCAGCATCCCAATCCAATTGTATAGCACCAGCTTGCAACATCTGTTCCTCAATTAATTGCCCCATATGATTGTAAAGGGACAAGCGAACAGGAACTAATACAGGCTGAGACATTTTCACAGTAAACTGATCCTTAGCTGGATTCGGATATAAATTTACACCGATCTTATCTTGCACTTCCTCAACATCTTCAACAAAAACAGGTGGTGTAATGATCATGCTACTACCAGTTACATCAACATTGCTAAACACAGCTGCCGTCTGCTGATTCACCTGATAAGTAAAGCTTGCTAATCCAAATTCCAGGCAATCAGGCATAGTAGGTACATACACTGCATGAACATACTGAAATACGATTCCTGTAGTTGAATAATATGCAAAGAACCAATCTCCCTGCCGCTCTAGTTTCAACCAGAATGGGTTGGGCTTAAAGAATGCCTGAACAACCTTATTAGCACCTGTAGAGTAGCGTGTCTCATGACGTAAAATACTACTCATGTTAGAGAAAACAGCTATTTGTTTACCATCAGCATCAGTACTTTCACGTATCATCAGTCCGCCATATCCATTAGGGCTTACGCTTTCAATTTTAGCAGTAATAGCACCATCTCCACAAATCTGAGTATGAGCGAATGCTACATTATCTGTTGTAGTTGATACAGCGTTATTTCCACTTCCTGTTACTGTCCATTCTCCATCAGCGGGATTGGTAGCAGTACAAGGATTAAAGAAGTAGTCATTACCAATTGTCGTTTGTCCAACATCTGTGCCAGTCCACCCACCAGGCAATGTACCATCTACTGTAACGGTAACCGTTGCTGTGCAATCATTCGTATTGTCACAATCATCCGTAGCAGTAAGAGTAACGGTATGATCTCCTAAATCATCACAATCAAAGTTTTCCAAATCAATAGACAGGCTTACATTCCCACAATTATCAGTGCTTCCGCCATCAATATCTCCTGTCTGAAGAGTCCCCACACCATTTCCATCCAACACCAAGGTGAAATTCTGACAAACAGCATTAGGATCTGTATCATCATCTATATTGATGGTTTGTGCAATCATTGATGACTGCCCACCTTCATCTGTAACAGTATAAGTACGCGTGATAACAATTGGACAGCTACCAGAAACTACATCTGAAGATGATACCATAAGATTCATATTATCACTACAATCATCAGATATTGTTAAACCCATCGCTTCCAATTCAGCAACTGTAGTAGCTGCGGCAGGAGCATCTGCTGTAGTACAACCTTCAATATTTTCAGGATTTAAGGTACCCACAATATTAGGTGGACCTGCATCTGCTTGTAATTCTACTGTACCAGAAGCAGCCTCTCCATTGGCTGTATAAGTTATAGTCAACGTACCTGGTCCAACAGAAGGGTCTAAATCATAAGTACCATCTCCATTATCCATCACTGCACCAGGAATATCCCCACTATATGTACCACCTGATGGTGTACCTCCACTCAAGCCTGCCTGAATACCTGCATTTGTACAAAGATCAGCAGGAGGAGTAAACTTAGTATTTGGTAATACATCAATTGCACAACCTTGCAGCGCCAATTCAAAACCATCCTGACAGCTATTAACAGGCCCGGTATTACTTACAAATGTTAAACATTCTCCAGCACAAGAACTTCTAACAACTGTTGCGGCGAGGTCTCCTCCCTGAGGCCCAAATACGATTGTACCACCAGTACCACTTCCCGGAGCACCCGCATAAATGGTCAACTCATCCCCATCAGGAACCGTTACACTATACCATCCCTGGTCAATTGTTGCCTCGATCGCCATATTTGGATCAGTAGGGCAAAGCTCGAATATAATTAAGTCATTTTCGTTATTACCGGTGCAGTGGAAAAATGTCTGCTCACCTGAAGGACAACCACACGCTGCTAATACTTCTACATCATCCATCGCTGTTTCCATACAACCAACTGGTTCAGTGTACATAATTGTCTTTACACCCAAACCAGCTACTGCAGGATTAAAATCAAAGGTGCCGTCGCCATTATCTGTTACACCGGGACCACTATATGTACCACCTGCGGGAGAACCTCCACTCAAACCCGACTGAATACCTGCATCAATACACAAATCAGCTGGTGCCGTAAAAGAAACTGCTCCTGATGCAAATACTTCTACAAACACATTATCAGAGCCACCTCCAAAGGTATAGATCAATTCATAAGTACCTGCGCCATTTACTGCGGTAAAAGTGAAATCTTCTCCATTTCCTGCATCGGTCACTGCTCCTGGAGTTGGGCTGGAATATATACCTCCTGTTGGAAGACCACCAGTCAAACCTGATTGTGGCAAATCTGTTTCACAAAAATCACCTGGATCGAGGAAGGTAACGCTAGGTGCAATATCTATTCCGCATACACTCAAAGCAGTTTCCAAACCATCTTGACAACTTCCTGTAGGTCCTGTATTGCTTACAAAAATCAGACAATCATCTGCAATACTCCCCATAATCACGGTTCCGAATAAATCACCAGTAAGAGCTCCTGAAACCAAAGTTCCAGTTGTACCTGAACCACTAGCACCAGAATACACATCTAACTGATCACCGTCTGCAAAAAAGACATTATAGGTGCCAGAGTTGATGGTCGCCTGCACCGCCATACCGGCAGCAGAAGGACATACCTCAAAAGCAACCAAATTGGATTCAGAGTTGCCCTGACAATGGAAATAAGAAACCTCACCACTTGGGCAAGTACAAGCTGCTGTCACTTCTATCATATCCGTCACCACGTCATTACAAGGAGCTGGTCCGGTATAGGTAATAGTATGCATACCAATACCTGCAAGTGCAGGGTCAAAGGTAAAGTTTATACCATCATTATTATCTGTCACGCCAGGTCCAGAGAATGTTCCTCCAACAGGAGACACATTACCTGCCAGAACTAATGATCCTTCGTCAATGCAGCGAGTTGTTAAAGAAGCATCGAAAGTCGTAGCGCCAGCAGCAGTCACCATAATATCATCTGTTGCCATGCTGCCACTTTCAGTATAGGTGATAGTAATAGTCCCGCTTAAACCTGAAGGGTCAAAAGTGAAGGTAGTACCATTATTATCATCTGTAACTCCCATCCCAGAGTAAGCCCCTCCTATAGGCAAGCCACCACCTAGTGTTTGTGAACCAGCATTAGAGCAAAACTCATCTGCAGTTAGGGTTAATGTTGCTGTAGATGGAGGTGCTTCACTACTTCCGCACACTTCAAGGGAAGCGTCAAAGCCAGTAGTTGCACAGTCGGGTGTAGCGGGAATAGTAAAGGTTACAAAGATCAGGCAATTATCAGGAGCTGTAGCACTGATCATCGTTCCTGTAAAATCAGACATGCTACTTGGACCAAACACCTCCGAACCTGAAGTTCCGGAGCCACTGGCTCCTTCATGTACGGTCAAGGTATTTGCGCCGAATACAAAGCCTCCCTGAATGATTTCTGCCACCGCAAGTTCACCCGCAGATGGGCACACTTCAAAAGCCACAACTGATCCACCAGGAGTACTGGTATGACAATAAGAGTAGAAAGTTTCTCCAACCCCACACTGTGCCTGCCCCACTAACGGCAAGCATACCATGGCTAGTCCAAAAAGAGAAGAAAGAAGATAAGTAAAAATTCTCATGGGCTTCTTTTATATCGTTATTAAATGATCGCGAGATTTATACAATACCTAGTAATATGCATGTGGGGGAGAGGGGGGATATCATTTCACACTTTATTTGTGATGTGTGTGATGCATACAAGGATATTGTAAAATATAATCGGCTTTGGGAGAAAGTAAACAGGATGATTAAAACGCTGAGACAAAGATCCTGTTCTATTGAAGGGTTTGGGTAGACGGTTTAAAATCTTCTAAAGCACGGAGCTTTAGAAGATTTTAAATATTTTATCGTTTAACTACTTTTTTGATAGTGCGCTTTCCTTCACTAAGTAGTTCAAGTAAATACATTCCTGAAGGTAGTTGCGTATCAATATCTAGCTGAGCTTGCTTGCCAAAAGCAAAAGTTTTTGACATCATTACAGTACCATCTATAGCCATCAGTTTCACGAATAACTCTTCATTTGAAAAATCGCCATTCGCAAAAAGATTGATAGTTCCTGTAAATGGATTCGGTGCCACCGCTATATTTAGTTCATTCACCAAAGGAGATGAAATAGACGATGTCACTCCTTCTACTACTGTATGACGTGTGTTAATCGCAGGTGCATCAATTACATCAACATGACCATTGGTCCATTCGATGCGTACGCTATCTACCTGCTCCAAATCAGCAAGGCCAAAGTGCAACACACTAGTATGCTGAGAAGCATGGCTCGCACCACCGCCGTAAATCTCTTTTACCAAAGTAAGATCACCTGAATATAACCAAGCTTTTGAGCCAAATGCATCACGATTAGACTCTACACCTATGAGTTTGAACTGGATATAGTTATTACCATTGTTCGTTTCATTGACATAGAACTTAGAGTAGCCATCCAGGTCATCTAATACGACTGTGATAATATCTAAATCACCATCTTCGTCATAATCAGAATAAGCCATACCATGCGTATATAGATTATCTCCTACATCTACTCCTGCTGCGTTTGTTACATCAGTGAAGGTTTTATCGCCATTATTCATATATAGCTTATCTGGATCGTGCAATGCCGTAGCATAAGCAGGCAATGCAGGAATACGGCCATTAGCTACAAATAAATCTTCCCAGGTATCATTATCGATATCAAAAAAGGCTGTTCCCCAACCTGTGGTATTTAAATTTTCCTCTTCAGGTACTGTCGCATTTTCTACTCCAGCTTCAGTAGTTACATCAGAGAAACCAGCACCATTTAGGTTTTCGCACAAAATATTACGACCAATATTAGTCGTGTAATAATCGAAATCCAGATCATGGTCATAATCGCCAGAAGCAATCCCCATACCAAAGGCTTCAACATCTGCTCCTGTTTCACCACTCACATCCATAAAGCCATTTTCCGGATAATTATTTTCATACATCACATTAGGAACAAGAAAATATCCGAAGTCATTTGCCAGATAGAGATCAAGATCACCATCCATGTCATAATCAGAAGGTACTGCAGCGATCGTACATCCCATATCTGCTACGCCTAAGGTAGCAGCAACCTCTGTGAAAGTGTTATTCCCATTGTTTACATATAGGAAGTTAGGATAACAATCATGCGCAATGCCTACCTGATTACCATCTTCATCTGTTTCGAAAATAGCCTCCAGGATGTGATTCATCACATAAACATCCAAATAGCCATCCCGATTATAATCAAGGAATGCAGCACCCATTGCAAACGCTTCATGAGTAATACCAGCTTGTTCCCCTATTTCAGTGAAAGTACCATCTCCATTATTCAAAAATAAAAGGCTACGCCCATCCGGTAGCTCAGTACCATCAAATCTTTCCCAGGTAGAAACAAAAATATCCCTATCACCATCATTATCAATATCGCCTGTGGTTACTCCCATGGTATTATACTGGAAGGTAACATCCAGGCCAATATTATTCGATACATTTGTAAAAGTGCCATCGCCATTGTTGCGGTACAAATCGTCTCTATTATACCCACTAGTAATATAAACATCTTCATCGCCATCCATATCATAATCAAAAAAAGCAGCGCCACCTCCCATCAACAGGCGGTCGCGAAATGAATGGTCGATGCCAATGGCAGAGCTCTGCTCAGAAAGTACCTGAGCAGAGCTGATGGCCAAACTGCTAATCATAAATAGAACAAACAGACAAGGCCTCATCATAATTATTTGTTTAATATCATCACTTTAGAATCTACTACTTCTCCATCAATGTTTAAGTAGTATAAATAAGTGCCAGATTGCAACTGAGCACTTTCTATTGTCATTTCATCCATACCTCTAGCGACTACAGGGAAAGATTTGATTAATACTCCTTTCACATCTCGTAGTTCAATCTGCACATTGCTCAATCCTTCTGGAACATAGTAAGCGATATTCGCTACATCAGTAAATGGATTAGGCGAATTCTGTAATAGGTATGCATCATTGGCCGTAAGCCCTAGTTGATTGGCAGAACAACAAGCGTTTAAGCTTCTGCGAATCAGGTGATTCTCCTGCTTCAGCTCTTCATAATTCTGGTTCATCTCACGAATCAGGCGCTTCATTGCTTCAATTTGAGCAACCATTTCCGAAACATGAGCACTATTTAACAACTCATCTCCAAGAACATCTAAATCTTGTGGATAGTAAGTTGTAGAGCTTTCTCTCTGCATTACTCCACTAGGGACATCACGATCATCATTTCCCGTTTCAGGAGGAATAACTCCTAAAAATGAAGTTTGATTAACCATTTCCACTTCTGGAGTAGAGCCCTCAGGACGGCCATTTTTGTCATCGCCATCTTGCGCAACTACTAGTTGCACCAAAGCCAACTGTAGTAAGCAAACAAATAAAAACTTTATATTTCTCATTGTGTCTTTTTATTAAAATGGATATTGATAATATGGGTTTATAAAATTACTCTTCATCACTTTCTACTGCCTTGCTATCCCCTTCTGCATCCGCTTTCAGTTCAGCAACCATCTTTGTCAAAGCATCCATTTGAGCTTTTAGGTTCTCTACATCTGTAAGCTCTTGCTTCAATTGGTTGATCTCCTGCTGCTGTGCATCGATAATTTCCTGCTGCTCCTGTACTGCATTGATCAATACATAGGTTAGTGCAGTACCATCAAATGCAAGATAGTTTTCGCCTTTAGCATCTTCTTCACTTACTGCTAATGGCTCAACCGTATAAGGCGCTACTTTCTGAATTTCCTGTGCAATTACACCAATGTACTCTTCATCAGTAGGAAGATCCAATTTACCATTATAACGGTAAGAAACAGGACGGATACCCATCAATACATCTAAACCATCATCGAATGACTGAATATCTTGCTTTAAACGACGGTCAGAAGCTGCCAACCAGTCACCACCACTAGGCTTATAAGCTTCATCTGTGCTCAACTGTAACTGATAGCTAGGTACCTGTACACCAATACCTACACGTGCATTAGTAGCATCCAGGCGAAGTACTGTTGTAAATGAGCTATTGAAGAAAGAAGCACCATTTGTACCTAAAGTAGCAGTAATATCTCCTGTTAAGAAAGTAGAACCTGTCACTTTTAGATTACCCAAAATATCCATTGCCTGTGTTGGCTGTACGTTTACACCAACATTACCAGCTTTTACCCATACATTACCTGATTCAATTTGTAATTTTTCAGCTGGGCCTGCATCTGGCACACCAAGACCAACATTACCATTACTCCATACATATAGAGAGTTATCAGGAGCGTTTGGCCTAATACGGAAAGGTAATTTAGAAGAGTGAGTTACATCTCTGATAAAGAAGTTAGTTTCATTACCTGCCATATCCCAGGTTTGAGCCGTGAAACCAGAAGAACCATTTTGCTCTAATCGCAGCGTTGGAGAATCTCCATCTGTTACGTGTAGCTCAACCACTGGAGCAGAGTTATTGATACCTACCCTCTTGTTGCTGTCTACATAAAGTGTATTTGCAAAAGCACCCGCTTCTACTAGGAAAGGAATTCTGTTAGCAGTTGCATCCTGGATCGCAAAATAGCTAGGATCACCATTATTAGAACCGTTTGCAATAAGTCTCCAGTCATTAGAAGGGAAGCTTGCAGAAGCACTAGTATCATTGAAGAAGATACGAAGGTTATTTTCCTGAAGAACCTGCGTATCAAAACCAAAAGAAGGAGATGAAGGACAATCCAAACCTACACAGATACTACCTTGTACTACTACATCCTGAGTAAATACCTGCGCATCTTCCGATAAAGGAGTATTATCACTTACTAAGTTATCAGGACTAACATTAACCGGCTTACCATAGTACATATGCTTTTGAGTCAGGCTTGCAAAAGTACTTGGGTAATTTTTATGGCCTTCATTATATCCATTCCACTGGAAAGCATTGGAGTTGGTAGGCATAGGTTCAACATCAGGAGTCAAAAACTTGCCATCCTTAACACTGAAATACATGTTATAGACATGTACATTAGCAGGTAATTTGTGCTCCAGACGGAAAGCAGCCAATCCTTCAGCATCTCTTTCTGCTTGTAAACTGCGTAATGTTGTTCTTTCTTTTTCTGTAAGGTCGAAGATAGGCGTTACTTGTAGCGTATAAATACCATCTTTATACTCTACTCCTTCACTTGTAAAGCTTTTGATAGTTACATTTCTTGTATCTCTGATTTCCTGAGTATAAACAAAATCTTCAGGACCAGAAATTTTCATAAAGAATGCATCAGCATATCCCATGTCCATTTGGAGGGATGCTTCGTCTTTTTTAATATCAACTTTTTCAACATACTCTTGGGCCATCAGGCCTGTTGCAAAAAGCAAACCGCACAATAACGTAAGGTGCTTAAGAAGAAGTTTTAAATTCATAGTTAATAGTTATATGGGTTATTCAAAATGAATGATATATATAGCACATGCCAAACCGCTTTCATATTAAGCCATTGCCACGTTACCAAAAATACAATTTAAAATTATAGTATTGTTCACCTAGGAGGATTGTATATCATTTATCTATATAAATAATGAATACAACCACCAACATCAATCTACTGCATTTGTGTTTTTTGCAGGATTAACATTTTTAATAAGATAGGGGATATCTTAACTCTCGTAAAGAGGAGAAATTTAACAGTAATGTTATTTTATCGAGTAGTTTGTTTAGGCAGATCGTAATTACTGATGCCAAAGATAGCCTCTTTTATACAATTACCAAAATCCGAATACCCGAAAGGTACATACATATGAAAAAATACCTTATTTTTTGACATAACGCACTATATCTTCCATTATTACTCAGGGTCCGACCAGAGCCTTAATTGAAGGAATAAAAAAAATCAAAAAAAAATATTTTTTTACACTCTACTATTGCATTATATAAAAATACCTCTTATATTTGCACTCGCTAACGATAAATACAGCAGCACAAGAGTTGCTATAAATCGAAAAGCAACAAAATTTGGGCGATTAGCTCAGTTGGTTCAGAGCACCTGCCTTACAAGCAGGGGGTCACTAGTTCGAGTCTAGTATCGCCCACAAAGAGTACAGTTTTACTGTGCTCTTTTTTTTTGCGCGCACTCAAATTTCAAAGCATGTATTTCTGTTACATCCTCTATTCTCCTTCTTTGCAACAATTCTACAAAGGGCAAACCAATGATGTTAAAGCAAGGGTTGAACGGCA
>JAKSDI010000104.1 GCA_022360175.1 Chitinophagales bacterium
TAAAATGAATAAGGATGGTACTTATCGTCTTCAATTTGGAGGTTCTGATGGATATGTGACAAGAGACCCAAATGGAGAGATAAAATATGGAGTTATAGAGAGAGAGTCATCTGGAGGAAAACCATCAAGTTCTCCTGCTAGCTTTGGTTCGGCTGAAGCTAGTGTTGCAGGAGGCTTTTCAATGCTTAATAGTGCTAATATATATAATGAATCTATAGGAACTTGGAGAGGCTTGAATGGAACGAAATACTCTATTGGCCCTGCACCAGGAAAGTCGAGGCCATTCTATGGAAATGGTACTACAGGAGGGCGGAGTTTAGCTCAGAATAGAGCAGCGGCTTATGGTCGTTTAGGAGTCAGGTTAGGTATAGTGAGTATAGGAATTACAGAAGTTGAATATCAATATAATATTGGAAACAATCCGGGACCAAATTTGAAAAACTACCTAGTAAGGAAAAGGATTGCTGATCAGGCAATGAATGGTGTGGGATTTATTGGATTGAAAGGTGCTGTGCTTAGTTTAGGTTATAACTTGGGATACGGAATAGAAGGACTTTGCAACTGTAATATTCAATATAACCCTTATACTAGAGATTTCACGCCAATTGAAAAAACATTGACTGAATATGATAATCTTGGTATCAAATTAGAGTAGAACAATGAAGTATTTATATTATAGTCTTTATCAGTTTTATACTAAAATAATAAAAGTTCAAAGGGACTTTCCTCCAGTTATAAATATTGCAGGAGTTTTGGCTTTATTGCAGATGGCCCTACTTTTTGCAGCTATAAATACTATTCTTTACTTGTGGAATGGTAAAGAAATAGTTCCTCCTTATTCTGGTCTAATTCCTGGATTAATAGGTCTTTGTTTTTATTTTTTTAATGAGAGATATTATAAGAGCTATGAGCAAGAAGTTATTGCAGAAATTGGATCGAAAACGAAAGTAGTGAGGATGCTAATTATTATTGGTTCAGCTTTTATAATCCCTTTAATATTATGGCTTTGGATGGGAGACGGCCTCTACAGAATAATCTGTTTTTTCTTAGGAAGAGAGCCTAATTTGTTTAATTAGATAACAATACTATGTTGCTCGTAGTTTTCCATCAAAACTACGGGCAGCGTTTTCTACTCATTTAAGCTACCTAGCCACCTACGCTGTCCTTAGGATGCACTGTAAGTAGTTTACTCTGCTGCGGTTGTGGGATCGCTGTACTAAGTTGTAACCATTGTAAATTGTCTGGACATGCAGTTATGGAAAGAGATCAGAATGTTGTAGGAAAGTACCCCATTCTTTGATAATAAGGATGGGGTATTTTTCATAGGTGATATCAAATCACAAATATATACCTAACTTACCAGAGGGTTTTGGAAATATGCAAGTCACTTATGATGCGACCGGAAGAAAATGGGAAAAGCAGAGTGGGAATAATACCACTGAGTATATCAGTGACATAGAGTATAGGAATGGAGCGATAGAAGCGATTTATGCCCCAGATGGAAGGTTGGTATTTGATGGTTTGAATGGAGGTAGCGCAGAGTTTAGTGCAGAATACTTCCATCAGGATCATTTGGGTAATAATCGTTTGGTATTCTGTGATTTTAACAACAACGGGATAATAGAAACCTCAGATGATCCAGGTACTCCAACAAATGAGTTGGAGGTTACTCAGGAGATACATTACTATCCGTTTGGAATGGAACAGAATGGAAATTGGTATGCGACGGTGGCACCGGATAATGTTAAGCTATACAATGGAAAGGAGCTTAACAGAGAAGGGAATATCAATTTGTATGATTATGGGGCGAGGTGGTATGATCCGGCTTTGGGAAGGTGGACTACAATAGACCCATTAGCAGAAAATTACTACCCTTATTCTCCATATAACTACGTACTTAATAATCCAATCAGAAATATCGACCCAGATGGAAGAAGTGTTGATAATACCATATACATAGATAATAATGGTAAAGAGCTTGCTAGGACAGAAGATAATCTCCCCGATGCTATAGTTGTAGTACAGGATGAGAATATTTCCAATTTTAATCAGGATTATATGTCTGCATCATTAAGCCCAGATCATATTTCTGATGAGGATGTAGCTACTCTGAGAAGTCATGGAGATTCTTATATGGTTGATGGAATGAATGATGTTTGGGATGCTTCAATGGCAGTTACTTTGTCGCCCGGTTCAGGTGGTTATGTGGATGCAAGTGGTAACCCTGTGACTGATCTTCACCCAGAAGCAGGGTCTTATTTCAATGTAAGTGAAGACGGCAAGACATTGACCGTTGACTCTGACATATACACAAGTGAGTCAACTGATGCTGTTGGATTGGGCGGTGATAGACCGTCAATCCATAATCATCCAGTACATGGAGGGTTATACAAAAAAACTCCTGGAGGAGTATCAGGGCCTCTAAACGAGCCTGAATCTCCGAGTTCTCAAGATGGGAGAAATAGCTATGGACGCCAAAAGAGGAATCCAAGTAGGTATCGTGATGTAGTTGTTGGACCCGACAATATTTATCTTTATAAGGGATATACTAAAGCTGGTAAAGTGCCACGTTCATTTTTTAAAAAGAATTAATATTTATAGAGCTATGTTTATCAGAATTGTCGAACTACTGTTACTTATCTTTCTTGCTTTTAGCTGTCAGCAGCCTATTAAGCAAAAAAGCGACTGCCAACAATTTTTTGTGCAAAGAGAAGTTTTGAGGCTTGGGATTGGAGACTTATACAAGGAGGCATTGTGGCAAGTATATAAATTCAATTTGGTAGAAGGGGACAGTTTTGCTGTGAAAAATCCATTTTACATTGATAGTACACACACTGAAAAGTCGTTGTCTGAGTTTGATCTCGAATTGGATATTTTGGAACAAAAGGGCGATACTACTTCATTTGCTCTTTTTTTTAAAAAAGGTGTTTCTCCTGTAGGTCATGAATACTATTGTAGTGTATCCTTTTGGGGAGATGAAAAGATGGAGATAGGAGATAGGTATCTTTTTACTACACAAAGAGACATGTATGAACCTGAGTTTAAAGAATATCTCTGGAAAAATAAAGATAAGCTTTCACCTATGCTCAATTGTTTGGCAAAAGAGAGAAGTATTTTTACACTACCTGACGAGTAGGTTCCCCTGCTGGCACACATGTATTCAGGATGGAGTCCATACAATTACGTCAAAGGAAATCAAATATTACATACAGACCCTACAGGTCGTAGTGTGGAAGGAGAATATGAACGTGATGAGGATGGGAATTGGCAAAAAGTTTCGACTGTTGGTGATGATATTAGAGTTGACTTCTACCATGAAGATGCTACTGCTTCGAATCCTCAGACAACCTACGTGACTGATCGTCAAGGTAACTGGAACATGATAACTACACTGCTCGTAGTCTCCGCTGCAAGGAGTATACCTCCATCCGTACGGATGGGGCGCGGTTATGGAAAGAGATCAGAATGTTTTATAAAAATACCCTGTCCTTGAAAGATTAGGATAGGGTATCTTTATAATTGCTGTTAAGTTGCAGATATATCTTTAACTAGAGCAAATAGGTAGTATGCAAATCACCTATGATTCTACTGGCAAGAAGTGGGAAAAGATAGGAGAAGGCAATGTGAATACAGAGTACCTCAATGGCATAGAGTACCGAAATGGAATACTGGAAGCGATTTATGTAGGAGATGGCAGGTTGGTAGCCCTGACAGGTGGAGGTGGCTTTAGGCCGGGATTGAATTTTAGAGCAGAGTATTTTCATCAGGACCACTTAGGCAATAACCGCCTTACCTTCTGTGATTTCAACAACAACGGAAGAATAGAACTATCAGATGATCCAGGTACTCAGGAAAATGAGTTGGAGATTACTCAGTATGTTTTAAGCCGCTATCGCGGTTCACTCCGCCAAATGTCCATTGGACATTTGATCCTGATTTTTCAGGATTACGCTCGTTCATCCGTTTGGGCTAGAGCATAAAGGAAATTGGTATGCAACGGTGGCACCGGATAATAA
>JAKSDI010000057.1 GCA_022360175.1 Chitinophagales bacterium
TGTCTTATATGGTATGGTGTGGATGAACCCATCTGTTTTTAATTAACCGTATTTCAAAGAACTTAAATATACGAATCTTTAATTCGTATTAAATCTACTTAACTCTAGTTCGCACAACACTTCTCCGAAGTCTCTACTCGTCTTTTATGCTTACTCTTCGTTAGAGAACCCCTTGCGTAGCGCTGCTATGCGCGGGAACCTCCGCCTTCCCGCCTGCCAAAGTCTTGACGGCGGGCAGGGATTAAGCATAAAATTCACAGACACCTCACTCATCCTTTCACACTTTACAAAGTACTAGCTTTTTACTTTAAACGACCAGGTCAACCACATTTTGCAAACCTCCTCCCCTTTTTCATTCCTGCCAGTGGAAAGGACTCGGATGGTTTTGCCTTCGCCGCTGTCAATAGCATCTTGTACAGCTCTTCGAATATCTACCCCCGCATCACAGGTAAAAGTGGTGAGCCCTGCTGCCTTCTTTGTAAAGCTGGCTTCTATTTGTGTAATCAGCATAGAAATGCGCCCACGTTCATGAAGCGCTATAATGGCAAGCAAACCGGTACTCAGTTCGGCGGCTCCGCACAGCGCAGCAAAATAAATAGACCGGAATGGGTTTTGAGTACGCCAGCCGAAAGGTATCGTCACAACTGCTTTATCAGGATTACAAGATTTCACCCTGACTCCCCAAAACCAGCAGGAAGGCAGCTTTTGCAGAAAATACAGGCGCATCTTCCATGAAGTATTGAGGTCCCTTATTGCCTTCAAAAGTGAAGGTTTTTCAGGATCAAAAGGAGGGATTATACGGTCTGGCATGAGCATCATATTTGTAAGTCAAGGGATAATTTTTTTATCGCTGCTCCAAGTTAGCAAATATTCCTTTTGCCCATTATCAAAAATCTATTACTTTTGGGGCGTTCTTCACCAACCTAAAGATCAACTAATGAATCTTCACGAATATCAAGGAAAAGAAATGCTTAAGAGCTACGGGGTAGCTATTCAGGAAGGCATTGTAGCAGATACTGTAGAAGAAGCAGTAGATGCGTATAACAAGATTAAAGAAGCTTCTGGTTCAAAATTTGCAGTAGTAAAGGCTCAAATTCACGCTGGTGGCCGCGGTAAAGGTGGCGGTGTAAAATTAGCTAAAAGTGAAGAGGACATCAGAGAACATGCAGGAAATATCCTGGGTATGATGCTGAAAACGCCTCAAACTCCGGGTGGCTTAAACGGCCCTGGTAAGCTGGTTAGCAAAATTCTAATTGCTGAGGATGCTTACGTTCCTGACTTTGATGCCTGCAAAGAATATTATGTATCCGTATTGATGGATCGCGAGCGCAAGTGCAATGTGATCATCTATTCTACAGAGGGTGGTATGGATATCGAAGCAGTAGCTGAAAAAACGCCACACCTCGTTCATAAAGAATATATCGACCCAACCCTGGGCTTGCAGCCTTTCCAATCTCGCAAGATTGCTTTTAATCTGGGATTAAGCGGTAAAGCTATGAAGGAAATGGTTCGCTTCATTAGCTCCCTATATAAAGCTTTTGTAGGTTCTGATGCTTCTTTATTTGAGATCAACCCTTGCATGCACAACGGTAATGATGAAATTGTTGCAGTTGACTGTAAGGTAACACTGGATGATAATGCTTTATATCGCCATCCAGATTTGGCAGCGCAGCGCGACACTAAAGAAGAAGATCCAACAGAAGTAGAAGCTAAAGAACACGGCCTAAACTATGTTAACCTGGATGGTAACGTAGGATGTATGGTTAATGGCGCTGGCCTTGCAATGGCAACGATGGACATCATCAAACTATCTGGTGGTGAGCCTGCCAACTTCCTGGATGTAGGAGGTACTGCAGATGCTGCTCGCGTAGAACAGGCATTCCGCATTATCCTAAAAGATCCTAAAGTAAAAGCTATTCTGATCAATATCTTCGGTGGTATTGTGCGTTGTGATCGCGTAGCACAAGGGGTAGTAGATGCTTATAAGAATATGGGCAATATCAATGTCCCTATTATCGTACGCCTTCAGGGAACGAATGCTGACCTTGCCAAAACGATCATCGATGAATCAGGACTGGCAGTGCATTCTGCTATCTTACTAAAAGAAGCTGCAGAATTGGTAAGCCAGGTATTGGAAGATTAATTTCAAGCCTGTTTAGTAATACAGCAAAATATTAAAATATACTTTTGCTGGCTTTAATAAATAAGCACCATTCTTGTAATAAGGGTGGTGCTTATTTTTTTACAACCATTTCCTCCCTCTACTGTTTAAGCTACCACTCAAAACAGTAAACAGTATGTTTGGATTATTTAAAAAAGACCCTGTAAAAAAGCTTGAAAAGCAGTATTCCCAATTGATGGAAGAAGCTATGCATATTCAACGCAGTGGAGATTTAAAAGCCTATGCAGCAAAAATCGTAGAGGCTGAAGAAATAGCTAAGCAAATAGAGCAGTTAATCATAAAAAAGGACAATTAAGTTCCTTAGTTAAAAAGAAGTAAAAGCTCTTATTATCTATAGAAGCACGATTTTTATGTAGTATCTTGCCAGAAAAATGCCCCGGATCACTATACTACTACTACTTCTTCTTCTTTCGGTATGGTCTTGTTCCAAAAACAGGGATACACCTCCTGATTTATATCATGAAGCACTCGTAGAGGCTGTCGAACAATCCTACTTCCCCATTGGTAAGCTACCAATTGAATGGACTGATTCAGATTTACAATTTTTAGATGCTTGTGCTGACAAGCAATTAATAGGATTGGGAGAAGCTACTCATGGTACTTCAGAGTTTTTTGAGGCTAAACACCGTATCTTCCAATACCTTGCAGAAAATCATGGCTATCGAATTTTTGCTATTGAAGCTGATTTCGGTGAATCCCTATTTATTAATGAAGCTGTACAGGCAGGTGACAAAGCAGCTATTGAAGATTTGATGATCGATAAAATGCACTTCTGGACCTGGCGTACCTTAGAAGTAAAAGCGCTGCTGGAATGGATGTGTGAGTACAACATAAACAAAGCTGAAGATGAACGGCTTCAGTATGTTGGTGTTGACTGTCAGTACAATACTTACCATCCCGATCTGGTCATTTCATTTCTAGATGAACACGCCCCGGATATTACTGCTGATTATCAAAATTTGCTAGTTGAAATAAAGGAAGGTACAGACGATACTTTCTCTACTTACTCCGACAGTTCAGTAAACAATCTCTTACTTCAACTGGATGAATTAACTACATCTTTTATCAATATGGAAGAAGTCCTCACGACTGCCACTTCTATCCATGAGTACAATCTACACCTCCAGTTATTACAACTTTGCCGGCAAGCTACTATTGTAAGAAGTGGTTTGCAAATCTCTGTCGAACCTCAAAATAACAGAGATCGCTTTATGGCGGCCAATACGCTTTGGTGGCTTTCGCAATTTGATGATTCAAAAGGGGTCCTATGGGCGCATAATGCACACATTTCCAGAGACCCCATTTATGATGCGATGGGGTACCATATAACTCAAACTCTGGAAGCACATTATACTCCGCTTGGTTTTTCCTTTTCAAAAGGGCGTTTTAATGCTTACAGGCCTGGCTTTGGCCTGACCCCCAGCACTATTGAAGATGATCCAGTCAAATATTCTATGAATGGTATTTTCGATCAGGCAGAAGCCAGTACATTCGTATTAGCGATCAGTGATTTAGAACAGCATTCGAATTGGGACGATTATCTCGATAATAATGCCCTTTCTATGCTTATGATAGGTTCCCGATATCAGGGCAATTCCTTCGATTATTATCGAACGATCAAACGTGATCATTATGACTGGTTAATATATTTTGACTGGACGGGAGCGTCAAAATTATTCTAACTGGACAAGAGGCTGTCTTAAAGATTCTGTATGTACTCAAAAAGCTAGTGCTCTGTAAAGTATCAAATGATCGATAGAGATTCCTCCGAAATCAATATTCTAACCACCCCCTTGGTATCAAACATAAGGCATCACGGAAACAACAGAGGGTTGCTTGCGCGACCTATTGTTTTTATCCACCACTTTTTTCACGAGACTGACCGAGTAAATGACACGAACCTTTTTCACGAAGCAGGCTACGCCTGACTGAGTAATTGCTCAAATTGCTCTCACCAGGCCTGGCATTCGTGTCATCTGTGTAATTAGTGGATAATACAGCCCCACCACTTTAGTGGATAAAGAAAAATGATCGATATACTATTAGAAAGAGGGTATACTATTAAAGATTGTACCGAAAATTGCAGGGTAATATTTCGGCTTCGGATGAAGTCGTATGTTGTATTATTTGTACGACTCCCGATTCATCAATAAGGATCAACATCCACCGCTACCCTTACGCTACTCATACCTTCTTTACTGCGCAATTCATCCGTAGACGATATAATAGCTTGTTTGGCGAAAGCCATCTTTTTAGCATCCTTTGGCAGCTTCACCATAAAATCGAGAAGATAATAGGTTCGTACACGAGAAACATAGGGTACCGCCGGCCCAACAATCCACTCTCCCAATTTAGGCTTGATAGTGCTGGAAAAGAGTCGCCCGGCATCATTCAACACCTGCGGCTTTTTATGTTTAAGTGTTATCTTAATGATGCGATAGAAGGGAGGGTAATGAAACGATTGCCGCTCCATCATTTCGCGGCCAAAGAAACTATCATAATCATTGTCCAGCACCTCTTTTAATACAGGGTGGGATACATTAAAAGCCTGAATAAGTACTTTGCCCTGTTTATGTTTACGCCCTGCTCTACCGCTCACTTGCAACATCAATTGAAAAGCGCGTTCGGTAGCCCGGAAATCAGGAAAATGCAACAGCTGATCTGCGCTTAGTATACCTACCAAGCCTACCCGTTCAAAATCAAGCCCCTTGGTAACCATCTGAGTACCAATCAAAATATCGATGCGGCCTTCTTCAAAGTCATTAATGATACGGGCATGAGCATTTTTCCCACGAACAGTATCCAAATCCATCCGTCCCAACTTGGCATCGGGAAGGTAAATCTTCAATTCATCTTCAATTTTTTCTGTACCAAAACCTTTTAAACTTAATTGCTTAGAACCGCATGCCGGGCAGGAAGCTGGCAATTTGGAAGTATAACCACAATAGTGGCATTTAAGTACATTGTGAAATTTGTGATAGGTAAGGCTCACATCACAATGTATACATTCAGAATGCCAATCGCAGGTTTCACAGCGATAGGTAGGTGAATATCCTCTGCGATTTTGGAATAAGATAGCCTGTTCGCCCTTCTCCAGCGTTGCTCTTAGTTCATCCAGCAATACTTCCGTAAAATGGGTATGTAATTTTCCCTGAAACATCTGTGCCTTTGCATCTACTACTTCTATCAATGGCATTTTGATACCGCCGTAACGCTCTGGCATTTCTACCAGCTTATACTTCCCTTTACGAACATTAAAATAAGACTCCAGAGACGGAGATGCAGTACCCAGAATTACATTGGCTTTATGTAAATGAGACAGATAAACTGCTGCATCCCGCGCATTGTAGCGAGGCGTAGGATCAAATTGCTTATAGGAAGTATCATGCTCTTCATCTATCACTATCAGTCCAAGATCGCGATAGGGCAAAAATAGTGCAGAACGAGCGCCTAGTATTACGGGTTTGCCATTCAGTACCTCATTCCACATCTCTACCCTTTCATTATTGTTCAGGCGAGAGTGATATACTGCAATATCATTACCGAATACTTTTTCCAGTCGGCTAATAATCTGTGTGGTCAGCGCAATTTCCGGCAGCAAATACAGCGCCTGTTTCCCTGATTGAATAGCTTGCTGGATCAACTCTATGTATACCCTCGTTTTTCCACTTCCTGTCACTCCATGTAATAAAACCGGAGCCTTCGCTTCAAAATGCTCTTTGATTTCTTTTAATGCCAGTTCTTGTTGTTCTGATAAGCTGCTAGCATTGATCACCTCTTCTTCATATACCCCCAAACGACTCACCTCCCGTTCGTACAACTCTAAAATACCTTTTTTCTCCATTGCCTTCAGCACAGAGTTGTCAACATTGACCGCCTTGTATATATCCTGTTTTCTAACAAAATCCACAGCTCGCGAAACTTGCACATAAGCCATCAACGCCTCCATTTGCCTATTGGAACGCCCTACTTTTTCAAAAGCTTCCTGCAATAATTCCTGATTACTTGCATAGGGTTCCTGTAAACGTACGCAGCCTACCGTTTTGGGTTGGTATTTCGTTTTCAGATCTTCCTTCAGGTAAATGATTTTTTTCTCCAGCATCCGCCGGATCAGAGGATAGACCGTTTTTTGCTGAAGAATCCCCCTTACATCATTAATGCTGATTTCTTCCTGAATCGTCAATGCTTCCGTAATCAGATATTCCTTGTCATCCAGATCATCAAAACTATCATCAAACAAAGGGCTAAGCGTAATAACTGTCTCGCTGGCCAACTTAAGATTAGCCGGCAGAGCAGCATGCATCACTTCTCCCAATGTACATACATAATAATTAGCCATCCATTGCCACAACTTCAATTGTGTAGGGTGCAAAATCGGTTCATCATCAACAACAGAAAGGATTTCTTTCGGCCGATAGCCTTCTGGCATATTATGATGCACATCAATTACCAAAGCAGTATACAATCTGGATTTTCCAAACTGCACCTCTACCCTCTTGCCAAAAGCAATATGGGGCACCAGATATTCCGGTACACTATAAGTATACGACTTGGGTAGTGCCAATGGCAGGATAACCGTGACGAAATTCTGGGTAGCAACAGGATGCAGAGATGGATTCAAATGTTTAAGTTTTTGCGCTGGTCAAAATTAGGCCTTTATTGTAAAAAACAAAAGAGCAGTTTAGGTTCTAAATACCACTGCTAAAATCTATTACCAATCAGCACTTAATCGTACCCATTTAACCCTAAACTATCCAAATTATTGGTATATGTGTTTTTTTATCACTATCTTAACAATTACTTTATATCCCTCTACAGCATATCACCTAAATTTTTTATAACCTAAAACCCTCTTTAATGGAAGCGCACAGCATTTCAAAGCCATTCCTGTGTACACTAATCCTATGTACGCTGACTTATTCTTCATTATTACGAGCACAAACACCTGGTGTCAGTGCAAATATCAACTATTGTAAAAGAACTATTAACGTAGAATTTGCTGCATGGTACTCCAACTTTAATGGAAATGACGACGAAATAGACCAGCTAGAAGTCATTGTGAAGCAAGATGGTGAAGAACGTACTATCTGGACTGGAAATTTCCACAAACAGGATCATGATGACGATTGTGGACGCGATGATGTCTCGGGTAGTGGTGATGGAGGAGAAGATCTACACGGAGGCTGGGATTGCGATGAGTATATCAGGTGGTTCTGCCCAGGCATCTGGTATGTATACAACTATGGCCCTAGCCGGAGGTTTAGAAATCATACTGGCGGATCTATTTATGATAATTCAGTACTTACGCCAATTACTACTTCTGGTGATTCCTGGGTAACTTACGAACTTGAGTTTGGCCCCATTCCTGATGAATGGTACGATGGCAGTTCACTCACAATAGAAGTATCTGGTACATTTGACGATAACGATTTTTCTTATATCCAGTCTGCTCCCCCGGTAAGCTTCGCTGCCTTTCCAAAACCAACGGGCTTCAAAGCTAGTAATGAAACAAGTGGAGGGCATTGTAACAAAATCGATTTGACCTGGACAAAACCCAGTTCAAGCTGTGATTACAAATATGAAATCGAATACAAACTTAGCTCTAGCAGTACTTGGTCAGTGCTAACGACCATTGATAATGAAGATACAGAAGAATATACACACACAGGCCTTAATCCTGGTGTTGAGTATGACTATCGAATACAAACGATACTCAAGCCTGGTATAGATATAGGCTCTGCTGATGAATTGACAAGTGGATTTTCAGATGAAACAACAGGAAGTACACTTGATAGGCCCGGAGTGCCTATAAATATTGATGCAACGGAAGGCAATTGTGATCAAACAGTAGACGTAAGCTGGGATTTCAATATAAGTGGAAGTTCTGCATCACTTGAGAACTTCCGTATATATAGAAATAATGTAGTCATTGCAACAGTAGGTGCAAATGATCGCTCTTATCAAGATAATGTGCCTGCTCGTGGTGTGGTTTACAACTATAAAGTAGAAGCAAAAAATGAATGTGGATGGGGTACTTCTTCCAGCACAGTACAAGGAATATCACCGGAAGATCCTACCCCGCCAGCTAGTGTAAGTACACAGATTATTGCAGGTACAGGCATTCGAATCAACTGGCCCCTGGGAGCATTAGCTACAGAATATAAAATAGAACGAAATCTTCTGGGTGGTGGTGGCTCTACTTTTCTCGGCCCTATTGCCAATACAGAAACCACTTATCTGGATACTTCAATAGTACCCTGTCAGACATATGAATACAGAGTCATAGCACTAAATGATTGCAAACCTGATGGTGTGCCTACCTCTATTAATGCCTCCGGAAAACTTGTACCTGACCTTAGTAATACCTTCATCAGCAACGCATTAATAGCATCTAAAGGATTTCACTCTGACAGAGTAGAACTAAGCTGGACCGTAGAAAATAATGCCAATATCATCAATGCCTTCAAAATTTACCGCAGAGATTTAAGCACTACAGACCGAACACTAATTGCTTCTCTCAATTCTGGAAGCAATTTATATGTAGATAATCTGGTTGATGCTGCAAAACTTTACGAATATATTATTATTGCAGAGACCCAGTGTGAAAATGAAACAGTCTATTCTAATGAAGCCAGTGCGATAGGCTTCCGTACACCGTTTGGTACCGTTACTGGTAATGTGACCTATAGTGGAGGTACGGCAGTAGAAGATGTCAAAATTAGTGCAGAGACCACTGCTCAAATATTAGGCAAAAGCCTTCAACTAGATGGGGCAAGCCATCTGGAGATCACACATAATGCCAACCTAAATACCACTGCTGAACTATTGCTAGAGACATGGTTGTATCCTAATTCCTATTCTGCAGACTTTAGTTTAATCAAGCACGCTTCCGTATATGACCTGAAATATAGTCAAGCTAGTAACCAATATCAATTTGAATTCCTGTATAACACCTCTGAATCAAGAACAATTAGCATAGATGCCAGCCAGTTAGCATTAAACAACTACAATCATATTGCAGCTCAAATATATCAGGACACCGCAAAAATCTTCCTCAATGGCGAAGTAGTCGCACAGGAGTATATCTCCAGTGATATTGACCTAAATGATAATGTAGCTCCAATTACTATAGGAAACAATTACAAAGGCCTGCTAACAGATATTAGAATTTGGGCTAAAGGCAAATCAGATGAGCAAGTAAAACGCGATTTTTCCCGCTTCCTGATTGGTGGTGAAACCGGGCTCAAAGTCTACCTGAAAACAAATGAGGGCCTGGGAGGATATGCCTATGACTCTTCTAAATCTAATGGCGTATACAATCGTAATCACGCCAAATTTGTAGGTAACATCACATGGTCAGATAATATTCCTACTATTTCGCAGCTTGGCTTAGTAGCCTATACGGATGATAACGGTATATACACCCTCAATATTCCTTATAATGGCAATGGAGAGAATTTTGTCCTAACACCTTCTTTTGGAACTCACCAGTTTGACCCTGCCACCAAGGCCCTTTTTATTGGTGATGGTGCAACGGTACAAAACAATATCGACTTCCTTGATAAGTCTTCTTTCCGGGTACAGGGCTTTGTTTTTTACGATAATACTACCTGCGCTGTGCCAGATGTATTGATCAAAATTGATGGTGAGATTGCCGTACTGGATGGCAATCCAATCATGACAGCGGATAATGGAAGTTTTGATTTACAAGTCCCTATTGGCGAACACCATCTGGAGGTAGAAAAAGCGGGACATACTTTTTCTATAGGACGTTTCCCTGCTAGTGGTAAATTCAATTTCCAGGAAGATCCGCCAGAGTTTGAGTTTAAAGACAATACAAAAGTAAAAGTAGTTGGAAGAGTTGTTGGTGGTTTACGTGAAGCCAATAAAATTCCTGGCTTGGGTAAATCTATAAATAATATAGGCGTTGCAGAAATCATTTTGAAATCTCAGCAAGGGAATGGTTGTTTCACAGATACCATCTCCACTGATAGCCAAACTGGTGAATACATTATAGAAGTACCACCGCTCAAATATGTTCCTTCAGTTAGGATACCTTCCAATCCTACCATAGACTTTGGCGTACTCGATTTAGTGGATGTATCAAGTACTCCAATTTTAAGAACGAAGTATGACTCTATATTTAGTGTCACTGATAGTAGTTTGATCAGAATAGACTCGATCAAATTCCACAAACAGCTAGACTATATTCATAGAGTCAAACCTCAGATTATAGTAAAGGGCACCGATGGAATTCATGACTTCATTGGAGATACTACCTATACCTATATTACACCAGACTCTGATACGATTGTGCGAAACCTGCGTACAGACCCTTTCAGATGGCCTCTACTCAGGCAAAAAGATGACAAGTTTTTATACCGCTGCTTGATAAAAGTCTACGAAGAATACACCAACCTGGATGACCCCAATAGTCCAAGGATTGATAGCGTACCAACTACAGATGGTAAGCTGAAGTTTAATAATGAGCTATCTCATATTCCAGACGTTGAGGTAGCCCTAGATAAGGTGAATACACCAGATACCTTAAAGTTTTTAGTTTATTCCTTCAAACCAGGTGTGCCGAATTTTGCCATCAACAATTCCATACCGGACTATAGTTTTACAAGAAGGTTTGAGATCAACCTTATCACCAGTGAAGGAGAAGCTATCCCCTGGGCTCCTGTGTCTAATCCTCCTACAGGTGGAGACAATATTTACCGAGCCTACCTCCTGGGAGCCCAATCCAATGGGGAGCAATTTGTTACACTGGGCCCACAGGTGCCAGAATATATCCTCCGAGATCCTCCTGGTAGTAATAGTTTTGCCACCAGAGAAACAGGAACTACTAAAACAGAAGAAAACACCTGGGACTGGAGCCTTGGTGGAGCAGCCCATACTCAGGACAACATCTACCTTGGTGCTAAATTTAATATAGGCCTGGGCGTTAGTACTGCTACAGAAGTAGAAAATAACAATCAAGTTGGATTCAAAGCAGAAATCAGTGGCGGAAATGGTGGAAAGCAAAAAGTAGTAACTACGAATACTCAGTCCTGGTCTACCAATAGCGGAACTGACCAGCCAGGAAAAGGCAGTGATGTATACATCGGTAAATCTAAGAACGTACAATTTGGTGTATCAGAAGAATTGGCAATTGTGCCAGATTCTTTGTGTGACCGTATCGAATGTATAGGCGCTAGTTTTGGGGGCTTCCGCTTTGGTAAAAAATATGGTTTGTCGGTTGTACCCGGAGGTTATCAGACTACCTTTATTTACAATGAAGCGCATATCAAAAATTACCTGATCCCTGATCTCACTTTTCTGAGAAATGCCCTATTACAATCCAATCCTAAATACACTAATGTATTGCCTATTGGCCATCCCAATTATGGTAAAAATAATGATGACCCCGTTTTCAACAACGACCTGGAAGGATTTGAAGTGCTCAGTGGCCCTAGTTATACTTATGAAGCGGTCAATCTACAGGATAGTTTATCGGGTGATTCCGTACGCTTCTATAACATCCAGATTGATAAATGGCACGAGGCTATCAAACTCAACGAATGGGAAAAAGTACACATCGATGATCAAAATGTTATTGACAGTTTGAAACAAGTAGAGCTGGACAAACTGGAAGAAGACAACCTAGAAATGCTTATTGCCTATTATGCACTTATTGCAGCAAATGGAGCCGGAGCTGTAACAGTTGCTTATGGCCTCATATCTACCCCCGTACCTGGTACGGCTATTGCGGGTTATGCTACTTTTGCGGTCACTACCGCAACTGGAATTGCTCAAGCTGAGTTATTTGAGGAATTTGAACGATACCAGTCTGAAAAAGATCGAATCAATGAGAAATTTAGCCAGGCTACTCCTGCCAACATTACTATCAACGGTGGAAATACGTACTCTGCTACAATGACTCATGAGTCAGCTGCCACTTATACCCAGTCTATAGAATATAGTATGTCGGCCGAGATGAAACTTGCAGTTGAAGGTAAGGTGAGTAACACAGGAGTTGGATTGGAAAAAGGACTGGAGTTGAAATTCTCCAGTAGTAGAGATTGGAGTACGGAAACAGCAGAAACAGAGCAAGTAAGTTATACTATTCACGATCCTGATCAGGGCGATTATTTCTCTGTAGATGTTTTTCCATCTTTATTAGGCTGGGGGCCAGTATTTAAGAAACAACCAGGTGGTGCTACCTCTTGCCCACATGAAGATGAAGAAGTTACGGAGTTTTACCAACCAGGAACAGTTATTAGCGAGGCTACTTTGCAAAGAGACAACCCTGAGATTTCTGCCAGCCCATCTATCTTAACGAACATACCTGTAGATGATGCTGCTGTATTCAATCTCACTTTGACCAACTCTTCTGAAAGCAATGATCCTCGTATTTACAATGTCTCTCTGGTTAGCTCCAGTAATCCATTTGGAGCTATAGTAACCATTGATGGAGCACCTCCGGCAATTACAGTGCCTATGCCTGGTGGAAATAGTAGTAGTATTAACAAGGTCATTTCCATTGAAAAAGGCCCTGGCCCAGTTTATAACTATGATAGCCTTAAGTTTATCATTTATGCTCCGTGTCAGTTTGAAGCAGGGACTTCAGATAATGTAGATATCGTAGATGAAGTATACGTATCGGCACATTTCCTACCTACTTGTACGGATGTATCATTGAGTTCGCCGGAAGATCAATGGGTACTCAATACTTTCGCCAATGACACAATGCCTGTAGCTATCATTGACTATAACATCAACTTCTTTGACCTGGAAGACATTAAGTTTCAGTACAAACCATCTAATGAATCTAACTGGATCAATCTCGAAACCTTCCATAAGGATACCACTGGCCTTAATGATCCGGAAGCAGCACAAATCCCTACCAATACTCCATTTACACTTTATGATTGGGATGTATCTCAAATCGTAGATGGTTATTATGATGTAAGGGTTGTTTCGGGATGTACTCTTGCAGATAAGAACTCCATTACCTACAGTGGTATTATGGACAGGATCAATCCACATCCTTTTGGTAATCCGTCTCCTGCCGATGGAATCCTGGAACCAAATGATGAAATATCCATCAAGTTTAACGAACCAATAGATTTGGGTTCACTCACAGCACTCAATTTTGACATTCGAGGCGTGTTGAACGGTACAGAAACTGGTCATAGTACCAGCTTATATTTTGATGGCATGGATGACTATGCAGAAGTAGATGGTGGCGCCGCATTAAGGCAGCGTAACTTCACTATTACCTTTGCAGCAAAAAGAAATGGTACCGGTGAACAAGCCGTCATCAGCCAGGGAGCAGATCCTCGAGAACGTATTTTTGTTGGTTTTAACGCCAGTGACCAGTTTGTATTCCGTATTGGCAATGAGGAAGTGGCTTCTACAACCACTTATACTGATGATAAATGGCGTTACTACACTGTTAGTTACAATTATGAAAATGAAACCGCAGAGCTATTTGTTATTGAACAAGGCTTCAATGGCATAGTAAACACTGGTAATACCAGCATTTTCACGGACTATCTAGGAAGTGGTAAACTTATTTTCGGTAAAAACAGTGTGACGAATGCAGAATATTTCCAGGGCAATCTACATGACGTAAGAGTTTGGGGAATTACTTTAAGCGAATCAGAAAACACCGTATACAGTGGTAAACTGTTGAGCAAAAATGAGATTGGCCTGCTTTACAACTGGCGAATAGATGAAGCAGATGGAAACCTGCTGGTGGAAAATGTCCGCAGAAGAGATGCCAATAACTTTGGCGCTACTTGGACCATAGAACCTGGTGGCAACGCAGCACAATTCGATGGTTCCGATGATTATCTGAAAGTAAAAGCAGCTGATGTGGCTATTACCGATAATATGGATTTCACCCTGGAATTTTGGTTCAACTCTACACAAGCAGGCCAAGCAACACTCTTTTCTAATGGTACAGCTAGCAATATGCAGCCAGATTCATTATTCTCCTGGAATATTAGCAAGGATGTTGATGGTAAAATCCATGTTAACAACTATGGCATAGATTGGGTAGCAGTAGAAAACGATTATTTCGATGGCAAGTGGCATCACTTTGCGCTGGTACTTCAGCGTACAGGAAATCTTTCTGCCTACATAGATGGTAATCTGCAAAATTCTACTCAGGCATTAGCATTCAAGCAATTTGGCGGAAGCCATGTTTATATTGGCGCAAGAGGATATGAAGTAACAGGTGCCGAAACCGTTGAGCAATACTTCAATGGAAGTATGGATGAATTCCGATTCTGGAACACTGCACGCCGCTTAGAACAAATTCGCAGGGATAAGCAAAACAGGATGAAAGCAGATGAATATGGTTTACAGTTATATCTTCCATTCGAAAACTATAAACTTGATCCAACAGGAGTTGCCATACTCACTCCTTCTTTCACCGAGCAAGTTGATTCAACGAATCATCCTGTAGAAACACTAAATGGTGTCGCATTAGGCAATCAAACGCCCACCATCAAGCTACAACGTCCTATACAGGAAATTGCCTTTACTTACTCTGTAAATAATGATGAGATTATCTTCACGCCAACTACTTCGCAGGAGTTAATCGAAAATGTAACCCTCGATATCACAGTAAAGGATGTTAAAGACTTACAGGGTAACATCATGGAATCACCTAAGACCTGGATCGCTTACATAGACAAGAATCAGGTTACCTGGCAGGATGACTTGTTAGCCTTTGAAAAGGAAACAGAGACAAGCCTGGATTTTTCTTCTGCCATTATCAATTCAGGTGGAGCGCCTAAGGATTTTGAAGTTTTGAATATCCCTGAATGGCTCACTGTGTCTCCTTCATCCGGTACCATCGCTCCAAATAGTGTGATGGATGTCGATTTTGAAGTCGATCCTTTAGTGAATATCGGAGATTATGTAGAGGACCTACAGCTACTTACTGATTTTGGCTATCCGGAAAAACTGACCATCGACCTCAAGGTACGCGACAAGGAGCCTGACTGGAAAATTGATCCTTCTGATTACCAGTACTCTATGAGTATCATTGGTTTATTGAAGATCAGAGATATCATTTCAACGGATGAAGAAGATCTCCTGGCTGCTTTTGTTGGTGATGAAGTAAGAGGCAAAGCGAATGTGCGCTATATCGAAGACCTGGATCGTTATCTTGTATTCCTGGATGTGTACAGCAATCAAGTCAGTGGTGATGCTATTTCATTCAAAATTTGGGATGCTAGTGCAGGTATTATTTACTCCAAAGTGATACCTGAAGCAATTCAGTTTAGCGAAAGTAATGTGATAGGTACACTTGCCAATCCTCAGGTATTTGAAACCAGCACAAAGATCATTGTAGACATTCCACTCAATGATGGTTGGAACTGGATCAGCCATTTCCTCCTCAATGAAGACTCCACGGATTTAGATGTTACACTGGAGAGCCTTTCGGCAAATGCAGATTATCTTATCAAGAGCCAGGAAACTTATAGTGCTTATAGTGGTGGCAAATGGGTAGGACCATTACAAAGTGATGGTATACGTCCAGAAAAAATGTATAAGTTACATACCAATCAGATAGATACATTGCGAATAACAGGAGAAGTTATTGATCCACGTAATCGTACTATCAGCCTGGCAAACAACTGGAATTGGATCGGTTTCATTTCTATCCGTAATCAATCCGTTGAACAGGCATTGGGTAATCTCAATGCTACAGATGGTGATTTGATTAAAGGCAGCAATCAATTTGCGGTTTATGACAGCTTACTAGCAGAATGGATTGGTTCATTAGAAACGATGGTTCCTGGCAATGGGTATATGTACCGATCTCAGGGCACCAAATCTTTCACTTATCCTCTTGCAGGCATGTTCCGTAATGAGCCAGGAGCACCAGAATTATTTAACTCTGAATTCTGGCCAATCCACAGAGCTGCTTATAGCAGCAACATGACTGCCATTACCAATATAGATAATAGCTGTGACATCTATCTCAATCCTGAAGAGTATGCAATTGGGGTATTTGATTCAGAAAGCAATTGTCGTGCTTTAATGTCACTAGAATCCGAGAAGGAAGAAAATATCTACTTCCTTACAGTTCACGGTAATAGCATTGAGTCTCTACAATTCAGCTTGGTAAATCTGATAGATGGCCAGGCTTTAGATATCAATCAGGAGTTACCTTTCGTCTCTAATCAACACCTTGGTAGTTTGCAGGCGCCTTATACAATTGAATTGTCTGATCAATTATGTACTGAGCTGGAACAAAGGGAAGCGCTAAAATCCATCAGGATCAAGGCCTACCCTACCGCCTTCACAGATTTCGTACAAGTAGATTTCTTTGCTGATGATACTTATCCTCAGGCTTCACTTGTACTACACAACGCACAAGGGCAACCACTATTTGAATTGCCAATAGCCGCAGTAAAAGGGTATAACAACTATCCTTTGCAGTTGAAGCAGTATCACTTGCCTTCAGGTATTTACTTCCTCTCATTGAGAGCAGGCAAGCAAATGCACAGTACAAGAATTATCAAACACTAAAACCCTGTAAAAATGTTGATTTCATTTAATAATATATATAAAGCAATACTGCTGGCCATCGCAATGATGGCCAGTCAGGCTGCCTATGCTCAACCAGATTGGGCAGTCACTCCTTCCGACTTCCAGTATACTATGACCGTGACAGGAGTTGGCCTATTCCAATGTAACGAAACACTAGATGAAAATGATATGATCGGTGCTTTTGTCGATGACGAATGCCGGGGTGTTCAGCAGTTTTCGACACTGCATGAAGAAAGGCAATATGCTTTTCTCACTATTTATGATAATCTTCCTGCAGGAGCTACAGTTACCCTAAAATTGTATGATGCCTCTGATGATAAGATTACAGATGCCGTTTTCACACTCGATTTTGAAGAAAATGGTGTAATGGGTACGCTATCAGATCCTTATGAGTTTAAAACAGATTATGATCTTGATCAGGTGATCCTGAGTAATGATCTTTTATATACTGATAATAGCTTTGCCGGCTCAGTTGTAGCAGATGTCTTTGCTGTTAATGAAATTGGAGACACCCTCACTTATGCTATTGATTTTGTCATGGATACGCTGGGAGTTGACAATGATTATTTCTCCATTATGGACAACCAGTTGGTCCTGGAGGAAGATACTGATTATGCCAACAAAAAGTCTTATCAAATACACCTCATCGTCATTGCTCCTAATGGTTGTTCACAAGAAGGTGTCTTTGAATTAACGGTTATCAATAATAATGCCGTTCCTACTGGTTTGGTTAAAACGGATACAACCATTGAGGAAAATATGGCAATAGGTAGCCTGGTTGCTCCTTTGATTGCTATAGATTCTTCTGTTAATGATGTGCATCAGTTTGAATTAATAGGAGAGCCGGAGGAATGGCCGGATCATGAATTCTTTGAAATTGTAGGTTCTGAATTGCTTAGCAAAGTTGTTTTTGATTATGAATCGCGTGAGGAATATCTGCTCCAAATTAAAATCACCGATCGTGTGGGGAATATATATGTGGATACCCTTCCTATTTACATATTGGACGTGATTGAGTTTGATGATCTGAAAGCAGCCAATTTGGTAACTCCCAATGATGATGGTTTCAATGATTTCTTTGAGGTTCCCAATGTTTATCTTTTTGAGAATTATGAGCTATGTATCTATAATGATAATGGCAATAGAGTTTATGTAAAAAAAGGTAATTACGAGAATGACTGGGACGGCAAAAACGATAATGGCAAACAGCTGCCAAATGGAACCTATTTTTTCATATTGCGGGATCAAACCAATGAAAAGAATGCTTTCAAAGGAAGTATTCATTTGTATCTATCCAACAACTACTAAGCCATGAAGAACCTAACAAACTATATAATACTTCTTATTTTCATCTGCTGTACTTTCCAGTTAAATAGCCAGAATGTACAAACGACGAATGATCTCTATTTTGATCGGGGCAATATCAATACCGCTTTCATTATAGAAGATAAACCACCCCTTAATTTATCGCTGACTTCTTCACTAGGAGGAGGTGTCCAGGATACTCGGCGCATCAATTTTTTAGCATACGGCAATTACAACAAATTGGAAATTGGTGTTGGATTAAAAGTCAATACCGCATTTTATGGCCTGCTCAATATGAATACCATAGAGACGCTGTATGCAAAAGATTTTAGTATCAACGAAAAGCATCGCTTTTATACCGGCATCAACTTTGGAATTCATCACGTAGGCATCAATACCAAACGCCTGAATGAGTATGTACAAATGCAGGACCCTCTTATAGCTGGTAATGCATTCCCACAATATAGATTTACTGCGGGATTTGGATTAGGCTATGAAATCAAGGATATGTTACAGGCAGGTATATCGATACCTTCTTTGATCAAAAACAAAAATGATTTCCGGCCTGATTTTATTGCTAATGTTTTATATAAAAAACAGCTACACCCAGATTTTTTACTGGAACCTGAACTATTGGTTTATGGTGCACGCTCCAACTTCACGCTCGAAGCAAATGCGAGTATCACCTATTACGATATTTTTGCTTTTAAACTGGGTATCCGAACTAGCAAAACGCTATTGTTTGGATTTATCTGGAAAAGAGATGTTTTAAGCGTGGGATATATCTATAGCCCAAGTTTTGGAAAGTATCACGACCTAAACCCAGGAATACATAATATCAATGTATTTCATGAGTTTTAAGCTCAAGTAAGTGATAGATAAAAAATTGTCTTGACTACCACAAAGCCGCAAGGTTCCATAAAATCATGGTGCAACTCTTGCGGCTTTGTGATGTAGTAAAAGCTAACTTTAGTCGCCTAAGACAAATGATACGAGGTTGTATCAAAAGTTAAAAAACAACAAATATAACAATAATGTCTATTTATAAAACCTTGTTATTATGTTTACTAAACTTGTTGTGCGAACTAGAGTTAAGTAGATTTAATACGAATTAAAGATTCGTATATTTAAGTTCTTTGAAATACGGTTAATTAAAAACAGATGGGTTCATCCACACCATACCATATAAGACAAAAGATAGTTGAACACAA
>JAKSDI010000056.1 GCA_022360175.1 Chitinophagales bacterium
GTCTTCAAGACTTTTGCTCTACGAGTTCGCTCGTTCATGCCTCATCTAAGCCAATTAGTGGCAAAATCGCCTCAAAGAACAAATTCCAAAACACGCTCTTTGAAAAAGCGCTTCATAAGAGCGTATTACATTGATTCTAATATACGACAAATAAGAATACCTTTCAAGCCCTACTTATCTAGCTTATACACTCCTAATATTCTGGTACCATTTATTACAATTTCATGTACGCGTTCTCCTGCATACAAAGCTTTTCTTTCTTTTGCTTGTTGTATGCCCTGCTCCCAATGTCGGTAAGTAGAAATGTAGTAATCTGCTTCTTCAGGCTTTTCTACGAGCAGTATTCGCCGACGTATTTCTGGGTGCAAGTATTCGTAGTTAAGTGTAGCAGGGAACGAACTATAAGCTAGTCGAATAGTATCACGCGTATCAATTTCTACGAGTGCTTCCATACCTTGTTTATAGGAATTGCCCCAATAATCTAAATCGTACTGCCCAAATTGATCCCCAGATCGAAAATCATTAAAATAAACATTTTGATGGGGATGGTTTTTAATCATAAACCACCATACCGGAGCTATTCCTCCAATGATAATTGTTATAAAAGTATACCGTACCCAATTCGTCCACTTTTTTTCGATAGAGCCAATCCATCCCCAAAACTTATAAGCACCTAATACGGCCATATATATCAAGGCAGGATATACAAAAAACACATGCCGCCACCCATCATAAACAACAGAGTCTTTTACAATAACAGCCAAAATAGGTGCCAGGAATAAACCGGGCATCGCCCAATCCATACGCTCTTCATCTTTGTACCACAAGCATTTCCCTTTTTGACGGCGCACATTTTCTAATAGAGGAGGGATCAATGCTACCAAACCTATCATTGCCAATAATAAATACAAAATTGGCGTAGAGATACTGATCCAATGTGGCAAATAATTCCAGGGAACTTCCGTTCCATACATCCACTCTCCATTAAAAATCAACTTGCCTTCCCAGGCGTATTGCGACATGGCATCGAAGGCTTTTCGGAGGTGATGAAAAGGAGCTTTCCACAAATACGGCCAAAACAATACTGTGAAGAACAATAAGGATGGAATATATATTATCAAACCTTTAAAATAACGCTTATACCAGGCTGGCTGAAATGTTTTATTCAGCAGCATATCCATAAACAATAAAAAGAGGGTCATCAATGGCATGATAAGCCCTACCACTCTCATACTGATCAGCATGCCACAAGCCATGCCATGCAACAGGCTATTTTTAACAGAAGGGTTAAACCAAAACCGAAATAATGTATAAGTACTAATCACATATAATACTAAAAGCGGTATATCCTTAGGATTGTAAAAAGAATGAGCAAAAATGCGTGGGCTCAGAATAAGGAATAAAGTGCCCAATAAAGCCCAGGCCCAGTGTTTAAACCGCCGGTGCAAAATGCGATAAAAGAAAAAGCAGCCTATAAAAAACAGTAGAAAAACAGATAGATGCCGCAAATGAAAATACTGGCGGAAGTTTTTCAAATCCAGTCCTTTTTCCAACCAGGCCATCGGTGTACTAAACCATACACCATAGTATCGATGGGGATACTCATATAAGTCTTGCCAGAAAAAATTATGATCGGTATAATCAATCCAGGTATCAATATATTTAGCGGAAACCAGGCCGTGATCTCTTTGTAAGGCTTCATCCCATGACATTCCATAATCATCATAAATGAAGAGCCCTATTACCAGATAGAGCAAGAAAAAAACAACCGGAATTAGAGGTGATATACGCTTAAAAACAGTCAATAGATATACATACTTTTATTATCGACAAAGGTATAATATTATTCGATTATCAGAGAATGAAAATCCAACCCAGATCACCCTCCAATTGTTCTACTTTAAACATAAAATTAAAACATGAATATACCACACCCAACTGATCCTCGCATTGTTATTGTTGGTGGTGGTTTTGCTGGTTTAGAACTAGCCAAATCACTAGCCAATAAGCCATTTCAAGTAATCCTTTTAGATAAAAATAATCACTTTACCTTTCAGCCATTACTCTATCAGGTAGCCACAGGAGGGCTGGAGCCAAATTCTATTGCTTATCCGCTCAGGCGCAAGTTTCGCAATGCAAAAAATGTACACGTTCGCCTGGCAGAAGTACATGAGATGAATCCTCATCTTAATATACTGAGTACCAGTATTGGTGATATCCAATACGATTATCTGGTCATTGCTACAGGCAGTCAGCCAAACTTTTTCGGACTGGACAAAACGAGGTTATTACCGCTCAAATCTGTTCCTCAGGCCTTACAAATGCGTAATCACGTAATGCGTCAATTTGAGAAAGCTGCTGTTGCAAAAAATGAAGCAGAAAGAAGTGCTTATACCAATTTTGTAGTAGTAGGTGCTGGCCCTACAGGAGTAGAACTGGCAGGAGCTTTGGGAGAAATGAAGCGCTATGTACTTCCCAAAGACTATCCGGAATTGGATTTCTCTATCATGAATATACATCTGATAGAAGGGCTTGACTCGGTATTATCAGCTATGTCAGGCAAATCTTCAGTAGATGCTAAAAAGGCACTAGAAAGTCTGGGTGTTGAAATTCACCTCAACATTATGATGGTGAGCAGGTCGAAGTGAATGGACAGATAATACCTACTCGCAATCTGATTTGGACAGCAGGTGTGAAACCCGCCACTATAGAAGGAATGGAAGATGCTATATCCGATAGAGGCCGCATTAAAGTCAACGAATATAACCAGGTACTCTCCTACTCCAATATTTATGCCATTGGTGATGTAGCCGAAATGGTAACCGATCAATTTCCAAAAGGATATCCAATGCTTGCGCCTGTCGCCGTGCAACAAGGACAGCAATTAGGTAAGAATTTCATCCGCAAAGCTAAGGATAGCTCAATGCAGCCGTTTAAATATTTGGATAAAGGCACGATGGCTACAATTGGTAGAAATCGAGCAGTAGCTGATATAGGCCAATTACACCTTAAAGGTTTTTTTGCCTGGCTTGCATGGATGTTTGTACATCTCATGACATTAGTAGGCTATCGCAACAAGGCTGTAGTGCTTGTCAACTGGATTTATAATTACTTTACCTATGATAAAGCATTGCGTCTGATTATTAAAAGAGGAAACAACAAGGAAGAATACTATCAGGAGACGGCAGATATGGAATAGAATAGGTAGTTTTACAACTACAATCAACTATACATGAATAATCTGCAAGTGCTAATTTTATTACTAGTCAGCACTATATTTACGGCCTGTGTTGAATTGCCTCCTCCTCCACCTCCCAACTCAGATGATGTACTGAGGGTCAGAGATAGTGTTCGCATGGAGATAGTGTTGAGGATGAGTAATGCAAAACAGGAGATCAATCGACGGGCAGAAATGATGCGCCGAAGAGCATATAGTGAAGACGATAAAACTGCCGCTCGCTTGCGCAAAACTGCGGCAGAAATGGAAGAAGCCTATTTAAAACTTGATGTATGGATAGATTCGCTGGAATCTGACAGTCTGTTACACGACTGGAACGTACAACGCCAGGAAATAGACAAGTTCTTAGAGGAAATTGGATATACACTAAAGACTATATTATAAACTTTGATTTGTATACAGCTCCATTCGCTTCTGGATGGGGCTTTTTTTATGCACTAAGGATTAAACCTTCATTTCATACGCAAGTCTAATAGGTTTTATGGCAATTCCATAGTACTTTTATTGGTATCCTACAGATAAAAACTTGCTCATGGATAGAAGAACTACTTTAAAGACACTCATTCCTCCCTTATCTTCTACTACAAAAGCTACTACCACCAATAGTGGATTGGAACCATATACAGGTTCCTGGGATTTTGAACAAGCCAGCCATCTCCTGCGCAGAACAACATTTGGCCCTACCAAAGCCATGCTTGAATCTGCCCTTGCGCTAGGGCTAGATGGTTGTATGGAGTCATTGTTTGCTGAAATTCCCCTCCCATCACCTCCTGTTATTTATGATTTTGAAGATGATCCCAATGTCGCAATTGGAGAAAGCTGGATCGACGCTCCTCATTTTAATGCAATTATGGGATTTACCGGAGCAAGACGAAGAAGCCTCAGTGCCTGGACACTTAAAAACATTCATGCTGAAGGTATTTCTATCCGAGAGAAATTAAGCCTTTTTTGGCACAACCATTTTGCCGTAAATCGCAACGGATTAAACGACCCTCGGTTCTTTTATCGCTATATTACAACTATACGTTCTCAGGCATGGGGCAACTTTCGGCAGCTAGCTAAAGATATTACGATAGATCCTACTATGTTGCGTTTTCTCAATGGCCGCCAAAACACTGCAGGATCTCCTAATGAAAACTATGCCCGGGAATTATTAGAATTATTCACTATTGGTAAAGGGCCTTTAGCAGGCCCTGGTGATTACACCAATTATACAGAGACAGATGTCATACAAATGGCACGAGTGTTAACTGGATGGCGAGATAGTGGCCATAACTCATCAGACCCTGATATCCCTGTCGGTGCCTATTTTACTGCTTCGCGCCATGACAATGGAGAAAAGCAGTTATCAGAACGATTTGACAATATTGTCATCCCTGATATGGGCGATCAGGAATATGCGCACCTAATTGATATTATCTTTCAGAAAGATGAGGTAGCACGATTCATTTCCAGAAAACTATATCGCTGGTTTATTTATTATAACATCACCGATCAGGCAGAAAGCGACGTAATAGAGCCGATGGCTCAATTGATCATTGATAATGATTATGAAATCAAACCTGCTTTAGAAGCCCTTTTATCCAGTGTTCATTTTTTTGATATGCTGAATGTGGGCCCGATGATTCGTAATCCCATAGATTACGCTTACACCTTGCTCAAGACAACAGAGATTCCATTTCCCGATGGAGAATTGTATGATGAGTACAATGTCTGGTGGCGCTTATTCGTAAGGCTTCGAAACATGGAAATGGAATATTATTTCCTTCCTGATGTTGCAGGTTGGAAAGCTTATTATCAAGAGCCATTGTACTATCGAAGCTGGATCAATGCTACATCTCTTCAGCTCCGCTCTGAAATGACTAATACCCTTACGGGAAATGGATATAACTTTAGTGGTGTACGCATAAAGATAGAGCCCCTTGAATGGATTGAACAGTTGGATAACCCCAATGATCCCAATGACCTTATCAATGAGTTGGCACGTTTATTATTGCCTCAACCGCTTTTACAAAACCAGCTAGATGCTCTAAAAGAAGTATTGATTCCTGGCCTACCCGATTATGAATGGACATTGGAATACAATCTTTATTTAGCCAATCCGGATGATGAAAATTTGCGGGAAGCCGTTGACAACAAGCTTAGAGAAATGCTCAACGCTATGGTTAACCTTGCAGAATTCCACCTTTCCTAATCCCTCATTTTTAAGATCATGAAAAGAAGATCATTTCTAAAATATACATCCCAGGCATTGGCACTGCCTTTAATTATAAATGGCCAGCGCTTATCAGCAATTACTCAGCCTGCTTTAATGCGTGGCATCCATTCGGAAAACGATCGCATCTTGGTCCTGCTTCGCCTTAATGGTGGCAATGATGGACTGAATACCATTATTCCCCTGGACCAATACGACAATCTGGCACAGGTGCGCAACAATATCCTCCTTCCGGAAAATGGTTTATTGAGTATATCCGATACCAATGCTTTACATCCCACGATGCAGGGCATCCAACAACTGTTTGAAAATGAGCGGGTGGGGATTATTCAAAGTGTTGGATATCCAAATCAGAATCGTTCACATTTTCGCAGTACAGATATATGGACATCTGGTTCTCCAGCAGATGAAAACTGGCAAACAGGATGGCTTGGAAGGCATATGGATGAATTATATCCAGGTTTCCCTGAAGGATATCCCAATGACGACTATCCACATCCTTTTGCAATCAACATGGGAAGTAGCATCGTTTCTAATACCTGCCAGGGGAGCTCTGCTAATTACAGTCTTGCTCTAGCCGATCCATTTTCATTATCTCCTGTAGAAGAGGGAGAAGGTAGTGAAGTGCCCAATACTCCATACGGAGACGAACTTCAATTTATACGCACTACTATTATACAAACTAATGCCTATGCAGAAGTAGTTACTGCTGCTGCTGAATCAGGTGCCAATTCAGTTGACTATCCTGAAGACAATCGCTTTGCACAGCAATTGCGCAATATAGCATTACTCATAGCAGGTGGTTTACAAACAAAAATATACATTGCAACCCTTGGTGGTTTTGATACCCATGCAGAACAGGTCGTAGATGGAGAAACTACTACCGGTGAGCACGCAGCCTTATTAAGTAGTCTATCAAGTGCGGTAGCTGCTTTCCAGGCGGACCTAGAAGCGATGGGATTGGAAGAAAGGGTTGTAACGATGACTTTCAGTGAATTTGGACGGCGGATTCGTTCCAATGATAGTCTGGGTACTGATCATGGTACTGCAGCTCCTTTAATGGTATTTGGTTCTTGTGTTAATCCACAAATATTGGGCGACAATCCCGAAATAACTCCTGACATTGGTGCAGATGAAGGTGTACCTATGCAGTACGATTTCCGCGATGTATATGGTTCCATATTAATGGATTGGTTCGAAGTAGAAGAAGGACTCGTACAAAGTTTGTTGCACAATGATTTCAACTATCTGCCAATACTGAAAAACTGCTCTACGGTGAGCTCATCAGAATTGCTGACAGATGCCATCGTTTTATCTCACTATCCAAATCCGGTTAGAAATTGGCTAAATGTAGCATTTGAATCCGCTCGGGAGTGGTGTAGAATATCTATTTTTGATAGCCTGGGTAGTGAAATAAGAACCGTACTTAACAAAGAAATTAGTGAAGGGCCTCATCATGTAAAAATTGACATGCATGAATTAGAAGCAGGTCCTTATTTTATTAGAATACAACTCGGACAAAGAGTCAAAACTTTTAGAACTTGTTGTGCGAACTAGAGTTAAGTAGATTTAATACGAATTAAAGATTCGTATATTTAAGTTCTTTGAAATACGGTTAATTAAAAACAGATGGGTTCATCCACACCATACCATATAAGACAAAAGATAGTTGAACACAA
>JAKSDI010000055.1 GCA_022360175.1 Chitinophagales bacterium
AACAGTCAATATACTGTTGAATGGTCTATTAATAACGGTGGAGTAATCAGTACTCAAACGGGTTGTTCCATAGATGTTGTTTGGGCTGCGGCGGGCCCTTATCATATCTCTGCCGTACAACACATTATTTCTAACGGAGAAATAGCCTGCTCCTCACCTGCTACTAATTTAGAAATCAATACCGGGACTCCAGAGGTAGAAATTTTGCCTAATGAAAATCCCTGCCCTAGTAGCATAGTAGAATACCACGTTTCACCAGCTGGATGGACCAGCTATAATTGGATTGCTCCTGCAAACGGAAGCATTGTCTCCATTAATGGTACTTCCTCAATAAGCATTCAGTGGTTTGATGTACAGGCTCCTACTCCTGATGTTGTTACGGTAGAAGTTAATAACAATGAATGTGTTCCACCTATCACTCTGGATGTCATCATTACACCATTTGAACTCGAAATCAATGCAGATGATATCTGTGCAGATGATCTTGCCACTATTACGAGTAATGCCGCAAGTGCAGATAGTTATAAATGGTTTGTCAATAACGAGTTAGTTGGCACCAATGTGAGTCTAAACTATATTTTCCCTACATCTGGTTTTTACAATATTCGTCTCGAAACAGTAAATCCAAATGGATGCATGGGCATTTTCAAGAAAGCAATTACGATCTACGTCAACCCAAATCCAAATCCGGCCATTAGTCGTGTGATTGAGTATTGTAGAGACAACGGAACTTTAGCTGGTACGCTTTATGCTACACCAAATTCTCCTGATTATACTTATCAATGGTTATTGAACGGTAACGAAATTAATGGAGCCAATAGCCCTGTTCTGGATATTACACAAACCGGAACTTATACTGTAATGATAGATTACGGACTATGCGAGAATAGCTCTTCTATTGTTATAGAATGCGAACAAGAAGAGTGCGATTGCACAATTGACGAGGGGTTTGATGTATTTCAAATCGATTACTTAGACTATGACGGCACATGTGGAAGCATTGGTTTCTCAGGAACCATTATCGATCTTTCTGATGCGGTGTTTGCCAATTGGATAATAGAAGGCCCCAATAATTATAGCGATGTCATTCCTATCCAATCCGAGAGTGATTTAACAATCAGTGGTTTTCAATTACCTCAGCTTGCAGGCTTGTATACCGTGTATCTGGAAGCATGTATACCTTGTATAGATAGCGAGGGCTGTTGTATTATTTCGGAAAGAGAAAGGATTGTGATTCCATTTATTCCCGAATTTGATTTCACCTTCAGTTGTGCTGGAGAAAACACCTATGATCTTACTTTATTAGACGTTAGTAGTTATTATGTTTCTTCTGATAATGTCAATATTCAATGGGATGTCAATGGCATAATTTACAATGGATCAACTGTTAATATTTCTGGTTTAAATCCAGGAACAACAATAGATATCGGCTTACTAATTAACGCAACCGAATATCCTGCCTACAGTTGCGATTTATTCGAAGAAGTTGATCTTCCTGAATCTGTTAATGGAACCTTTACATTTGAAGGAGGTTTATGTGCTGATCAGGCTATCACCTTCACACCAGCAATGGATGTAGAAGAGCTTTTGGAGTGGGAATGGGTATTTAACGACGAAATTACGATACTCAGTTATTCTCCTCAATTTTCTTTTGAAGAAGCCGGTACTCATCAGGTTACGCTAAATCTAACTTCCGTTTATGGTTGTACAACTCAATATACGGAAATGATTACCGTGGGCGATCCTCTGGAAGGGGAGATTGAAAAAACCATGGAAAACTGTGATGCACAAGCCACACTTAGCTATACTCAGACTTCCGGTGATCCAGTTACAGACTATTTGTGGGGTCCTTCCGGAGAGACAAGCCCTGCCATTGAAGTAATAGAAACGGGTATTTATACAGTAACTGTGATCAATACTGAAGGTTGTATGGCGATTGCTTCCACTGTAGTAGATTTAAACAATCCATTCCTCAATGGAATAAACGGGCCATCCGAAATATGTGAAGGTGAAAATGCTGCGCTTATAGTAGACCCTAGTCCTAGTTATGATTTTGAATGGGATATTTCGCCTTGTCCAGTCGCTATTTGCCCTATTCCTGGTAATGCTATAGGCCTGGCAAGCTGGGAGCCTAACACTTATACAATAACAGTAAAGGCTTTACAGGGAGGAGAAGAATGTCTATCAGAAACTACTACTTTAGTCGTACATGATGTTCCCAATTTTTACATCAGTCAGGATGTCACTCAATGTGAACCCTTCTCTGTAACACTTCAAACCGTATTTACCGATGGTGAAAACAATGGCACTATTGAATGGTCAAGCAATACGGTAGGAATTCCAGAAGGAATTACAGGAACTATTTTCACTGCTTCTCAAAACGGTAACTATCAAGCTACCTATACAGATGATATTACAGGATGTACGGTGAGTAGATTTGGTGTTGTTCGTACTGATATTGATTTTTCATTGTTTCCAGTTGGTTGTTATGATTACTGTGCTGACGAACTGGCTGAAAATCCAATTGAAATCCCTGGTATTAATAGTTGCAATTCTTCTTATGAATGGCAAATCAATTATGGTGATGGATATGAGATTTTATACCCTCCAGGTGCCGGTACTGTCATCTCTTACCCATGTGACATTCCATCCGCAACGATTTCTGGCTTACCGGAAGGAGAAACAGAAGCTAAAATACGCCTCATTGTTGATAATGGAATTTGTGTAGAAGAAAGTGAAGAGGTTTGTATCACAGTAGAAGAATGCTGCGAGACCTGTCCTAAGATATTGAATCTAAGATGCGAGGAAATTCTGGAAAATGGAGATGTCGTCTTTGCTATAGATGGTGATCTGGCTTGCTTACCAGAAGGATACGAGTTTTGCGGTACCCCACCTGTTATTACCAATGGCGGTTACCTCGAAATCGATGAAGAAAGCGTTGTTATTTACGAACCACCTATGTTTGATCCGCTATATTGGTTTGCAGGAACATTGGTCGTAACCAATTTTGATTACTTTGTAGCGAATGGTGGCTTGGAAGCAGAAATTGATATCTGCAATGGAGATGGCATTTGCAAAGCTCAGTTTTTTATAGCCTATGAAAATGGTGGTGGAGAAGCCAATATCGATATCACTTGTGTCGCTGATCCTGATGAATGCACAGTTGATGTTTACGATATTTCTGCAGAAATTCCAATCCCTCTAGGATGGTCTTACTGCGGAGATGAGCCACTGGTAACAGATGGTGGCTATCTTGAGATAAATAGTATTTCCAGCAGCTGTGATCAGATTAGTTTTTCCGGTCGATTATTTGTAACTAATCCCGATTTTTACCAAAATAATCAAGGGCTAGAACTCAGTGTCAACATCTGTCAGGGGGGAGAAACACAAACCATTACAGCTCAAATACCCTATGAAAGCTGCGATAATATTTGGCCATACCCTTATCGACTGACGAATGACTGTATTGAAAATCAGGAATTTGTAGAGTTATGCCTTTTTACACCCTATTTCACTGCCTGTAATCCTTGTGAAGAACAACCCCTGGAAGTTTTGATTTTAGGATCCAATCCAATAAATACTTTATATAGTGGGTTCCTGGGCACCAGTGAGGAGGATTATGAATGCATTGAATTTGTTATTCCGGAGAGCGGGTATGATTTGGTTTGCATCAATTTCTATGTCTTCAATGATTGCTATGGTTCTGCATGGTCCGTATGTTATGGCAGTAACTGCGGTGGCGATGAAGGGCTAAGATCAATTGGAATAGAGCATGATTCTGGATATCAAGATTCGGGAATATCTTTTGATCTAATGCCTAATCCCGCTAGTAATCAGGTTAATGTGCAATTGAAAACTGACATTACTGATCCAGATTTGGAAGGCAAAATATTGCTACAGGATATTTTCGGCCGCACTCATACCCAAAAAGTAGTTCAGTTACAAGATGACAGTAATGTCCAATTAGATTTATCAAACTTGGCTGCCGGAGTGTACTGGGTAATTTTAAAAAATGAAGCAGGGCTCTTGCAGAGCAAAAAATTAGTTAAATTTTAATTAGACAGTTTAGAGCGCATGTTTGGGCTACCAAACATATTTTGAATCGGTGCTATCACATTTGTTAGGATAGTGCCGATTTCTTTTCCTGATATCTTAAATGGATATTCTTATGCAACAAAAACAAATTACCTTTACAAGTCATTGATTGCTATGATTTGGAAAAAAGGGAATATTTCAAGAACAATGGATAAGCTTCTGAAAATATGAATACCATAAATAGACAAGAATATGGCCTTGTGCTCTCAGGTGGTGGAGTACGGGGAGTTGCTCACCTCGGCCTAATCAAAGCACTTGACGAACAAGGTATCTCTCCGTCTTATATTTCCGGTTCGAGTATGGGTGCCATAGTGGGAGCCTTTTATGCTGCCGGATATGGTTATGAAGATATTCTGGATTTTTTACAGCATACCTCACTGTTTTCAATTCAGCGTTTTTCGTATAGAAAGCCCGGATTGATTGACACGGAATCGTTTTATGATACATTTCTCAAATACTTTCCGGATGATCGTTTCGAAGCATTAGAAAAGACATTGTTTATTTGTGCTACGGATATGGTACATGCAAGAAGCAGATTGTTCCATAAAGGGCCTCTCATTCGAACGATATTAGCTTCTGCAGCTTTTCCGGGGATGTTCTCTCCTGTTGTAGTAGATGAAAGATTATACGCTGATGGTGGAATTATCAATAATTTCCCGATAGAACCATTACTGGGCCATTGTGATAAAATTATTGGATGTCACGTCAATCCCCTGAAGAAGGTGAGCGCAGAAGAATTAGCTTCCACTACCACTTTTCTGGAAAGAGCATATAATATTGGTAGAAATAGCATGACTGAAATAAAATTTCATCATTGTGATTTACTTGTTGCTCCACCAAATCTGGAAAAGTACGGTACGTTTGATACCAGTCAAATAGATGAAGTATTTCAACTCGGTTATGAAGCAACTAAGGAAGCTCTAAAAGGGCTCGAAAAAGAATAAATATAACAGTTTTTGTATAGTATTGTAGCCTCAATAAATCATTCAGACACTACATCTCCATACAAATCGTAGTCCATTGCTTCATTGATCTTTACATCTGCAAAATCACATATACGGACATAGTTATCGGCTGCCTTGACGAGTACTTCATTATCAACTTCCGGGCTATCGCCTTCTGTTCTTCCTACAAAAAACTCCCCTTCTTTTCGGTCAAAAAGTACTCGTACTGTTTTTCCTATCCATTCCTGGTTTTTAGCCAAAGATATGTCTTGCTGGATTTCCATTAAGCGGTTAGCCCTTTCAGCTTTTATCTCAGCAGACACATCGTCCACTAATTCATAAGCAATGGTGTTTTCCTCATGGGAATATTGAAATACCCCCAGGCGGTCAAACTCCATTTCTTCTACAAAGTCACAAAGGTCCTGAAATTCTTCCTCCGTTTCGCCAGGAAAACCAACGAGCATAGTAGTCCGCAAGGTAAGGCCAGGGACTTTCTCTCGTGCTATTTTTACCAGCTCAACCGTCTCTTCTCGGGTAATTTGACGACGCATACGCTTGAGGACTCCGTTGTTAGCATGTTGCAATGGAATATCCAGGTAATTGCAAATCTCTTTCCGTTCTGCCATTACATCAAATACTTCTACCGGAAATTTGCTAGGATATGCATAATGCAAACGAATCCATTCTATACCTTCAACATCGGCTAAGGCATGTAACAAACGAGGCAATGCTCGCTCCTTATATATATCTAAACCATAATAGGTCAATTCCTGGGCAATAAGCATGAGTTCTTTTACACCAAAACGAGCTAAATTTTGTGCCTCTTTTACCAGATCCTCAATAGACTTGGAAATATGCTTGCCCCGCATTAGTGGAATAGCGCAAAATGAGCAGGTGCGGTTACAACCTTCTGATATTTTGAGATAAGCATAGTGTTGAGGAGTTGTAGTGATACGCTCTCCTATCAGTTCATGCTTGTAATCAGCATTTAGTTTTGCCAAAAGGCCTGGCAATTCCAACGTACCAAAGTAGGCATCTACCTCAGGAATTTCTTTTTCCAGATCATCTTTATAGCGCTGAGACAAACAGCCCGTAACGTATAATTTATCAATCCCTCCTTCATTTTTCACCTGTGCATACTGAAGAATTGTATTAACTGACTCCTCCTTTGCCAAATCAATAAATCCACAAGTATTCACAATGATTATATTGGCATCTTCATCATTACTATCATGCACTACTTCGTAATCATTGCCCTTCAATTGTGTAATGATGTTCTCTGAGTCAACCAAATTTTTGGAGCATCCCAGCGTAATCACATTCACTTTGTCCTGCTTCAGTGTCTTGGTTTTCATATATTTAAAGCCGTGCTTTTTTGGAAGTTTTACGAAATGTTTGCAAAGATACTCAAAACAAGCACAAAACGTTATAGTTTTGGTATTGCAACGAATTTCAAGAATAACTTGCTAATTTGAACCCATTAAAGAAAAGAGTGTACTACTAAAAAACTTAACTATGAAGACTACTCTGTATACCCTGATCATTTTCTTTGTTTCTACTATTAGCCTGCAAGCGCAACTTGGCATCAACCTGGGATATCGTTTGAATAATGCTCCTGATTGGAAAGCAGAAATCAATTCGGAAGTGACTGAATTTCCAGGAGATGGTTTTTCTATCGGACTGGATTACTGGATTCCTATGAAAGCATATCGTATAGATTTTCTCCCCGAAATTAATTATGCCCAATTTGAGGAAATCACATTAGAAGATGTAGCTACTTTTGAAAACAAGGCATACAGCTTTTTTCTAAATACCAATTTTTACCTTTTTGACCTGGAAGGCGATTGTGACTGCCCAACTTTTTCTAAATCTGGTGGCTTTTTTAGTAAAGGTTTCTTTGTGCAAGCCTCTCCTGGAATCACTTATCTCGAGTCTAAAAGAGAGGAACAGGGAGGGCAATCTATTACTGAGGGTACTACTTCCTACAGCCTGGGCTTAGGAGCTGGTATTGACATTGGGTTCTCAGACTTCTTCACCTTAACTCCAATGGTCAGTTATCGCTATTTCTTACCTACTACTGTTGAAAATGTAGAAGAAAGTACACTCCCAGGAAGCGTAACCTATAATGAAGTTGATACTAATATCAAGCAAGTCTATGCAGGAGTACGTCTGGGATTTAGATTTAGGAAATAACAAACTCCATTAACACTTTTCTTCCTCTACTTTTTCCTAAAGTTTGAGTGTAGAAAGTAATTTTCTTATTGGGAAGAAAGAGAGAAAAAAGCACCCAAGAAGGCAAAGCAAAAAAATTATTTTACCTTCTTGGGTATTGATTTTTTTGTTACTTCATGATCAAAAACAGCTGTGTCTTTACTACTTCGTTTTCAATATTGATCGTATAAAAACATTTTCGGTTTACCCTTTAAAAGAAATAAGGAACAATTGTTTTTAATCAACTTCTTCTGATGGTTTATTCAACAATAACTTTCTGAACCTTAGCAGTTAACGAAGACGTTATATGGAAAAAATATATTCCTCGATCTAATTGAATTGGAAAACCTTTTCCCTCAATGCTTATTTGATCAACAGAGAGGTTTTTATAAGTTTTAACTATAGTTCCATCTATGCCATAAACATTTAAATGATAACTGTCTTCCATTCTGGGTTCAATATTTACATATATTTGACCACTACTTGGATTAGGAAATACTTTGATCTCAACCTTGCTTTCTAGCTTACCAGCATTCATTCTGAAATCTAATCCTAAGCAATCTGAATCGCTGGAAAAACATTGTATTGCCGAAACAGGAGAAATTTGATCATTCGAATATTTTGCTCTAACGCTCCACTGAATACAATTAAAAAAACCTAAATTCAAATCACTGATAGATATAAAATTATCAGTGACTGATACAGAGATAGGAGGAGGAGGATTATTTCCACCAATACCGATGCAGCAACCATTTGGAACTATAGTTAATATGTATGATACAGCGCCAGGGATGTCATTCCAAAATATTTGCTGATCATTTTTAGTGCTTGTACACCAAAATTGGGTTGGCGTGGGCGGTACTAATGGAGGGAGACTTTCAAGAATATCCGGGTTGAGCAATGCTGGATCAAGCCAGTTTTGGAGACCATTTTCCCAGTTAATTGCAAATCGTCCATAACTCCCGAGAGTATTCGTTGTTGTTCCATCAGAATTGCACTGCCCATTTGCACCTCCACCTGATAGCTGGCCAATTACCCTCCCGTTTTGGTCAAATAAAGGAGAACCCGAAGAACCTCCATCAGTCATGCCTAATTCCCAGCCACCTTGATCACTATCAATAAGCCATTGTTCGCCAAAATTTCCTCCAGCATCGTATTGGGTAGCTCCCGAATCATCCCTGCATATTTTCATGACATCGCCATTAGGATGATGTATACCAACTTCAAAAGTTGGCAAATTGTCTGTTTTATCCCAACCTGCCCAAACTCTATTCCACTCTTCTGGAACCTCACCGTCAGCCGCTAATAACACATAATCAGAAGCATAACTAAATGCTAATATTTCGGCTCCGCATAAAACCATTTCTACAGAACCTGCGTCATTTTCACCAAGATCACCACATAGGGACGTTGGACTTATCCAATCGAAAGTAAATTTATAATCGTCAAACCTCATCCCTACTGCTGGCCCTGTACTCGGTAACTCAGGATTAAGATTGTGGAGAGCTGTCAAGATATACGGTGCTCTATTCTGGCTAGTATTATTAATGAGTACTCCTGACCCTCTGTGATCAGGATTTTCATTCTTCGCTGTTGTGATAGTAACTACAGACCTTTTAAGATGATTTTTGTAGTGCTCCCAATCATCTCCAATAGGGCAATTCACATCGTGATGACAGATTACAGAACTGTTTAAAAAGGATGTTGAATTCATATCTTCACAATCTAGCTGTGCAGCCAAATTCAAACTACAAAAGATTAAAAGAAAAACGACTACAATTTTCATGTACTAATTATTTTAGAAATTACTAAGAAATGTAAATTAGATTTCTGTAAGTTAGTAGCATAGGTAACTGGGATGACGAGTACCACTGCCGATCATACATTGTTTATCGCTATATTTTAAAATGGAAATTCCAAACTTAGAGCTCTCCAAAGGTATCCCCTTCGGAAACTGACCGCAACAAAAAGCAGATTCAGTTTTTAGTACTTGTGTCGCACATTTGTCCGGAAAACCCGGACCATCCAAACATATAGGCTTTTTATATCCGTTTTCAAGGAAAAAGATGCAAAACAAATCACGAAAGGTACAGCGTCGGATTTTTCATCTTATATCGCAAAAGATAAAGTCAAGGGGCTTAAAAATGGAAGATCTTGCAAAAATGCTGCACATTGGAAAATCTGCTCTCTATGCCAGAATAAGTGGGAAAAAATTGCTGCCTTTCGACGAACTTCTTTTACTATCCAAAGAATTCAATATTTCTCTGGATAAACAATGTTTTCAGCCTACATCTCGTATTTCGGTTGAGTTTCCCCATGCTCTTAATGAAGCAAAATCTTCCAAACATTTTGTTCGACGTCTACTTAAGAGGCTAGAAGAAGCCTTAGCTTTAGAAGAGGTGAGTATTCGTTATATCTCCTCAGAAATTCCTGTTTTTTACTATTTCAGATTCAAGGAATTAAGCCTTTTTAAGCTGTTCATTTATGACAAAACTATTTGGGAACATACGAAAATATCATCGAAGGTATTTGATTTTGAAAGCCTTGATGATCCTGAATATGATTCCTTATTTGAGCAGGTGCATGATCGATACATGGAAATTCCAAGTGCCGAAATTTGGGGCGGACTTCTAATTGACAATACCCTCAATCAATTGAAATACTATGCTCAAGCAGGAATTTTAAGTTATAGCAAACACTGTCGGATAATATGCGATCAATTGGAAGAACTTTTAGACACACTGGTAGTCAGTACAGAAATGGGATATAAACATGGTATGGATGGCAGTCAAAAAGGTAGCTTCTCTCTTCTCTATAATGAAGTCCTTCGAGTTAATAACACAATTATCGTAGATAGCCCTAAGCAGCAACAGCTTTTCTTCACCTATGATGACCCAAACTATTTTATTTGCGAGGATGACCGTTTGATAGGATATTCCGCCAACTGGTTCAACACATTGCAACGTCGTTCTCATTTAGTTTCTCAAAACTCGGAACGCAATCGTATGATGTTATTCAACCTAACCCATGGAAGACTTGAAGAAGCAAGAGTTTTTTTGAAAAGGTTTGAATATTAATATTTCAAGACTTATATATTAAGCTTAATAGAGTTTTACATATTTCCCTTTTTGCCTGAAGAAGAGGACTTTTTCGGAACCCGCTAATAGAAGATTAGGAAGTACAAAATCGATTGCTTCAAATTGTGTAGGCCGTATTTTTCTCGCTAGTCTTTTTTTCGTTATACTTCCCGTCAACAAATGATTATCAGCAAAATCATCTATAATATAAACATCTGCAGGGGTAAATGGAATAAATCCTAAAAATAAGCGGTAGTTGTAAGTAAGGAGCACTAACTTTCCATTGGCAGGATGAATTGCCGCTCCCGTTACTACTCTTTTCTTTAGTGCAAGACTGTCAACTAATCTAGCCTGGTAAGTCCCTGATGCGGCTGGCAATATATAATGTTTGGTATATTTCATTCCTTTTCCAACTCTATCTTTTGTGAAAAGATGAAGACTGTCTCTATACCAAATCATGGCTTCTAAATCATAGCGATTGAAGGGTGCATTTGGAGGAAATGCCTTTTGATCTTCATAGGAAAATTGTATCGTATCTAGTCTATGATCGAATCGGTTGTATTTATAAATTCTTAGGTCTTTTCTTTCGTTGGCATTATTGCCAAAATCACCTATATATATATTGCCTTCGTCATCTGCTGTTAAATCTTCCCAATCTTTATTTTCTACAAAAGGTACCTCTACCCTACTTATCAAATTTCCTTTCGAATCCGTTATAAACAAATCAGGGGCATTGCCACTATCATTTATCCACCACAAACTATCAGGATCGGCTGCATATAAGCCTGATGCTTCAGATAATTGTAACGGCAAATTGATGTTTTTCTTTGAAAGAAAATTTTGGCTGAGTAAAATATAAGGACATAAAAGTAATAAAATTAAAGCATTTTTCATTGGAAATTATCAGTACTTAATGAGCAAATAACCAGGGGAGCAACTCTTCTTCTGTATAAGCATAATCCCAGCTATTGTGACCTACGCCAGGATATTCTGTATACTTCACATTTGTTTTCAAGCTTTTTAGGCGCTGATACATTTGGCGGGAATTTCCTACAGGCACTACCTGATCTGCATCTCCATGAAATATCCAAAAAGATACTTTTGACTGTTTTCTACCATAAGCATTTTCATCACCACCACCACAAACAGGTGCAGCTGCTGCAAATAATTTAGGATAGCGTCCAACCGCCTCGAATGTTCCCATTCCCCCCATCGAAAGCCCTGTAACATAAACACGCTTTTTATCTACAGCCTCTTTTTTAATAATACTTTTGGTTAGTTCAATGGCCATTTTAAATCCATCAGTCATTTCATAAGAATAGTTATAATCAAAATCAACAGGAGAACTGGTACGATCATATTTGGTAGAAGCCCAATAACTATCTGATGGACATTGCGGTGCAATTACAATACAAGGATATTTAGCTCTATGAGCAGGATCGAGAAAAGTTTTTACACCATGCACCAATTGCTTCTCATTATCATTCCCCCTCTCCCCTGCCCCATGCAAAAAAAGTACCAGTGGATATTTGTCTGATGTATTATAGTTTTCAGGGTACAATATACGATAAGGGAGCCTGTCCCCATTTTTACTAATAAATTCTTTCTTTTCGAAAAGATCGAACTGTCCAATCAGAGGAATAGATAACAATAAGCAAATACTTAAGTTAAGTAGGCGCATGTCTGGATTTTTGTGTAAGAATAATAAAAAAGTAGAACTTTAAATAGAAAGAAAATTTTGAATGAGTAAAAATTCACTTTAAATTATAGAATTATATTATCTAAATTTTTAGCCAGCTCTTGATATTGATGAAAAATAAATACATTTTTGCTTCATCAATTTATTTGTGAAGATGCCAATACAAGTTAACGTCATAATTAGCGTGATTTTTATCCCACCGTCACCGGAAGGGCGCTAAATTATATTGCCATCTTACAAAAGCCGTTCTTCCATGAAGAGCGGCTTTTTTTTTGCCTGTACTCAAAGGTTTACAGTTTAACAAGCACACAGTTATCGTAAGTAAGCACTTACTAAATCATTAAAAATCAACGAATTGAAAAGAAACAACACAATCCTAAGCATCGTAAGAATACCATTTTTTAGTTCGGGAATACCCGCTCAACAAATTTACATTTGAAAACATATTTCTCGACAACAGAAATAATTGATCAAAAACAAGCAATGAAAAAACTGAATAAATACAGTAGTAGAATTACTCAGGACGACACGCAACCAGCCGCTCAGGCTATGCTATATGGCATTGGCCTTACAGATGAAGATATGGAGAAAGCTCAAATAGGTATTGTCAGTACTGGTTGGGAAGGCAACACCTGTAATATGCACCTGAATGGATTGGCAGAACAAGTTAAGAAAGGCGTCATTGAACAAGATCTCATAGGACTCATATTTCATACGATTGGGGTAAGCGATGGTATGTCTATGGGGACATCTGGTATGCGTTTTTCACTTCCTTCACGCGACATCATAGCGGACTCCATTGAAACAGTCACCTCTGCACAATGGTATGATGGATTGATTACTGTGGTAGGATGTGATAAAAATATGCCTGGTGCAATGATAGCGTTGGCTCGGCTGAATCGCCCTAGTATTTTGATGTATGGAGGTACGATTAGCCCTGGTTGTCATGCCGATAAAAAATTGGATATTGTTTCTGCTTTTGAGGCTCTCGGCCAACGCATTGCAGGTTCTATAAATGAAGACGAATTCAAAGCAGTGGTTAAGAAAGCCTGCCCTGGGCCAGGTGCTTGTGGTGGTATGTATACAGCTAATACAATGGCCTCGGCTATTGAAGCTATGGGAATGAGTCTCCCATATAATTCTTCTTATCCTGCCACTAGTAATGCCAAACTGGATGAATGTATCAGAACTGGAGCAGCTATTAGAAATCTCCTTGAAAAAGATATTAAACCACTGGATATTATCACTAAGCAATCTCTTGAGAACGCAATACGGGTAATTACTGCTTTAGGCGGTTCTACAAACGCAGTACTTCACATTATTGCTATCGCAAGAGCAGCAGGTATTGACCTAACTATTGATGATTTCCAACGAATTGGCGATGAGACTCCTTTTATTGCAGATCTAAAACCAAGTGGAAAATATGTAATGGAAGATTTATACGAAGTAGGAGGAGTACCTGCAGTCATGAAATTATTGCTCAAAGAAGGTTTTCTACATGGAGGCTGCCTCACTGTCACAGGAAAAACGCTGGCAGAAAATTTGGAAGAAGTTGAAGGTCTAAAAGCAGGGCAACAGGTTATTAAAAGTTTTGACAATCCTATCAAGCCAAGTGGCCATTTACAAATCCTATACGGGAATTTGGCAGAAGAAGGGGCTGTAGCAAAAATTACGGGTAAGGAAGGAGAAGTGTTTGAAGGTATTGCACGGGTTTTTGATTCGGAAGACGCAGCCAATGATGCAATAAAAAACAAACAGATTAAAGCAGGGGATGTAATTGTTATCCGCTATTGCGGCCCTAAAGGAGGCCCTGGTATGCCGGAAATGTTAAAACCTACATCAGCCATTATGGGTGAAGGGCTCGGTAAAAAGGTAGCATTAATCACTGATGGCCGATTTTCTGGTGGAACTCATGGATTCGTCGTTGGGCACATCACACCGGAAGCTCAATCAGGTGGGCTAATAGGCCTACTCAAAGACGGCGATAAAATCACAATAGATGCCATCAAAAATAAGATAGAAGCTCATCTGAGTAATGAAGAAATAGAGAATCGCAGAAAGACATGGCAAGCATTACCGCTAAGCAGGCATAAGGGTTTATTGCGTAAGTATGCTTATACCGTTAGTTCAGCCAGCAAAGGATGTGTAACAGATGAAATATTATAAGCAATTAAATAATAAGACCTCATTATTTATAAAATTTTTCGGCTATGAATGAGCAAGGACAAAGGGGAGGCGATATTGCTACCCTCGCACCAGAAAAAGAGACAATGAATGGCGCTGAAGCTGTACTTCGATGTTTGCTTGAAGAAAATGTGGATACCATTTTTGGCTATCCTGGAGGTGCTATCATGCCGGTCTATGATGCCTTATACCACTATCAGGACAGGTTAAAACATGTGTTGCCCAGACATGAACAGGGAGCCATTCACGCAGCGGAAGGTTATGCACGGGTAACTCGTAAAACCGGAGTATGCATGGCAACATCTGGCCCAGGAGCCACTAATCTCATCACCGGCCTGGGAGATGCTTTATTAGATTCTACACCACTAGTATGCATTACTGGCCAGGTATATTACAAATTACTGGGTAGTGATGCCTTTCAGGAAACGGATGTCATTAATTGTACAATGCCTGTTACCAAATGGAATTACCAAATAACCAAAGCAGCAGAAATTCCTGAGGTATTTGCCAAAGCATTTTATATAGCCAATTCCGGGCGCCCTGGCCCGGTGGTGATCGACATTACCAAGAATGCTCAATTGGAAATGCTCAATTTCAGCTATAACAAAAAGGTGAAAATCAGGAGTTATCATCCTCTTCCTAAACCTGATACAGACGCCTTAAAAGCAGCAGCAGCATTAATCAATAATGCCAAAAAACCAATGATACTTGCTGGCCATGGTATTCAGATTGCACATGCACAGGAAGCGTTTAAAAAGTTTGTAGAGAAAACTGGTATTCCCTTAGGATGTACAATCCATGGCTTGTCTTCCATTCCTAATAGTCATCCTCTGCATATGGGTATGTTGGGCATGCATGGTAATTATGCTCCCAATATTATGCAAAATCGTTGCGACGTATTAATCGCCATAGGTATGCGTTTCGATGATCGAGTCACTGGCGACCTGTCTCGCTATGCAAAACAGGCGAAAGTTATACACATAGAAATCGACCCTTCCGAGATCAGTAAAAATGTCTATGCACATGTTCCTATTTTGGCGGATGCTAAAATGGCATTAGAACAATTGATCCCTTTAGTTGAGCCAAAAGAATACCCGGAATGGACTAAAGCCTTTTATAAATTACGAGAAGCAGAAGAAGAAAAAGTCATAAAACGGGATATTCTCCCCTCTGCGGAAGGGCATATTAAAATGGGAATGGCAATAAGGGAAGTGTCTAAATTGACCAATGGTAAAGCAATAGTATGCACAGATGTTGGCCAGCACCAGATGTCAGCAGCTCGTTATTATGAATATGAAGATACTAATCAATGGGTTTCTTCTGGTGGCGCTGGCACAATGGGATACGGACTACCGGCAGCATTTGGCGCTAAATGGGCCCATCCGGATAAAGAAGTTATTGCCTTCATCGGTGATGGCGGATTCCAAATGACCATACAGGAATTAGGGCTTTGTGCACAATGGAATTTGGGAGTAAAAATAGTACTCCTGGATAACAATTTCCTTGGTATGGTACGCCAATGGCAGCAACTATTTTTCGATCGCAGATACTCATCTGTTGAATTACAAAATCCTGATTTCATTACGATTGCAAAAGGCTTTGGTGTGGAAGGGCATACTGTAGAAGATCCTACAGAACTAAGTAGCAGCATTCAAAAAATGCTTGATTACGATGGCCCTTATCTGCTGCATGTAAAAGTTGAAAAAGAAGAAAACATTTTTCCTATGGTACCTTCTGGTTGTGCTGTAGATGAAATCGTTTTAGAAAAAGAATAAGCATGAATAAGAAGCAATATACAATAACGGTTTTCAGTGAAAACCAAAGTGGCCTGGTCTCCAGAGTAGTTTCTGTTTTCAGTCGCCGTCATATCAATGTGGATAGCCTGACTACAAGCCAGTCTTCAATCCCTGGAATCCATCGCTTTACTATCGTTGTCGAAGTAACAGAAGAAATGGTTATTAAGTTGGTAGCACAACTGGAAAAGCAAGTAGATGTACTTAAAGCCTACTATTACGAGCCTGAAGAGATTGTCTACCAGGAAATAGCTTTGTATAAAGTCCCTACTTCCGTTTTTTCCAATAGCGAACGAGTAGAACAGTTGATTCGCTCTCACAACGCTCGAGTCCTTGTGATAGAACCAGGATTTACTGTCATTGAAAAAACAGGCCATGAAGAAGATACGGAAGCTTTTTTCCACGAGCTAAAAGAAATTGGCATCTACGAATTTGTACGCTCAGGAAGAGTAGCTATTGTTAAACCAATGGAACGGCTCAATCAATATCTCAATTCCATTGAAATGGCAGAAGAATTATAAAATGTATCCATTATACCTGAGGTGTCACTACAACTATACTTTGGATGGCATCTCAGGTATATTTCTTAAAAGCTCATCAGTACTAATACCATACCCCTAATCACTTTTCGCAATTCACGACATTACTCTACTTCCCATCCAATCGCTCAATCATTAAATCAAAGTTTACATGTTCTCTGATAAGGTTGATTGCCCTTTTAATTTTCCAGGGAGTACGTGTATTAATTTTTACTTCTATTCGAGAAAATTTGACTACAGAACCATAAGTATCCAGTATAGTAGTTACAACTGGTATCTCATGTTCTATAAAATAAGGATTGCCTGCATCTTCCAGTTTATACCAATTCTCATGACGCCCATCTCCTGTTACAATTACTCCTGAAAGCGGAGAACCATCCAGTTTTTTTAACTCGCTGATTTCCTGTATTTTTCTAATAGCTTCATCCAGTCTCTTATAACTAACCACCAACAAGATATTCTGGAACGAACTAAACTCATCCACATCTACGAGGGAACCTGCCACAATATCTTCTACCCTATTATTCAACTTATGGCCGTTTAATACTACTGTTCCATCTACAGCTTTATTTACAGTAGCCATAATTGGAAAAGAAAGTGTCCGGTCAAAGGGGACAACGCCAAGCAGTGGAATATTCCATTCCTTTAATTTTTTGTCCAGATAGTATCTTATTTCTTCCTGTTTTTCAGGAATCACTTTATTTACAATAACTCCCAGTACAGGAAGATTCTGCTCTCGAAACAAAGCCATAGACATATGCAGGCGGTCTATTGTACGCCCAATTCCTCCTTCTACAACCATCACTATACCGGCTCCCAACATATTGGCTACATCTGCATTGGAAAGCCCAACAACACTCCCCACACCGGGATGTCCGGTACCTTCATAGACCACTATATCACAAGCCTCTTCCAATTGTTTAGCAGCCTTCATGATATTATTCTCATAAGTGTACTCCTCAGGTGTTTCCAAAAACTTTTTAGTTGCTCCTCGAGCCAATACAACTGGGCTATGTAACTCAGGTACTACTTCAAAACCGATCACCTGAGAAAAAAGAACAGCATCTTTATCAGCTATTTTGCCATCCAGGCTAACATATTGCTGTCCAACAGGTTTGCAATAACCCGCTGAATATCCTTGCTTTAACAAGTTGGCTACTATACCTAGTGTGGATGTAGTTTTTCCCACATGCTGCCCGGTTGCAGCTACATATATTTTCTTCATTTGACGTTATTTTATAGTGTTTTAGCAAGGTATTTAGTTTAAGAAGAGCAGCAAATTAGTAAAATTTGTTCTTCTTTTTAGGCAAGAAAAATGGCCTATTGACAAAAATCATTTTGTACATAGCGAAGCTTATTTTAATTTTGTCTAAATAAAAAGACAATTTCAATGATTCGCAGAGCTAACCATATTGATCCTATACCAGGAAGTACGCAGATCCCCTTCCCTCTTCCAGTGGTCCAGGCTAAGAGTAAAAAGAAGTGTTGCAAAAAATATAAAAAGGGGAAGCGGTGTAAAAAATGTCCAGGCAACACCCATTAGATATCCTTATTTAACTCAGCAAAAGAATTGGAAATTCTCCAAGCATAAAGCATTATCGGTATAAGCCTCTAAATATTAATCATTTTTGTATTAGTGTATCAGGCTCCTGTCCAAAATTGATTGGTTTAAAATATATTTTCTAAACAAGATTGTTGGTGTTGACAATTTCATTAGGTAATTTTGAAATATGCCTGACCTATATTATTTCCATATACTAATCACAAAAATTAATCGATCAATTAATGCTATTTTCAGTAGGCACAAAAGTGAGGTTTTTGCATTCTAAAGATGAGGGGGTTGTTACAGCTCTACTGGATAACGGCATGGTCAACGTGCTACTAGATGACACGGACTTCGAAATTCCTGTTTTTCCTGATGATCTTATCAGAAAGGAAGAAGTACTCAATAAGCCTCCTGTGGTCAAAGCTAAATTTCTTCCAGGCAAAACCAGTGCTAAAGAAAAAGTACCTGAACGGCCTCCTGTAGAATCACAATATGCTATTTTAAAAAGCTTTGGTATCCAGTTAGCATTTGATCCTATCCAGGGGACGGATGGGTATACAAAAAAATACAGGATATTTCTAATCAATGACACCTCCTATGATGCCCTTTTTACTTTTGAATTATATCTGGATGGGCAATTGGATATACGGCATAATTCTATTCTCAGCCACACTTCGATTTTTGAAATAGGCGAATTGTTATTTGACCATCTAAACGATGCGCCTCTTGTTGAAATGGACTGTTGGAGAATAACAACCCAGGGGACTGGAAGTAAGATGCACAAATCGCTCCGCATTAAACCTAAGGTATTTTTCAAAAAGGTAAAGACAGCCCCATTTCTAAATAAGCGAGTACATTTGTTCATACTTTTTGAAAAGTTAAATGATTCATTAGAACCCAAAGAAGAAGATCTTAAATCATATACTCAAAAAAATATTCGCCCTCGCTTAAGTGATGCTGATTTAGAAGACAGGATGCCACATGAAGTAGCTGAATTAGCTGAATTCATTCCAGAGATAGATCTTCATATTGAGCAGTTAGTAGACGACTATCACAAAATGAGTAATGCTGAAATTCTTCGCTTACAACTGGAATATTTTGATGACTACATACAAAGGGCTATACGCCTGGGAGTAGAGCGTGTATTTATTATTCACGGTATAGGCAAAGGCAGATTGAGAGACGCCATCTCTGGTAGATTATTGCAGGTACCTGAAGTAAATACTTTCCGCAATGAATTCCATCCCCGATATGGATATGGCGCTACGGAAGTGATTTTTTAATTTCCTGTTGCCCCAGGCAAAATAAACAACATCCCTATTTTTGATTGCTTCAATTTATTCAATGAAGTTGTTTAAAAACATCTTAATGGCCGCTAAAAATATCTTTTTCCCCTCCTTTTCATTTTTTTATCGCCCCGT
>JAKSDI010000054.1 GCA_022360175.1 Chitinophagales bacterium
ACAAAGAATAGATATTTAATCAGCGTTTGTTAATCCAACTACCCTACTTTGTGTGAGGGCAGTTCGATCAACAATCTCAGTTTCTTTGGCTAATGAAAAAATGAAATCGTATAATCAGACACAGTTTAATGAACTATCCCATCAATACTCTAAATAATAGAATATATAAACATGGCTAAACCCAGAATTTTTATACCTTAATTAATATCATGATAAAAAACATCTATCTAAGTAATCGTTTTTTTCTTCTTATGGGGCTTATGGTGATTCTTTTTGCTATAAGCTTTTGGATTCCCGTATTATTTCCCTTTATGCAGGCAATCTTCGTACTAATGGTTGCAACGGTTTTATTAGATGCTTTTTTATTGTTCAATCGCCGGGTACAGCTTTTTATAGAGCGTAAGTTGCCCAAAATATTTAATCTGGGAGATATCAACACTTCCATATTAGAGATAGAAAATAAGAGTGGATTGGCTTTGGGGCTTAGCCTTATCGATGAATTACCTTATCAATTTCAGGAAAGAGAACTTAAACAACAACTAAACCTAAAACCTGGACAAATAGAAAAAATCGCTTACGAATTGCGCCCTATAGAACGTGGCAGTTATGAGTTTGGCAACACCAATGCTTTTATTACCAGCGTATTAGGTTTGCTAGAAAGAAGGTATGTTGTAGAGCATCCCGCTGAAGTGCCAGGGTATCCTTCTGTACTGCAAATGAAAGAACTGGAATTACAAACGTTCAATCGTGTTACTCATCATAAAGGGATAAAAAGGATTCGTCGTATTGGACATAGTTACGAATTTGAGCAAATCAAAAACTATGTACGGGGAGATGATTATCGCAGCATCAACTGGAAAGCAAGTAGTCGATTTGGTAGTTTAATGGTCAATCAATACGAAGATGAACGTGCCCAACAGGTATACTGCATCATAGATAAAAGCCGGGCTATGCGCTTGCCCTTTAACGGCCTTAGCTTAATGGATTATGCTATTAATTCGACTTTGGCACTTTCTAATATCGCGCTTAAAAAATCTGATCGTGCGGGCCTAATTACTTTTTCAGACAAATTGGGAGCTACCATTAAAGCAGATAGCAAACCTACACAACTCAATAAAATACTCAACGCTCTTTACCGTGAGGAGGAGCGCCCATTGGAAGCCAATTATGAATTATTGTACTATGCTGCTCGAAAGCTTATTTCCGGCCGCAGCCTGGTATTGCTCTATACCAACTTTGAAAGCATGTTTGCATTGGACCGTGTACTTCCAATACTACGTCGCATCAATAATTCTCACTTGCTGGTAGTTATTTTCTTTGAAAATACGGAAGTACGAGATTTCATTGAAGAAAAAGCCGAAACGCTGGAAGGTATTTATCACGAAACAGTGGCTCGCAAATACCTGGCTGAAAAAGCCCAAATGGTACAGCGGCTCAATCAATATGGGATCCAATCGGTCTTTACGCGACCAGAAGAACTTTCGCTCAATACAATTAATAAATATCTAGAGTTAAAGTCAAGAGGGCTTATTTAATCACTTCAAACTCCGTCCTTCTATTTGTCTGCCTGCCTTCTGCTGTATCATTCGTTGCAATAGGGCGTCCTTCGCCAAAACCTTTGTATTGCAAACGTTCTACTCCAATTCCTTTTTCAACAAGATAATCACTTACAGCCTTTGCTCTTGCTTCCGACAAAACAAGATTATCCTCTGGCTGTCCCACATTATCTGTATGACCATTGATTTGAATATGCAAATTGGGATGATCTTCTAATAATTGCTGGAGTTTTTCCAACTCTGTAATAGATGTAGGCAATAAGTCTGCTGAACCAGTATCAAAGAAAATATTCTTTAGGATGATCGGCTTATTTTTTTGTAGCTGGCTGGTTTCTGTTGGCACTTTCCTCAATCGTATATCAAGAATAAATGGCTCTTGAATAGAAGTAATTTTTTCTAATGCGAAATTTTCAGAGTAAAACAAATATCCAGGCTTGGATACATTCAGGGCATAGTTTTCACCCAAAGGCAAAACGGTTAAAAACTGTCCTTTCTCATCTGTCATTGCTTCTAGAAACGTACGTGAATGCTCTAGTTTCACAAATGAAACCTGTGCTTCCAGTGGGCGGCGTGTATCTGCATCCCTCACCTTGGCCTGGACATAGGTAACAGGAAGAGGGCGAGCAGCTTCATGCAATTCAAAACTAAATAGGTCAGCATTGCCCATTTCCTGGTATTTTCCGGTAGGCCCTAGCTTATCGGTATCGAAATAGGCGGTACTCCCGTCAAGGCTTACGATCAGTGCTCCTTCGTTATTAATTGTGTTTACAGGGTATCCCAGGTTTTGGGGCGTGCTCCATTCTCCATTTTCATTTCTCCTTGAAAAATATAAATCATAAGCTCCCATTCCAGGATGTCCTTTAGACATGAAATAGAGTGTTTGTCCATCTGGATGTAAAAAAGGCGCCTGCTCATTTAAGTCTGTATTGATTGGTTTACCCAAATTAGCAGGTGCTCCCCATTTGCCATCAGGCTGGCGAGTACAAACCCAAATATCTAATTGCCCTTTCCCTCCTTGTCGATCACTTACAAAAAATAATTCTCTTCCATCAGCAGATAGGCATGGCTGAGATTCCCAGGCTTTGGTACTTACAGGATATGGCAAACGCCCTGGTTCAGTCCACCTTCCTGCTTTTTGTTCTGCAAAATATAAGTCGAAACTCGTTTCTCTATTATCTCTTGCAAAAGCCATTGATTGTCCATTAGCAGCAATACTAGGGCTACTATCATTGCCCGGAGTATTGAGTGCGGATAGTGGTTGCCCTTTTACCCAGCCAGAATCAGAAGATTCACTAAAAAAGATATCCTCATGTCGCCCATCTACACGGCTGGTGTAAACCAGCAACTCACCATTGGCAGTAAGAGAAGGTAAATACTCTGGCCGGGCTGTATTAATAGCTTCTCCTAAGCTTACTGGATTAAAAGGAACAGGGTTTTTCACAGCTTCCGCCGCAAATTGAGCATTCGTTAAAAGTTGTTGCGCCTGTGCCTTGCGTCGTTCGGAGATTTTCTCAGAAGCAAGAAACGCTTCCAAATGAGTAACCGCTTCTCCATACTTTTCCAGGTTCATTTCTGCTTCTGCCAATAAAAAATACATCAATGAAGCATAATCCGGAGCTAGCAAAATTGCTTTTTCAAAGGCTTTCTCCGCTTCTGCGAAATGCTTTATCTGAAGCAGGATATCTGCTTTCATCAATTGAGCATCGATGAAGTTGGGTGTTTTTTTAAGCGCTTTATCCAATGCCTCTAAGGCTATTTTATGATTTTGTTGGTTAAGCGCACTTCTAGCTTCATTATAATATTTAAGCACCTTGCTACTTACATCTTTTTTAGTAAGATACTCTTGCCCTGTAAGGCCTGTACATATAAATAGGAGTATCGCAAAAACCAAACTAGACTTCAACATCCGTAATGTGTTTCTATTGTTTCTGTGTATAATACTCTCAGTAAACGTAGATATTAAGCTTTAAGTTATAAGTAGTCTTCAAAAAAAGTGCCCTTTAGACATACATCATCTAAAGGGCGAAATCTTATATTATCAGCATAGGCAGGCAGCTGCTTTATGCTTCAATTATATTCTTTAAATTAGGATGCTTGAGCTAAAAGCTCAGCAGCACGTTCAGAACCGCAGGCAGCTGCTTCTTTCCATGCTTTCTTATAACCTGTTTTTCCTAAATGTTGTAGTGTCAGGCCACGATACAACAGTAGCTCTGCATTATCTACTTCCTTCTGATTCTCATTTGCTTCCAAAGCAGCATCAAAGGCTTCCAATGCTTCTGGATATTGTTCAAGTCCTAACAATGCTTTTCCATAATTAAAGAAAGCACTCTTACACCACTTATAGTTAGAATCCTCAGTACCAAACTTTCGCTTGGTAACAAACTTCAACTCAAAAGCTGCTTTTTCAAATTCATTCACTTGCAAATGGCATTCCCCTTTTATACGGCGCGCCTGCCAGAAGATAGGCTGCAATGGTAATGAACTTTTGATGCATTCTGCCAAATCAGGTATTGCTCCTTTGATATCATCTGTTTTAAGCTTCAACAAAGACCGTCCCATACGAGATTCTGCGGCATGAGGGTTTATATTGATACTTTTCGTATAATCATACATCGCATCATCATAATTCTTCAGCTTAAAATTAACATATCCTCTGCGCTCATAAGCTTTTGCATGGCGTTCGAATTTATCAATCGCACGGCTTAATACCTGACGAGCTTCTTCTTCCTTCCCTGATTCTTTAACCAGCTCACGTCCCTGTAGAAAAGCTTGCACTGCTGTTTTATCACTCTTTGGTTCAATGTGAAATTGCTTGATCACCTTACCACTTTCTACCATCCAGGCACTCATTTCACCAGCAATTGCATATTGTACGATAAATTGTAGCATATCTACCGTATTGCGCCATTCCTTATCCGATGCTTGTGCAATATGACGAGCGATATCAAGTGTAGCTGCTTCCTGATTAAAAATCTCTTCCGGTTTTAAAACCGTCACATTCCGATAGTGATTCTCTATCCGATGCTCCAGCATACTCTGCATTCGCTCAAAGCTACGTACAGTACCAAATTCGAGGTGGCCAGAAAAAATTGTTTTGTGTGTCATCTTGCTGCCTTTTGATGTATATATAGAACAATATATTTTTTCAACTAATCAATTACACAATCTAACTAATAGCTGTAAACGCTTAGAATGTATCAACCATTACACCCAATAAGATGTTACCTTTGAGCTGTAAACAGTAACATTTTAAACGTGTTAATAGCGGTCGTTTATCATTCACAATCCCCAAAGGGAAACGAAGTTAAACAGGTATTAATAGATTGTTTGGTTTTCTCAGATTGCCTTGCAAAAAGGCAGTTTGGTTCTTTTTACAACAGTAGTTGGGGTGGAAATTTCTATTTAGGAATAGAAATGCCGGTCATACAAAGGTCCGAATATTTCTACTGAATGACAAGTATAAGCCTTACTTTTTTTCCACTTACACTAGATTTAATCTGTTAGTAATAATGAGTTTTCAGCTAATTAAAGTAGAATAAATGTTGATATCTATGTTAATAACCTAAAAACGTACGCCTACAGCTTGTTAGGTAATATAATATTTTTCCTACTTTAAAATGTTACCCATATTTTATGCAGACATTTTTGGGCTCTGTGAAAAAGCGCAGCACCTCTTGTCCTCCTTCCCTACCAACACCAGAGTTTTTAACTCCTCCAAAAGGAGTACGTAAATCCCTTACCATCCAGCAGTTGACCCAAACGATACCACTTTGCAATTTTTCTGCCATCCGGTTAGCCCGTGAGATATCTTTGGTCCAGACGGTAGCAGAAAGTCCAAATTGGGTACCATTTGCCATCGCAAGTGCCTCTTCTTCCGTATCAAAAGGAGCAATAGTAACTACGGGACCAAATATTTCTTCCTGATTCGTTCGGCAATCTATCGGGAGTCCTTCAACGACAGCCGGGCGTAAAAAATAACCTTCCTCAAAAGGAGCAGGCATTTCTACGGGAGTACCGCCACACAAGATGGTCCCTCCTTCTACCTCTGCCAGTGAAAGATAGCTTTGTACTTTTTCCATATGTCCTTTGGAAACCAATGCTCCTAAATCTGTCACGGAAGAGGATGGGTCTCCAACTTTCAAAAATTGAGTCCGCTTCACCAATTCATCCCGAAAACGATCATAGATAGGACGTTCTACATAAATGCGAGAACCACATAAGCATATTTGTCCATTATTGGAAAATGAAGAACGCAAAGTACCCACCATCATTTCATCAAAATCACAGTCGGCAAAGATGATATTTGGGTTTTTCCCTCCCAACTCCAGAGAAAGCTTCTTAAACTCTGGTGCAGCAGTAGCTGCAATTTTCTTGCCTGTAGAAGTACCTCCGGTGAAAGAGATCGCTTTCACTTCTGGTGCTTCAACGATGGCTTGCCCAGCTTTATGCCCTAATCCATGTACTATATTAAGGACCCCTGCCGGAAGGCCTGCTTCAATACAAGCTTTAGACAGCATATAAGCGGTCATTGGAGTCAACTCTGATGGCTTACCAACTACACAATTACCAGTAGCTAATGCCGGAGCTATCTTCCAGGTAAACAGATATAAAGGCAGGTTCCATGGAGAAATACAACCAACTACTCCAATAGGCTGACGCAATGTATAGTTGATTGCTTCGCCTGCCATATGGTGAGATTCTGCACCGAAATGCAAAATGGAAGTGGCAAAAAAACGGAAATTGGATTGCGCCCTGGGTATATCAACGCTCATTGCCATGGAAACTGGCTTGCCTGAATCAGCAGATTCCGCTTCTGCAAAAGCCTGCATATTTTGCTCTATGATATCTGCTATTCGCATCAATAAACGGAAACGAACCCTCGGCTCAGTAGTGGACCATTCAGGATATGCTTTTTGCGCTGCAGCTATTGCTTTTTTCACATCCTCTTCATCAGAATCAGGAATATGAGAATATACCTGCCCAATAGCGGGGTTGACATTATCTAAATAGTTGCCAGATTCAGCTGGTACTAAGGCACCATTGATATAATTTTTAAGGTACTTATCAGGACTCATGGTTAAATTTGGTAGATGTTATTCTGATAAATGTAAGAGTAATGAGTGGGATGGGCAAATATGTGCTACTTAAAGTTGATACAAAACCACCCACTCCTATTACAGAAGCAGGTGGCTATAAAAATGTATGAAACTAAATCATTATCAAACTTGGAAAGTTACGCTTCCTCTTGAAGAGATAAAATTCTGTAACGAGTGCAAAAATAGCTTCTATCTCAAAAAAATCACTGTTTTCCTTTGTTAAATCTTTGAAAATAAAGTAAACAGGCTAACAAAAACTATAATATAAACAGAGGCTGAGCAATATTTTGCGTTTACATTACACTTAAAGCGAAGATATTTCTTACAACTGTATTAATTACTGCCCTTCTATGTAGGATTTCTTTGTGGGAGTCGATATCTCTGATACAAGAGCATTGATGATATAAAATGCTGAGTAGTATACGACGTAGCAATTTAAGCTTAGATTTTGGAGTAGTCTGCTATATATAAAAGCTGCCCTTAGTTATGTGTGTAAACTAAGGGCAGGGTAAGAATGGCTTTAATTGCTTCCGTCGTTGAATAAATAATTGATATTTCTACTACATTCTATTACCTCTTATTATGAACCAAAATTCCATTAGTAAAGAATGTATGGCTACTATTTACATTGTTCAAATTATACATCTCCACAATTTCTTCTGTTTCTTCTTTTGTGCATTTTCATCAATTTTGAAGATGATGTGAAAATAAATCGACACGAATACCTAAATTATAAGCCTGAACCGAATAGTGGTGTAAGAACGGGTGTAAGGGCAAATTTGGAATGCCATTAAGCCAAAGAGATAGTGAAGACAATTGCACACAATTAATTGTGCATCCTTGATAAGGTAAAATCTTACCTAACCCCCTAGTCAAGTGAAACGTATATTTATTTACAGTAAGTCCCCCTACAGATTTCGATAGATTAGTTGGAACAGAATAATTAGAAGTACTGCGTTTTGGCTCTAATGCAAACCCTACGAGTCCTTTTAGTTTTGCATCAGAGTCCGGTCCAAATGACATTAATACGTCACCCGTGTTATCATCTAATATACCAGAATGCGAAACGATTATATCCTTATTTCCATTTGCATATCTCTCCTGAGTATACAATGTAGCATCAGTACTATTTATCAACTGGTTAAGGTCTGCTAGATTGGTTAAAGAACCTAACCCATAACCCCAGTTCTCACCTTTTGTATTTCCACTTTTTCCTAAATACCCAAATTCACCAGTACCAAAATTAAAAGATCCAAATCCAAAACTAATTGTTGGATCCATCTGTCCTCCACTAAGTACCGCCATACCTATTGAATTAGTTGAAGATGCTGCACTAATTGCTAAGGTGTTAGAAAACGCAACTCCTGATGTACTTATAGCATGCCCAATACCACCTGATAATCCGCCAATAGCAGCACCACCTACCATATATCCAAACATCCCCCAACCAGATGCACCTTGTGCTTTTCCAAGTTGATGACCTGAATATGCTCCTACAGCTGCACCAATAAGTACAGGTATGAGTGGAAAATCCCCATCAGGATCCGACATTGTAATCGGATTATTAAACATGGAGTTGTATGGAAAATGGGAGTAAGCTCCTTCCGCTTTCGGATCTACCTGCCACCATCCTCCTATCGCTGCATCATGTACTCTATAAGTAGTCAAGCCAACAGAAGTACCTAATACTGCTGAGTGTTCAATCCCATTGTACTGATACTTTTCCTCTGTTCCCTGTTGCATATAGAAGTTTCCTTCCATCACCATACCATAGGGATAATAGTGGTAAGTACCTGATATCTCATTCGCTTTTTCATCAAAGCGATTGGTCGTGATGCTGCCGTCTCCGTCTTTGTCTATGTATCTAATTCTGGTATTACCAAGGTGATCTAAAATACTCCATTCTGCATAATCCTGGGGGCCAGTACCCGCTTCATCCGGAAGGTCGACATTATACATTATTCGTCCCCCCTCGTGATAAAGAGAAGACCTTTCATCATCTACATATTCCATCTGCCCCATGTATACCGTTTTAGTCGATATACCATCTGCATTGGTTTCTATTTGTTTGAGTTTGTTGCCATCAGCATCATAGGTAATGGTGATATTTCCTTCAGCGGATTTAATGAAGGTCGGCAGATCCATATGATTGTAGGTTACCATAGTGATATTTGGATCACTGGTCAGATTCCCATTCGTATAGTTATACGATCCACCACTGGAGCGATAGCCTTTTTTAGTATCTGCTGATTCTAAAATCGATGAAATTTGGTTACCATTAGGTGGATTGAATTTAAGATCATCTATAGACCCATATTCGTATTCACCTTCTGCGTCCATTCCTGTAACTCCCTGACGAGTAATCTCTGTAAAATTACCTCGCTCGTCATAACCATAAGTGGTGTTATATGCTCCCTGTGGGATACCAAAACAACCTCCTGGATCATCCACCTTATAGTTGGCTCCTAAGAGCCAGTAATTATTATTGTATTGATAACCATAAGCCTGATACATTTCACCTTTGGCTTTCCACTCTATCCAAGATATATTCCCATTTTTATATCCTTGTGCACCCAATTCTGCATTGCCTTCCTCATAGTAAATCTCCATACCGAATAGCGAACTACCAACATCAGGGTCTGTGGGATCAAATGGATCATCTGGATCATTTGGATCATCTGGATCAACAGGGATGTCTCCTCCCAACTGCATCATCATATTCTCCAATACAATAGAATTTTGCAGTGAGGATTGCGGATTATTTGAAGCATGGATGCACTCCTGAATAATACTGAATATCCATGTCGAAATAGATCCTGAGCTATTATTGTTTACCGAATTTTCTATGGTAGTTGGATTGTCCAGGGTTTCATTTTGTCCTCCTCCATTGAAACCAAAAGCGTAAGTATTACTGTCTACTGATTGTGTACTACCATCTGGATATTCTATAGATGTATTTACGGTTACAGAAACAGTGGTTGGTGCACCTGTTGCCAATTGAAAACAATCGTAAAACACCGCTACATCATCTATCTGATAAGGCCCTTCACATCCAGGAATGATGGGTGGTGTGTCTCCTTCTTCACAATCATCATCGCTAGGATCGCTGGTACTTTCTACCGAATTGATTTTCTTTAGCAATCCCCTCCTATGATATTTATAGGTATTGGTGTGTAAACCATCATTCACCTTTATTTCTGTAAGCCAGTCACGGGCATCATAGTAGTTTTCATGAATAGTAATTTCCTTGCTTTCCCCATTGATAGGAAGTTTTGCTCTGGACTTTTCAATACGCAAGCCTTTATCATAATCGTAATAATGAGTAGTTGTATAATCATCATTTCCACTATGGGTAAGCGTTATTTTCCTTAGATTATCCAAATCATCGTAGAGGTATGTTATTTCATCCAGCCCTCCATCCAGATACTCAATACGACTAAATATAGTCCTGCCTATATCATCATAGTCATAAGTGGTTTTTAAGAAATCCGAAGTCCCTAAGACCCTTGACTCTTCTTCTTCTACCCAGTTGGTTAAGTAGTCGCTATGAAAAGGTGTAAAGGTTTTAATGGTCGTACCGTTCAATTTTATGGAATCCATAAAATCCGGATAGTCACTATTGTAGCCATATGATATTTTGTCTCCATTATGTAATATTACTTCTAGAGGCAATTCTAGCTCTGGATCGTAAATAGTTGTTTCCTCATTTCTACCCGGTACTGTTTTCTTTTCTAGTTTAAAATCTTTGGTGTATACATAAAAGTAGTTTAAATCTGTATTGTTCGCGCTTGAACCAGGGGGAATAACCTCTTTCAGTAAGTCACTGGGATAGTACAAATATTTTGTCTGGTATCCCATACCATCTACCGTGAGTACTTTATTGCCTCTAAAGTTGGTATAGGAATGGGAGGTGATACCATTCTCATCAGTAACAGAGGCTTTCATTAGAGCCCCTTTATTATAGTTTGGTACTTCACCCTCATCATTACTACCATAGGTATAGCTGATAAGCGCATCTGTACCTTTTGGTTTTACTGTTTCTACTCTTTGCCTAACATCTTTAGAGTAAGTATTAGTTATAACGCCTTCATTGGTAAAATTTAATGTTTGTTTACCAAGCGCATTGTATTGGTTAAAAGTGAAAAGCAATGTACCATCCTGCATATAATCATCATCTGATTGGAAAAGGACCAACCCCCTTTCATCATACTCTGTTTTTACAATGCGTTGTGGGATATCATAATCACCACTAGGAAAGGTAGTTGTATGTGTAATGACATCTTTTTCTGTTTTGCTTACCTCATAGGTATATTCTTCTTCAATGAACTTGCCACCATCAATTTCAGATTTTTTCTTTTTCACTCGATTAAACCCATCATATTTTTCTATTTCATTATCGAAACCTAATGGATTCGTTGTTTTTAACATTCTTCTATAATCATCGTAGAAGTAGCTCGTTGTTCTTACTCCGTAGGTTTTGCTTTGCAAAAGGTCATTTTCCCAGACATAAGTCGTATTCAAAGGCTTAAATTTGGACCATACTTCCTGCGGAAAAATCTGATCTTGATAAGACTTAATTCTTTCTACCTCTTTCCATTTTGGATAGCCGCCCTCAAAATAAGCGGTGTATTTTCTCTTCGGCCTTATTACCAATCGATCATTCTGATTATCCTTTGCTACAATGGAAAATTCATTCTTACTTCCTCCTTTAAAGCCATTGTCCGTAACTGATTGTAATGGAATATTTATAGCATTCATATCAATCAAATCGGACTTAAAAGGAAAATCATCTGCTACATCATGCGCATAATAATTTTGTTGAACAATCGAACCAGTTGCTTTAGGATTGCTAGTTGTTATTGTAATTGGTAGTAAGTGAGCCATATCACTTCTATACTCATAGTCAGTAATAGAGGTGATGCCATCCTGTTTCGTTCGTGTTCTTTTTATTCTGACAATGAAACTGGCTAATTCATAAAATCGGTTGGACGTCAGTGTGACTTCTTGTCCAGGATTATTTGAAGAGCATAAAGCAAGATCTCGGCTTCGATGAAATGAATAAGTCTTTTTTGAAGATTCATATTCGGAATCCGTTTTTACTACCAAATCCCCATCAGCGTTAAAGACTTGTACTGTTTTGGGTAGTCCGACAATTGGGTCGAGATAAATAGATTCTACAGTAGGAACATAAGCAAAAAGTGGAAATATTTTGTTGAATTTATTGGGTATGGTAATTGCATTAAGAAAGTTTTGAGGTTCAAAAAAATCATATTTTGTATACCCAAAATTACCATTACCTACTGTTTCTTTTATACTACTGTATATGATATGCCCTCCATTTAGAGAATTAATGGTTGTTGTTGAGTTACTATTAATTTGAAAAACATTTCCGTAATAACAATCATCATCCACATAAGCTCCCCAGGTGCTATAACTCGGTGATTTATACAGTGACAAATAGGATGGTACATCTATCAGGTGGCCATTTGAAATATTCCCATCCGGAGTAATAAGTATTGTTTCTCCCTCCTCAAATTTTATATCAAGAGAAGCAGTAGCATAAGATGGCGTAATAGAAGGAAAAGCCTCAAAGACAAAATTGTAAAAGCCTCCGGGCTGGATCGAAGTATTTGGATTGCCAGCATCATACAATACAAATTCCTGAGTAAGAGGGCTCGTTCCTGTATTAAATACGGCTTTTGAACCATCCTGTAAGCCTGACCATCTAAATAATGCACCTGTATTGTTGCCATCACACTGACCACTAATCACCTGTATTTTAAGCTTCACTGTCTTTACATTACAAGGGATATATACATTGGACTTATACTGTTTTTGGACACCTGAGCATGTTACAGTACCATCGGTTGCTGTTCTACTACTCGTATCATCATCGTCATCGAAGTTTGAAACACAGGGTTTACAAATTTCGAAATTCAAATATTGATTCTCCGGTGTACTGGAATATTCCTGCTTCTCAGAGGGGCGTTCATAATCGTAATACTTCGACACATGAGGAGTTGCTACAGAGGTGATTCTAAGCCCGCCTACTAAAGTGTTCTCTGCCTTTAATTCAGATTCAAAGTACTTCACATATAATTCTTGATACAAATTTATGATTTCTTCATCATTTTGATCATATTCTTCTGTTACTTGCGCATTGCTTTCTATCTTGATATCATACTCTTCTCCAATTACCAGATTTAAATTTGAAACCAGATCATCGGTGTAATAAACCTTTGAAAAATCCTTTGTTGGACTTAGTGAAAAAGACTCTGCCAAAGTATAAGAACTGCTACTCGATGGCTTTGTATAGATTTTTAGCTTATAATTAGAAACAAGATAGTTTTCTACAAATATTTCTAGCTTATTTTCATCTCCACCTAGTTTTATATTTTCGATCTCTATTGAATATGGACTAGTTGAATTCACGTAGTTGATAGAAGCTTCCTCTTCTTCTAATAAAGTGAAGTCATGAATAATATCAAGAATAGAATTTGATTCATATGCAAATTCATTAAAATATCCATTAGGATAGGTGATTTTCTGTAGGGAGCCTGCCTTGCTATGGGATTCGCTTACTGATCTATCTGCAAATTTGAATTGATCAAAACCAGTAATATCCAGAGATTGAAAACAGTCGGACATAAAAGATATCTTGGGTATCAATGAAGCATTATCCATCACTCCATTATGAAATCCCCAAAGATCCTGAGAGCAGCTTAATCTACGAGGGAGCACTTCTTCTTCATAATATTCCAGGTCATATACATACTCTTCTTCACTATCGCAGCTTTTGATTCTAACCTTATCTAATTTGAGCCTTTTTTTGTCAAAAAGGCTATTAAGGGCTACACCATTTTCCATCACGTAGCCACTTGGATATTCTAAGCCAGAATTATCTGATTCGAAGTAGGATTGATCAAAAGTAATTTTATTTAAACAATACCCATCTTGAGTCCTAAGTTCTATTTCTGATATTCTGCTTGGGCCTGAATCGAAAGTATTAACCCAAAAGTCTTCTCGGGTTTTATGAGTAAATACCACCTCATAATTATCACTCTTGATAGTCCTTAGTATATTGGCTTGATTGACTATTTTTTTGATATTTTTATAAGCACTTTTTGGCTTTTTAATCACCTTCGAAGGCCACTGTACCAATGAATTATCTCCATCTATGATGTAATCATTACCTATTTCTTTATTGTAAAAAAAGGTAAAGTCTCTTCCATTGCTAAATTCTATTTTCTTGACATGCCAGGCTACACGAGTATAATCAAAAGTAAGCTCTGTTGGATCTTCCATGTCATCTTCATAATAATAGGAATCAAAGTAGGTATTACCACCGAAATATATAATCGTTGCATCGGGTAATGTAATTTTCCAGTCTGCGATTTGTTCATCCTCGCATGGATCGAACAGACACTCTATCTTTATATCAGATGCGTTGACCTGGACGATATCCATTGCTTTATTAAAGAAGAATTTGCCCGTATATCCCAGTATATTATAAGTATATATATCTGGCTCTGTATCATGCAGTGGCCATTCATCAATATCGATATCTCCACAATCTGAATAAAGTGGTAAAAAACCAATTGAGTGCTTTTGATCTGGCAACCAATCGACGACAACTTTGTTTATCAGGTCATCAGGATAACCTTTGACTTCTCTGGAAATCATTCCTCCTGCATTAAGGTTCCAACCTAAGCCAATTTCAGAAGATGGTTGAGATACCTTGACACCTCCTGTCTGGTAACTCAGTGTGATAGGCAAGCTGTTACCTACATCACTTAAGGTAAGTAATGGTATTCCTACATTGGCAGTACCATTGTTATAGTTGAGTTTGGCATCTTCTCCATTTGTAGCAACACCGGAACTGGCAGAAGGAGCATTTACAAATGAATTTTGTGCATAAGCGCCTACGATTGCACTAATTAATATGATGATACCTAGAAATAAATTTTTCATTGTATATCGATGATTTAGAATTTTAATAATTGGAGTGATCCTACAGCTACAGGTGATTTCATTGGACATCAACGATCCTGGCGAATACATTCGCTATAGGCAGGAAGTATCCGGCGAATGCATTCGCCGGTACTACACATGAAATCACCTTAAACCGATAATAAATTAGTGGACGACAACAAATCGCTTGTAAATGGATTGGTCATCTTCCTGAAACTCGATGATATACAGTCCGGCCGGGAAGGCAGATATATCCAGCGTTTGTTTGGTTATACCACGAGATACATCCCATTCAAACTCACGTACCAGCTTCAACGATCGATCATAAATTTTCACATTGATATCATTCTCAATATTGGTGGTATACTCCATATTGATGGTATGAATGGCAGGATTTGGATACACTCTTGCATCCGTTTCGTAAACCACATGATCTTCTAAAAGAGTTGTAAGGTCCGTGTTTTTGAAGTATTCTGCCAGGGATGCATTGCTGGCATAAGTTTCAATACCATTTGAGATTTGGTAGACAAGGCTGTCATATACTGTAGGGGTCTCACAAGGGGCAGAATCTACATATATGGAAAAATTATTACAGCCATCATCTAAATCATCAATTTCCAGTCGGTATTGTTGTAATTTACAGGAATCTGATTGACAAAGTTCATCCGCATAAGCTTCATACTTTATATATCTGCTCCTGATACTGTAATTAGCTAACTCTTCATTTGATTTAAACTTAAAATTATAATTCGCTATCTGCAATTGGTAGAACTTCTTATTCAAGATTGATGAATTTTCATTGACCGGAATACCAATAGGGTATACATAGTTGCTTTGTATAAACGCTTTGCATTCTTCACAATCATTTGCCTGATAATTGGAAATTGAGGTTTTATGAAATATTATTTTCTTTTCAGCATCCAAAAAATCTATATTTTCAATACATGGATGAATAACAAAAGACCATAAATACTGAGTATTTGATTCATCTCCGTTGCCCTCAAAACATTCTATACCACTCCTAAGAGTTATAATTAATTTTTTGTAGTAATCAATATCCCCTGTGTATTCACAATCAGCAGCAGAGTTTAAGAGTAATGATTCTAATTGAGCTTTAACTCCTGAATAAAAACTGCCTGTCCCATGAAATGTTAAAGTATAATTCCCTAATGTTGAATTAGCTTCTATTTCGAGACTATCTTGCTCACAATAATCAGGACTTAAATAAGAGAAATCTATTGATTGAGAACAAATACTTTTGGAAACGGTAAAGGTTGTACCTAATCTAAAATTGTATTTGAAAGGCAAATTTTGAGGAGCAATCACCCCGATATGAGGTAGATTGAAGCTGTAGTAACAAAAAGAAGAATCAAAACTACAGCTGATATTTTCATAATCTGGCTCTCCAAGCTCACCACATTCATATTCATCAACACACTGGATATTAAGATTCCACTTCGTATTGGTTTGAAATTTATTAGCATATATTTCAATCCTTAAAATAGAATCAGCGTCAAATTCGATGTCATTAACGTCAATCAAGTAAGGAACTACATGTTCATTTTTTATCTTATTGGGCGATGAATTGTAATCTGACATATCTACATCCCAACCAATTGCTGCATAAAATAGTACTTCATCATTGTGCAACACTTTAATGGTATCATTTACATCATAACCTCTAAATAATACTCTAACATAATTGGTATTACCCGAAACCTTAAAATCAATGACTCTATCTGGAAAACCTCCAATAGCATAATTATATGAAGCTGAATAGCCTCCACTTTCACATCCTGGTATATCCACACTTATTGAGTCTAAACAAGAGCCTATTCCAGGATATTCTTCATCATAATAATCCCCATTTATAGAAATCCAGTCCAGTACTGGAATTATAGTCCCAGCCTGAACAGGGAAATTGGATAGTGGATGATTAATAACATCATCAGAGGTGCCCGTCTTGAGTAATATATTTTGCTCATCTACTTCATTCAAATACCAACTTATCTCAAAAGAATCGATGACTCCGCAGCTTGTAGAAAGTGCTCCAATATTGATCTTTCCTGGTGTATAAGAAGACATAGGTAAAAGCAATTCACAATTGGCACATAGCTCACAGTTTTCCACCTCGATTTCCATTTCCTCTATGTCAAAACAATTATAGCTATCGGTCGCATTGAAAGTATAAAGTCCGTTGTCATTTTCGTCAGGTGCTGTGGCAATCATGATTTCGTAAACATCATCTACCACTTCCACCATCATCTGGGTGCTTCCATCAGGAAGGGTTAATTCTACATCTGTGTTATTCAGACAATTTTGAGTTATTACACGAAAACCTAATGAATCGATTCCCTGGCATAGTTCGCCATCTTCCAGATAATCGCCTAATAGCTCAACATATGCGATCTCGCATTCACAGCAAATGTGCTGTATTTCACAGGCAACTACATCTTTGCAAATTCCAACCCCTACACCAACAAGCCGATAGAATCCAGTTGCAGCATACGCAATATTGGTAGAATAAGAAAGGTCAGAAACAACAGCTGTCCAGACATTGGTATTGGGAGCTCTATACTCCAGCGTAACCAGATAATTAGAGTTTTGCGAAATGATAATATCGAGTGAGCAATCACCATTAGAGACCAGGTCAAACATAAGATTGCATTCGTAATCAATGATATTCTCACAGTTATTCGCAACTGTCATCACATCCGTATTCTCACAATCATCATTCTTGGCATACTGGTCATTGCCTATGATGTACTCATAGACATTACATGATTCTACTATAATGATTCCATTCTGGAGGTAAGCATTTCCTGTTGCCCCCTCATATGCATTCAGATCATTTACCAAATCTTGCAAGTCTGCGCTAGTAGATGTTACTCCATCATTGTCATAAGGAAATGTAAATGAAGGATTATCACTCAGCCATACCCCATTTACATAGATGTCTGAAATTTCTAATCCCGGGCCGCCAAAATCCAGTGTATATTCACAACAGCATGTTTCTACATTAGCCGAGAATTCATCCTTACATCCATTAGAATCGGTAACAGTTACAGTATATGTACCCGCATTTACCATATACAAATCTTCAGAAGTAGCGCCATTGTCCCACTCATATGAAAATGGAGGAATACCCACTCCTAAAATTTCCAAGTTGATACCTCCTGTAGGATTACAAGTAGCATCTAAAGTGGTGATATTGTATGCAAATGGACAGCATTCATCAACTTCAATTTCCTTCACTATAGGAGATGGACATTCATCACAATATACCTCTACCATATAGCAGCCTGTATTATAAGGTATAGGCAAAGCAATTTCTACAGATGTTGGAGAGTCCTTAATAACTGTAAAATTTGCCCCGACTAATTCATTATACCCCCCACTAGTACCACATTCACTGCTCGGCTTGTAGTACCACTTAATATCACTGTCTGACAGAATCGAACAGTCAGATATATTGAAGACTAGTTCACAATCCACTACATTTAGATCATAGCCTATGCTACTACAATCACTATCTATGATAGAGCAAAAGTCAACACACGTCTGGGCATCAAAATCATCTCTTCCTCCTCCCCCTTCATCAAAATTCCAGAGTGTTTCATCGGCGAATAGAGCTTCTAAATCACAGAAATACAGATTGCCGTCACAAACAAAAATGGCACTAAAATCTCCATTAGGGTTGAATTCAAAACCAGGCCCAAGATTATTTCCTCCTCCTAAAGAACCATTGTTTAAATTAATACCTACATCGGACAGGGTACTTCCTACAAAGCTGGTCCCATTTAGAGCATTTTCATAATAATCGCCCTGATTAACTGAAATAATATTAGGAGCATTTGAAGGGATAAAGGATGTACTGGTCGGGTTGGGAAGCGCATTGGTAATGGAGAAAAAGGGTGTAAAATCCTGTCCATTAAAAGATATACTCACATCAGGGATGTCTCCAAATGCCTGGTAGCCCTGGTCATTTATTAAAATACAGAATATTCCATCCTCATTCATATCATGACTTCCGGTGTACATAAAATTATAGGATGCTACTATATCACTACCTGTGGGTGTGCTTTGAGCCGAACTTATTGAAAAGGCGGTATATGGTGTAATTGAAACCGTATTCCCTAAAATGATCTTATCTGTTCCATCATCATCTACGCTGGAATCAATCCCCTTAATATAAAGATGATTCTGTTCTAGTTGTGCCCCATCTCCATTTCTCTTTTTTACTGTTATATTAATATTTCCGGGCATCACAACATCTTCATTTGGCGAGCTGAATTTGGCAGTATATTGCAGATCAGATGTAGCATTGGATTGGTTTGCTTTCAGGTGAAAGCAATTCCTCCCTACCTCAACTTCTATCGCTCTGTTGATCCTGCTAAAATTCGACCAGCCATTTACAATCTCCAACTCTAAGGAAGAGCCTGCCAGTGAAGTCAATTCAGTGTTTGAGGGTCCATCAAGGCAGATAGTAATATACTCATCTTCATAGACGGAATAATTGTTTTGTGTTAGGTTAAAGACGATTGGATCATTTATGCTATTACCTAACTCCAAAGAAGCCATAAATAAGACAAGGAGTAATAAGTTCTTCATTTTTGATGATTTAGATTATGGACATAGCAATGCCTCCTGATCTCTGGATCAGTTAGATGTATCATCCTAAGTTTTGATAATAGTTTGTTTAATTTTGACTTATTGGCTTCAAAACATACACTGCCCTCTCTTTCTGAGGAATCAGAATAGAATAATCAGCTGTCATAGGACAGCCCCAAAGCCAATTGTCAGAATATTTTTTGCTATTTATTTAGCAGCAGGTATTGCTTGGGTATTTTAAATTGATATATAAAAACTACTCAGTAAAAGTTTTTGTCTTTGGACATGAACAAGATTGTAAGCGAGTAAATAGATTATTCTTGTTCGGTAAAAGCTTTTAAGAATGCTTTTGCTTCCTTTATTTTCCATCCGATATTACCATCCGATTGATCTATCACAAATTGCACATGTTTTCTAGCAGATGTAAAATCTTTATTCATTGTGTAGGCCAGGCCTAAATACCAATTTGCTTCAATTTCATATTTTTTATCCGGCTGTTCTAAAATAGCGGTGAACGATTGAATAGCTAAATCAGCTTGTTTTTGGTAAAGCTGGCACAAGCCGATATAGAAATACCAATCTATTCCTTCGTCTATTTCATTTATTTGTTCAAAATATTTTTCAGCAACAGCATATGATCTGTTATTATAAGCTTCAATTGCCTTAAGTTTCAACTCTTCATCATTGCCTTTACGGCTTACTGCTTCATAGGGTTTACTCAATAATTCTTCACTTAATAGTCTCTCAGAAGGTGATGATGAAAGGGATTGATAAGCAAACCAACTGAGCAATAGTACCACAATACTAGCTGCAACAGATAAGGCCATTCTCATAAACCTAATTCGTCCCGAATTATTTGAGGAGGCTACTTTTTCAGACGGCTCTGTTAGTCCTTCTATACCATGTTCATCCTGAAGGATCTGCCCCCATTTATTTTGAAGTTTTTCTTTCTCAAAGTGGTCTTTTACTATTTCTTTTGTAAAAGCATCCAATTCTGATTCAGGGAGGGTACCTTTTAAATATTGGCTATGTTTTTTTAAAAATTTCATTTCGACAAATTTGTATCCGAGTTGAAGGGGTTATTATCCATTGAGGTAAGACGAAAACTGTTCATAAAAGTTTTCGCCTAAAAGTTTTCGCAATTTATCTCTACAACGAGTGATCTGTTTCCTTATAGCAGCATGTGATTTACCAATTTTTTCAGCAATCTCTTTCAAGGATTCTTCTTCATAGTAATACGATCTTATCATTGACTTACAATCCGCACAAAGCCTGTTAATAGCTTCAGCTATTAACTCAGCCAATTCATTCTGTATTAAGTCCGACTCTGTTTTTTCTTCTTCTTCAAAATCCAGTCCATTAAGCGGTAGGGGTGATTGTTTTTGACGGCCTCTCCACCTGTATAATTTACGTTTAGCTCTATAAGTAAAATAATAAGCTAGATTGCCATAAAAGATTTTGTCCTGAAGCAAATCTTTTCGTATTTCATACAAAGCATCCATCGAGCAATTATAAGCTTCTTCTTTGTTCGCATGCTCTTTAAAAATCAGATGATTCATACACTTCTCAAAGTGGGAGAGGTATACTTTTTCAATCAGCGTTTCTTCTCCTTGTTTTAACAGGGCACACAATTTTTTAAACTCAGAACGGCTTAATCCCAGGTTCTTTTGACGGTTCTCCGGAGTGGGTTGTGCTAATTTGCATTCTTTTTGGGCAAGAGACCAAAGTTCCTTTTCTATATCTAAATTCTCCTGACCTGGTTCCCATTTTTTGATGCGCTGCTGAATTTTTCGAAATACATCATGAAGAATATCTGAAGCCTCTTCCTTTAATAAAGGATACTCTCTTGGCAGCCATTCACCTAGTTTTTCTTTAAATGGCAATTCAATCCAATGCTGAAAAGTATCACTATCCCCCTTACTTAAGTCAGTTTGTATTTCTTGTAGTTGTTGCATAGCATTCGTAAATAATTGTTGGATAGAGCTTACATCACTTCTTAAAGATTGTAAATTACTCGCCATTATACTCATTTAGAAGCTTAAAAATTATTTCACCCAGCATTAAGGAGTTCGTTCCATATCTATTGCTGGCATTACTTATATAATGTCCTGTCATTAATCAACTGTGTCACATTTTTCATTATAATTTTTGAAGTGATAAAAAAAGAGGCACATTTTTCATTAAAAACGCACCTCCGAAAAGACAATAATTTTACTTAAAGCTTTCTAAAAACTAGTATTAGAATAAATGGCTATGCATGATTTCATTTGATGATAGGTTTAGATTTTGTGTATTTCACACATTATAGAAATGCCCAAAGATTTAAAAAAGTGACACTTAGAAGCTATTTGGATGCTAACATCGCCTCTCTTAAATAAAAAAATCAAAAATGCTGTCACACCTGCCATGATCCAAGGCATTGTATTTATGAGTGGCTATAATTTTTCAAACAATTACATTAATTTTTTTAGATTTTTTGACAAAACTTGTCAAAGAAAGTGTTTTTTTAAAATCAATTACGCTATGATTTCAAAGACAATAATTAACGCTCTGTTCTTACTATGCCTAGTTTGCATCGTATCTACAAGTTCTGCACAAAATTATGATGATCGTTGCTTTATTGTACAGTTTAGCAACGGTACTACCCAAGCTGAAGCCAACGCACTGCTCACTCAATATAATCTATATGTTGAAGATGGCCCTACAACTTCTCTTAATACTAAATTTGTATTAGTTTGTGTTGATTCTGTACTTGGTTGGCCAGAGTCTGTCATCTACAATAATGGTGATGATGATATCAATGCAGTCATTGAAGATGTCACAGCAACCGATAGTGAAAATGATGATATTTTGGATGCTCTCGGATTAAATTACGACATAGATTTATTGTCGCTACCAAATGAATCATCACCTTCATTCTATCATCATCCGTTAGAAAACTGTGGCTTAAATTCTTTTTCAATCAATACAAGTCCGGGGAATAACAAAGCCAAAGTAGGCCTTTTAGATACTGGTATTAGACCAGGAGGGAATACAGAACTCAATGATTTTTTGGATCCCAGTGATATTGGATGGGATATCATTAACGACACTCCTTTTCCTTTAGATGATAATGGACACGGTACTCATATGGCTAGTAGTATTACTCTATCTACACCTACCAATCTTTCTTCAGTACTATCTCTTCAGGCTTTTAAAACACACGATCTAACTGGTTTTGCCAGCGTATGGAACCTCATAAAAGGTATTGACAAAGCCGTCTTGGCAGAAGTTCAAATCATCAATATGAGTAATAGTTATACAGCACCTTATGATCATCGTTTTTCAAACGCACCACTACTAGCTGCTATAGAAGAAGCTGCTGATATTGCAGGAATTTTATTTGTTGCAGCTGCGGGAAATGATGGCGTTGACAACGATAACACTAATAACCCATCCAATTATCCCGCTTCTTTTTTGGCAGATAATATTCTTGCTGTTACCGCTATTGATTGCAATTATAGCATCCCATCCTGGGCAAATACCGGAGCCACTTCAGTTGATATTGCTGCTCCTGGAGTTGACATTTGGGGACTAGATCACAATCAACAATTTGTGGAAAAGAGTGGAACTTCTTCTGCGGCAGCTTTTGTGACTCGGGTATCTGCTATGCTGGCTACTCAACAGACTACTTTTGATTATGAAAAAGTCAAATGTGCTATTATAAATGGTGCGAAAGAAATGCCTGTAGGATCCAATATCAGTGTTAGCAATGGATATCTGGATGCGGCAAAGGCCCAAATCGTTTTTGATACGGGTTCACCTTGCACAGCAACATCTCCATCACCAAATCTTGTCCCTACTACTTTAGGTACAGGTATTGTTGAGGCTTCTATCCAAAATGGCGCATTTTTAAGCATCACTTCCGAAAAAGAACAGCCTGCTCGGTTAAGCATTTTCAATACGCTGGGCCAGGTTTTATACACTAAAGAAATAATCATTCAGGAAGGTCAAAATAAGTATACACTGGAAGGGCTTCCTCAGCAAACCTCATCTTCAGTTTACTTTTGTAATTTGCAATATGGAACCGAAAGTGAGACTATAAAATTTGTAAGATAATTAATAACAATAGCCATCCTCAGCCCAATCCTCTTAAGCTAAAAGAGGATTGGGTTTCATATATTATTTTACTGATTGTGCAAATAGCAACATTATTTGTGCAATTTATCCTACCATCATATGCACTAGTAAATCTCTCTATTTCCTTATTGTCGAACAATCCTTATCTTGAAGCTTCCATTTTTTGGATTGTATATAAGGTACTTGCCCATGTTATCTAAAGCCATTTCGCTAATAAACTTTAAGTGGTTTGTTTTTTGCTTTATTTGCTTTTTGTACTCTTGTGTTTCTGATCCCTCCCATGATGCAATAGGGTCAGCTGCACTCAATGATTTAATCCAGGAGAAACTTCAGGAAGCACAAAGACTTCAAGACTCTTTAGAGTTTAACAAAGCGATTGAGGTACTTCAAACAATCCGCCAGCAAGCCAATTTTTCCAGAGCTCTGGATTCTCTACAGTCAAATGTTTATCATAAGTATGGTTTGATGCATTTCAACCAAGAAGATTACCATCAGGCAATTCTTTACCTGGATACTGCTATTACAATTCGCAGTAATATCACTACGTATCCGGTAGAACAATTAGCCAATAGTTATTATATCCGATCACAAGCAAGAATTCAATTAAGAGATCCAGAGGCTTTAGCTGATATTCAACAAGCCATTGGATATATTGAAAAAGGTGGTGATGAAAACACCCTAGCAAAGTATTACGTTTTCATGGCTGTTGCACTTCAAAGTCTTGGCGATTTTGGCCAGGCAGAGTACTACTATAAAAAAGTACTAGACAATGCTAATATAGAAGAAACAAGCCACCAAATGGCTTTACTGTATTTAAATCTTGGCACATTTTACGCATTACAAAAGAAAACCCCAGAGCAACAGGAGGCATTACAAAAAGCGCTCTATATTTACAAGCAACTCGGAAGGCCTTATGAGCGCAATTATTTTGCAACAGCTATTTCGTTAGGCAATAACCTCTTACGACAAGAAGCGCCACAAAAAGCGGAAAACTACTTTTTAGATATACTTGAGCAAATAATACAATCTGAAAACAGCTACTTAAGACTTCAGGAAGCTTGCTTTAACTCCTTAGCCTATGCCAATTTAAAAATGCACAATTTTAAAAAAGCTCGCTCTTTTTATTCTGATCTATTAGAATTGTCTACTCAAATAAGCCCTTCTCGGTATAATGTTGCTAAAGCCATGGCTTATGAAGGGATCGGTGACACATACAGAACGGCACCAGAACTCACTTTAGCTATTACTCATTACCACAAAGCCATTCAGAGCCTTTTCGTAGATTTTGATTCTGATAATATTTATGCTACTCCATCTGCCAGTACAAATCCTGTTATCAACAAAAAACATGCATTAAGAATACTAGAGCTTAAAGCAAGTGCCCACCTGGATAAATACGATGCTGATGGCCAGCAGATGGAATTGGAAGCAGCCTTACAAATCTATCAATATATAGATATCTTATTTACCAATACTCGGCAAGAGTTTAAGGCGGCTTCGTCCCGGTTCAATATCGTAAAAGAGAGTATTCCTGTTTATGAACAAGCGACTCTAATTGCTTTACAATTACACGATCTGACTCAAGATGAAAAGTACTTGCATCAAGCTTTTAATTTTGCTACTAAAAATAAAGCTATTGTACTTCAGGATGGTTTACAAAATGAACGTGCTCAATATGCGGGTATCCCCCCGAAATTGTTAAGCCAGGAAAACGCTTTAAAAAAAGAGCATTATCTGTTAGAAACAGAAATCATTGAATTGGAATCTGAAGGGGAAGCATCAGAAGGCTTGTCAGACAAAAAAGACAGGCTTTTCGAAATTGTTCGAGAATACGAGGCACTAATTCAAAAGCTCGAACAGGATTATCCAAAATATTATCAACTGAAATACGAAATCAGCCAGGTAGTCAACCCCAATGACATCGCTGCCAATCTTCCTGAAGGAGCTGCTATGATAGAGTTTTTTGTTGGAAAAAAGCAGCTATTCATTTTTGCTATTTCCTCAAAAGGCCTCAAACATTATGCCTTGCCAAAACCTAAAAAGCTGTTCACAAAAACTCGAGCATTCCGAAAAATATTACAAGACAATAATGCTTCCTCTCCAGGTACGGACTACGCAGATATCGCTTACTCACTGTATCAATACCTATTAGAAGCTCCGCTTGCAGATTTAGAAAAAGATCAGGAAATCAAACGGCTTATTATTATTCCAGACAATCAACTACTCCAAATTTCTTTTGACGCCTTATTATACCAGGCATTCGAAACAGATGATGAGGCCACTAGCTGGAATACTCCTGAAATCCCCTATCTATTAAAAAAATACGCTATCAGTTATGCCTACTCCAACAAATTGATCTATGATGCGGCGTCCAACAAACGCATTCAAAAATCATTAGCTGCTTTCGCAGGTTTTGGTTTAGAATATGATGACTATACACTAGAAGGTATTAATGAATTATCAAAGCTTGAAGTAGATACTACTTTAAGTAGAGGAATGGGGAAACTATTTCATTCCGTAAAGGAAATAGAAGAAGTAAAGGATATAATAGGAAAAGGAAGCCTGTGGCGTAACAAAAAAGCAACTAAAAAGTCTTTTCTAAAGAATGCCCCAAAATATAAGGTGCTCCACCTCGCTATGCATGGATATGAATCAGCATCCAGCCCTCTCAATTCGGCCTTAATTTTTACCAGAAAAGAAGAAAAATCTGATTATATATTAAAGGCAGCAGACTTATATACGATGTCTTTACATGCAGATATGACCGTTTTGAGTGCTTGTCATACCGCTACTGGCCGAGTATATAAAGGAGAAGGAGTCCGGTCTCTGGCACGAGCTTTTCGATACGCTGGCTGCCCCAGTCTGCTTGCAACGCTTTGGTCTGTTTCAGATTATTCAACCAAAGAAATCATTGTCAATTTTTATGATCATTTGAAAAATGGGAATAGTAAAGATATCGCTTTACAGAAAGCAAAACTAAATTATCTTAAGATTGGACAGCCCTCACAGAAGATGCCTTATTTCTGGTCTAATTTAGTGCTAATTGGAGAGCCTGGACCCCTGGATTTTTGATTTCCATCAATATCACCTTCTTTAAAGCCTAAAAGCCTTTTTAGAAATGTGACTTTCTAAAAAGGCTCTTATTTCCAGACGCTATATTATAAAATCATCTAAAAGCGTTTTTGCCCTGAAAACTCCATCGCTTCCCCTTTACCGAATCCATAGCTGAATCCTGCTGTAATAAAACGGCCTCGCTGATTAAAATCATAGGAATAGAAGGTAGGCTGGATTGTTTCGCTTTCTCTAATTCTCGAAGCGAAGATATCTCTCACACTAATATTAATTACTCCTTTCCCTTTTAGTATTTTTTTGCGGAAGCCGAAATCTGCAAAAAGCTGATCTGAAAGAGTCCCTTGTAAAGTCTGTTCTTTAGAGCGATATCGTCCTGTCACTTCCATATCTATATCTGCAGGAAATTTAAACTTTGCAGTTGCTTTACTCGACCACTGATCTGCATCGAAATCGAAAACAGCATCTTCAAACGTTCCTTCTCTATTAAAATAGTTGTAGTTAAAATCGCCATTAATAGTCAACCAACGAGCAGGTGAATATTTAGCATTGAACTCAAAACCTGTTGTTTTCTTTGTACCTATATTTTCCGGGCGGCTAAAGCTGATATTGTCTTCAAAGGTATTGATGCGCTCGATTACATCTGTAGTATAACGATAATAAACGGAAGCATTCATCGATATCTTACCAAATATGTAAATACTCGACACCTCATAAGAATCGGTAAATTCTGGCTCTAATTGAGGATTTCCTGTACGTATACTGAAGTTGTTTCTAATATTGAAGAAAGGGTTCAAATTCCATAGGTGTGGCCGATAAATACGCCGGGAGTAGCCTGCCTGCAAAGAAACGGCTTCGCTAATTTTATACGATGTATGGGCACTAGGAAACAGATTAGCATAATTTTGAGTGTTCCTTTCTTCCGTATTTACGAGTAAGGTTTGTAGATCTGTATGTTCTACACGGAGTCCTAATTTTAGTCCCCACTTATCTCCTTCGTATGCTCCCGTTGCATAAACCCCCAGTACTTTCTGGTCGTATTCAAAAATATTGGTCAATGCACTATCCAGTACCCATTCCTCATCCAGATAATTGGATACGGCATAATCATTGCCTACATCATTAAGCACATATTGGGCTCCTGTTTCCAATGTGACTCTATCTGAAAAAGGTTTTGTGTAATCCAATTTAAAGATGTATTCCGCTTCCTGAAAATCAGTACGTGTTTGCTGGCTGGCAAAAGTAGTATCTCCAAAGGTGGCTATATTTTCAAACTCAGAAGATTGATCCTTACCAAAGAAATTACCTAATGCACTGAACAATAGTACGTGATCTTTGTCGTCTTCAAAATCCTTTTTGTATTGTAATTCATATCGCCACTTAGGATTAGTAGCCTCCGTTACCTCTTCACGACGCCATTCGTATAATGTTGTGTTAGTCGCATCCTGAAAACGGAAATCAAAACTGGAAGGCTGATCCTCTACTTCATAAGCAAAATGCCCTGATAAGGTCAACACATTATGCTCATTGATATGATAATCGGTACCTAAAATTACATTGTAAAAAGTTTCATTTCTGTATTCTTTTCCATCACTAAACAAAGTGGTGTTATCCACAAGATCCTGGTTGATAAACTCTCTGGTACGTGGTAATTCTCGATATCCTACGCCCAGCTGACTGAAGAGGTTGAACTTATCTGTTCGACGATTCAGGCTAAGGCCAAAACTATGATTATGAGGGACTCCTACATTAACAGTAGCAGAACCATTGACACCTTCTCTTTCGTCCTTTTTTAGTATGATATTGATAATACCGGAAGTACCTTCTGCATCGTATTTTGCCGAAGGATTCGTAATCACCTCAATGCTTTCTATCATATCTGCTGTAATTGTTCCCAGAGCATTGCTTTGCTCATTGGCAAGTACAGATGGTTTGCCATTGATCAAAATTTGCACACCAGCACTTCCTCTTAAACTGATTTCGCCCTCAATATTTACATTAACAGAAGGAACATTATTGAGTACTTCTAATGCACTTGCTCCTGTAGTACTGAGGTCCTTTCCTACATTAAAGACTCGTTTATCCAATTTAAACTCAGTAACTGATTTTTCTCCACGAACGACTACTTCATCGAGTGTTTGACTATCTTCCGAAAGGATGATTGTACCCAAATCTACTTTTGCATTCTCCACTTTGATCTCATCAATTCTCTGAGATACAAAACCAATGAAGCTAACTTCTACAAGAATATTTGCAGTAGGCGATTCTATCATAAAAACACCATCTGCTGCAGTAGTTGTGCCTGTAATTGGAGTATTCGTTAGTGCATCACTTATCATAATGGTAGCAAACTCAATGGGCTGTCCACTTGACTGATCTACTACCTTACCAAGGATTTCAATTGCCTGGTTTTGTGCTATTAAAAAATAAGGGCTTAATAACAATAGGGTGATGAAGCTAGATAGCTTTTGTTTCATATGTTTAAAATTTTTCTGCAGTTGAAAATTTGCAGAAAAATGTCTGCACATATGCAACCGCTGCGCTCTCACATGATATTTATTAATCATTTTTTGTCTCCTATTTATGATTAATAAATATCATGCTCGTTTCATAATATCTATGATTCTGTTTATTTTTCACAAAGGAGCTTATTTTTCACAAGCTGAAGAAATTCTTTCTTTGAACTGCAAAAGTATTCCCGTGAATGGCAGTGTTCAGTGGGCAGTGGGCAGTATTCAGTGGGCAGTGGGCAGTGGGCAGTGGGGCAGTGTTCAGTGGGCAGTGGGCAGTGTTCAGTATTCAGTGGGCAGTGGGGCAGTATTCAGTGGGCAGTTGGCAGTGGGGCAGTATTCAGTGATTCAGGTAGCAGTGGGCAGTAGATAGTGATATCCCGACTACGTTTATCTGCTTCGTCGAGTAAAGAGTGATTGGTGATTGGTGATTGGTGATTGGTGATTGGTGATTGGTGATTGGTGATTAAGATAGGCTGTTATGGCTTTCTTTGTTGTTCGACCCAAAGAAATTGCTGTTTACAGAAACTCTTCTTTAGGAGTTTATAATAGGTAGTATGTTTGTAGTATGAGTAAAAAGCAAAGAACGACGATTTTTCAACATAAGGAACTGGTTTTCCAGGTAATACTACACCTTATTATATTCGTCTTCTATTCATTTGACAAGCATCACCCACATATAGAACCCTACAAATACTTTTATTTCCTTAGCTATACATTGGCTGCTTTTGTTATCAATTACGTATTGCTTCCTCGCTTTTTTTATTCAAAAAAATATATCCAGTTTGCCGTTTACCTCTTATTGGTAATTGGCTGGGTTATTCTAATAGAGGAAGCGGTGCTGGAAAGAATATATTTTCCTGATACAAGAGGAAAGCATTTTCCAGGCTTTTTTTATTGTATGCTGGATACTTTACCTATTATCACAATAATATCTGGTTTTAAATTCGCCTGGGATGCTTTAACAAAACAACGAGAAGTAGATGAGTTGAAAGATGTGGTAAAGGAAAGCGAACTATTATTTTTAAAATCTCAAATCAATCCTCATTTCCTGTTTAATAATCTCCACAATCTGTACTCTTATGCGATTGTACAATCTCCCAAAACTCCTGAAATCATTTTAGAATTGTCCTCTGTACTTAGATACATGCTTTATGAATGTAAAGAAAAAGATGTACCCCTGAAAAAAGAGATGGAGCAACTCGAAAACTTTATCAATCTGTATGAACTACAAATAGAGGAGCGAGGAAATGTTCAGTTTCATGTTAAGAATATTAATGCCCCCTATAGGATAGCTCCCCTGATACTAATTGTCTTTATCGAAAACGCCTTTAAGCATAGTACTGCCAGCCAGTCAGATAAAATTTTAATCGAAGTCAATATAGAGCTAAAAGAAAATGGTATTTTAAATTTCCTCTGTCGAAATTCTTATACCAAACAATCTAATACAGATAGTTTAAGCCAAGGTATTGGATTGGAAAATGTAAAAAAGCGTTTAAGGTTATTGTACCCTGATGCTCATCAATTAAACATCAATCAGGAAGAAGAAATCTACGAGGTGCATCTGACACTTAAACTGAATAAGGAATGAACTGTATAATCATAGAGGATCAACCCCCTGCTCAACGTGTGCTAAAGAAATATATTAATGACATAGGCACACTGACCCTAATAGCTACCTTTTCTGATGCCATGCAATCAATGCCTCTTTTAAAATCGGAGAAGATAGACTTGATTTTCCTCGACATCCATCTTCCTAAATTATCTGGTATAGACTTTCTGAAAAGCTTACCCAGTCCTCCACATGTAATATTAACCACTGCTTTTCCTGACTATGCACTGGAAAGCTATGATCTTAATGTAGTTGATTATCTTTTAAAACCTTTTTCCTTTCAGCGTTTTGTAAAAGCAGTTTCAAAAATACCTTCCCAAACAGAACATGCTCCTTCTATCTATAAGGAAGAAATGTTTATAAAATCCGGGTATGAACATATCAAAATAACGATTGCTAATATCCAGTATATCAAATCAGATACAGATTATACCCTCCTTTATATGGACGAGCACAAATATCTTACTTCTGAATCTCTACGATACTGGGAAGCACATCTTGATCCTAACCAATTTGTAAGAGTCCACAAATCTTATATTATAAATGCGGTTCATATTACCAAGGTTTCCAGTAATCAGATATTCATGAATAATGAGCATAAGATACCTATCGGGCGTTCATACAAAGAAGATTTTGTAGCACGATTTTTAAATTAATCAGAAGTAAGCAAGTATAAAAAACGCTATTTTCCCATCGGTATCATATACTATTATATCGTTCTTCGATAAATTCATAAATTAGATGCGCTCATTGCAGCAAAAGATTTGATTGTCTGCATAGAGTTTATATTTCACTAGTCTTGTTCAACAATAATATAATGATAGTAGGAGGACTAGATTTTCTCCTATTATAGCATGTCATTTTTGTACAAGACTGCTAAATAGACATCTAATAATTATGTATACTCGCAAAGTCTTCAAAGCCAAAGACATGGCGAAATGGACTCGCTATGAGACATTCCTTTTCCTGTCCATTGGTGTTATTACAGTTGGCATTTATTTTTTCCTCAATATTGAATGGCTAAAAATTCCCTGGACTCCCCTGGCATTAATAGGTACTGCAGTAGCTTTTGTTATTGGTTTTCAAAACAACGCTGCATATGGCAGGATATGGGAAGCCAGAAAAATTTGGGGTGGCATCGTTAATACTTCCCGTACTTTTGGAATGTTTGTCCAGGATATGTTGACCAATGAACATACATCTATTCAATTGTCGGAAGAAGAATTAAAGCATGAGATAAAGACATTAACTTATCGTCATATTGCCTGGATGACCGCTTTACGCCATGCGATGCGTATGCCCAAACCATGGGAAACGTTCTTTCAAGAGAAAACCAATCAAGAGTGGAGCAATATTGTCCGTCCACCAGAAGTGGATTCAAATGTTGGTGATGATATGGAGCCGTATCTTTCTGAAGAGGATATGCAATATGTGATGAGCAAAAATAACAAACAAACGGCTGTATTATACCTACAGTCTCATCATCTTCGCCGACTAAAAGAAGCAGGTGTTATATGGGAATTTGCTTTTTTGGAACTGGAAAATGTGCTTGAGGAGCTCTTCACTTTGCAGGGTAAATCTGAGCGTATTAAGAATTTCCCCTACCCACGTCATTTTGCTACACTCAACCACTATTTCATGTGGGTGTTTGTATTGTTACTGCCAATGGCTATTGTTCCTCAATTCGCTGAGATTGGTACAAACATTAAGGAATTTAATCCCACTGTAGGGAATTTGTTTATCTGGCTTTCTGTTCCTTTTTATGCGATTGTAGCCTGGGTATTCCATACATTGGAAAGAATTGGAAGAACAGGGGAAAATCCATTTGAAGGCTCTGCCAATGATGTTCCAATATCCACTATTGCCAGAGGAATTGAGATTGACCTGCGTCAAAACTTAGGGGAAACCGCGGAAGAAATACCTCCTCAGTTTGAAGCTATGTATGACACTCAAATGTAAAAAAACACTATGACCTTTAATTTATCAGATAGCATTGTCCTGTTGAGCAGGACTCCTCTTATACTTAGGTCCCTGCTCGATGGCTTGCCTGATCCCTGGGTAAACAATAATGACGGAGCGCATACCTGGAGCCCCTATGATATTGTCGGGCACCTTATTCACGGTGAAAAAACGGATTGGATTCCCAGAGCCAGAATTATTCTTAGTGATCAAAAAGATAAAACCTTTGTTCCCTTTGACCGATTTGCTCAAAATGAGGAAAGCAAAGGAAAATCAATCGAACAATTACTAAGTGAATTCAGTAAGCTGCGGGCGGAAAATGTTGAAGAGCTAAAAGCCATGAATATCACCTCTGAAAAGCTGAAAATGACCGGTATTCATCCAGAATTAGGAGTAGCTACATTAGCACAACTTCTTGCTACCTGGACCGCTCATGACCTCAATCATATTCGTCAGATGACAAGAGTCATGGCTCGAAACTACAAAGAAGAGGCAGGGCCATGGAGGGCATATATGTCAATATTACAAGGCTAAACTTTTATAAGCATTGACCTTTTCTCCATCCTTTTTAAGTACACTTGCTCAAGGCAAAACCCAGGGCAACTTCCCACCTTTTTCTACTGGAAACTGGGAGGATACGGAAGTGTACTTAAAACAGGTGGTGGGTAGAGTTAGAGATATCCATACCATAGTGATTGAAGCAGACTTCAATCACTATGGTACCGGTTTCAGTTCTCACATACCTCTGGAGCTTTCTAAAAAAGATAAAAATGATGTAAGTATTTCTATTAATGGAGCATTTAGAACAGAAGAAACGCAAGGTTTGATACTCTATCTATGTCGTTTGGCTCCTTATGCCGTCTATGGAGCTGGTACCTGGTCAGTCACCTATAAAAATGAAGAATGGGATTCTGAATTTCGGCATTTTCTGGAACCAAGCATAATAGATAGCCTACCAGAAACTGATTGGCAACATGAATTAAGGCAAATCCAGGATATTCTTCATCAATATGGGATCAGGATATTAAGTAAAGTAGAAATAGCACAAAAATTAGATTTTGAATTGCATATTCCTACTGTACTTTCTGATCCACCGTATACAGTTTTCGATTGCTTTTTTTATTGGGCTGATTGATCTAATCTTATCAACCTCCCGCAACCCCCTGCATCAGGAAGGCACAAATCAATGCACCATAAGTACCCAGCGCATACCCTAATACTGCCATCAAGACACCTACCGGAGCTAAAGCAGGGCTAAATGCCGAAGCGACGATAGGAGCAGAAGCCGCACCACCTACATTGGCCTGGCTACCTACAGCTACAAAGAAGAATGGTGCTTTGATCAATTTAGCAGTCAGTAAAAGAATAATTACATGTATAAGCATCCAAACGATACCAATCGCAAATAAACCTATATTTTCCAGTACTTCCCCCAAATTCATTTTCATACCAATGGTAGCTACCAGGATATAGATAAAGACACTCCCCCATCTGGAAGCACCCACACCTTCCAACTTTCTCGCCTTTGTAAAAGATAATACCAAACCAAGTGTAGTTGCTACAACAATTAGCCAGAAGAAGCCAGACATTAAAGAATTTAAGCGAGCAGCTTCCAGAGCTTCCTTAAAACTTTCCATCAATGGTACAATCACATCGGAGCCCCAATGAGCCAAGGAAACACCGCCGAAGGCTACTGCCAGCAATACAAATACATCGGTAGTAGAAGGGATACGGGCAATACTTGCCTGATAATCCTGAACCCGCTGTTTCAGGTCAGTAATAGCTGTATTATCTGCTTTAAGGCGCATATCCAACTTATCAGAAATACTGGCACCATAAAGTAGGAAGCCCATCCATATATTAGCGACTACTACATCCACGACTATCATCGAAGCAAACAAATTATCTCCTACTTCGAATATTTCTTTCATCGCTGTTTGGTTGGCACCACCTCCAATCCAGCTACCTGCTACTGTTGATAAGCCTCTCCACACATCTTCTGGGTTGGCCTGTACAATATCAGGTGCAATATTAGAAATAATAAGCAGCGCTACAGGCCCTCCAAGTATAATACCAATAGTGGCCGCAAAAAACATGATTAAGGCCTTAGGCCCCAAATTAATGATGCCTTTAAAGTCAATGCTAATGCATAATAGAACCAAACTGGCAGGTAATAAATATCGAGAAGCTACAAAATACAACTTGGATTTGATTACATAATCCCCCAAAGCATCTTTATTGATGTTATTATCAATCAGTGTTTGCTTAATAGTCCTCCAACCAGCATTATCTGACAAATCCGGTGCCACTCCTGCCTGTAAAAACTCCCTCAGTCCATCCAGGTCATACCATTGCGGTGCAATCAATCCTAATGGCCAATGCAACAAAGCTGGCAAAAAGTAACACAATAATAATGGCGGCACGTACTTATAAAACTGTTTCCAGCGTTTATCTTCACTACCAGAAGTAACAAATACAAAGGCCAATACAATAATCAACAAGCCAAATACAATGGCATCATTGGTAAATACTGGTTGGGTCATTGGTTCTATTTTGTTCAATAAGTGTGCTAAAGATAGATGTAGGGGCAGTGAATTCCAAATTCTAATTATCTTACCCTTCTAAAATTCCGTTTTATGGATGATCAATATTTCATGCAGCAGGCCATTCTATTAGCTAAGGAAGCCGTAAGAAGTGGCACAGGAGGCCCTTTTGGAGCGGTAGTAGTAAAGGATGGTGAAATTATTGGAAGAGGTCAAAATCGTGTACTAACCTCCAATGACCCTACAGCTCACGCAGAAGTATCGGCCATTCGGGATGCCTGTCAACAACTAGGACACTTCCAATTAGAAGGTTGTACTGTTTACACCTCTTGCGAACCATGTCCTATGTGCCTGGGTGCACTGTACTGGGCTCGGCCTGCACGTATTGTATATGCCTGTAGCCGGGAGGATGCTGCTTCAATAGGTTTTGACGATCATTTTATTTATAAAGAATTGGAACTGCCTATGGATAAACGGAGCATACCCATCCATCAAATAATGCAGGCAGAAGCATTTAGTGCTATGCAAATGTGGGAAAACAAAGAAGATAAAACTCAATACTAATATGGCCTGGGAAATCAATCGCCAACGCATCATCTGGATACTCGTTATCGTAGCCGCTAATCTTCTTTTTGATCAGTGGACTAAACAGCTAGCCCATGATTATCTAATGGGGAAGCCGCCTGTCTCTTATCTAGGGGATATCTTCCGTCTTTATTATGTAGAAAACAAAGGAGCTTTTCTCAGTATGGGAGCTGGACAATCAGAGCTCATACGCTACTGGGGGTTAAAAATTCTGCCCGTTATCTTGTTAAGTGGTTTATTCATCTATACCCTATTTTCCAGTAATATGAACCGCCGGCAATACGTAGCATTCAGCTTCATCATTGGTGGTGGTATCAGCAACATTATCGATAGGCTATTGTATAATCAGGTAGGAGACTTTATGAACATGGGTATCGGCAGCCTGCGTACTGGCATTTTTAATTTTGCAGATGTTTCTATCATGATAGGGCTAGCCATTATGATCCCTGAATTTTTTCAAAAGAAAGCCAATCAAAATGCATCTGAAGAACCTACACCTGCGGACTCATAAGCCGGAAGAACTATGGACTTTCTATACCCAAGTGCTAGGCTTTGAAGGCAAACACATGGACAATGGAGTCGCTATCCTCTATAATATCGGATCTAGCCATTTGATATTTTCCACCGCCACGGATGGTAGTCAACCTTATTACCACTTTGCCTTTAATATCCCCTACAATCAGTATGAGGAAGCACTAAACTGGTTAAAAGAAAGAGTAGAAGTCTTAAAAGATGAAAATGGTAATGAACTTATAGAATTTACCAACTGGGAAGCTTACGCCATTTATTTCTTCGATCCTGCTGGGAATATCTTAGAATTTATTGCCAGAAAAGATATTCCATTTCATTCTGACGAGCCTTTTAGCATTCAGTCTGTATTATCTATTAGTGAAATAGGGATTCCTGTCAATGATGTACCTAAGGTTTATGAGGAGATTAAAAGTGTAAGCAAAATTCCTCCTTATAAAACGGGAAACGCTACCTTTTTTCCTACCGGAAATGCCGAAGGCCTTTTTATACTTGTCAATCAATCAGAAAAAATTTGGTATCCCACACAGAAAAAAGCCTTGTCTTTTCCCCTATACGTTGAATTTGAGCAGGAAGGAACCTATCATACTATGTTGAGCGGCGAAGGGAAGGTTATGATTCAACAAGCAAAGGATAGTAGCCACTTTTCAGTAGGTAGTAATTCTATATTCAATGAGTAGGGTTCAGTGGGACAGTGTTCAGTAGGCAGTAGGCAGTGTTCAGTAGTTCAGTGGGCAGTAGTTCAGTGGGCAGTAGGCAGGGTTCAGTTCTCCGTGGGCAGTAAGAAGACCGACCTTCTTTATTTAATTTTGTGGGGCTTCGTTTCATTCAATAGTAGATATTGAAAATGGGGTGCGATGTAGTCCTTTGAGAGGATGCGTGAGTCGTGATTTGTGATTCATGTAGTAAGTTGGTTTTAGATTTCGGGCTATAAAGAACTATATCTTGCATCAGAACACAACAATTTTTGATATGCTCATTCTTCACCACATCACAATATCACCATATGCCCATATAACTATATATAAACCTGTCTACTCCTCCTTCTTTTTCAGGATTTCCAATACTTCCAGGTCAAAAACCAAAATGCTATTGGGAGGTACTAAATAACCATCTTCTTCATTTCCCAATCCTTTTTCGCCATATCCCAAAGCAGAAGGAACAAATAACTGCATTTTTCCTCCCGGCTTGATCAATTGTAAACCTTCGTTCCAGCCAGGCACCATATTGCCGATATAGAAATTCATTGGCTTATCCCGCTTATAGGAAGAATCAAAAACTTTACTATCCATATAGTAGCCTTTATAATGCGCACTGACATAATCACCCCACTCTAGTTGCTCTCCTTCACCTTCCTGAAGAATCCGATAAAACAATCCAGAATTAGTCCGTTCCAGGGGAATTAAATTATCAATAGCATAATTGACGATAGTATTTTGTTCCTGATCTGCTAAAGTGGCCGCATCTCCTATCAGATAATAAGACAATTGAAGGATGGTCTCATCTTCATTCACTTCTTTATGTTCTGCCTTTTCTGGTTGTACTTTCTGATCCTTATCAGTTGCTTTATTTTCACTTGAGCAAGAATAGAGGCTTATAAAAAGCGGAAGAAATAGGAATGGTATAATACGTGATCTCATTTTATCTATTTGACATAAATTTAGAATCGTTCAATTTAACAATTCTCCAAATCGTTCATTGAACCCTTTAATTCCTTGTAGCCCTCCTGAATGTACTATTACTACTGTACTCCCTTTCTCAAAGTATCCCTTAGCAATCATATCCAGCACGCCAAAAAGGAGTTTCCCGGTGTAAATGGGTTCCAGTTGTATCTCAGTATCTGCTTTAAATCGATTAATAAACTGAATCAGTTCCGGTGTAAATTTAGCATAACCTCCGAAATGATAATCCGTATTAATCTGCCAGTTCAAAGACACCTTTCCTAGATAATCTTTCAAAAAAGCACTCACTTCTTTTCCCAGGAAATTGCCCTTCAAAGCGGGATAACCAATCACTTTAGATTCATGATTATTAGCGCCAGCTATTATGCCGGATAACGTCCCTCCTGTACCTACAGCACTGCAATAGTAGTCGGGTACTCTACCCAACTGCTGTTCTACTTCTATCGGAATGTTTTCGCATCCTTTAATTGCTAAATGATTGGTGCCTCCTTCCGGGATGAGGTAGAAGTTGCCATGCTTTTTTCTCAGCTGTTGCTGAAATACAGATGTATGCTTTTCGCGATAATCAGAACGATTGATGTAATGAATTTCCATACCATACGCACGTGCAAAGCTTAAAGTCGCATTTAAGGGTAAATGTTCTTCTCCTCTAATACATCCAATCGTTTGGAAACCAAATACACTCCCCGCAGCAGCTACTGCTGCAATATGATTAGAATAGGCTCCACCAAATGTAAGCAAAGTATCGTGACCTGCTTCGCGTGCCGCCTGAAGATTGTATTGTAGCTTACGCCATTTATTTCCACAAAGTGCTTGTTCTGGCCCCATTTGCAGGAGATCATCCCGCTTAATCCATAGTGAAATATCTTCCTTCTCTGGAATAGGATGCTTCAAGCGTTGTAAGGGGCTGGGAGCATGCTGAAAAAGAGTTGTAAGATCAGAAGACATAAAGTTGTTTTACACAGAGATTTAGTATACAAATAAGTTACTGATACCTCGTTTGCTTCCAATTTCGATACTAATAGTATATAATCCTTTAGGAAGCTCTTCTACTTGCAATTCTTTTTTGTGTTCTCCTTTAGCTATCACTTGCGTCATTATCAATTGTCCCACATTATTGAAAACTTGTAGCTTTCCCTGAGTTAAAGGATCATCGTTTAAATGGATGGTGGCGATGTTATTAGTAGGATTTGGATAGACATGAAGTGTAAAATCCTGAATGCCTGGATTAAATAAGGATGAAGATACAATATCGTAATAGTAAATAAAGCGTAGACTATCCACCCATTCATCATCTACCCAGTCTTGTATAAAATACAATACTAAATTGTTATTATCATCATACTCACTTATGCGTTTTTGTATACCAACCCATTCACCATTTATCCAATTTCGTGCTTCTCTTGATACTCGATTGTCATCATATTCATATAAAACTTCAAAGTTATTTACCCACTCATAAAAGTGCCATTCTTGATGTTTCAGAGTAATTAGATTATCGCCATCATAAATATATATATCTTGAGCTTTATCAATCCATTCATCATTTTCTAAATCTTGTTCAAGGCCATAAACCAGTATGTTATCGGTATCGTATTCATATATAAATCGGCTAGATAACCTCCAATCTTCATCTAACCAATTATAACTGAATCTCAATACATTATTACCATTATCGTCATATTCGTACGAGAAGCGATGGGCATTGTCCCAACCATTGATATCATCTCCAAACTGAGAAATCCTATGGATTAAATTTCCATTTTGATCATATTCAAATAATCGTTTTGGATGATATTGCCAGGTGATTCCATCGCTTCCTAGATTCATCGAATAGCCTGAAGTGATATTACTGTCGTTGTCATATTCTGCAAAGATGCGATGGACATCCATCCAAACTCCCATATTCCAAGATTGCTTCACGTTTTGTGTCCTATTGTTATTACTATCGAACTGAGCAATAAATTGAGTATTATTTATCCATTCATCTAGATTCCAGAATTGATGCAACTCCAGTATCCTGTTGGCATTGCCATCGTATTGATAAATACGTTGAAGGCTGTCTACCCATTCATTTAGATTCCAGGATTGGTCTAACTCTAGCGTCTTGTTGTTGTTGTCATCATATTCATATATCCTTCGTGAAGAAAGCACCCATTCATCATCCATCAATATTCTGGTTATCACCTCCGATCGTAGATCATTTTCATTATAGTAATGCTCAACTGAATCTTGAGATTCCCAGGCATCTTCCATCCATTTATCTAATCTAGAGGCTCTTAATAAATCATCTCCTACAGAGTTGGGCGAAAAATTGATGCCCCGATTTGTATTATGAATGCCAGAAAGTTGGAGTTCTTCCTCGGTAGATAAGAGATGTTCATCAATTGGTTGGGAGTAATTTACTAATGGTAATAATAAAAACAGGATTAGAGTTTGTAGCGCAAAAATCTTCATTTCATTGGAGTTTAGTGATTTGGAAATGGATTTATTTCAAGTGTAGTCCTCCTATTAATCATAGACTGGTTTAGAGAAGCTGCTTGAAAGAGAGTCGAATAAACCTATAAGTCATTGATTGTCAAAACTTGTAGTGCTGTTCGCAACACACATATAAAATTAACCAAAATTCATTACAAAATGAATTTCTTAAGAGCGTGTTTGGGAATTTGTTCTTTGAGATGATTTTGTCATTAATTGACTTAGATGAGGCCTGAACGAGCGAACTCGTAGAGCAAAAGTCTTGAAGACTTTTGAGCGAGTGAACCGCTAGCGGATGGGCTGCATCTATTTTAGCCTAAGCTAAATGAGCGTTCTTCTAACAAAATATAAGCCAATTAATGACGAAATAAGTCCGATTAATAAATCCCAAACATGCTCTAATTGATTATACCAACCATAACGTTAATACAAGAAATTTAAAGTGCGTTGATTATCTGACAAGATGCTCTACCAGAAGAACTACGAAAGACCTTCCCTTCAGTACGTGCTATTGAGCGAAATAAAATGGAACCTCATCTGGGTACCACACTACCTCTTACTAAAACCTGCCCACTGGACTGCCCACTGCCCCACTGAACACTGCCTACTGAAATAACCAAAATATTATTTCCTCCTTACAGCAACCGGCATCTTCCGATCATAATCTCCCTGAATGAGTGGTGACTGGAGATTCCCTGTATAAGAACGTACATTTCGATTTACAAAATTGTATAGTTCCTGTACGCTTACGTATTTATCATTATCAACATCCGCTTCTCCTTTTAAGCCTCGGATTAGGAAATGGCTGAAGACACCTTGTCTTAAACCACTAGACTCCAGAGATGTCTCATCAGACTTGGAAGACATAATCAAGGCTGTTCCTGGATTGGCTTGTGCTAATCGATTGTAGTAATCAGACATGGTTTGATTGGGGTTGCCGCCCCGCATTGCCAACAGGCTACCTGAATGACAGGCATCTGCAATACACAGTTTGTATTTAGCGGGACTGCGTTTCAGTATTGCATTTACTTCCTCATGGAGCAATTTATTGTGATAGCCATCAAAGTCAAAAGGTAAAAAAGCACCTCTTAATCCGTGTCCGGAAAAATAAAGTAATACCAGGTCATTCGCCCCTGCCTGTCCAAAGATATCAGACATAGTGCGTTTAATATTTCCTAAGGTTGCCTCCTCATCTACCAATATGCGGATATGATCATCGTCCAATGCACCTCCTTCAGGGCTCTTAAGGAAAGCATACATCCTGTAGGCATCATCATCTGTATAGCGCAGTACTGGCATATGGTGATAAGAAGCGACGCCTATCACTACTGCCCATACTTGCAATTTAGGCCCTTCCTCTTGTTGTTGCTTAGTTGGTGGTGCAGATACTCGCTTTTCTGCTCCCTGAAATACACCGTCTTTCCAAAAACCCGAAACCTCCGTACCATCATTCATAAACAAGGTACCATAACCATTAAATTTAGCATAAGCCATCGTACCTTCATAACGCTCTCCATTAGCATAAAAAACCGTTCCTTGCCCATGAGGCAGGTTATTACGAAAAGTGCCAATGTATCGATCTCCTTCTTTGAATATATAAGTTCCTGTGCCATTCTCGCAATTCCCTTCTATACACCCCTTATCAGGCCGGGCCTGAGTCCCCAGATATTCTCCTTCAATCCAATGACCTTCCAAAGTGGAGCCATCCATTTTATGAAGTACCCCTTCTCCATCAGGAACTCCTTTGCTAAAACGTCCTTTGTGCCGTTCTCCATTAGGATAATAAAATGTACCACGTCCATCAGGGCGCCCTAATCGAAATTCTCCTTCATAACGGCTTCCATCAACATATGCCATCGTACCCCGTCCATTATAACAGTTGCCTGCCAGGCATCCTGCCTGAATCTCAATATTATTATCCTTTTGAGCTTCTCTTTTTGCCTGATAACTGTTGACCAATCTTCCATTTGCATCAACCGCTTGTCCCTGGTACCAGTTACCTGAGCGTACCGTTCCATCTATATATGTCATTGTGCCTTGCCCATGCGGTTGTCTGTGCTCCCAGTTGCCTTTATACTGACTTCCATCAGAATATTGACAAACCCCTGTACCATGAATTTCTCCATTACTAAACTCTCCAGTGTACACCGCCCCGGAAGGAAACACGTATACCCCTCTACCATTTTGACAATTGCCCGATATACAGCCTGCAGCGTTTTGATCACTTTCTTCTGTAGTATTGACATTACGGGAAGCCCATTCTTCTGGTTGTGTTGTACCAATATACTTTCCCATATCGAACCAGCCTTGTTGTTTTTTACCCGTCCGAAAAGTTTTTGTCCCTTCTCCATGAGGCATACCACCTTTCCAGCTACCCTCATAGCGGCTACCATCTTTCCAGTAACAAATACCTATGCCTTCGCTTTTTCCATTCGCGAAAGCACCAACATAACGAGCTCCACTGGCATACTTAAAGGTTCCCTGTCCATTCTGACAATCACCCTGCACACATTGAGCAGTCACTGAAAATGGAATGACAAGCACTAGAAAAACTAACAGAAGGAGGGTATTCTTTTTCATGGCTTTATGGATTGATATAGAAGAGATGAATGATATTCACATATCAGATTCAATTATATATTTACGAAAGAATGATGTAAGATGTTGCATAGAGGCCTGTTAAAAAGTAAAACTCCTGCTTAGAATATCCTCTACGATTCCTCGTAAATAATTGACAACTAAGCAGGAGTTCGCAGAGACAGCGCTTGAACTTTTTTTATTTCCTAACTGCCGCTACCGGCATCAAGGGGTCAAATATGCCAGTAAGTGTTGGAGTCTGTATATTTCCTGTATACATCCGTACATGCTGATGTACAAAATCAAATAACTCCTGAATAGTAACGATTAGATTGCCATCACGATCTGCTTCTCCTTTAAGCCCTCTCACCATAAAATGGCTAAAAATACCTGAACGTAAGCCTCCATCTTCCAAGGAATATTCCTCGCCTTTTGAGGACATTAATAAAGCCATTCCTCCTTCTGTTTTTTCAAAGGCCTCATAGTATCGTTGTAACACGCTCTTTACGGGTGTCTTAATGGCTAATAAGCTCCCAGAGTGACAAGCGTCAGCCAATACTAACTTATGCTTTGCCTGGCTATCTTCCAGCATTTTTTTAATATCAGCATGCTTTAATTGATTGTTGTAACCATCAAAATCTACGGGAAGGAAAGACCCTTGCAAACCATGTCCGGAAAAGTAAAATACAACCACATCATTCTGATCTGCTCGAAGAAAAGTAGAACGCATAGCATCCAGTATATTATCATAAGTTGCATCCTCATCAATAAGCAATTTCAGTTGTCGGTCGGGTAATGCTCCTCCCTCCGGACTTTTCAGGAATGCATATAATTGATAAGCATCATCATCTGTATAGCGCAGGGCTGGCATGTGTTTGTACAGTGCTGCTCCTACAATTACCGCCCATATCTTCACCTCCTTATCATGCTCTACGGCAATCGGGCTTGGCCCTTCTGCCTCTCCTTGTACAAACAGTTTTTTTGCTGGTTTCCCAAAATCCCATATTGCTCCTACAATGCGTCCGCTATTGTAGTACATAACTCCTCTACCATGAGGAGTATGATTTTTCCAACCTCCTTCATAGCGATTGCCACTAGCATAATATACTGTACCAATACCTTCAGGAGCTCCATAATAAAAATCACCAACATAAAGGGATCCATCACTATAGGTGTACTTGCCTATTCCACGATCACATTCAACCACATTACAGTTTCTAAGAGAAGCGGTATCTCCCTGAAAAGCGAATTTGCTCCAGTCAGACATGTATTGCCCATTTGCCCATTCACCTATCACCTTCTCTCCATCAGGAAAGAGCATTTCTCCCTTACCATGGCGCACATTATTATCCCACTCTCCTTCATAAAGAGAACCATCAGAATAAAACATAGCTCCCTTCCCTTCGCACATTCCTTCTATAAACTCTCCTTCGTATTTATCACCATTCGCATAGTAGAATATCCCCTTTCCATGCTGTTGTCCATTTGACCATTCACCTTCATATCGGTTACCGTTAGCATATGCCATGATGCCTTTCCCTTCAAATTTATTTTCGTGAAATTGTCCGGTAAATTTATTGTTATTTGGAAAATTGAGTATCCCCAATCCATGGCGATAACCATTCTTCCAATCACCATTATACTCTCTTCCATCAGAAAAGAAAAGACTTCCCTTTCCATCTGGCTTACCTTTTTTGAAGGCTCCTTCATAGCGAGCACCACTAGGGTATACGCATACTCCTTCGCCACTAATACAATTGCCCATAGTACAGTCAATTTGCCCATTAAGCACTGAAAAAAAAGCTGTACAAACCAGGACACACATTACTCTTTTCATAGGGAATCAATTAAGCTGCAATTAAAAAATAAATACGACATAAGTGCAATGCAGGGCAACAAGTAGCCCAGCAGCAGAATAAGTTGCAAGCCATCATTCATTTGCTGAAAATGTCGAATTTCCTTTTTAAAGATCAAAGCTGTTTCACTTGATCTAAATCCATCATGGGAATGCTCAAATAATGTATGTTTTATAATTCACTTTATTTTTTGCCCTTTATTTAATCAACATTAATAATCAATAAAGAGCAAAGTTTATTGCCTCTCAAGGCTTGTTTTATAAACATTAAGAATGCATACTGTAATACACCTAACACTGCTTTCTTAATGCTATTCTTTAAGAAGGTTTATCTTTACTCTAACAAATAACGACTGAAGACACCCGACCATATATATGCCGACCTGTTTTAAGAAATCTTTAATCATTTTCTTTACCATTCTAAGCACTACAATTTGTGCGCAGGAATTTATTATAAACAGTCAATTTTATGGGGTAAAAGAAGGGCTCTCTCATCGCGATGTGCAATGTATTCATCAGGATAAACAAGGGTTTCTTTGGCTTGGAACCAAGTATGGCTTAAATCGATTTGATGGATATCGCTTCCAGTGGTTTACACAAGAAAAGAATAGACTTCAAAGTAATGAGATCAACCATATTTTAGAGGATGGGCAGGAACAAATGTGGCTAATCCAAACAGGAGGTTTTTTATCTAAAACAATAAAAACGATTGATATATTCGACCCTCAAACTCACAAGGTTCAACCTTTTGCAGAAGTTTTTAATACTGCTCCTTTTTCTGTAAACGAAGTATTATCTTTTAACCATAATCACAAGGGACACTTAATATTTTTAACCCCCGATAAGTTAATTACTTATGATGGAGCATTTAAATTCCTTCCAGTAGATTTAGAAAAATCGAGCTATATCACCAATATTCATTGGATAAATGATGGACGTTTTATCATTATTTCAGAGCAGAAAAAATCAAAACAGAGCGTATTATACATTTTAGATAAGGATGGGAAAATATCTCATCAATATAAACACCCATCCAGCGTTTATTTAAACGTATATGAAATAGCAGAGAATGGAAGTTTTAAATACACTGACTATACACACGAAGCACAAAAAGGGCATTCCCTAATTAGTTTTTACGACATAAATAGTACAGGTGAACAAATTCAGGACACTTCTGCTATCCGTTTTTTTTCAGGGCATAAGTTTACACGAGCCGATGCCGTTTCATTTCTCCATAAACACCAAAACTATTATTGGACTTATGGTTCTGATAAACAATTTCAGTTGTTACCTATCGATAATAATGACCCTGTTTTACTATCCAATAAATATCCTGAATTAAAAAGTACGACAGCTATTTTACCTGACAAGAATGGAGCCATATGGATCAGTACTCAATTTGGAGTATATCGCTTTAAATTACAATCTCCCCTTTTTCGAAATTTTTTCCATAATGAATCCAATACAACAACTGCAGAGCACCTTGCCTGTCGTGGGTTAGAATATACTTATTCTCCAAAAGAACAACTTTGGGTAATGGTTGAAAATAAAGTTGGCCTGATGAGCGCCGATAAATCAAATTACTCAGGAGATCATGCATTCATAACAAGAAACACCCGGCAAGCTCTTTCCAAAGATGCTGCAGGTAATCTGCTCTTTTATTATGATGGCATCTCCATTTTTTCTCCTCAAAGCAAAAGAATCACTAAAAAGCTGAACTGCAAGCTTAATAATGAGCCCCTCCTTATATGGACGATTTATGAAGATAAATATGGCAAAATTTGGCTCGACAATCTAACCTATGGTGATTTGAGATACATTTCTGACGGAAAACTAACCGTATTAAAAAATTGGGGTAGTGATATGAAAGGGCATATCGCTTACCAGTTTTATGAGGAAGAGTCTGACACTGCCTGGGTAGTAACTACAGGAGGCTTATTTACTATGAATATTCGCGACGGACGAGTCATTAATAGATATTGGAAAGAAGGGCAAAATTTATTCCATTTGCCTTATGACAATATCAATCATTTATATAAAGATTCAAGTGGTATTTTTTGGTTGGGAACGGCAAACACTGGCTTATTAAAATGGCACCCTAAAAGTGGTATTATTAAAAGATACACCCGTGCTGATGGATTACCCCACAATACTATTTATGCTATCTATGAGGATGATTATGGCAATCTATGGATGTCTACTGATAATGGTATTGCTGTCTTTAATAAAAAAACTCAACAGATTCGGGGATATACTGAAACGGATGGCATCTGTCACGATGAATTCAACCGAACTTCACATCTTCAGGATAAAGCTGGCAATATTTATTTTGGTAGCCTAAACGGAGTGACTGCTTTTCATCCAAAAGATTTTTTTGAAAACAATTCTTTTTTTCATCCTCCAATGGCAATAGTCAAATTCCAGCAATTTGATGGAGAGCTTGATCAATTGATTGACAATACAGCAGCATTACGCAAAACGAATTCCTTTACACTACATCCTACCGATCGATTCTTCCTCATAGAATTTGCATTACTAACATATGAAGATGCGGAGTTAACGCAATATGCATACAAAATTGAAGGGGTAGACAATCATTGGACCTATCAAAGTGAGAACATTTTACGTTTGAGCCGACTGCCATATGGCTCCCATACTATACGTATCAAAGGGCAAGCCCCCAACGGACTGTGGTCAGAAAAGGAGTTGGCGATTCAAGTTGTTGTATTAAAACCCTTTTATTTAAAAACATGGTTTTTAGTCTTGTCCATTTTTAGCATACTCGCAGCTGTTTTCATTTTTTATAAAAGACGTACTGTTCAATTGACAAAACAGAAAAGAGAACTCGAAAAAGAAGTCGCTCGCCGAACAGAAACCATCCGCCAGCAAGCAGAAGAAATCAAATCGCTGGAAAAGCTCAAATCCCGATTCTTTGCTAATGTTTCACATGAATTGCGTACACCTTTAACCTTAATAACTGGCCCTGTTAATAAACTACTAAAAAATAAAACCAGGGATGAACAAGAATGGCAATTATTGAGATTTATACAACGGCATAGCCATCAACTATTAACTCTAATAAATGAAATCCTTGATTTTTCTAAACTTGAATCTGGTAAATTAAAAGTAGAAGAGGTCCCAGTTGACTTGTACTTCTTTTTAAAAAACCTAATCACTCAATTTCATTCTGATGCCTCTAATGAAAGTTCTCGATTTTCAATTGAGTATTACGCTAGTCAACAACTCACATTCCTTTTAGACAAAGAAAAAGTAAAAAAGGTCATTCAAAATTACTTGTCTAATGCCATCAAACATTCTCCTCCCGAAGCACCAATCATTCTTTCTGTATACGAAAAAGAAGAGTACATCAAACTCTCTGTAAAAGATTCCGGAACTGGTATTCACCCCAATGATTTACCTTATGTTTTTGACCGCTTTTATCAATCCCAGCAAATGAACGGGTATAACAAAAATGGTACGGGTATCGGGCTTTCATTGTGCAAAGAACTGGCAGGCTTAATGGGAGGAACAGCCTGGGCAGAAAGTGAAGTAGGTACAGGAAGTATTTTTCATCTCAAACTCCCAAAGAAAATAACTACCCGTATCTCATCAGTATTTGATACAGATATCGAAAAATCTAAAGATATAGAAGTTGCTTCTCCTCCAAAAACAAAAAACCAGGCTCCAACGGATGATCAACAGCAAATAAATATTTTACTAGTCGAAGACAACATAGATCTCCAGAAATATATTAAGATCTTATTACCCCAATATCATATTATCACAGCAGGAAATGGTGCTGATGCCGTCCAACTATTAGAAACTTCCACATCATCTCTCCTTCCTTCTTTAATCATATCCGATCTTATGATGCCCATTATGGATGGCTTGGAATTATTAGAGAAGGTGAAGTCAGATGATCGTTGGCGGCATATTCCAACCATTATGCTGACAGCTAAAGTAAATGCAAAAACAAAATTACAAGCTCTTCGAATTGGTATAGATGATTATCTAACAAAGCCATTCCAGGAAGAAGAGTTAGTAGCTCGTATTGAAAATTTATTGAGTAATCATGCACAACGTATAAAACTGTTTTCACACAATACAGCTTCAGAAAATTCAACCGAAAACCGCCCCTTGATGACTCAAGTAGATGCAGAGTGGTTAAAGAAGGTTGAAGAAACTTTTAAGCAATATCTATCTGACGATAGGTTAAAAATAAGTTTCGCCGCTAATCAACTCCTCATCAGCGAACGACAGTTTCACCGTAGATTGAAACAACTCACTGGGATGACACCCAATAAATATCTCCAGGAAATTCGCTTGCAAACAGCAAGAGATTATCTCAGTGAAGGTAAATATTCTACCATAAAAGAAATTGCTGCTGCCGTAGGTTTCACTACAACAAGATATTTCTCTCAACTTTTCAAACAACGTTTTGGTGTCAGGCCTACTGACTTCCAATCTTGATTTTTGGTTCAAACGGCAGTTTTGTTACACTAAGTTGTCAGAATTGTTACTACCCTTTTCCTGAGTTTTGTGCAATCCCCCCTTAAGTAAGTTTTTTCAAACTGGTACTTGAACTCACTTCCCTGTGATTATTCTTCAGTAGCAGTTGAAGCGCTTATTAGTTCTTCTATACCATAAACTTCTGGCAATAGCGCCAGATCTAAGAGCGTGTTTGGGCATTTGTTCTTTGAGACGATTTTGCCACTAATTGAATTAAATGAGGCGGAAGGTTACGATTTTAGCCAAAGCTAAATGAGTGTTCTTCCAACAAAATATAAGTCAATTAGTGATGAAATAAGTCCGATTAATAAATTCCAAACAAGCTCTAAAACTCTATTTTTTTATTTTAATAATTCATCATGAAAGCAAAACTTTACGGATTGTTCTTACTCATTTCCCTATTAGTGGTTAATGAGCCAATTTATTCTTTCACCTTAACAGGAAGCTATCCCGAAATTGAATGCACGAATTCGAAAATGTATCATGAGAAAAACATATTGCCTCATAGTAATCCCCTTTTTTATAATGCGGAAGCACTGGACTTCTCTGGAAATGGTGATCACGTTACGATTCCTTCATTCGCAGCCCTGCCTACAGGCGGACAATCAAGAACCATTGAATTCTATTTCAAAGCATCAGAAGAAAATTATCATAGAAGGATTATTGGTTGGGGAAATTCATCACAAAATGGCGGTGCCTGTGGTATTGGCCTTACTTCTTTAAGCCATGGAGGTGTAGGGTCCATGTATGCTAACAGGATCGAATTCTGGGGGCATAATGTAGGGCTCACTCCCAATATTCCATTTCCTCAAAATGTATGGACTCATTTTGCTTTTACATATGATGATCTTACTAATACTGGCAAGATATACATTGATGGAGTATTGGTTGGAGAAAAAACCAACATGATACTCAATACACTTGTAACAGACCTAACAATAGGTGAAAGCCAAGTTTTCTGGAGCGAATATAATGGCCAAATAGATGAAGTAAAGATATGGGACCATGCTCTGTGTAGTGGTCAGATAAATAGTGCCATAGGATGTGAATTATCTGGTACTGAAACTGGCTTACTTGCTTATTATCAATTCAATGAAGGATTCGATGGAACAGACAATACAGGTGTAACTACACTACCCGATCTTTCAGGAAATGGAAACAATGGTTTACTTCAAAACTTTACGCTGGATGGTGCTTCTTCTAACTGGATAGCCCCCGGTGCAGTAACCACAGGCAACTCTTGTGGCGCAGCATCAGGTTGTAACGAAGCTCCTACTGCTGTTTGTAAAAACATTACGGTCTCTGCCGATGCGAACTGTGAAAACACGAGCACTATTGCCGAAGATTTTGACGGAGGTTCATCCGATCCTAATGGCGATCAATTGCTTTTTTCCATCTCCCCTATGACTCCTTATCCTTTAGGATCAACAACAGTAACATTAACCGTAAGCGATGGGATTGAAACAGATCAATGCACAGCAACCATAACAGTAGCTGATAATGAAGCTCCTACTGTATTCTGTAATACAACAAGCATTTACTTACAAGCGAATGGTAATTACAGCCTCGCAACAAACGATGTTTTTGATGATATAGCAAGCTCAGACAATTGCGGTATTACCAGTATCAATTTTAATCCTACGACTTATAGTTGTTCAGACATAGGACAAACTTACAATGTACCTGTATCCATATCGGATGCAGCAGGCAATACTAGTGCTTGCACCGCAATTATTACTATAGACACAGATGGTGCACTCCCTAATGGGTGGGGAAATTATGGTATCGGAGCAGGCTCACAAGGCAACGGATATGAATATGATCCTTGTCAGCAGTCAAATTCTGGTGAATTTACTATTACAGGTGCCGGTAATAACGCTATCAGCACTACTACTGATAACATAGCCTTTGCAGCAACTAGCCTATGCGGTGATGGTTCTATTACAGCAAAAATTGAAAGTTTGACACCGAATGGATATGGTGGTGTAATGATACGTGAGACCGTCGATGCAAATAGTAAACAAGTATCTGTTTTTTCGAATTTAACGAATATTATTCGCCACGAAACTCGATACTTCACAGGTGCAAACAAAGTAGTACAATCATTTTTCAAGCCAGCCCCTTATTGGTTAAAACTAGAACGTCAAGGAAACTGGGTTTTTGCTTTTTACAGTATTACAGGTAACACTTTCCAATATGTACATGCTGTTTATGCTCCTATGCAGCAATGTGTGGAAATTGGACTGGCAAGTTTCTCCTACTTACCTAATGCACAGACGAAAGCCGTATTCAGTAATGTAACAGTTGATAATGGTAGTGGGCAACCAATAAATGGTAATCCTCCTTCAGCATTTGCTCATCAGTCAACAACTACCTTTCCTTCGTCAATACATTTATTCCCAAATCCGAGTAGTTCTTTTTTCACACTTGCCTTTGACCAACCACTAAAGCGAGCAAATACTTTTGAGCTTTACAATGCTTATGGCCAATTGGTGGATGAGCAACGAATGGAAGAAGGATCTAGTAAAATGCGATGGCAAATAGATGGCCTGCCTGTAGGCGTTTATCAGCTCTGTAATGCTGACAAATCAATTATCCAGCAAATTGTAATTAACCGATAATCTATATTTAGAGATGGCATCATCTATTCTTTCAAAGGTGCCATCTCTACAACTCCCCTCTTTTTCATATAGCCTCATTCTCTGGTTTTCCCTTTAGATATATTTAATTTTTTAGCTAATTTTGTTTTACCATAACCCTGGGATAGTTCCGAACGCCCCTACCGTTCAAGATATATTTAAATTAGTAACCCAATATTGAACCCTTCCAACATTTACCTTAAGTTAAAACATTAGAAGAATGATTCAAAAAACATTATTTGCCTTCGTACTTTCTGGTTTTTTATTTACATGTGGCAGTACTCCTGAAACAACTCAGACGGAGGAAACTCAACAGGAAGAAACGACTACCGAAACGACTGAGGCTAGTAAAGAAAATGCCTTTGGTGAAACCTTCCAACCAGAATCGTATATTTCCTATGGTGAGCTCTCCTCTCAAATGGAAACAAGTGATTCGGTATCCGTTCAGTTTGTAGGAACAGTTCAGGAGGTATGCCAGGTAAAAGGATGCTGGATGACAATAGGTGATCAAGCCAATGCAGAGCAGACACCGATTATGGTTCGATTCAAAGACTATGGCTTTTTTATGCCCAAAGACATTTCAGGCCGCCAGGTTATCATGAATGGCTATGCTTACCGCGAAGTGACTTCAGTAGACGAACTGAAGCATTATGCAGAAGATGCAGGCAAATCTCAGGAAGAGATTGATGCCATTACGGAGCCCAAAGAAGAGCTGAAATTTCTGGCTTCAGGCGTAGTTTTACTAGAAGAAGAGTAATATAGAGCCTATTTAAGGGTTCCTTCTTGAATACGACTCAACTGTAGGCAGTACTTAGACATTGAAAGTACTGCCTATACTCCCCCCTATCTACTAGAATATTTTGGCACCTTGACTTCAAGTATTTTTAACCTACTGGTGAATGACGGGTACACCGGGAGAAAATTGCAAATATGCATATGGATAAGAAATCGGACAAGGCTACTCAAGAAGCGCTAAAAAAGAATCAAGAAATTCTAAAGGCAACTTTTAATGCCTTACCCGATATGAATTTCCGGCTTGATAAAAATTATGTTTTCCTCGACTATTATGGTTCCAGAAATGAAGCCAAAAATCTGGTAGCTCCTCCCGAATTTTTTATAGGCAAAGTAATAGATAAAGTACTGCCTCCATATATATGTACTGCTATCAGAAAAAATCTGGATGCAGCATTAAACACTCAAAAAGTACAATCTTTTGAATATCCTCTTCACGTCGGTGACTCCTTGCATTTTTATGAAGCTCGTATTAGCCCTATCAATACACAAGAAGTGATAGTAGTTGTAAGAGATATTACAGCCTTAAAAACCGCCCAAAAAAGCCTTCAGGATAAAATTAATGAGTTGAATAGGCAGAAAACAGAACTAGAAAAGTATTCCAGTTCTAATCTTCAACTTGAAAACTTTGCCCATACGGTCTCTCACGATTTAAGAGAACCTGTTCGTACAATGAATAGCTTCGCACAACTCCTTAAGCGCAGGTATTCTGACAAACTGGATACAGACGCTCATGACTATCTTGATTTTATAAGCTCTGCTGCCAGCCATATGAACAAACTCATCACAGATTTGCTGGAATATTCCAGTATCAGTCATGGAGAGGAAGAAATAGTAATGCAAACTATTGACTTAAAATCAGTAGTAGAAGCAGTTATCGATAAACTAACAGATTCTATTCAAGAATCAGGCGCAGAAGTTGTAATTACAGGCACGCTACCTATTATAAATGGTGATACGACCCGAATTCTTCGACTTTTCCAAAACCTTATTAGTAATGCTATAAAATTTCAGCATGAGGGTAATACTCCTTATATCGAGATTGCAGCCTACGAAGAAAAGGAACACTGGCGCATTACAATATCTGATAATGGTATAGGTATTCCTGAAGAAAATTTTGAGAATATTTTTGTACTCTTCCGCCGCCTTCACAGCAAGAGAGTATATCCTGGCTCAGGCATAGGCCTTACCCATTGCAAACGCATTGTAGAACAACATGGCGGAAAAATATGGGTAGATTCTCAATTGGATATTGGAAGTACTTTCACTTTCACAATTGCCAAATAATACCCTCAATAGATCTTTCGCATTCAACTTATCTTTCCATTTTGTATTTGATTAATCAATGGCATTACTAGAATTTACAGATAAAGGAATATACTGTCCGCCTGCAAAAGTGCATATAGACCCCTGGCGCCCTGTAGAACGGGCATTAATAACTCATGGACATGCAGATCATGCTAGTTGGGGACACAGAGCCTATCTTTGTACCAAATCCGCAAAACCAGTCATCCGTTACCGTTTAGGAGATATCAATATTGAGTCCGTAGAATACGGTGAGCCTAAAACGATCAATGGTGTCAAATTTTCTTTTCATCCTGCTGGGCACATCATTGGTTCTGCACAGATAAGAGTAGAATATAAAGGAGAAGTATGGGTTGCTTCAGGAGATTATAAACTTGAAGATGATGGTATTTCTGAAGCATTTGAGCCTATCAAATGCCATACTTTTATTACAGAGTCTACTTTTGGATTGCCCGTTTATCAATGGAAACCACAAGAATCTGTAATCCAGGAAATCAACGACTGGTGGGCCAATAATAAAGCTACAGGAAAAGTAAGCGTATTAACAGCTTATTCGCTGGGGAAAGCACAGCGTCTTTTGCATAGTGTCAATCATGAAATTGGTCCCATATATACGCATGGAGCAATAGAAAACACCAATCGCATTATTAGAAAGCAGGGAATAAAACTTCCTCCTACTCGTAAGACTACGGGGAATATTTCTCCAGGAGCTTACCAGGGTGCCTTAATCATTGCTCCTCCTACGGCATTGAATGCTGCCTGGATACAAAAATTCAAGCCCTTATCAATAGGAGTTGCATCTGGTTGGATGGCACTTAGAAATATAAGACGTAAAAGAACTGCTGATAAAGGATTTGTGTTTTCTGATCATGCTGATTGGCAAGGACTTAATGATGCCATTACAGCTACTGGTGCAGACAGAGTTATTGTCACTCATGGTTATACAAAAGCCTTTACCAAATGGCTGCGCCAGGAACGTGGTTTAGATGCAATAGAAGCACATACGGAATTTGAAGGAGAATCATTGGAACGCAAGGAAGATAAGGAGGATAATTCATGAAATTATTTGTTCAATTATTTCACCGGCTGGATCAATCAACCAATGTTAATCAAAAGAGAGAAGCTTTGGTTTGGTATTTTTCTGAAGCATCAGACATAGACCGCCTTTGGACTATTGGATTGTTATCCAATAAACGCCCTAAACGCATAGCGACTATTGCCTTACTAAAAGAATGGGCAACAGAAATAACCAATATCCCTGTATGGCTTTTTGAAGAATCTCAGCATGTAGTAGGTGACTTAGTAGAAACGATTACTCTTTTATTGCCCATGCCAAAAAAAGAGAACGAAGAGTCTTTGTCTTTTTGGATTAACTATATAAAAAACCTGGAAAACCTAGAAGAAGAGCAGAAGAAGGAAAAAATAATAGCTGCCTGGCAATGCCTTCAGCCTACTGAACGGTTGTTGTTTAATAAACTACTGGTAGGAGGATTCAGGATAGGTATCTCTCAAAAATTGATGGTGGAGGCCCTTGCTCAATATACAGGGATTAAAGGGAACCTGATAGCCCACCGATTAACAGGGAGTTGGATACCTGATAACATAACTTTTGAAAAACTCATTCTTACTGAAAGCCCTCTAGAAAACAGCTCTAGCCCTTACCCTTTTCATCTTGCATCCGCTCTGGAAGGTGGTATCCAGGATTTGGGAGCCGTATCTGAGTGGAGTGCTGAACGCAAATGGGACGGTATTCGTGGACAAATAATAGTGAGGCAAGACGAATTATTTGTATGGTCGAGAGGTGAAGAATTATTAACGGATAAACTTCCAGAGTATCATCCACTAGCTGATTTATTACCTAATGGCACCGTTATTGACGGAGCAATTCTACCCTTTAAGAATGGACAACCGCTAAACTATAATGAACTACATACCCGCCTGGGGCGCAAAAACATCACTAAAAAAGCCATGGATAAAACACCAATTATCTTCATGGCTTACGATCTATTGGAATGGCAAGGGGAAGACATAAGGCTACGCCCCTTTCGGGAAAGAAGGCACCTCCTACAACAAATGTTAAGCACCTATCCTACGCAAGGCATTTTAGTACTCTCAGAAGATATTCCTTTTGACGATTGGGGTCAATTAGTTGAAGAAAGGGCATTATCTCGCAAATATCGTAGTCAGGGATTAATGCTCAAACGCTGGAATTCCTCTTACTCCTCTGGACGTCAAAGAGGTGATTGGTGGAAATGGAAGGCAGATGCTCTTACAATCAATGCAGTCATGATATACGCTCAACGTGGAAATGAGGGTGGTACTAATTTATATTCGAACTTCACTATGGGTGTCTGGGATGGAGATTTGCTGATGCCATTCACTAAAGTTTCTGGGCTAACAGAAAAAGAAGCCAGCGAGATTTCTGCATGGGTAAGCCGTAACACCCGTGAGCGTTTTGGCCCTGTAAGAAGTGTAGAACCCGTACATGTTTTTGAGATTGCATTCGATGGCATTCGCTCTTCTTCCCGTCATAAATCGGGTGTAGTGCTTCGCTCCCCTCGCATTATTCGCTGGTGTAAGGACCAATCTGCAAGGGAGGCGAATACACTCAATGACTTAAAAGCTTTTTTAGAACTCTATTAAGCCTGAAATACCTTTCTCTGTTAAAACTCGAGTCTATAAGTAAGTATAGGCACCAGGCTAATTTGATATCGTTCGGATACTTCTTGTTTTAAAATATCATAATAGTGATAACCTATATTCTCTTGATTGGTCAAATTTTGAATATCCAGAGCAATGGTTGTGCTATAGTTAGGACGGCTTCTTTTTAAATAAACTCGTACATCTGTTCTGAAGAAATCTGGCAATTGCTCTGTTGCGAAACTAGAATAGATAGTGTAGTTAGCAAGCTGAGATATTTCGGTATTAATCGCTCCTTCTTTTAGTCCTCCTGCGTACACCATTTTTAGGTTTGCTCCCCATGTTTTGACTTTGTCATCACTTTTAAACTTTTGCCACTCTTTGCCCAGCGTAACATTAGCTATGTACTGCCCATCATAAGCTGTTGCACGTTCATCTACAGTAGCTGTATAAAATGTGGCATTAGCTATGTAATAAAAGTTTTGAGCAAAGTATTGCTGTAAGCTCAATTCCAAACCATAATTTGCACCTGTCACTGTTTCATTTCCTTCAAAATACAATTGGTTTAACTCCTGATAATTATTAACTATATCAAGCGCTGTGACAGGTACACCATCCAATTGGTACCCTATAGGGATATTAAATAAATGGTGATAATAAGCTTCTGCGGAAAATTCCAATCCTGGCTTAATCCGCTGTTGGTATCCCAGCACCATATGATGCGCTCTTATTGGTTCACTAGCTGTATTAAAAATGGTGTTATAAGGGCTCAATGCCTGGCTATGCATCCCATAAGCAAGGCTAAGTTTTTGTTTTTCTGAAAGTTGATAAGCCAGTGATGCTCTAGGCTCCAGATAGGAGTAGGTAGATTCTATATCATAATAAGAGTACTGAAGCCCTAACTGATAGGACAATTTCTCACCAATTGTAGAGGTCCAGTTGAGGTATGGTTGCAATACCATAAAATCAATAGTAGGAAGAGTAATTTCAGCAGGTAGCTTAGACTCATCCCTTGTAAAGTCATAATTTTTCACTTGTGCACCTACCGTCACATGACTATTTTTATTAGCCAGTTGCTGTCTGTAATAAGTATGAGCAGTATACAACGATAGCGTATTCGCATCCCAAAGAATAGTAGCAGGAATTGTTGCTTTTAAACTATCTTCTAAAGGTATCTGCTCTCGCTGCTGGTCTACTACAGATGCCCCTGCTCCTGCGTAGAAAAGCCCACTTTGCCCTACTGGTTGCTTCCAGGTAATACCTGCTGAGCCAGTCGCTGATTCAAAATCAACATTAAACAAATCACGATCAGATTCTCTTTCAGCAGGGTCTGTTTTGCCCTCAAATTCGTTTACACTAAGTCCTCCAAACCCATAAATTGTTAGCTGTTGCCCTTTCCGGCCAGGAAAAACCAAATTAAAAGACAAATCCTGAAAATTGATAGATTCTTCTCCAAAGTCTACTCCCATTTGAGTCAATAAACCTACGGTAGAATATCTATAGTTGGCAAGAAACGAAGAGCGGCCTCCTTTCTTAAAAGGCCCTTCTGCTGCCACATCAAGCCCTATTAATCCTGCTTGAGCAGCAAATTCATGTTGCTCATTATTACCATGCCGCAACGACATATCCATTACTCCGCTTAGTGCATTCCCATATTGAGTAGGAAAGGCTCCAGTATACAAACGAGTAGTTGACAACAATTGTGCACTCAATATATTCACCCCACCACTATTGAGCGCTGCCTGATCAGATAAAGTACCTGCATTAGGCGTATGATTGGGGTTTAGAATGGCTAAACCATCCAGTTGCCATGACATAAAATCAGGAGAATGCCCTCTGATACTCAATCCATTTGATTGATCATTATTATTCAATACTCCAGCATAAGAGGTAGCTACACGCGCAGGATCATAATAGGTAGCCGGAAAACGTAAAACTTGCTCCACCGTCATCGTTTTCACACTTAGAGGGTGACTCACTTCTTGGCCTCTCCGGGAGGTAGTGACTTCTACGGTTTCTATTGTAGCTGCTTGTGGTTGCATTTCTATATTTAACACAGCCTCTTTACCTGACTCTAATAAAACCTCCGTAATTATTAAATCCTGATAACCTAAATGTCGGATTATCAACTCATATCTTCCAACTGGCAGGTTCTCCCAACGAAAATGGCCTTCTTCATCTGTTGTTTCACCAACTTCTTCGCCTGATAACTCTATCGTAGCGCCTACAAGGGCTTGTTGATTAACCGCATCTAGTACTTTTCCTCTTATCGTTTGAGTTGGTTGTTGAGCATTGGCACTAACCAACCAGCCCATCAATCCCATTGTGATAATGAGTGCACGCATAATCATATGTGTTATATTAAGTGATAAAACTGCTTTCTTAGAAATAAAATACAGCCTGTATTACAGGCCTAAAATTTGACGATTTTGTTCATCATCTGTTTTTGCTCCAGCAAAATCGTCAAAGGCTTTTTTCGTAACTTCTATAATGTGTTCCTGAATAAATGGGGCACCTTCAGCAGCTCCCTGCTCAGGACTTTTTATACAGCATTCCCATTCCAGTACAGCCCAACTATCATAGTCATATTCCGATAATTTACTGAAGATGGCACTGAAGTCAACTTGCCCATCTCCTAAAGAACGGAAACGCCCTGCTCGTTTCACCCAGCTTTGGTAGGCTCCATACACACCTTGTTTTCCGGTAGGATTAAATTCTGCATCCTTGACATGAAAAGCCTTGATACGTTCGTGATAGAAATCTATAAATTGTACATAATCCAAACATTGCAATACAAAATGGCTTGGATCATAATTGATGCAACAACGAGGATGCCCATCTAGTGCTTCCAGAAACTGCTCAAAAGAATCACCATCATGTATATCTTCTCCTGGATGCAACTCATAACACAAATCAACTCCTTCATCTTCAAAAGCGTCTAGTATAGGCCTCCAGCGTTTTGCCAGTTCACCAAAGCCCATATCAACCAGCCCTACAGGGCGTTGTGGCCAAGGATATAAAAATGGCCATAACAAAGCTCCTGAGAAAGACACATGTGCATCCAAACCTAAATTTCTGCTGGCTTTAGCAGCCCATTTTAATTGCTGTACAGCCCATTCTGTTCGTTCTGTAGGTTTGCCATGCAATTCTTCTGGAGCGAAGGCATCGAACATTTGATTGTAAGCAGGATGTACCGCTACCAATTGACCTTGCAAGTGAGTAGCCAATTCTGTTATTTCCAGTCCATGTGCCGCTATTCTTCCTTTCAGATCATCACAATAGACTTTGCTTTCAGCCGCCTTTTGTAGATCGATCAATTTACTTTCCCAGGTCGGTATTTGTACGCCTTTATAGCCGAGATTGGCCATGTATTCACATATACTATCGAGTGCATTAAAAGGAGCTTCATCTCCCATAAATTGTGCCAGAAAAATAGCTGGGCCTTTAATGGTCTTCATCTTTTGTTTTTACTCTATGAAGTTGTTTAAGAATATCTCAATGAGTACAACATATCAGGCAGTCTTAAACAACTTCTTTACTAAATTAGAATGATCAGCAACTCTCCTTAGACAACTTGGTATATTCATCCAAGCCCTAGTAGCGTTCTGCTAATTTAGAAAAAAAATATTGGCACCTGGGATTGTAATTAAAACTTCTAATGCTGCCTAATTGATATTCTATTCACTTCTTTAACAAAAAACAACGCCTCCTCCCCAAAGGAAGAAGGCGCTGTTTGATATTACAATTTTCTAATTGGGTATCAACTTACCCAAGCAGAAAAGTAATTATTTCTGTACAACTACTGACTGAGTATACTGAGCCTGGCCATCTCTAACCTGAAGCATATAAGCACCAGCAGGTACTTGAGCCAGGTTAATTTCGATATTACCATTTTGTAGTTGTCCCAGGTACTGCTCGCTTACTACCTGTCCAAATGCATTCATCAGGCGAACACTTAGGTTGCTAGAAGCTTCAGGAAGATCAATACGTACATTTAATACTTCCTTAGCAGGATTAGGGAATACCGCAACACTAGATTCAAGTGTTACATCATCTACATCTACAACCATATCACAAGTAACACAGTAGTTGAAACACACTTCAGCTGCCGATACATCTGCATCTGCTACTTCTATGAAACGGTTACCATAACCACCTGTAGTACAGTCATCACCTATGCTGGTATCTATATTTTCCCAGCCATCAGGGCCATTCTTAAACTTATACTCATAAGTAGCATTAGGATCAACTAATAAGTCAACAGTCCAAACGCCGTCACCATCACCATCATCCATTGCTACATTTTCCCAGCCAGTGAAGTCTCCAGCAATGAACATGCCATCGCCACTCAATTCACCTGCATTGATTAGCATCTCTGCATCTACTGCAAAGCTAGCTGTCACCTGCTGGATAGCAGATTCCATTTGACCATATGCTACATCATCAATGTAGTAACGGTTAGTAGCGTCAATAGAGAAGAAATTGATTGCACCCAATTGAGCACCTGGATATGCGTATGCTGCTTCAACAACTGCACCATCAACAGATAGTTCTAATGTACTGTTATCCAGATCGATGATCATTGCTACTTCAAACCACTGATCTTCTGGATAAGTGAAAGTAGTACCAGTATTATCTACTTCACCAGTACCTGCTGCGCCACCATCACGGTTGAAGTATACTTCCATATTCCATTGTACACCAGGTGTTTCATCCTCCTGAATATTGAAGTATCCAGTAGCACCTGCTGGGATATATTCGTACCAACGTAATGAGTAACGACCTTCCATTTGATTACCCAATAACAGGATTACATCCTGAGTCTGGCCTTCTGCTATCAACATAGAAGAACAACCAGTATTAGCCTGCTCAGAAGTTACGATACCATCATCAGCACCGCCTTCTGTACCACTCCAGGTTGTCCAGTGGTCAGCTAGTGGTCCGATTGGGCCTTCGCTGTATTCTACAGGATCACAGATAAGGCTTGCCACCTCTGCATTACAAGAAGGCAATTCCTGCATTACCATATCATCGATATAATAACGGTTGGTAGCATCTACAGAGAAGAAATTGATTGCGCCCAGTTGAGCACCTGGATATGCATAAGCTGATTCTACGATATTGCCATCAATAGATAAGCTAGCTACTGAATTGTCAAGATCAACAACCAATACTACCTGGAACCACTGATCTTCCGGATAAGAGAAGGTAGTACCAGTATTGTCTACTTCACCAGTACCTGCAGCGCCACCATCACGGTTGTAGTATACTTCCATGTTCCACTGTACACCAGGCATCATATCTTCCTGGATGTTGAAATAAGCAGTAGCACCTGCTGGAACGTAAGTCCACCAGCTTACTTTCTGAACACCTTCAGGAGCATTACCCAACAAGAAGATAACATCTTGAGTCTGGCCTTCTGCTACTAGCATAGAGTTACAACCACTGTGAGCTTGCTCAGAAGTTACGATACCATCATCAGCACCACCTTCTGTACCACTCCAAGTTGTCAATACAGCAGACTCAGGGCCAGAAGCGCTGCCATCGGCATAAGCCTCTAAACCTTCAGCAAATAAAGCCCCTGCACATACATCTTCTACTGGAGCTAAATTAGTGTATACTACATCATCAATGTAGTAGCGGTTAGTAGCATCAATAGAGAAGAAGTTGATTGAGCCAAGATTGCCTGGATATTCAATTGTTTCAACCAAAACACCATCGATGATGATAGTCGCAGTATTCGCATCTAGATCTATTATGTGAGTTACATCAAACCATGCATCTTCAGGATAAGTGAAGGTAGTTCCTGTTTCCATAATATTACCAGTACCAGCAGCGCCACCATTTTCATTGTAGAATACGTTTAGATTCCACTGTACACCAGGTTCTTCAGTATCCTGGATATTGTAATAACCTGTAGCTCCTGCTGGAACATATGTTTTCCAATCCAAGCGATAAGAACCAGAAGATAGATCACCCAATAGCATGATTACATCCTGAGTCTGCCCTTCTGCTATCAGCATAGAGTTGGTACCACTTGCTGCCTGATCATCAGAAACGATACCATCATCAGCACCACCTACAGCACCACTCCAGGTACTCCACCAGTCAGCGTTTTCGCCTGTAGTAGAACCTGTAACATAGCTATCCAGATTATCTTCAAAGATTACGAAAGTACCACAACCTAGTGGTGGACAAGTACCGCATTCGTTGAAACATACTGCATCAACAGCATAGTCGTCAAAACCTTCTATAAGTCCAGTACGTACCAGCAGTCCTGTGCCAGAATCCGTACCACACTCAGCAGGTACCGTTTCAAAATTAGCAGGATCTACTGCACCATTTACAAAGATATAACCAACTGCATCACCTGTTGTATGAGGGACCGTTGCAGACCAGGTACCATCTCCGTTGTCAGTCATTGCATAAGTGTCTCCTGTTGCAATATCAGTACCAATAAGCAGATTCACACCATCTCCAGAAGCACCTTCATTCGTCATATCTACAGTATAAGTTACATTTACTGCTGGACAGTTTGTACAAAGTGCATAACAAACGGTTGCAGCGGATGCATCAACGATACTTGTATTTACTAAAGAACGAACAGGCGTTCCATTACCATTCAAAGTAGAACATTCACCAGGCACTAATTCGCCAATAAATGTACCACTGTCGCTATATTCTGCAGCCCATAGGTTCCAAACAGTATCAAGAGTAGTAGCCTGAATAGTTGCAGACCAGGTACCATCTCCATTATCTGTAGCATCTACATTCTGTGTTACTGACATATCGCTATTGAAAGAATAGCTGAAGTTAACAGCCGTTACATCACTTTCCAATTCTGTATTAAGCGTGAAAGTAAGGTCTACAGAAGGTAAGCTCAATAATTCAACCGTAAAATCGAATCCATCAAAGCTCCAGCGGCTATCCCAGATGATATAGTATTGCTGTCCTGCAAATACCAGTGTCTCCATGATAGACGCTGTTTCATTATCAGCACAAGCTTCTGGCCCTGCATCATCATTGAAGTTTACAACCTGTACATCACCTACACAGCCACCAGGAGAAGCACCTAATATAACGCGAGTATCTGTCGCGCTACCACAAGATGATACTCTAAGTACACCATCTGCAGCAGCTGTATAAGTATACCATGCAGCTGCATCTCCACCGTTGAAAATACCGCCGTTTCCTGTCAGAGAATCAACCGTATAGGTACCATCTGTAATATCTATTGCTGTAGCAAAATTTTCACCAGCACCAGGAAGGTCTTGCCCAGAATAGGTAACCATAACTCCCGTTTCCATACGGATAGTCTGGCAGTCATTATAACTCAGCATTACCGCAGGAATAGTAACAGCACAGCCATCATTACCTCCCAGTGTAATTACATCATCAGGGTTTTCAGTGTCATTGTTACAAACAATTACACCTATAGCACCTGCATTCTGAGCATTTAGAGCTTTATCAACAAAAGCACATCCGCCACGATCAACCAGGGCAACAGCGCCTGTAACATCAGCTACGCCATTATCTATTGCTACACAAGCAGTAGTAAGCCCATCTGTATCAGTTGCTTCTACAACCATACCAGAGTAACCTGTAAACTGAGGACCAAAGGCAGCAGTGCCCAAATTATAAGTACCAGCTATCGAAGCAGGTGCATCCACAGTAAAGGTTTGTGCGTTGACCAGATTAAAAGCCGCCAATAGCATTACTGCTATCATAAGTGGCTTAGATAAGTAGTCTTTTTTCATACTAAACGCATTTAGATTTAAAAAATTTATTGAATGAAAATGGATTGAAAAACTGAGTGGTGCCGGCACTCTAAAAGCACCGACAATCACTATTATTCTTAGATCATCATTGTATTATTAGCGGGCGGGCGAGGAGTTGTCCATCCGCGATCAGTTGTATCTGATACATGCCTGAAGGCAATGTATTGGTACTCATTGTTGTAGTCCCTTCTTGTATATCATCTAACTTTTCAACAAACAGGGTTCTTCCAAGAGCATCAATAAGGATCACACTTAATGATTCTATTTTGTGCTCAAAGGCAAAAGAGATATTCACCGTATTTGATCCTTCAACAGGATTTGGATATACAGACCAATTTCCATTAGCTATTGCTTCTTCTGTATCTACCATCGCACAAGATACACAGTAGCCAAAGCATACAGGGTTCAATTCAACGTCTTCAGCTCCCATTTCAACGAAGCGGTCACCATAGCCTCCCATTGTACAATCATCTCCTATGCTGGTATCTATATTTTCCCAACCATCGGGTCCATTTTTAAATTTGTACGTGTAAGTTGTATTATTTTGTAAAAGCAGGGAAGTTGACCATATTCCATCACCGTCTTCATCAGACATAGGCAGGTTATTGAAATTACTAAAACTACCAGCGATGAAGACTCCCTGAGGATCAACTGTTTCCATTGACATATCAACATGGAAAGTAGCCATACTACTCGCTTCAAAAGATTCGAACCCGAGAGTCCATTGGAAAGCATCATCTGCCCAACGATCGATCCACTCAATGTAATAGGTAGTTCCGGCACTAACTTCTATGCTATCAAGAGAAGAGGTTAAATTACCCTCTCCGCATCCATTATCGTTTTGTGCTATTAAATTCAGCCCATATAGATGAGAACAATCACCTGTATATACAAAGAAGTGTGTATCACTAGCCCCAAGTTCACAAGAAGAAATACTCATATAACCATCCAGAGTAGGAGTATATTGATACCATTGTGATTGTGCATAGCTTGTGGTAGAACCAGATGTATTATTAATATCTGGCCCTGCTACAGCAGCATCTCCCGTTAATTCAATGATGTCATAGTCACCAGGAGTAATATCCTGAGCTGACTGGCAAAAAGCTCCCTCTTCAGGCTCAGCTGTAGAAAAGCCCAATTCGAAAGTAAATCCATCAGATTCCCAGGCATCATCCCATGCAATAAGATATTGTGTGCCAGCAGTCACTACTGCTTCTCGATAAGATGCCCATGCACTTCCACTACCTATATCGCATTGATCATCATTGACCCCTACTATCTTTAAATCATGGCAATCACCAGAAAGTATCCAGCCACGAGTATCTACACCGCCTCCACAAGATGCTATATAAAGTATCCCATCACTATCAGGCGTATAAGTATACCAATATCCCTGAAAACCCGATCCGTTACCTCCCTGATCCAGGCTTCCACCCCAACAGGAAAGACCAGGCATTTCATAGAAACCTGGTTCGTCAAGCGCTACCGCAGTATGACAATATAAGCCTTCCTCAGCGGCAGGAATTTCTTCCATTTTCACATCATCAATATAAAATACGACACCATCATTATCTGGGTAAAAATTAATAGAGTTGATCTGATTTCCAGTGGTATTACCGGTGCTAAATTGCCACCCATCAACAAAGCGTTCATTAATATTCAGCCTTGCTTCGTCATTGTCCTGATCAATAAAAAGATAAACATTAAACCAGGAATCATAAGGATAGCTGAAACTGACTTCATCGCTACCATCATATAAGGTAAGGCGGCCAGCTCCGTCTGCTTCAAAAAATACTTCGAATGCCCAAAAACCGGCAGATGAGGTAGGCGCTTCATGCTGAAGGTTAAAATACCCCTGGTTTCCATCTGGGATATACATACTCCAGGATAATATATAATGCCCTGATGTTTGATCTCCTGTTAGGAGTAGCACATCTTGTGTGCCTATAGAACCATCTATTTTGATAGAATTCGTACCACTTAGAGCCTGTTCCTGACTAACGATTCCGCCGGTAGCACCTCCTGGCCATACATCCCAATAAGGAGATTGTAGCGTTACTTCTCCTACCGCGTAGTTTTCAATATCATCTTCAAAAACTAATAAAGGATCTTCACAGGTTGCCTGTGCCTGTGCAGAAACAGTGCATAATAGAATTAATGCAAAGAGCGTAAAGTTTTTCATACTAGTGATTTAAGTGCAAAGTCTTATAAGACTAATTGCTTATAATCAATCCAAGTCAAAATATAAGTGAGGTCATGTACACCAGTTATTTCATTCTGGTTTAAGATATGTCAGAACTTAGTCCATTTTTGATCGCTATTTGAAGATGCCACTACTGTTTCAATAAAACGCATGCCTCTGATACCATCATCAACAGTAGGAAAATCTTCATAAATCGGATCGGGGGTTTCACCATTCAACCTGCTTCTTACACACAGTGCTACATTACGGTAAATATTTGCAAAAGCTTCAAGGTATCCTTCCGGGTGCCCCGCTGGAATTCTTGTATGAGCGGTGGCTTCCGGATATAAGTCTCCAACTCCAGTACGCATCACTTGAGTTGGTTGATCAAGCCATTTGGCTATAAGAGAGTTAGGTTCCATTTGGCGCCATTCCAAGCCTCCTTTTTCTCCGTAGATTCGAATATTAAGATCATTTTCTTCTCCGGCAGAAATTTGACTTGCATGCAAAATGCCTTTGGCACCATTATCAAATCTCAATAGTACGTTTCCATCATCATCCAGCAAACGCCCTTCCACAAAAGTGGAAAGGTCTGCGCATAATTCCGTAATCTGCAATCCTGTAATATATTCAGCAAGGTTTTCAGCATGAGTTCCAATATCTCCCATTGCCCCTGCTATTCCGGAACGTTTAGGGTCTGTTCGCCAGGATGCTTGTTTTTGTTCTGATTCTTCAAGGCGGGTAGAAAGCCAACCTTGAGGGTATTCTACTACTACTTTGCGTACTTTTCCAATAGCCCCTTCTTCGATCATTCTACGAGCTTGCTTTACCATTGGATAAGCAGTGTAGTTATGAGTAAGGGCAAATAATAATTTCGTTTTATCAACTAGTTCCTTCAACTCTAATGCTTCATCCATATTAAAGCATAAGGGTTTATCACAAACTACATGGAACCCATTTTCCAAAGCCAACTTAGCAGGTTCAAAGTGCAAATGATTGGGGGTAACAATAGATACAAAATCCATCCGCTCCCCTTCTGGTAATTCTTTTTCTGATTGGATCATGTCTTTATAACTATCATAAACACGATCAGAGGGTAGGTATAGGTTTTCTCCTGCAGCCTTCGACTTTTCCGGGCGGCTACTGAATGCTCCACAGACAAGTTCTATTTCTCCATCCAAGGCTGCAGCCATTCTATGAACGGCACCGATGAAGGCTCCTGGGCCTCCACCAACCATTCCCATGCGAATTTTTCGCTTCATATAGATAGTTGGCTTATTTCCATTATACTAGTGGCCTGAACGCCGCCCAATGAAATGGGCGATTCCCCCACAGGCCCGTAATTATAGTAATATTTTTCTAAATTCTGTAATATTTGATTTTTATTTCGAAGCTTAATTAAGAATATTAACAAGCTAGTACTTTTTGTTTATCAGAACCAATTTAGTAAAAAAAAGTCAAAATTATCTTTACTACCCCTATTCAAACTACAAGTATTACTGTCGTTTTAATTGCAAATCAGATGCTATTTATAGCGATCTCTATTTTGTAATTCTTGCATCTAATTTGACATTTCAGTCAACATTTGTCCCAGAAGCATTTTATCTTTGCTTCCTATGAAAGAGCCCAATCCTGATATTATTCTCATGTATGAAGCCGCCCGTAGGTACGAGGAGGAGAATGATCTATACAATGCGATCAAGTTGTATAAACGGATCATAAGAGAAGGAGTATCCTGGGCAGATCCTTATCTTAGATTAGGCCACATATATAAATATCGACAAGAATGGAAACCTGCACTCCACTATAATAAAAAAGCCATTGCCCTTTCGGTAAAAGAACGCGAAGCCTGGTGGAATGTAGGAATTGCAGCTACTGCTCTTAATAAAAGAAGGCTTGCCCAAAGTATCTGGACAAAGTTTGGCTTGTCTCCTAATGACTATAAAGGGGTTGTTTCTATACGCCGACGTTTTAACAACGGCTTTGAGATCATGTGGGCTAAAAGAATTTGCCCTGCCCGAGCAGCTATTAAAAATATACCACATCCTGGTTCTGGTAGAAAATACAATGATATTATTCTTCTGGATCAGCATATTCAAGGACACCATAGGGCTGGCTATCACCGATTGCCTATTTATGATGAGTTGGGAATCTACAAAACATCCAATTATTCTACTTTTTCCTGTCTCCTTCATGATGCCACAAAAGAAGATATTATGGACTTACATAAATTATGCCTTTCAGCCGGGCTGGGGTTTGAAGTATGGGCTAATGCATCTAGAGCTTATACCCCATCTACGATTACAGAACAACCAGAATATTACGTTTTTGACCTTCCTTCTCAGGCAGAACTACTGGTAGCCATAGCTGCGAAGTTGAAAAAACATGCATTGGAAGCCTTAAACAACTGGAAATTGATTAGCCTTAAAACGTATAGTGAATTCCAATCATATTAATATATAGTTTCAATTTTTACCAATCCTACTTATATGCCTTTTCATCACATATTCCTTTTCCTATTATTCAGTGCTTTTAGTTTTTCCAGCTGCCAGTATAATACCAACAGCCAGGCTTCAGATGCTGATACAACAGAACAAGCAGTAATCTCCACTTCAACCATTGATTATTTAATCATAGCAGGAAAAAAAGTAGGTGCCATAAATGCTCATTCTACCGAAGCCGATATCATTCAATACTATGGCGCCGATAATACTACCGTTCGGCCAATTCACATTGGAGAAGGAGAAACAAAACAGGGAATTGTAGTCTTTCCGGAAACGGAAAATGAAATAGAAATTATTATGGATGTAGCCGCAGCAACTGGTACTCCCGAATTTGTAAGAATAAGTAAAGAAAGAACTTCCTGGAAAACTCAGGAAGGTATTACTATAGGAACGTCTATTAATCAGCTAGCGGAACTCAACGGACGCCCTTTCCCCGTTTATGGATTTGAATGGGACTATGGCGGACTCGTACCTGGCTGGGATGGTGGAAAATTGAGTAACAATCTTATCATTGTACTCATACCCCAAAAATCAGATGCTATTAGCCCAACAATAATGGGTGATCATCAAATTCAATCAAATAACTCAGCACTTCTTGCTACTGAGCCTACGGTAGGTTCAATGGTCATTACTTTTGAAAAATAAAACCAAGACAAGAAACGATGAACAAAAAACAACTCATAGAGTGTGTCCCTAATTTCAGCGAAGGCAGGAATCCAGAGGTACTTAAACAAATTACTGATGTAATTGAACAAGTGGAAGGGGTGAAATTGCTGGATATAGACCCTGGTAAAGCTACCAATCGAACCGTGGTAACTTTTGTGGGTGAACCAGCCGCAGTTATCGAAGCTGCTTTTCAGGCTATACGCAAAGCCAGTGAGGTGATTGACATGAGCAAACATCAAGGCGAACATCCACGCATGGGAGCTACTGATGTATGCCCGCTTATACCAATCTCTAACATTACGATGGAAGAAACGGCTGAATGGGCTCATCGCTTAGCTAAACGGGTAGGTGATGAACTACACCTGCCTATATATATGTATGAATCAGCAGCAACACGCCCTGAATGGAAGAACCTGGCAACTGTTCGTGCTGGTGAGTACGAAGCCCTCCCTAAAAAAATGGCAGATGCTGCCTGGCAACCAGATTATGGCCCTGCTAAATTTAATGCCAAAGCAGGGGCTACCGCTATCGGAGCACGTGATTTTCTGATCGCCTATAATGTCAACCTCAATACAACTTCTGTAAGACGTGCCAATTCTATTGCCTTTGATGTAAGAGAAAATGGGCGTATCAAAAGAGAAGGAGGAAAGGTTAATGGTGCGATCTTGAAAGATGAACATGGAGAGCCACTAAGAGAACCTGGCATGTGTAAGTCTGTTAAAGCGATCGGTTGGTTTATAGAAGAATATGGCATCGCTCAAATATCTATGAACCTTACTGATATCAATGAGACGCCACTACATAAAGCATTTGAAGCCTGTAGGCAAAGTGCTAACAATAGAGGTATAAGGGTAACTGGTTCTGAATTAGTAGGACTTGTTCCTCTTAAGGTAATGCTCGATACTGGCCGCTATTTTCTAAAACAACAGCGCCGTTCAGTGGGTATATCAGAAGAGGAGATTATCAAAATTGCTGTCAAGTCGCTCGGCCTCGACGAACTCACTCCTTTTGACCCTCAGAAAAAAATTATTGAGTATCAGTTAGAGGACAGCTCTAACCGTCCTCTCATCAATATGAGCCTTCAGGATTTTGCCAATGAAACAGCTTCTGAAAGTGTTGCTCCAGGTGGTGGTTCTATTGCAGCTTATGTTGGAGCCTTAGGAGCATCATTAGGAGGCATGGTGGCAAACTTATCTTCGCACCGACGAGTGTGGGATCATCGCTGGGAAGAATTTTCTGAATGGGCAGAAGAAGGACAACGCCTCAAAGAGGCCTTACTTAGGCTGGTAGATGAAGACACTCAGGCATTTAATCGTATTATAGATGCTGTAAGAATGCCTAAATCAACAGAAGAGGAAAAATCAGAACGAGCTGCGGCAATGGAAGCAGCTACTTTATACGCCACAGAAGTTCCCTATCAAACGATGGTGCTAGCTATGGAATCCTTTGAATTGATGAAAGAAATGGCTACAAAAGGGAATCCAAACTCAGCAAGCGATGCAGGTGTTGGTGCACTTTGTGCCAGAGCGGCTATACGAGGTGCTTTTTTAAATGTACGCATCAATGCCAAAGATTTGAAAGACCAGGCTCGCGCAGCAGAAATTGTGAAAAAAGCAGCCAATATTGCGAAGCAAGCTGAAGAAAAAGAAGCAGAGATCATAGCATCAGTAGAATCTCACTTATAAAAAATACAATGTACTTACTTAAAAAGGTAGGACATGAAGTTGAAAAGGCAGCTCCGATTAACTCGGAGCTGCAAAAAAACCAACTTCAAAAGGGGGGTTAAGCGTGATTCCTAAGGCACATGACTATTTGTTACTAATGCAAAATAGCATATGCATATATTATGACTACAGGAGTATGTATATACAGCCTGACAGACTTGTAAAGTAGTTTTTTAGCTTGGGATAATGGTAAGTAGATCAAGACCCTCTATAATTAAATATTCTAATCATTAGACTGTATTCATAACAGCCCCAATAGCATCTAGTGCTATCAGTAGAGAATCTGATATTTTGAGTTTAATAGTAGTTGCTATTACCGAAGTAATATCCTCGGTTTTGGAATGATAAACAAAGTTATCAAAAATATATCAAAGAGTAAAAGGGATTGAACAAATAAAAAACCTTTTCATTCCTGTTTTGCTTACGTTTTAAGGCTTCAAATGTTTCACTCCAGCATCTAACTCTTCATAAAATTCTTCTCCATATTTCCTTATGATCGCCTCTTTGACAAATTCATAAACCGCTACTTGGTGTAGTGCCCCCAATTCGCATGCAGCAGAACAAATCTCCCATTTATCATAATTTAGTGCTTCCATATCGGTATGCTCATTTTTCAACACCCGGATGGGATATAAATGGCATGAAATCGGCTTTTTAAAATCAATAACTCCTTCTCTGTAAGCCTGTTCTATTCCACACTTTGCGACACCATCATTATCATAAATCATATATACGCAAGGCCCTTTTTCAATAAGTGGCGTGGCATACCCATTCTTTTTAGTATAGGTATATTTCCCTTCTTTCTCTATTACTTCTATACCTTCCGGTAACAGAAATGGCTTGATTTTATCATATGCCTCTTCTAATATCTCGCACTCTTGTACTTCTAATGGCGCTCCCATATCTCCTTCCCAACAACAAGCTCCTTTACAAGCATCAAGATTACAGATAAATTGCTGTTCGATGACATCATCACTCACAAGTACATCTCCAATCATTAACATATTGACACTAATTAACTCAAGTTGCGGTCTAACAACTTGAAACCAAAAAATGATAAATGCTCAATGTAAAATGTAAAAGTGAAGGTAAAGTTTGGTAACATTCTTCCATATTTTTTACTACTCTGCTCTACATTCTACATTCAGCCAGTTTTGACTCTAGTCAACCCCACAAAAATAAGGTGTATTTGTCTGCTCTACACTACTTTTAAGGCGTAAAAATTGTATCTTGCAGAGCTAATTAAATAACTTTAGTTCCTTTATTCACCAAGCCTTTCGGAATAATCTTTCGGGCAGTACCTTTTTTTGGTGAAAAACTATTGAATGATATATACATGAAAAAGACTATTCTGTTATTACCACTTTTAGCATTAGCCACTTTTTTAAGTGCTCAATCTATTGAA
>JAKSDI010000053.1 GCA_022360175.1 Chitinophagales bacterium
AAATTATGTCTTTGATGTTCGAAATCAGCAATTAATCTATGATGATAATGCACGGCAACTAACAGAGCGGGAAGCTCATTTGTTAAGCTTGTTGTGTGAATATAAGGGGCGTTTATTACCTAGAGAAAAGGTATTAAAGAGCCTTTGGAATCAAAATGATTATTTCACTCGCCGTAGCATGGATGTTTTTATTTCCCGCTTGCGCAAATATTTATCGGCAGATGAAAAAGTAGAAATTCAGAATGTGTATGGCAGTGGTTTCATTCTGAAGATAAAGAACGAACATTAAAAGTAGGCACAAAAAAAGCTGTCGCTCTGAGGATATCAGTGCGACAGCACGGCCGGGATTCTAACTTTCAAATTTCTACTCATTCTCCCGGCTAAATAGATTGAACACCCAATTGACCATGTTATCTATAAAGCGGTATGCTTTTCGCTTGCTTTGTATCACAAATATAGAAGTGCAAACAAGCTTAAGAAATGACAATAGTCAGTCTTACGGGTGAGTTTTATCATCCTTATACCATTGCTATAATTTACTGTTCAGGTAATGCCTCTGGTGAGATGATAGTATTAATTCGTTCTGGTAATAATGGGCCGTAATACTCACGTAGGCCATCCATATCATACCAGTTTTGGAAATGATCTATTTTCAGATGTTCACCATCTTTAGATATCTTAAAGGTACGCGCTTCTCCTTTATGGCTCTCTTCTATATACTCAGCATCATTGGCAAATGGGCGTAGTTTATAGCCATGTTTTCCGTTTATCAGGAAAAACTCATCTCCGTTATAGTCTAGTACTCCATCAAAAATAGCAATGCGTTCATCACATATCTGATAAAAGCTGGCTACAGGGTTTTCGCCATTTTTTAATGCCTTAATAGTTGCATCCAAATCAATAGCAGTGATATATGGAAAAGTGATATACTGATTGTTGCTTTCGCTAAAACCGTAACCGCCCAGAAGATATAGTGTACTTCCCTCCTGATAATAAGATAAACCCGTAGCGCTCATCTGTTCACCCAGGCTTCCTTCCAGGTTCCCATTAGTGAATGCAGAAGCGCGTTTCATGTTGGTATCAATCATTAAAATCTCTAGATTCGGGAAATCATATTGGTATTGTTCTGACGCATCAGAACGTATGCTGCCTCCAAAAACGAGGTAATAATGATCAACTTTACCTACAGCATATCCATACATATCTTCTAGTGTAGGATACAAATCTATAGCGTTAATAGGAAGTTCATAAACAGTTTGTGCACTGATAGATAAGCTAAAAAAGGCAATTAAATTGGTTAGGACTAGTTGGCGAATCATATGGCTTGATTTTGTAAGTAAGAGAGCATAATTAGGTTGCTTTTTTGGTCGAGCAGCTTTTTTGATAGTTAAGGCACACCCGGAGTCTGATAGCCAAAGCTATCAAGGCGAGGATGGAACGCAAAATATCGGAAAAAGATGCCACCATAAAAAGATTAATTAAATGTGCTCTCTTATTTAATTATAGCAGTTGTTTTAAAACAACTTCATAACAAATATACTTTCCCTGAAATAAAGAGGTATTGAGGAAAGTCATTTTATCTTATTTGTACTGTAATGCACGGGCAAAATTAGATGGTCATTAATAATAAGACTTCACTCAAATCCTTCCTCAACCTGATATTTGTCATTTACTTTTCAATCGCAAGGATGTATTTTATTCATAAATAGGTCAATTCAGGGAAAGCCTTTAAGTAGGTCTGTTAACTGAGTATTAAATTTTTTCAGATGGCAGAATAATGTCATTATTTTACTTAACATTAGGAATCGGACAAAAGCTGCTTTCCGGTAACTTATTCAAATAAAACAGCATAATGAAAAAGATCTTATTTCCTACCGATTTATCAGAAGCTGCTAACAAAGCTTTTATCTATGCGCTACATTTTGCTGATAAGTTAAATGCATCCCTTATTGCCCTTCATGTGTATTACAAACCAGAAGTCAAGGCTGCAAGTTTGCCTCGCACATTGGAGGAGTTTTATAAAACTTTTGACCTGGAGGAGTTTGAAAACTATAAGGATGCAATCCCGGCTTTACGGGATATTCAGGATGCTAATGGATTTAACCATCTCAATATTTCTCATACATTAGTAGGAGGCGACAGGATTGTTGATGCCATTCTTGACTCGGCAAAAAAAGAGGAAGCGGATATTATTGTTATGGGAACAACCGGTGCAAGAGGCTTAAAGGAAATATTCCTTGGAAGCGTAGCAGGAGAAGTGCTGGAAAATGCAGAATGTCTAGTATTGGCAGTTCCTGAAAATGCTACTTTTGATGGTGTAATTGATAATATAGGTATGACTACCACTTATCATGAAGAAGAAAAAGAAGCATTGAAGAAAGTATTAAATATCACTGCTCCTTTTGAACCAACTATACACTGTGTGAATGTAGACCTGGCTCATATAGAACCTTTTACCAAAAGAATGGATGCCTTTTCTGCTGAATTTGCGAATGTAGCTAATATCAACTTTGATGCAATTGATGGAAATAACATCCAGGAAGTACTCGCGGGCTTTATGGAAGGGCGTAAGGTAGATATGCTGGCTATGGTTACTCATAAGCGCAATTTTCTACAAGAACTTTTTAATTATAGCCGAACCAAACAAATGTCTTATCATTCCAAGACACCAATATTGTCCATCCCTGCTCACATTTTATAGCGCGGATGGATTAATGTCTTACTTAAACATAGAACGAAAAGTAAAGGCTTCGGAGAAGTCAGAAAATTATTGAAAATGTTTATGGTAGGGATTTCGGCTTCAGAAGAAGTCGCACTAATAATACAACATGCAGCTTCTTCCGAAGTCGAACCTTTTTTGCCTAAGCAAAAAGGTTTAATTTTTCCGAAATCAATATTTCAGGAGTAGGTTTATCCCAGGCAGGTCTTTGGTATTTTGTGATTTCAGCTTCATTTAGAGTATCGAAAATTGAATTAGTTAAATAGCGTAGGCATCATGCTAATAGTACGTCCATCTAAAGTGAGATACTTTTTCATTAAATTGGCTGTCAGGCAGGAGTGTATAGGGAGTATATATAGCAGGCTACCAATTTCGACAGACTGGATGAAGTCATGGTCAGCAGCAATAATGCCATGCTCTTGTGATAATCCACGAAGATAGGCTTGGGTTGGTAGTAGTTGCCATGAATCATCTTTATCCTGCCGTTGGCATACTAAACCATAATAGGAGGTGCCATTATCAAATAAAAGATGATCTTTTGAAAAATGAACAGCTCCTCCATGTACAACGATTTCTTTTCTTTCAGGATGTTTAGCTACTACAGGGCATGCCATGGCTACAGCAATTGATTCCAGTGTACACGAACCTATCTGATATTGCATAAGGTCGTAAAAAAAGAAATTACCTGGTCGAATTTCATCAACTCCTGAGAAATTGGTAGCTACGGATACGGTGGGAGTATCTCCAATTGATATTTTCAATGTAGGAAAGATGGCTTTTAACTGATGGCATATTTTTAAGGTATTATCATGTATTTGTCTGATAGCAGTATTGCCTCTCGAATAGTAACTCTGCCCTGCATGCCCCAGAATACCTATTGCCTTCAGTTGTGGTACTGTTTTGATTACTTTGAGTAATTCCTGCATTTTGTCAGTTTGATCAGGATTCAGCCCTGTACGATTATTGCCCAGATTTATTTTGATCCAAATGCCGACAGAATGTTTTAGGTGTTCTTTGAGCGCAAGGATAGCTTCCTCATTTTCTATTACCAAGTTGAGTTGAATCTGGCTGGCTAGCCTGTTGATTAATCCCATTTCCCTAATATTTACAGGAAAGGCTACGGTTATATCTTTCCACCCATCTGCCATGAAATAATTGGCCATTTGTAGAGAAGAAGTCGTAATAGCCTGAACATTATATTCTCTAAGCCAGCTTGCAATTTCCTGCGATTGAGGTGTTTTAAGGTGAGGGCGTAATTGTACCCCATGCTCTTGAGCTTTTTTAGCCATTGTGGCAATATTGGCTCTGCATATTTTTTCATCAAGCAGTAGAGTAGGAGAGGTAATAAGGTGGTCGATTTTCATTGAATACATTTTTTAACAAACTTTAACCTATTCATTTATAAGAACCTGAGAAAATATTGCGTTTCTCTTACATGTCATGTTCAACACCAAAAATTGTAAAAAAAACCATCATGAAACAATTTCCAAAGCTTTCCCTTGTATTCTTATTTGTATTTGCAACTATTTTTTCTTTAGCTGCCCAAAAAACACGTTTTTCTCCTCAGGTTGGAGTCAACTTTTCAGCCATCGATGCAAAACTTCAGGACATTACCGCTGAATCTCGCGTGGGGTGGAATGCTGGATTTGATCTTCGATTGGGAGAAAGAGCTTTTTACCTGAATCCGGGTTTGCACTATTACAGCAATACCGCTCGGCTAATTAAAGGCGTTGAGGGTCCAGATGATGTCAATTTTGAAGATGAAACAACGATACAAAGCCTTAAAGCACCACTTAATTTAGGTATACGCCTGACAGGTGATAATGGTTTAATTGGACTAAGAGTAAAAGGTGGCATTACCCCTACCTATGTATTTAATGTAACTGAAAAAGAAGATTTTTCTTTTGATAAAGACGATTTGAATACTTTCACCTGGGCTGCAAACGTAGGAGCAGGTATGGATGTATTATTCTTTACAGTTGATCTTAACTACGAGATAGGTATGAACGATTATTTTAAAGATGCAGAAGGAAGCAATAATGTGCTATCACTTAGTTTGGGGTTAAAGTTTTAAATATTTGTAGAAAAAAAAGGCGGTGATTTTCGAAATCACCGCCTTTTTTTTCTACCTATTGTTTATCTATTTCTATAACCATCCCGACTACTGATTGATTTTCAGTATTTGCTTCAAAGGCTATCGTTTTTCCAGCCTGGAAGTTGACATCCGTAATGCGCTGATTGCCTAGAGCCTGATCTAATTTAGCTGCATAGGTAGAGGCACTGCTACTGTTGATACGGCTATTGAGTTGATTAAAGTTGAGTTCTTTTTTGCTGACTACAATGGCGATGTAATCTTTATTGCCTACATCATCTGCAACCATTGAGTGATCCCTTGGGAATAAACGAGTACCTGTAATACCACAGTATGGAGAGTGTTTCTCTGTATATGGGAAAAGCACATAGCTAGAACCATCTACTTCCTGCCCAAAGACATAGATAAAGCATTCTACAGAATTGGCGACCAGTACTTTGAATTTGTCTCCTTTCTTTATTGGCTTAAGCGTGCGGAAGGTATTACCATCTCTTTTGAATAAACCAATTGTATTTTGGGAGTTTACATCTAGTAGGCCAAATTCAACAGCCATTTTTTTATTGTCCTGTTGTGTAGCTGTAGGGTATACTCCATATGCCTCTCTTGTAAAGTGCTCAAAGTCGCGATAACGGACCCAGGCAATTCCATCATTACCCCAATCTTCTCCCCAACTGTTCATGATCTGGAATGCTCCTCCTTGTTTGTTGTCATCATAACCGATCACACACATAGCATGCCCGCTATACCCCCGCATGCCATAATCTCTCTGATTGGGTTGCCAAAGGCTGCGATTTACCATACTATTCATAAAGGTACCACCTACCATCATACCAATGACTACAGGATTGCCTTGCGCCAAATGTTGTTTGATCCCTATAATATCCGGCTTATAATTATTGGCACCAAGGGTGAGGCGGTCATATCCCCTTATTCGATATTGAGCTCCTGATTGTTTCTGGCTTTGAGAAGGTTCATTCGAACAAGTACGCTCATCATAGCGGAATTGATTAAAAGGCAAGCCCCCATTCTGTTTCATTGCTTTCATTGCATCCAGCATATAAGCTCCCTGGCATCCCGTGAGGGCGATCTGATTATAGAGATAAGAAGGACTGAATGTTACATTATTTGGGTTTTGCCCGCTGGTGCGTGATTGTAAAATAGTACGGGCAGCATATGCACTGGCCCATCCTACGCAAGAACCTTGTCTTCCCTGATGACGGCGGCGGGGGGCATAGCGTTCAAGAGATATTTGACTTGGAAGCTGTGCCTGGCCACCATATCCATAGCTCACGGGCTCAAAAACCTGTGCTTTGTCATATACTTCCTCATCCAGTGTAGCTCCCATTGAAAATGCTGAATCTTGCTCCTCTTGATAGGCTGCTCCACCAGAGAGTGCTTCCTGGCCTCCCAGGAAAAAATACCAAACCGCACCTAACAAGAGTACAGGGATGATTAATTTTGGACGTTTAAATAAAAACATAAGTACTAAAGGAAGGAACCGGATCAATCCACTGAGTCCACCGCCACTACTATTTTGATTTCTGTTACCACCGCCACCGGATTGCTGGCGAGGGTCGTCTTTTTCCATTCTAATTGGCATAATGAAGTTTTTTGGTTTATTGGTTTCAAAAATCAATAATTTGAGTAGGAATACCAAAATGACTTTATTATTAATTGCAGTTAAAAAGTAAAGGTGAAACTACAGGTGGAAGAAAAATTAAATTTTTAAATATTTGATAATGAGTTGTTTGTGGCGATTTATTTATATGTGTGTGTAAAAAATGATCAGATACAGTTGGAAAATAAAAATATATATGTTAGCTTTGCCTAAGCTCGTTGAGCACTTCTCCCCCCACCTTACAATACGCTTTTAGGGCGCTACAGACCAATCCACCAACTTCAAAAATTCATACGCTAAGGCGAATCTACTTACTACCCTGTATTTTAATGTCATTTTGATCAGGCAGGTAGGATTATTATAGCTATTTATTTAGCTCTACAATCTTCAATGCATTGTGAAGGATGGCAAGCCAGTAATTTTATTTTTTAAACAATTATGGACACAAAAAGTATTTCGCCCATGAATGCATGGAGTACACCTAGCAAATTGCACACAGATAAGTCGACTGGAGCCGTAGCGGTTTTAGAAACACTTATTAGCCCCTTCAGTAATTCTATTATTAATTATCTCAAAAACCATGGTTCTGCCAGTTTTTCAGAACTTATCCTTCATACTAACCTGGAAGCTACCCTTCTCCAGGATCATCTGGAACAGATGTGCCAGATACGTGTATTGAAGAGAATAGAAGATGTGATCGCAAATGATTATGCAATTAATTATGAACGATTAAATCGAGTGAAAAAGGCTGCAAAACAATTGGCAGCAATGGTGGTGATTGAGGAGTAAAAAACTGGGGAGGCAGACTAAAGCCTCCCTCCCCTTTATCTATTCTAGTGTCATGTTTTTGTAGTAGCCCGTATCAATATCCTTGCGCAATTTCACATAATAGGTGATTTGGCCAACATGATAGGAAAAGTGTTCTATAACGTGTACTAGAATGCTGAGCCCTGTTTCCTGAAAAGTTTGAACTTTTCTTTTTTTCAATAAATCAGCGGGCCCAAACTTTTGAAGAACTTCTTCAATATCATGTTCTAATTGATTGATAAGCTCAATTAATTGACTCACAGGTATTGGGCCTTTTTCATCAAACTCTTTCTGACGTAACCTTTCATCTACAGTTCCTCCAAGCCCACTAATAATCCATTGACGAGCATTGCCGCAAAGATGCAGGCTTAAATTCCCCACACTATTGGAATTCACATTAGGTTTTGTCCAGATTTCTTGTTCTGTAAGTGTATTTAGACATTGCTTCAACCTTGGAAAAGACTCATTAAATAACCTTCTGCGAGTCTCCTCAAGCAAGGCTTCACAAAAGGCATTTATATCGTTATCCATGTTGTTAGTTTTAAATGGTAGTTTCTTTCCCTACACCTCATATACCTTTGACCTCTAAACCTCTAAACCTTTACACCCCCATTTACGTATTCAATGCTCCACAAACACTAATGGTTTGGCCTGATACATAATTAGAAAGATCTGAACCCAGGAATACACATACGTCTGCTACTTCTTCTGCTCTACCAAGGCGCTTGAGAGGGATGTTGTTTAGATAAGATTCCTTTGTTTTATCATCCAGTGCATCGGTCATATCTGTTTCGATAAAGCCAGGAGCAATTGCATTACAACGAATATTTCTTGAACCCATTTCTTTTGCAATGGACTTTGTGAAACCAAAAATTCCAGCCTTTGATGCTGCATAATTGGCTTGTCCGGCATTTCCTGTCATACCAACAATAGAACTCATATTAATGATACTGCCGCCGCGATTTTTCATCATAGGGCGTACCAGGTGTTTGGTTAAATTGAAGATAGATTTCAGGTTTGTTTGTATCACATCATCCCACTGCTGTTCGGTCATTCTCAACATAAGGGTATCACGAGTGATGCCGGCATTATTGACCAATATATCTACTTTGCTAAAATCTGCTAATACTTCTTTTACCAATTGCTCGGATGCTTCAAAAGAACTAGCATCTGACTGGTATGCTTTTACGGTCACTCCATCGGTACTTAAGCTTTCAGCCAAAGCATTAGCCTGTTCGGCAGAAGAACGATAAGTGAAGGCAACATTAGCCCCCTGCTCTGCAAAACGCTTTACTATCGCTGCTCCAATACCTCTTGATCCACCGGTTACCAGTGCTACTTTTCCGTCTAGTAGTTTCATGTAAGTTGATTTTTGCTGCGAAGTTACTCAAATTTCCTTTTTCAATGGACTTTAGAGTGATTGTTAAACCCAATACGGGATTTGCCTTAAAAGCAATAAATCCGTATTTTTATCATTCAAGTTATGAAACCATATCTCTAGGCCTTAGTTAAATTTTTAGTCTATGAAAACGAAAACGCTACTCTCCCTGGTCCTGATCCTGGCTTTTACTCTTTCATCCTGTCTGAAGGATAATGTTGATGTTTCTTACTCTATTTATACTGATGATGAATATGAAACACTCAGCTCTATACTCAATTTACCCAATAATAAGATTGATTATCTTGTAAAGCTGCCAGCGCATATGTCAGAGATAGGAATGGTATCACCTTCGATTGATGACGCGAAGGCAACACTTGGTAGGGTATTATTTTATGATACCAAATTGTCGAAAAATGAAGCTGTCTCCTGTGCATCTTGCCATAAGCAAGAATTAGCCTTTTCTGATGATAAAGCTCTAAGTGAAGGTTTTGAAGGGGAGTTAACATTTCGCAATTCATTGGCGCTTGGATCGGTGCCTAATTTTAAATCTTCTTATGGAGGAGGCTCAAGTTTATTCGGAGTCAATCAACAATTTTTTTGGGATGAAAGAGCACATTCTATTCGCGCCCAAAGCGTTCAAACTATTCAGGATGATATTGAAATGGGGATGGATATGTCGGAATTAGTGACTAGATTGTCAGGTGTAGATTATTACGATATTCTTTTTACTAAAGCCTATGGGAATTTCAATGTTACAGAACAAAAGATAACAGATGCACTTGAAGAGTTTATCAATGCGATGGTATCTGTAAATACACGATTTGATGATGCAATGGACATTAGCCAAAATGGAGCGGAAGGTAATTTTGCTTTGTTTAATGCTGAGGAAAATCTAGGGAAAGCCCTGTTTATTCAGCATTGCTCAGCTTGTCATGGTACTAATATGTCTGTATCACCTCGTAGTGTTGCAAATAATGGATTGGAGATAGATTATGAAGATAAAGGAGTAGGTAATATTACCTTAAATGAAGAGGACGAAGGGAAGTTCAAAGTGCCATTTTTGAGAAATATAGCGCTTACAGCTCCATACATGCATGATGGCCGTTTTGCAACTTTAGAAGAAGTAGTTGAGCATTATAATTCTGGCATCAAGCCGCATGCTAATCTCGATGATACTCTGCGTGATCTTCTAAACCCTGCTTATCCTAAACGTCTTAATCTATCAGATGATGAAAAAGATGCCTTGATCGCCTTCCTTCATACACTAACGGATAGAGAACTAATGGCTGATGCCAAGTTTGCAGACCCATTTAAATGATGAGTGAATTTAAATATTAGTCCAAAACAACAAAGGCGCAATTTTCAAATTGCGCCTTTGTTATTTGTTAAAGGTTTTTAGGGAAAGCCTATACAAGGTCTTTATCTTTCCAGCCGGGATTATTTTCAAAACTAGCTGATTGTTCTGCTCTTCTGGCTTCGCGTTCTGCCATCCAGTCCTGCCAGTCGTCACTGAGCCAGCCATTTGCTCCGGGCATTCCAAAGGCCTTCACATAACCTATTACAAGCCCAATACTCCAAAATGCACTGATTTTCCAAAACCAGTCAAATCCATTTCCCGTCAGATAAAGAACAATCATTATGAGGTTAAAAATAAAGAATCCTCGTAGGTTGCTATAAAATTTGTATCTGGGAGATTGAGGTGTCTTGTTTTTGTTACGGCACATGATAAAATGGTTGATTAATTTATAGCTGCAAATTATTACCCATTCTCTCCATATGCCATTTTTTTCGACTGAATAGCCAAAAAAAAGGAATGAAATGTATTAAAAGTGTTCTTAATTGTAAGAAGGAGGCTTAGTCGGTTTTGAAGTCTATTGTATCTCCTGCTTTTACCCCATATTTGTCTGCGAAGCCACCATTTACCTCTACTACATAGAGCGCATTACCTTCTGAAGCTTGAGGGTCTAAGGTTTGGGGAGGAGCATTCTTACGGATATTTAGAATTTTTTTATCCGTGCTTACAAACATAATGTCTAGTGGAATATAGGTATTTCTCATCCAAAAAGTTTGAGGCTCGGCGGCATCCATGATAAATAGCATGCCTTGCGTATCTTCCATAGAACGACGCCACATCATGCCTTCAGCACGCTCATAATCATCCTTTTTTACCTCGATATCAATCGTTTTGATGGATTGTTGATTTTCCTGGCTTATAAATGAGAGTGTACCATGTTTAGTAAATTGAGGTCCTGAAGTGGGAGGGGTAGGTGATTTAGGCATAGCAAAATATATAAGGCCTACAGCAATAGGAATGGCGAGCAATACCATAAGAATACCAAGCTTCTTACGCTTCTGTTGTGCTTGTCTTCTTTCAGCTCTATTAGGTAGTTTTTTGTGGTTGGCCATGGATGCTCCTGGTTTGTTTAATCACAATTATCTTAATTAAAATGCTTCTTTTTTGATAACCCCATAGCAGATGTTTTACGTGAAAGGAATACGATCGGAGAGAGTAATAATCTCACATATAACATTTGTTTAAAATCATGAGGGTCTAAAGAACGAAAGCACAAAGATATAAGACCTTCTTTCAAAAATACTAACTTTGCTTATCAAAACTGGTACTTCTTCCAACAGTGACTTTAAACTGGTACCCATTCACCTACTATCCTTTTGTCAAAAAGACTTGAAACTTTTCTAGTATTATGGGGTTTTCAGAGGAGACATAAGTCAGGTTTTTTTAGGTAAACAGATTAATCGTTCAGTCATAATAAATGGTAAAAAAAGTGGAGCAAAAAAAGAATGTTACTCTTAAAAAACAGGCAGGTGCTATGATACCTACTCCCTGGGGTAACTTTCAAATGATTGCCTTTTCTGACTCAGAGAGTGATTGGATGCCTCATCTGGCTATGGTACATGAAAACATGGACCCCTCCAAACCAGTATTAACCAGAGTACACTCAGAATGTATTACTGGTGATCTGTTTGGTTCAAAGCGATGTGATTGTGGAGAACAATTGGCAAAAGCTTTGGCTATGACAGCAGAACAAGGGGGGATTGTATTGTACCTACGCCAGGAAGGAAGGGGCATCGGCATCATTAATAAATTGAAAGCGTATAATCTTCAGGATGAAGGCCATGATACAATAGATGCAAATATCCATCTGGGACTGGAAGTGGATGCTAGACAATACGGGATAGCGGTACAAATGTTGGAGGCTCTGGAAATTCCCCAGATATATCTGCTAACCAATAATCCCGAAAAAGTAGGAGCTCTGGAGAATTCATCTGTAGAAGTAGTTAATCGTGTTCCTTTAATTATTAAGCCTCAAAAGGAAAACTTCCAATACCTGAAGACAAAGCAGGATCATATGGGGCATCTATTTAAATTGTGATTTATAAAGTAATGAAAGCAGTATTGATCAAAGAGTTTGGAGGGCCTGAACAATTATACCTCGGAACTTGTGAGACACCTCAGCCTAAGGCCAATGAAATATTAGTTAAAGTTGCAGCAACGGCATTAAATAGAGCTGATACACTTCAGAGAATGGGCAAGTATCCAGCTCCTGAAGGTGAAAGTGAAATATTGGGACTTGAGATCGCTGGCACTGTAGAATCTGTTGGAGCGAAGGTGACAAAGTGGAAAGTAGGCGATCAGCTGTGTGGCTTATTAGGAGGCGGAGGTTATGCGAATTATGCCGTTATCCATGAAGAACTGGCAATGCCTGTACCAGATGGAATGTCTCTAATAGAAGCTGCTGCTATCCCAGAAGTGTTTCTGACTGCTTTTCAGGCAATACAGTGGATTGCTCAATTGAAAGAAGGAGAGCATATTCTCATACATGCGGGTGCTAGTGGAGTAGGTACTGCTGCTATACAATTAGCAAATAGAATGGGAGCTATCCCTATCGTTACTGCTTCTTCCGCCAAACATGAACTCTGCCTCGAATTAGGAGCCCGGCATGCCATTGATTATAAGACTGAAAACTTTGAGGAAAGCGTAATAAGGCTTACTGATGGTAAAGGGGTAAATGTGATTGTAGACTTCATTGGAGCTCCTTACATGCAACAAAATCTTAATGCTTTGGCAATAGATGGAAGGATGGTGATGCTGGCCTTTCTCGGTACTCCTAAATTAGAAGCTTTAAATCTGATCCCGATTTTGCGTAAGCGCCTACAAATAAATGGATCTACATTAAGAGCTCGTTCACTGGACTATAAGGTTGAATTATCACAGGATTTGATGCGTTTTGCCTGGCCGCTTTTCACCGATGGCCGATTAAAAGCAGTTGTTGATTCTGTATTTGACTGGGAAGATGTAGCAGATGCACATCGTTATATAGAAGCCAATAAAAATAAAGGCAAAATCATTTTAAAAGTATCCTAGGCCTAAATGACAAAGGCCACAAAGCATGCTAAGAAGAGTTCTTACTTTGCTGCTTTGTGACCTTTGAAGTTGCTCCCTTTTTTAAAAGAAGGGGCATTTATTTTGCACGCAACGTACGTTCATTTGGTTTTAAGAACCTTGTAAAGAGGTTTGTTGAGGATTATCACTTACTTACTAAGAGCAAGAGCGGGTTCCGAACCACGGTCAAGCTGTACTCGATCATCACTGGTATTGATATTTTTACATGACCATATAGGCATATGATTGTCGTCTTCATGGCTGTAGTGGCAAAGCTGAGTACCAGAAGTATGATTCACAACAAAGGATTCATTAGCAAACTCTGTATTGGTAAGGAACTCTGCATGATAAACTCTATGCAAATGAGAACCATCCCAGTAATGGAAGGCTTTTTCAAGGCCTGCCCAACAGCCTACAGTCATAGTACTTGCTTCTACTACTGTAAAGCCCTGTGATGTCCTGAATACACGCAAAAGAGGGCTTGCACCACATTCTTCAAAGACGCATAAACCAGGTACGGTTTTCATGGCTATTAATTGGCCATCAGATAGGATTCTGATTTCTGCCTTTATATCTTTTAATTCTTTTCGTTCTTTACTTGAAACTCCCAGCATTAAAAATTCGGCTCTTCCATCCCCACTCACATCTATTGTTCGCCATCCTTTTGCTATTTCAGCGCCCCAAATGTATCCAACAAAAGATTTGCCTTGAGCATCCTTTCCTCTTACATGATACCAAATATCATTGTATCCGTTAATTTCATCTTCAGGGAGGTAGTATTCGTCCTGGTAGGCAATATTGGAAACAGGGCTGCCATGACTAAGTTCTGTCAGTTTGGCTGAAGATTGACAGGGGCCTTGATGTACAGTAGCCGTTTCAGTAAATATATATAAGGTAGAGTGATTGGTGTATAGATCATTAACCTGGGAACGCTCATGGAACCAATCGTAGTAGCCGGAAATGTCGCCTCCTACAAATCGTTGTTGAGCAGGAGTAAGTTGGCTTGTCAACAGGGCTGCAAAGATTAGGATATTTCTCATGGGTGCAGAGATTTGATTTTCAACTAGAATCGGTTTTTACCTTTTATACGGAGATGTAGCCTTCTCTGTTTCAGGTAGTTTCCTTTGTGTATGATAATCAATGAACTTCGTCAGTACATTTGTTATTGCAATGGGTATAAAAAAAATGACCAAACGTTTCGTATTGTCAATTATTCTACTTATGCAAGAAAAAGTTTCACTGATAAGTTCCAAGCTTCAGCTAAAATTGTTAGTTCATGAAAAAAATCTACTCATTAGTAGCGTTTTACACTATTTAAAATATCACAATTGATAAGCTTAAAGCTGAATTGTTTAATGTAATCATGCTTTTGACGTTGAGTTTAGAATAAGTCACAAAGCGAAAAGAATAAAATCTTATGGAAATGCTCAACATTAAATTACTTACATTTGTATAAACGTAGAATAAATGTTTTTTGATAAACCCTTTGATTTGAGGCGAGTAATCTAGGTGAGGGCACTAATTGTATAGGTTGTAAGCTTTCTACCTGAATCATTTCCAGTCAAAATTATCCAGCTAGGCGCAGCCTATCCTGTTTTTGTTGGTCGATGGCTTACAAAAGGAGTTGTCAAAGAAGAACATAAAATTATAATAACTACAGGATATATCTCAATAGTATAATGCATCAAGATCAAAATTCTCCAAGGCGTATAAGCGTATGGTTTCCACTATTGTTGGCAGTAGTATTGGTAGGTGGTATTCTGATAGGAATGCGCATGCAGTCGAGCACTCCTTCTGTGGTGGTAGAAGCAAATGATTTGCCTATACAGACACCTGGGCAAGGGAAAATAGAGGAAATCATTCGATATATTGAAGCAAAGTATGTCGATGATGTAGATCGGGAAGCTTTAATGGAAGAAGTGATTGATGAAATGTTGGCCAAATTAGATCCTCACTCCAATTATATTACAAAAGAAGAACTACAACAGGTCAATGAACAATTGCAAGGTAACTTTGATGGCATTGGAATAGAATTTATGTCATTGGATGATACGATTGTTGTTGTTGCTCCATTGGCAGGTGGGCCATCTGAAGCAGTAGGAATACAGGCAGGAGATAAAATTGTAGCTATTGAAGATTCTATTATTGCTGGTGTAAACATGGATACGGAAGATGTTATTTCCATGTTGAGAGGGGAAAAGGGAACCGAGGTAGAAATAGGTATTTTGAGAGGTAGAAGTAAAGACATGATGCGTTTTACCATTACGCGAGATGAAATACCAATGAATAGTGTCGATGTGGCTTATATGCTGGATGATATAACGGGTTATATAAAAGTAAATCGCTTCAGCGCTACGACCTATGAAGAATTTATGAAAGGGGTAGAGACCTTATCAGAAAAGCATAAAATGAAGGATTTGGTGATCGATTTGAGGCACAATCCTGGAGGGTATTTGCAGCAAGCTACGAATATCCTAAGCCAGCTATTTGATGATAAGGGTTCTTTGCTGGTATACACAGAAGGCCGTTCTGTAAATAGAACCGAATATGAATCAACGGGGCGTGCTTTTTACGAGTTAGATGATGTAGTTGTATTAATAGATGAAGGTTCTGCTTCTGCAAGTGAAATCTTGGCTGGGGCAGTGCAAGATCACGATAGAGGGATTGTTATTGGTCGGCGGTCATTTGGTAAAGGTTTGGTACAAGAGCAGTACAAACTTAGAGATGGTTCTGCATTGAGACTTACCGTTGCGAGATATTATACACCTTCTGGCCGTTCTATTCAAAAAGATTACAATGATATTAATGAGTATGAAAGTGAGTTAGTAGCGCGATATGAAAATGGAGAAATGGAATCTAAAGATAAAATGACGATTGCTGACTCTACTCAATACTTTACGGATAATGGAAGGGTTGTATTTGGAGGTGGTGGAATAATGCCTGATATCTTCGTACCAATAGACACGACTTTGATGGAGGATGGATACCAGGAATTGAGACAATATATCCCCCAGTTTGTATTTCGCTATATGGACGAAAATAGAAAGGGCTTACAGGAATATAGCCTTCCTCAGTTTAGCCGTGATTTCCATATTTCGGATGCACTCTTTACCGATTTTATCAACTATGCTCATGAAGAAGGTGCTGTTTCTGTCGCTTCTGATTTAAGCTATGAAGCAGCCGTAGAATTGCAGGCCTATATTAAAGCTAGAGTAGCAAAACACCTCTTTGGTGATGAGGGTTTTTATAGCCTTTGGAATGAAAATGACCCAATGGTAAAAGAAGCTTTAAGAGTGCTTCAAAGCGCAGACCCTCTGTCGGAAATAAGAGAATAATTTACTGGTGCGAAAAAAAACTATAAAAAATAGGAGAAAACAGCGTTATTTTTTTTGAAACGCTAGTGTAATGTATAGAGCGTTAATTTAATTGATTCGAAGCCCGATTTTAAGCTTCATGGAAACTAATTCTAAAATAACACTTTATACACATGATCCTAAGCACGTTTCTCTTAGCCGGAAAAAGGCGCAGTAGCAATTCAATACAGCAGTTGACTCAGAAGCAATTTAAAAACATAGAAATTGTAGGGGCGTCAGACGAACTAACTACGGCAGTGGCCAGTATTGCCGCTTTAAAGCCTCAACTGGTACTAATGGATATTGATTCTTCCAATCAGGATTTTTTACAGCTCAATAATTATTTTCCAGATGCTTCTTTTTTTCAGGCAATTGTACTAGCCAATTCTCGAGACTACACCATCCGATCTATTCGGATGGGAATGGCCGATTATCTACTGAAGCCATTAGAGACTAAAGAGGTGGAAGAGGCGCTATCTAGGGCAGAAAGCCGAATTAAAAAATACGAGAAACATCATCAGTCAAATGTATCGGCTTCACTGGATAGTAAACAGCGATTAACATTGCCTGTATCGAATGGATATTCTTTTGTTGATATAGAAGATATTATTCGTTGTGAAGCTAGTAGGAGTTATACCATTTTATATTTGAAGAATGATGATAAAATGATTGTTTCTAAACCTTTGCGTACAATAGAAATGATGTTGGAAAGCTGCCGTGGTTTTTTTAGAATCAATCGTTCTCATCTCATCAATATGAAATACTTAAAGAGTTACGGCCGCTCGAAGAATGGTTATATTACCTTAAAGAATGGAGAAACCTTAAGCTTGTCTTCCAATAGGAGAGATGTATTTTTAAATGTGGCCCGGCTTTTATGATCATGTCTCATATAGTGCTCTGTTAAGTATTAAAAAAAACGACTAATCCGTAGTGTCTTTTGCACTTACTTTCAGTTGGAGAACCTTTTGCGTAGCGCTACTATGCGGAGGCACCTCTGCCTTCCCGCCTGCCAAAGTCTTAACAGCAGGCAGAGATTAACCACAAAATGAATAGGCACCTCTCTCATCGTTTCTCACTTTCAAAGTACTCGTGCTTTGTTAATACTGAAAAAATAGGTAGAGACTTCGGATGAAGTCGCATATTCTGTTATTGATGCGATTTCTCCGAAATCATTACGCTGACAATACTCAGCTTTTCTCATTTAACTGTACTTAGTGAGGACTTGGTTTTTTTCTTTTCCTCAAAAGAATGCCAACAAATGTGGTAATTACGAATAAACAGACAAACCAAAACCACCATGGCTGCCCTATAAAAAGGTAGTCGTTTATTGGAGACATATCGCCAATGGGGATAAACGCAGCCCAAAAAAAAGGAGCTGCTGTTTGAGGAGACTGAAGGCTTTCCAGTTTTGCAATGCGAAGAGCCTTACTTTTTGTGTTTCCTTCCTTTATCGCCTGATAAAAAGAAGCCATAAAGTTTGCGGTGGTCTGATCATTAACTTGCCACAGGGAGGGGACTACACTTTGAGCACCAGCAAATGTGAAACTTCTAGCCAGGCTGACGATTCCTTCCCCTTTTTTGAGCTCTCCTAAACCAGTTTCGCAAGCACTTAAAACTACCATTTCGGCCTTTAGGTCAAGATTGTATAATTCATGTACATAAAGGCGGTCATTATAAACAGTAGAATCTTTTTTTTCAGTAAAAGCGAGAAAGGAATGATCTCCAACTTGTTCATTCGCTTTAGCATGAGTAGCTAAATGAATCAATTGATACTGCTCAGCCTGGGATAAAAACTGATCCTTAGTAGCAGCTTTTTCCAAATAAATATTGCCGTCAAAAATTTCATTGATCCGTTGTATCTCCTGCTGATTATATACTAGATAATTTAGATCACTCCTTATTGCTTCAACAGGGCGCGATACTGTAAATTGTAATTTTTCGAAAGTAGGGGCAAATCCTAGAAATGTGTTTTTTGCTTTCTTTTTCCTTTTTTCCCGTTTAAAATGAATGGAGGCTGAATAGTCATAACTGATAGTATGGTCTTTGATTAAATATGGAAGATCGACATATTCCAGGATAAAAGAAGCTTCCTGGCTAAGTAGTGCATCGAAGGGGAGTAGTGACAATAACCCATCTGGAATAATGAGAATGTTTTTAGTAAGTTGATCTTCTACTGGACGTATGAGGCGTTGATAAAGTTGATAGGCAGATTTGCAATACTGCTGCTTATTAGCCAGATAAGTGCTATCTGTTTTTTCAAAACTGACCCAGTAACCATAAGTATTATCTCTCAACTGTACAATCCACTCTTGTAAAGGGAAGTCTTTTTTTATTCTTTTGAAAGAAAGCTTGTCTTTTTGAATGACAAAAGCATAAAGGCTACTATCTCCTACAAAATATTCAAGTAACATGTCATCAGAAGAAAGTTGTTTTTGAATATTCTTAATAGTGATGGTATTTTGATTGTATTTTAAATTGTAATAGGTAGGATATTGGTTCTCAAATTGGGCAATGAGCTTTTCTTTTGATCTCTGGATATTGAAAACAGAATCCTGGTAGAGACGAGCTAAACTATCTGGAGAATGTTGCTCATCGTTGTTCGCTTCCTGGAGCTTATGTTGATAATAAGAATGCCGGCTATTAAGTTCATATTCTTTGTCGAGTAAATGTTGAGGAATACCCGCAATAGCTGATGCCTGGCTTAGTCTTAAGTTTTCAGCGAGCGTGACACTTTTACTTTTTTCTGCTAAATCAAATGCTTCTTCTAGTGCATCAAGAGTACCTATTTCTATCAAATTGGCAATAGCGGCTTCAAAGAATGTATAAGAATTGGCAATATGTTTTTGTTTGGAGGCAGATTCAGCTATATTATTTTGAATATGATTAACAAGTGCCAGCATTTGTTGATAATGCGTACGAAGTGTATCTCGGTATGCTTCATCGGAGAGTGATTTATATTTTAGGTATTGAGATTTAGTAGTGAAAAGGGAAAATAGTGTCAAAGGGTGGATTACACCATCAAATTGTAACGGATTTTTTAAATCGTACTTAAGATTTGAAGCTGCGGTATCCAGACAATTTTTTGCTTGTTCCCAATTTTTTTGATGGAGATATGCTTCTGACATATTGATATAGATATCTGCTGCAAGGTCATTGGGGTTTTTATAATGTAGGGAAGCTTCTTTTATCGCTTCTTGATATTGCTCTATACTAAGTAGATATTGTTTTTTAGCGTCATAGGCTTTGCCCAGATGAAGGAGAGCTGTTGCACGTTCTTTATGACTCATGCTGAATGCTTGTAGTTTTTGAAGAGCAATAATTGCCTCATCGTACCTGTGAAGCTTTAAGTATGCCTGGGCCATAAATAGCAATCCTCTTATTTGGCTGGGCTCATCATTGTTTATTTCATAAATTTCATTTCCCTTTTCAAAAAGAGATAGAGCTTGTGCTGGATGATCATTTGCTAGATGAGCACTGCCTAGTGACATATAAGAATCTCCTATGAAAAAATGCTTGTCTCCCAAGGCGCTTTTGAGTAGTGCTAAATCCTTTTGATAGTATAGAATAGCCTTCTCATAGTCCCCCTGCTTTCTAAATACTTCGGCAATGCCATAGTAGTTTAAGCTAAGTTCATTACCTGCAAAACGAGTACTTTTTAAGTGGATTTCCAGAGCTTTATTGTAGTAATACTTTGCTTTTGCATAATCAAATTGTTCAAAGTATAGCAAACCATACCGAGTATATACCCTTGCTGTTTGAGCAGACTCAGTTCCATACTTTTCGATAGTGATATTTAAGAGTTCTCCAAGATAACGGTGTGCTTTATCAAATTCACCTACTATTATATAATGATAGCCAATATTCATCAGCAAAGTGATCCTGAACGGATGGCTCCTATGCACCTGGTTAATAACAGCTAGGGCTTTTTCTTTTAATATAATGGCTTCATCTTCTTTGTATTGATGAGTCTTTAGAGAAGCAAGGTTTCTATAGATATCAAATGCCTCTATATGGATAGTATCTTTCAATTGAGTAAAAAGAGCTAAGGCATCATAGCAATATTGTTCGCCTTCCTTTACATTACCTTTCCGTATATGAGAAGCGCCCAGGTTTCCAAGAGCAGAGGCTTCAATAAAATTGGGAGAGGAAGGAAGTTGCTGAGCAATCTTAAGGGCTGTATTTAGATATTCATCTGCTGGTTTAAATTGGAGGACATCCAAGTGAGATTTCCCAATCAGAAAGTAGGCTTTGGCTAATGGAGCAACAGGAGATGCTTTGGGAAATAATGATATCGTTTGCAAATAATATTGCTTGGCTATTTCGTATTCTCCCCTTAGATAGTGAGCATAGCCTACCTTGTTATAAATATTTCCTAATGCAGTATTTTTATCATTGTAGGAGGTGGTATCGAAGAAATCAACTAATTCTTCACCATAACAGATGGCATCTGTATAGCGTAAAGAGTCAGAGAGTATTTCAATAGTATCTATTTGTGATAAAGCGGTCGATAAATTGGTCGATTGAGCATTTATCGAATGGCTTCCAAAGAATAGAGCAATTACAAGAATGAGAAGAAACTTATTCATGGTTGAGGCAATGTTGAATAGGAGTGGTCAATCATAGGTAATATACAAAAAGCAGATCAATCTCGTGGAGGGTTGAGTTTTTCCAAAAGGCTTTTTGCCTGAGCAGAAGTCGGATATATATTTTCAGTTATTTCATTCAAATAGCGCTTAGCAGTATTTACCTCATTGCGTTCTAGATGCATTAAAGCAGCATACCAGAGAGCTTGCCCTCTAATTTTACTATTAGGCAATTGTAGTATATTGTTAATTGATTGAATTGCTTCTGTTTGTTGTCCTAGTGCGTGTTGAGAAAGGCTTGTAATGAGTTGTGCATCCTCATAGTAAGGCATAGCAGTATTATAGTTAGCTAAAATAGTAATGGCGTCAGAATACCTTTGGTCTCGATATTCCTGAAAAGCACTAACAATTAAATTTTGATATTCACTCTGAGTTTGAGAGGCGTCTCCTCGTAAATCTGCATAGTTAATGCCAGGGCTATTCCGCCAGGCTTCATGGCTTAATGCGATTGGAGTACGCAAAGATTCTTGTTTTGTATGCTGCTTGATAAGATATCCGCCTAAAAGAATGATAGATAAAACAATTCCCCCCCAAATGATGAAACGCTGGCGATTTTTTTGTTTTTTATAGTCGACTAAATCTGTTGTCCAGTTGCTTATTCTTTCTGCTTTGGAACCATCATCAAATACCTGATTTACCATCGCTTCAATCTCACGGCGTTGATTAAAACTTCTGGCAAAATCAAGATCGGTATTGAGTTTATCTTCAAAATCCGCCCGCTCTTGGTCGTTCAAATCCTTGGAAAAATATTTTGAAATTAAATTTTTAGCTTTTTCATTCATTCGACAAGTGTTATTTCAAAAGGCTCTAAGTAGTTCTTTAAGATTTACTTATTATCACTAACTAAGGCGAAACTCTTCTCTGACAACTCTTTTTAAGAAGATTTTTTACAAAAAATCTAATGTAAAATATAAAATTTTCGGAAACTCAGTTCCACAATTCAAGGCCTGTTAAGCACATTCATAAAGTAGAATCATTTAAAGAAAAAATGAGTTGCACATTTGGATTGTTCTCGAAATAATCCATGAAATTTGAAAAGTATAAGCCTTTATATCACAATTGTCTTTTTAACGATACTTACACTTCTGAGTAGTAACTGAGAGCTATGGCATAGCGGAAACCCTCTGCGACGAATACGAGAAAATCAAAAAATATAGACCTGTTTGTCAGGGCTAGTAGCTTTGATAGGATATGCTTATTGTAGAAACGCTCCCGTTGAGCGAAGTATAGAAGGCAACGTATTCTAAATCGAACCTCTTGCTTATGTTCCGTGCCCCAGCTTCAAGCTGACGTATGGGTTTCTAAATACCATCCGGAAGTTCAAAAAACACTGTCAGCAATAAACTCTGATGCTACGGAAATTCGACCATGAAATGTATAGACATAATAGCACCTTGAAGCATGTTTAATCACTAAAATACAAGAAAATGAAAAAGCAAAGTATTAAGGATTTGAAAAAGAAGCAGGTACAGATTCTTGAAGAAACTGGTCAAAAACAAGTCAAAGGAGGAAATGGCGGCAATGACTTAATAGTTATTGATGACATGGTAGATTAAGTATAATATCCGATGTATTCTATTATCTAAAAACAGAAGTAATATTTCTTACCTGTTAAAATTTAACCCTATGAAAACTGTAACGATATTTTTGTTCATGACACTATCTCTTAACCTGATAGGCCAGACTCAAATTGGTGAACTTATCGGAAGTGACGGTGCTGATGAATGGTTTGGCTATTCAACCGCACTGTCTGCAAATGGAAATATAGTAGCTATAGGTGCTCCTAATGGTGATGGAGAATATTCTAATAGTGGTAAAGTATATGTATTTGAAAATTTCGAAGGTAGCTGGATCCCAAAAGGCCAGGTAATCGTAGAAAATGCTGCCAGAGGATTAGGATGGTCCTTAAGCCTGTCTGCTGATGGGACGCGACTGGCAGTGGGAGCGCCACTTACTGAGATAGATGGCATACCCAGAGGAGGATTCAGTGTATATCAATTTAATAAAACAGATTGGGAGCCTTTAGGAAGTTTTATTACAGGTACAGTCGATAATGCTCAGCTAGGCTATGATATCTCCTTATCAGCAGATGGAGTATTTCTGGTTGTTAGTGCGCCTTTCGATGATACGAATATTGATGCTGGTGGACGTGTTGATACCTATGCCTTTTTAGATGGCGACTGGCTCGGAATGGGCGCTTCCATTTATGGTGATAATCAGGGCGAACGTTTTGGATATACGCTGGATATCTCTGCAGAATTTAATACACTTGCAGTAGGCGCTCCAGGTTTGGGGGGAGGAACCTCCATGCCGGGCCTTGTGCGGGTATTTCAGCGATCTGGAAACGCCTGGAACCAAATAGGCAACGATATTACAAAACATGGAATAGAAGCTTTGTTCGGATCAGATGTAGCCCTATCATCTGATGGTCATTTTTTAAGTGTAAGCAGTCCAACAAGTACGCTGCTTCCTCAACATGTACATAATTCTGTTGTGGTTTATCAACGGCTTGATAACACCTGGTTACAGTTTGGAGAAGAACTCCTCACTTCAAGCAATTATAGTGATGTTCCTGATCATTGCCCAGTTGCTATTAATGAAGATGGGACTACGGTTTTTGCAGCTTCTTCTTCTCAAAGTGTAACTCCAGAGAGTAGTGGCATTTGCCACGTATTTGAACTACAAAACAACAATAGTTTTGAGAGTATAAATACTTTCTCAAGTCAAACAACTAATGATGGTTTTGGGCAATCGATAGATTTATCTTCTGATGGAGAGATAATAGCGATCGGGATTCCTGCTCATCTATCTACATCTGAACTAATTGGGAGGCTTAGTATTTTTGATATATCCAGTACGGCCACTTCTACATCTGAACAAGAGGCTGTATCTGACACTTATATTACTCCTAATCCCGGCTATGCTTCGTTTGGTATTTATACGCAAATAAAGGAAGCTTCACAGGTCTTATTATGGAATAGTCAAGGAATACTTGTCAGGCAATATACTTATCAGAAGGGGAGTTCCTATAATACAGATGGGCTTCCATCTGGCCTATATGTGATAAGCGTGTTAAACGAAAACGGAAAAAATATTGGCGCTTTCAGGTGGGCGAAAAAGTAGTAATAAATACAGGGCATTCATCCTGTAGCTAGGCATAAAATATAAAGCATGAAAACAAATTTACTAATATTCAATGCAATAGGGGAGCCTATTCAATTTGGATATACTAAATCAGATAGGGCAATACAGCTTTTTTAAGTGATGTACCAGTTGGTTTATACTTGATTTACCTAAATACTCACCAGAGAATGATAGTAAAAAAGGTAATGATAGAATAAAGAAATAATAACCTTAATTCTTCTATAAGGAGTTCCTATCTAAGAATAAATCAAAATATTTTTAGGAATTTTGTTATGTAATTCGTTTTTACAGTCATATATAGTGACAGGCAAGATCATCTAAAATTTGTTTGGAGATTTTACTGTGATTATTGCAATTTCTACTTGTATCAAGATAGTGACTACTGCTTCGGCAAAAGCAGGCACTTTTTTAATTTAGAACTAAGGAAGATATACTCCCTTCAGTATGGTTTTACTATTTTGAATAAAGAACGACATTGATGAGCCCTGAAAAAGACAGCAACTTAATATTGAGATTTTTTTCTCGAGAACTCGAAGCTGAAGAAAGAAATGCTTTTGAGCAAAAAATAAATGAAGATCCATCTTTTGTAAAGAAGTTTAAAGCTTACAGGCAGGTAAAAGGAATGGTTGATCAAGCCTATGATGATGGCTATAAAGCAGAACAGATTACCAGGTGGAAAGATGATTTAAGAACTTATAAAAGTAAGAAGCTTTATCGCCGTTTGATGGTGGCTGCGGGCTTAAGTATTGCTATTATTGCTTGTTTTTTCTTGTTGTCAGATGATTTTTCTTTTATTGAAAAGGAAGAGCCTATTTCTCCAATAGCACTTGCTCAGGAAGCCTGGCCGATTAGCCCAACTCTTAATTATTCTAATAACAGGAGTACTGAAGATAGCCCGGATGCTTATTACCGCTCATTATTAACAGAGAGCTTTGATGACTATTCCAGTGGAGCTTATAGTGATGCAATAATGGTTTTAGATACGTTTGCTGTTGGAATACCCTATCTGGAAGATGCTCAATTATTAAGAGGTTTGTCTCTATATGCGCTTGGACAAAAAGAAGAAGCTTTGATTGAGATGGAAGCGATCATTCAAAGTGAAAAAGACAGAAAAAAAGGCCATGCTCTCTGGTATGCCGCTTTGATTCATTTAGAATTGGAGGAAGTAGAACAGGCTAGAAGTTATCTGGAACGCATTCTTACAGACCAATATGCTACATCTACTCAGGCGGAAAAAATATTAGAAAAAATTGAAGGGTCTTAATTGCTTGGTTGTTAGTTGTTTGTGTTTTTTTAGGGAGAAAAGTTTTATTTATCACTATACCAAATGTGTTATGTTTTTTTAATCCATAGTCATAAGGGTGAAAGAACATTTTTAAGTGATGAGTTTAAGAGTATGTTTGAATTTTGCTTTTGAGTGCAGTTGTATGCAAATGTTATTCTGGACAAGGCATTTTTTGTAGTCGAATGCGGGCAATTCGGCGAAAAAAATAACATAGTACAGGACAATATTTGCTTCAAATGCGCCGAAGTGTGACTTTTAAATATACTCTAAGAACTCATTACACAGGTACGTTAGATAATTAAAACAAAAAAGATGAGAATTTTTAAACTTTCTGCGCGATTCGCATTAAGCATGTTTGTTTGCCTGCTGGCATTTACCACTACTTCTACAGCATCAATTAATCCTCCCGTAAGAGTGAACTGGTTTAACTCTATGGGGTGTGATGTTACAAACGAGCCATGCATTGCTTTACCTTATACAGATAATGAAATAAGATTCAGGCTTAGAGTTCGCTTTGCTCATGGAGTAACAGATCTTACAGCTTATCCAGGGATGAGGTTTTATTACAACATTGGCAATGGTCAGCATGTTGGTACTACTGGTGTTGCTACTAACTCTATGATTACAGAGGTAACTCTAGATGATGGAACACTAGCTAAGCAGGTATTTTTTGATATCAATGTATCTGTAGGAGAACACTGTGATGATGTTAATGATGGCCAATTTACGTACAGTATTCAATATCAGTTGATAACAGGCCTTCACACTACAGGTAAAAAACCTCCTGTTCAACCAACTAATACCAGTGCTTATCCGATTGGTGATCATCCTAATTTATTTCCCCCTAACGTATTCGACATTCCTTTACCAGACGGGTATGCTCAACTAGTGACGATTCCCAAATATATATGTTGTAACGCATCTCATGTTTGTACACCCGATGATATGCCTCTAGATTTTCTGGATAATTCTGATACATCAGAAGAAGTTGATCAGGAAAACAATGTTTCTAAGAATACGTTCCTGGCTTATCCTAATCCTTTCGAAACGGCTATACAAATAGACTATAGTCTTAAGGAAGCAGGTGAGGTGAGTATCCTATGTTTGGATGCTAAAGGGCAAGAGGTTGCCAGAAAAATTAGAGCCCACGATAGGGCAGGAGATTTTGGCTGGTCCTTTTCAGCAAGCGATTGGCCTTCAGGTGTCTATTTTATCCGTTTACTGAAAGGAGATGAGGTACAAACTTTAAAAGTCTTGAAGCAAAGAATATAGAAAACAAGTGTATCGTTGAGGATTTAAAAAAAACAGCTTTAAGTATCCTACTAGAAATGTTGTTGTGCGTTTAAAGGACAGAGCTGGTCAATTTTTTTGAATTCAAATACGATAAAGAAGGTTTCTAATCAGAAGAAATATCATCGGTTTCTTAATAAGAGCAGATGGCAATTAGCTATCTGCTTTTTCTTATTTATTAGGTCACAAGTATAATATCGCAGTGGGATTAGACAGTTCGTAGAGCTATTGCAGTGGATATTTAGTGAAAAAAAATGGAAAAAATAAACATTGTAATAAGCTGATTACTAATTGGTTGTCGTTTTGTTTTAAAGAGAAATTCTTTTTTGTTATCACCAGGCATGTTATGTTTTTTTAATCCATAGTCATAAGGATGAAAGAACATTTTTAAGTGATGAGTTTTGAAGCTCATTACACAGGTACGTTAGATAATTAAAACAAAAAAGATGAGAATTTTTAAATTTTACGCGCAATTCGCATTAAGCATGTTTGTTTGCCTGATGGCATTTACCACTACTTCTACAGCATCGATTAATCCTCCTGTTAGAGTGAATTGGGAAAATTCTATGGGATGCGATTTTACAAATGATGATTGTGTCGCTTTAACTTACTTAGATAATCAAATAAGATTTAAACTTAGAGTTCGATTTGCTAATAATATCATTGACCTTACACCCTATCCTGCAATGAGATTTTATTATAACATTGGCAATGGTCAGCATGTTGGCACTACAAATGTCGCCACCAATTCTATAATTGAATACAATGTAGAGTTAGAAGATGGTGCTGTGGTCAATCAAGTTACTTTTGATGTCAATGTGTCGGTAGAGGAATATTGTGATGACGTCTATAATAGCCAATTTCAGTACAATATCGAGTATCAATTGATAACAGGTATTCACGCTACAGGCAAAACACCTCCTGCTCAACCAACGAATACCAGTGCTTATCCGATTGGGGGGCATGCTACATTATTTCCACCTCTTATATTTGAGATTCCTTCACCAGATGGAAATGCACAACTGGAAACTGTAGTCAAAGACGTTTGTTGTAATTCAGCTTCCGATGCTTGTGCAGAAGGTATGCCTTTGGACTTTCTGGATAATTCTGAAGCATCAGAAGAAGTTGATCAGGAAAACAATGTTTCTAATAATACGTTCCTGGCTTACCCTAATCCTTTCCAAACGGCTATACAAGTAGACTATAGTCTTGAACAGGCAGATGAGGTGAGTATCATATGTTTGGATGCTAAGGGACAAGAAGTTGCCAGAAAGATTAGAACACACGATAGAGGAGGAGATTTTGGTTGGTCTTTTTCAGCAAGTGACTGGCCTTCGGGGATCTATTTTATTCGTTTGCTGAAAGGAGATGAAGTACAAACCTTAAAGGTGTTGAAACAAAGAATATAGACAGTAGGGGTATCGTTGAGATTCAAGGAAAACCGGCTTCAAACCAGTATACCAGAAATTTTGTTGTACGTTTGAATATTTAAGCTGGTCAACTTTTTGAATTCAAAAGCGATAATGAAGGTTTCTAAACATAAGAAATATCATAGATTTTTCTGTAAAAGCAGGTGGCAACTAGCTATCTGCTTTTGCTTATTTATTATGCCTGTTTTTGGAAAAAATACAGGGGAGCATTTTACATGTGAGGATGGTGATGAGGTGTTGAAGAACATTGATGTAAACAATGTAGAAAAGTATGAAGAAACTCTCGAAGTACTTACAGAAACCTTGAATTTACTGGAGGAACATGAATGTTGGGAGGTTTATATAGGCTGCCTTAATGGAATTAGTGTTGTTTATTATTACCAACGGGACTATATCGAAGCTTCAAAAATTGCTGAAAAAGCCCTGGCTATAGGAAAGAAATATGGATTAGAGCAGTCGTTTAACTATAGTGTGGCAATTGCAATCAAATCCCTATCAGTGGAATCTATGGGGGATTATGAGCAATCTATCAAATTGCAGAAAGAGGCTCTGGAATTGATGAAAGAGAAAGAAGAGAACAAGGAGGCCATAGCAATAACACAGGAAAATATAGGTTCATTTTATTATTCGAAAGGAGATTATAAACTAGCCATTTCTTATCTTGAACAAGCTCTGCAAACCTATAAAAGCATTGCTTCTGGTGAAACTCAACACCCTGAGGCCCGCATATTGATGCACATTGGTGATTGTTATAAAGGACAAGGACGAATTGATCAGGCTTTAGATTATTATCTGCAAAGCTTAAAGATTCATTTGCAATTGCCCCAAGAGCAATTTTATCAGCAAACGGAAAGACTGGTATACAAAGGGATGGTAGACTTGTATGCTCAATTGGGAGACCAGCAAAAGGCCAATTATTATATTGATAAAGCAGTTGCTATACATGAGAAATATCCTGGACTTTTGATGGCTTACCAATCCTATCTTAGTTTTGGTCATTTTTATTTGAAAGAAGATTTATTTGATAAAGCCCAATTCTATTTTGAAGCTGCTAAACAGGCTGCACATGAAGAGTATAGCCTTTACGAACGTCACCCTAGCATGGCACTGACGGAAGCGGCAATGGGGGATTTTTATGTAGAAAAAGGGCAGTGGGAAATTGCTTTTCAGCAGTATCAAAAAGCCTTAGAGTTAATAAGCTTGGACTTTCAAGCTAATACAAAATGGGATAATCCTTTAGTGAATCAATTGGGAGATAAACTTGTTGCCTTTGAGATTTTACAAACAAAAGCGACTGCTTTATATCACTATTCAAAAAGTAAAAAAGAAGATCAAGGAGCTTTAGAAAAAGCATTAGAAACTCATCAATTGATTATAGAACTCATTAAAAATGTACGTCAAGGTTATTTGATTGAAGATTCTAAATTCGATTTTGCTGAAAAAGTAGCACCTGTATATGAACAAGCAATTGAAGTTAGTTTGGCACTACATCGCCTTAAGCAGGATGCCGTTTATTTAGAACAAGCTTTTCTTTTTGCGGAAGCTAATAAAGCAGAAACGCTTTATGAATCAATGGCCAGTGAGCGTGCCAAAAGCCTGGCAGGGATTCCAGATTCCCTATTGGAAGAAGAACGAAGCATCCGTACTGCTCTCATATATAGTGAAAAGAATTTATTGGAGGAACAACAAAAAAAAGAAGTTTCTCAGGAAAATATTCAAAAATTCGAAAACCAGGTTTTTGAATTAAAAGAGCAATATCTTGCCATCAGTCAGCAATTGGAACGTGAATATCCTTCTTATTTCCAAATGAAAGCAGGAAACGAAACATTGACACTTGATAATGTCCGTAGCCATTTAAATGGAAAAATGGCATTGATAGAGTTTGCTGTAGGGGAGCAGAATAGCTATGCTTTTTTCATTACGAAAAAGGATTTAAAGGTATATCCGGTTAACACAGATGCAGCTCAGTTATCAGATCAGGTATTGTTGTTGAGAGAACACGTTTCCGCTCCACCAGCTTATGATGAAAAACTGGAAGATTATCAGGCATTTACAAAGACGGCACATGATTTATACAATGCTCTTTTGAAAGTAGGTATAAATCATCTGGATAAGCGAATTGATCGCCTGATTATTATACCAGATGCAAGCCTTTCCAATCTGCCTTTTGAATTATTACTGACGGCTTCCGCTGAGAGTAACCGAATAAATTATTCTATCAATAGTTTATCTTATTTATTAAAAGAATATGCACTGTGTTATCAGTATTCTGCTCGACTGATGGGATTGCAAAATCAACATGGCAAAAAACTGGCTGCTGAGAATAGTTTTATCGGTTTTGCGCCTCAATTTGAGCATTCAAAATTACAAGCCAGTCGAGATTGTATCGACAGTGAACTCTCCAATTTGCGTTTTAATAGAGAAGAGGTAAGTAAAATAAGTGAATTGTTAGGTGGTAAAGCTTGTCTGGGCAATGATGCTCATTTGACCAACTTTTTAAAAGAAGCACCTCACTATAATATTGTTCATCTGGCTACGCATGCGTGTGTGAATGAAAAAGCCGCTGAATTGAATCGCGTGTTTTTTACAGATTCCAATATCTCTCAACACGAACTTGCTACTATACAGCTCAATGCTGAATTAGTAGTGTTAAGTGCATGTAATACAGGAGTTGGTGAGTTGTTAAAAGGAGAAGGAGTAATGAGCTTGGCCAGAGGGTTTATGCAAGCAGGAGGGAAAAGTTTATTGACTAGTCTTTGGGCGGTAGATGATTATGCTACTGCTGTTCAGATGGTTTCCTATTACGAAAAGTTGATGGCTGGATTACCCAAAGATATGGCTTTAAAAGAAGCTAAAATAGCTTATTTAAATCAAGCCGATCCCGATATGATACATCCATATTATTGGAGTTCATTTGTTCAGTTTGGTAAGATTGATGAAATTATAGAAGGAAGAAACAGCCTATGGGAAACTGTCTTAATAAGCCTGATTTTAGGTCTGGGAGCAATAGGGGGGATATGGAGATGGAAACAAAAACAGGCATAATGCGAATGTCAATTTGTATTTAAAACATAAGCTTAATCGTCTGTTAATATCTCATATTCTTCCAATACTGCTTGCGTAAGCTTTTTCTTGCAGCGATAATTGGCCTGTACAAGGCTTTGATAGTTATTGAAACCTAATTCCTGCCATAGACTTTTCAATCTGCGGCCTTCCTCGATATGAAGCTGGAATATTTTCTTACAAAGCCCTTTTAATTGCTCGATAGCTCTGGCCCAGGCAACTTTTTTTAAGTGGCTAGCATTATCATCACTGGTTTTTAGAGGCTCTTCTTCATCTGCTATTTCAACTTGGTCATTATAAAGGTGTGGGTGCTTTTGTTTGATGTGGTTGTCAAACCAAACATTACGACATATCCTGTAGAAATAGCTGAAAGTATTTTGAGGTGGTGTTTTTTTTGCAATAAAAAAGTGCTCAAGAAAGGTGTGTATGCCCTCCATAAAGACTTCTTCAGCAGTGGTGCTGGATTTGGTTAGCTTTTTTATAGAAGGGAAGGTTTTATTATAGAGTTTACGGAAAAGCTTTTGGAAAGGCTGTTCGTTTCCTTTTTCCCATTCTGCTATAATATTTTGTAACTCTTGAGTACTCATCTTTATAGGTAAAACGCCTTTGATCCAAAATGAAGCTTCAAAAATAGTGATTTCAATTCTTTTCCTTGAATAAAATTAAGGGCTTTGGGAAAGTCAAGAAATGGTGTTGTTGACTAAACTGAGCTGTTCGGAAATTAGGGCGAAAATATAACATCTTTATAATATATAATAATACAGCCTATAAGCACAAGCTTACCTATCGCAAGTTTTATGCCATTTTCATACTCCAAATGAGGTTTCGGAAAAGGATTTACTGCATAGGGAGGATGAAATAAGGCATTCGGAGATTCTAGTTTTTAATTGATCAAGTTAATACCAAATTGCATTTGCTAACTGGATAATGAAACCACTTCATTACCAGTCAGTAATCAAAGGCAAGTCTCTCTCTTATTATCGATTTAAGTCGAATTATTATAACGTACCGCGAAATTTAGAGCGCGATTTTCCAGAGAGCCTTGCTGTATAGCAGGCTCTCTGATTTAGAATAATAGTTTATGCCTTTTTACTCTTATTGCGAAAGGCCATGAATAAAAAGCCGATAGGAATTATTATCAATATTATCCACAAGGGGGAGATATCCCATCTATCTGCTATGGGATCCATATTGCCAATAGGTACAAAAGCCGCCCAGAAAAAAGGTGGAGCGGTTTGTACATTTTCTATGCTCTGGATCTTAGCTATTCTTAATGCTTCATCTTTAGGTAGCCCCGTTTTTAATGTCCGATAGAATGTGGCCATAAATTCGGCAGTTGCCTGATCGTTGACCTGCCATAAAGAAGGTATTACACTTTGTGCCCCTGCAAAAGTAAAACCTCTGGAAAGGCTGATAATGCCTTCCCCTTTTCTGAGTTCACCCAAACCTGTTTCACAAGCACTGAGTACAACCATCGCTGCATTAAGGTCAAGCTTGTATAATTCTCGTACATACAGGCGGTCATTATAAGTTGTAGAATCGATAATTTCTGAAAAAGCTATGAAAGATTGATCACCTACTTGTTCATTAGCTTTGCCATGCGTAGCAAGGTGAAGAAGGTATGCTTTTTTTGCATGATCCAGAAATTGGGCTTTAGTGGCTGTCTCTCCAATAAATACTTTGCCATTAAAAAGGGCATCGATATTTTCGACTTCCTTTTCATTATGATTTAATTTAGAGAGGCTGTTTCTAATTTCATCAATGGATCGATTCTTTGCTGTCATCGTCTCTTCAAATTGAGGAGCAAATCCTAAAAATGAATATTGACTTTTAGAAGGAGACTTTTTGCTCTGATAGTGAATACTAGCAGAGTAATCATAACTAATAGTATACTTGTTGATTAAATATGGAAACTCAAAATAATCCTGCGTGTGATCAGTAGATTCACTAAGTAATGCATCAAAGGGAAGCAGCGCCAATATATCATCAGGTATGATGATAAGCTTTTTAGTAAGGCCATCCGATACGGGCTCAATTAAAGATTGATATAGCTGATAAGCGGCCTGGCAATAGGCTACTTTACTGGCAGTGAAGACACTGTCAGGCTTTTCAAAATTTATCCAGTAGTTATAGGTTGATTCACGCATTTGCTGCACAAGCTCTTTTAAAGGGAAATCCTTTCGGACCTTTTTAATTTGAGCTTTTCCCTGCTGCACAATAAAAATATAAATGCTACTGTCACCTACAAAGTATTCGAGTAAGCTCTCATCTGGCTTTAACTTTTTTTGAATGCTGGGTAAAGAGAGCGTATTATGAGCGTATTTAAGATCGTAGTAGGCCGGATATCGCTTTTCAAATCGGGTAATAAGCTGTTCATTTTCCTTCTTTATATTAAAGATAGAATCCTGATAAATCGAAATTAGGCTATCAGAAGGACTAGCTTTTTCATGTTTTTCCTCCTGCAATTTGTGTTGATAATAAGCCAGTCGTGCATTTAGATTATATTCTTGTTCTAAGTCTGAAGTAGGGATTCCGGCAACATCTTCTGCCTGGCTGATTCGAAGGCTTTCTGACAAAAGAATATTCTTACTTTTCTCTGTGAGTCTAAATGCTTCTGCAATGGCATCGGAATTATTGATAGAGGTTAAAAAGTCAATAGCGTTTTCAAATAAACGATAGGAGTCTGCAAGTATTTTTTGCTTTGAAGCAGATACCGCAATTTGTTTCTGTATGAAGTCAATTAAGCTAAATATGGTTTGAAATTCATTAAGGAGTATTTTTTTGTTTTCTTCAGAAGGATTCGAGTTATATTGCATTTTATAATACCGCGTATTCACATCTAGCAAATCGAGTAAAACAAATAAATCGCTTGTCGACTGGAAGTTATTAGTAGCATCGGGTTCATAATTTATGCATTTAGCAGCACGATTTAAATAACTTAAAGCCTGGCTTTCGTTGTTGTTGGAGATATAGATATCTGCAAGATTAATATATACTTTAGCCTTTGTAGGAGTATCGTCTTTATAAAACTGATCTATTTCTTGTAAGGCCGTTGTGTAATATTCTATTGCCTTGTCAGTTTTTTTAATTTCTTTATAAGCCTGGCCTAAATCTGTCAGTATTGTGATTATATCGGTCGGTTGCTGGTCTAAAGATAAAGCTTTTGTCAGGGAGCTTATAGCGTTTTCATACTGGCCTGCGATTAAGTAAACTTTTCCATAAAGATGATCAAGCTTATTTGTAGGAAAAAGTTTTTTGGTAGTTTGAAATGCAGCCAGTGCATCTACATGATTACGGGTTTTGAGGTATGCATGGCCAAGTTGATTATAGCTATGACTTAAAAAATGGTGATTTTTGCCATAAACAGTAGTTAGTAAATCAATGTTCTTCTTGTAATAAAGTATCCCTTTTTCATAATCGCCTTGAGTAAGATATGCTTCCGCCAACCCCAAATAGGCCAAAGTGAGGACCTTAAAGTCATCTTTATTTACTTTTGAGGCGATTTGCAATGCCTCATTAAAATCCGCAATGGCTTTTTTATAGTTGAAAGATTTAAGATGCAATAAACCAAGCCGGGTATAAACTGATGCAGTCTCTGTAGACTCATATCCATAAGCGTTCACATATAAATCCAAGTTTCTCTTAAGATACTTTTCAGCTTCTGAGAATTTTCCTATTTGAATATAAATAACACCTATATTCATGAGCATAATACCATTTGAGGGATGGTTGATGTCGTATGCACTCAAGGGTTCATAGGCTTCTTTGAAATACTTAATGGATTCGTGGTATAAGGCTTTATGTCCTTTGATTGTAGCCAGGTCATGTTTAATTCTGGCACTTGAAATAAGGTGCTTAGAGCCTGTTGTTTCTATGAGTGTGTTGGCTTGTATTAGCAAGTCCTCGGCAAGATTTAAATCTCCCTGGCGATATTTTAATGAAGCTATAGATTTTAGGACAACAGCCTTGCGCTTTGGGGCTTCATAGGGGAGCTGGTCTAACATTGCCAAAGCGGCATTTAAATGCTTTTCAGCTTTAGAAAAATCTTTTTGGTGTTTATAACTATTTCCCATTAAATCATGGGCTTTTATTAAAATTACATTAAGAGGAGCGCTGGACAATAATGCAATCGTTTTTTTATAATATATCTGAGCAATTTTGGTGTCAAAGTTATTGAAGTAGGCTGCACCAATTTGATTGTAAATATGGCCTAACAAGGTGTCTTGATGTTCGTATAAATCATCTCCATAAGCATCTAGTAATTCTTCTCCATAGCAGATAGCATCATCGTTTTTTGTGTTATTAACTAAATAATCAAGACTATCTAATAAAGGCTTGTAATCGATGGTACTTTGAGCATATGCATTATTTAGAGCACATAAGCTATAAATAATGATAATGAGTATGATGTTGTGTAAGTGTGTAAGGTTCATGCGATAAGGAATGATGTGTAATATTAGAGAATGAGCATATGCTTAATAATTTACATAATAAATCATTTAATGGCTCATAAAGTTCGAGAGGTTGAGTGAAAAAACCGAATGATGCTATACAGTGAAAGCAGTGAACTGATAAAAACACAAAAGGCAGTTTTGTTATGTTTTTCTAAGTTTTAGTCTAATAGGTAAGTACGTTCTATACAGAACTAAATAAAGATTTACCTAATAAAATGCTAAAACTATAAAGCCATGCTAAAATCAAAAATTAGTGCGCTCTTTCTTATGTTTTGCGCTTGTACATTATTAGGTGCTTATATACCACTGGATAAAATACATAATAATCCAGAATATAGCACCAATGATGAACTTGTCAATAATGTACAAACATCAACAAATAACAAAAGAGGTTTAGTAGATGATGGATGTAAAAGACATTGTGGAGTAATTACAAAAAAGAATAATGCTACTTTCCAAGCAAATGATGGTAGAGCTATATTTCTCGATCGCTTTGGAAATGCTTATACAAAAGAAGAGTTATCTGTTGATCGTAGCATGATGAAATGTCCAGATGCAGGGTATTTTGCACTGGAGTTTTTATCAGGATTTACTCCTGAAGAGGAAGCTACTATTTGTCAGGTTTTTACGGATGTATCCGATCTGATTATTCCGCAATCTCAACTTTCGGATATTACTGTTCCTATTCGTATAAGAAAAGATGATTTGATTGGAGGAGCTTATGGTGCAGCTACAGCTTTTTATCGGGCAGATTTACCTTCAGGGGGCTGTGGGGTCGAACAAAATATGGTATGGGAACATATAAACACTTCCGCAGATTTTGATCATTTTCTACAAACAGGAGATGTTGCTGGAGAATATATTGTGAATTCAAACCTTGGTTCAGAAAATAGCTGGCATACATTAGATATGGATAATGATGGAGATTTTGATGATCCTCAGGTAGCAAGTGGAAATATTGATTTGTACTCTGTTACCTTACACGAAATTATGCACATGCTGGGCTTTACTTCTAGGATTACTCCTGATGGTTCTCCTCTAAATGGATTTTATTCTTTTTGGGATCAACAATTATTTAGTAATATTTCAGCATTGCCTGCTCCTTCCAGTAGCCCATTGTCTTTTATTGTACCTGTGGCAAATGATCCTGATTGCTGTGATGCTCATGAATATAATAGTGGAATTGGAGCGACTCCTTCAGCATTAAACCTGGCATGTAATGCAGGAAGTCAGGCTCCTGCTTTCTATCAATTCGGGCCCAATTCAGCAGATGTAGCAACTGTATTTGGTGATTACGCACCCGGAGTTATTAATGATCCATTAGATGAAATGATTAATATTCTTAGTCATCTAAATAGTGAATGTGATGGGGTTGAATATTATGTGATGGACTCAGGTTTTGGTGATGGAGAAGACAGGAGAGTACTGGCAGATACAGAATTAGCCATTCTGTGCAATTTGGGCTATGACCTGAATCCTATCGAAGCAAATGTTACGATTTGTGAACCGGCCTGTCATGTAGTTGCAATGGATCACTTTATTACTATTCCATCGGATGCTGTTGGTAATGACATTCAAGTTACACTTCTATTTTCCGACCTAATAGCTAATGGGTATGTTCCAAGTAGCAATTATACCATCGTTGTGACGGATGTAGACCCTTTTGCTAATATCCTAATTGAGGAGGTGTCAGATGGGGTTAGAGTTAGTAATATGCAGCCAGGTTACTCCTATTCTTTACAATATAGTATAACAATAGACGATGTATTGTGCCAGGCCTGCGATGAAGGTAATATTACTATTATAGTTGAAATGGATGGAAATGATACCACGGTACCTACTATTGTTGACTGCGATAATACCGCCAACCTTCTCCCATGGGGTAATTTTGAAAGTTTTCCCGCTGAAGGAACAGAAGGTTTCTTGAGTACTTATAACTTACCAATTTGCGACCCTCTGGGAATAAATACAATACTTAGCCAAAATTCTCCTGGCGTAGTAACTGCTAGTTCGAGCCAGATGGGATACTTAAGAGGAAAAATAGCTGGCGATAATCAATCTACTACTAACTGTGAATCCATTTATTTCCCGCTAAGCAAACCAATAAGCCCAGGTTGTACAGCTTCATTTTCTTTAGATTATCGGACTCATTATGATTTTTCAAATGGAGATGTAGGAAACATTCAGGTTTATTTATCTCATAGCCAGCCTTGCGTGATGCCTGAATATGCGGATTGTGGTACTCCTGATCCTGCTGATGGATTTCAGTGTATTGAGAGTGGCATTGAAATTTGGTCTCCTATTAGCAGCCCAATAACTCATAATGGAGCTCCCTGGACGAATAATACTCCTCATGAGATTACCTATATTGTAATATCAAACAATGCTAATGCTATTTATTCAGGAACTGCAGGACAGGGTAGTGCTCCTGTGTTGATAGATAATATTATGGTTACTCAGGAATGTGCAAATACCCTGACCGTTACCCCAACAGTGGAAGCAGAATGCTACAATGGAGGCATTATCATTGACTATGAAGTGTGCCTTAGCGGTACAGATACGGACCCCCGTGATGTGGATTTAACCTTAAACCTACCTAATGTTCCTGGAGTCTCATTTGGGAATGGCGATTTTTCAGGCACCGAATTAACACTTGTAGGGGTAGAGCCAGGAGCAGAAAACTGTCAGACAGTGCGTTTGATTTTAAATACCCAAGGCAGTGTACTTGGAGAAGGTAATGAATTTGATATATCACTGGATGCTACGGCTTATGCTAGTTGTTTTGAAGGCCCGGTGGAAACATCATTGGTATTGAGCTCTTGTACGATTGGTACGATCACCCCGACAGTACAGGAGGAGTGCTACAATGGAAGCATTATAGTAGATTATGAAATATGCCTTAATGGCACAGATATGGGGCCTTTTGATGTTGATTTGACTTTGAACTTGCCTAATATTCCTGGAGTCTCATTTGGTGATGGTGATTTTACTGGCTCGCAATTAACGCTTGAAGGAATGATGCCAGGAGTAAGCAACTGCCAGACAGTGCATTTAGTTTTAAATACCCAGGGTAGTGCACTGGAAAATGGTGACGAATATACCATTTTACTAGATGCTATAGCAGGTGATATCTATTTTGAAAACCCAGTAGAGACTTCATTGATATTAAGCTCTTGCATAATTGGAACTATCACACCGACCGTATTGGCAGAGTGTCATGATGCTGGCATTATAATTGATTATGAGATATGTCATAGCGGTACGGGGCCCCATGATGTAGATTTAAGCTTAAGCTTACCTAATGTTCTCGGAGTGTCGTTTGGCGATGGCGATTTTTCTGGCCCTCAATTGACAATTGGGGGAGTAGACAATTGTCAGACGGTACGTTTAATTTTAAACACTCAGGGTAGTGAACTAGAAGACGGTGACGAATATACCATATTGCTCGATGCTATGGCAGATGATATTTATTTTGAGAATCCATTAATAACATCATTGGTATTGAGTCCTTGTGTGATTGGTTGTAAAACGCCTGAGGCCGGTTTTACTTACACAAGTGATTGCGAAGAAGGTACATTTACCCTTACTGCTAATGATCCCTCCGGTTTACACAATTGGACGGTCAATGGAGTATACTATTTTGGAAACCCGTTGACGCTTCCTATCCTTGATCTTGCATCCAATGATACCTATACGATCGAACATTCGGTACTAAATGAGTGTCTGGAAACAGATGCAGAGCTAAGAGATATTCTAATTACCTCCTGTAGCTTTACTTGCCCATGCGAAGGCCCCAATGCCATTAATATTAAAGCAGGAAATGGAATCTCATTTACTGAAATTGATTTGTTAGATCCATTAATATCTACTGGCCCTGATGGAAAAGTTTTAGCTGCTCAGGATTACTGCATTTCATTGGTTGGAAAATTATTAATTGATGATATAGAGCCAAACGCAGCCTTGTATGACCTTTTGTTTGAAGTTGGTGAGTTGCGTATGAATCCAGGTGCAGAGATTATTATAGGGAAATTTGCCAATGTTTCGATAAGTGGAGCTGATGATGGAATCAATACAAGTGAAATCTATGGGTGTGATTATATGTGGAGCGGGATTGTCATAGAGAATGAAGCTTCCCTAGAGTTGCAGCATTTATTGATTCAGGACGCACAACATGCTGTTAGACTCAATGATAATAGTACACTACAGGTAGATAATAATACATTTAGCCGAAACTTCATAGGAATTTATCACCTCGATGACAGTGAAATTAACATCACTGAATATTCAAATACATTTGATGGGAATGCTCCATTATTACCTCCATATGATGAGTTTGCAGTACCTCCATACCAGATTCAGGCAAGAAGTGCAGCTGGTATTTTTTTCAGATCAATAGGTTCAGGTGCACAGGCAACTTGCTTTTTTGGAAGTGATAGTGAGTCAAAATCTATTTATAGAGATTTGCCTGTTGGAATAAGTGGTTATGGTAATGCAAATATCGAAATCAAAAACTCTGAATTTACTAATATCTGGAGCACTGCGGGAGTGGATTATCCAATAGAAGGAATTGCTGTTGGTTATAGAGGCTTCCTTCAATCTGCTTCCAATATATCTATAAATGGAACAACAGGAAGCATTCAACCAGTATTTGAAAGCTGCCAAACCGCGATTGATATTAATAGAGGAGCAGTTTCGATTACAAACACCCAGCTAGCAAATTGTGAAACGGGTTTTTCTGTCAGTAATGTAACGGGAAGGCCATTAGATATTAGTGATAACGAATTGGTGTTTTTTGATACAGGTATAGAGTTAACAGACAATGATGATGCCTCCAGCTTTACCGTGTCTAATAATGTGATGAAGAAAGTATTGGCTTATGGTAGCCTGGCATATGGCGGTAATGGGATAAATATAGAGGAAGAACTTGGCAGATCTGGCGATGACTTCGCTACTGTTCAGGGCAATGAAATCTACCTTGCTGCCGGACTGGAAGGTACCGCAATTTTTGCTGATAGATCAAGCAATCTTCGTATACTTGATAATGCACCAATTCAGCTTCGCCGGTCTTCAAATGATATCGGGATTAACATGATGAATGGAATCGGAAATCTGGTGGATGGCAACGAAATCTATAATGTAGCTGATGGTGGTGAGCCGGGTTCAAGGACAGGCTTAATAGTTGAGAATACGACAAAGACAACCTATTCTTGTAATAACTTTTACGAGTTACATACTGGAGCAAGATTTGTTGCAGGTAATTGTAGTGATACAGATTTCCAGAATAACTACTTTAAACCTCCAATGGCTTATGGATTGTATTATGAAGATGGCCTTACTATAAACACACAAGAGTGGCGTGCAAATCGGTGGGGCGGTAAAGCCAGTTTTTATACCGAATATGCCGCTTACAATGAAATTACTCCTGCAAATGACGATGCGATAATCGCGCAACGTTATCTGGTACATAGCCCTTCAAATGGTTTTTTCCCTCCAAGCATACATTTGCCAAATTATGGAGGTAGTGAACCTTGGTTTGTATTGGATAATTCGGGCTCGATTCCATTATGTCAAACAGAAGGTGTGGTGCCGCCTGGCGGAGATAAAGCATTAAATGAAGGAAATACTGGCATGCCACAATTAATGCATATTTTCCCTAACCCAGTTCGAGATCTGTTGACAATTGATCTAAGCTTATCAGAGTCAGCTGATTTATTGGTGATGAATAATCTGGGGCAAGTGATGTTAAAGGATAGATTGGATGCTGGCAATTATTCAAAGCAAATAGATGTATCCTCTTTTGCAGAGGGAGTGTATTATATACAATTGATCACAAGAGATGCAAATAACCTTTCAAAAAAGGTGGTTGTTTTGCATTAAAATTTGAAGGATGAAAATTTGATAATCACAGCCCATAATTGCTAAGCGATTATGGGCTGTTTTTATTATAAAAGCATCTCACTTGATTATATCATTGTTGGGGCCGGAAAGTCAGAACGTGTTTAAAAATTGTTTTTGAACTCAAAGGATGGAATTTAAACACGGAAGTAGTTTAAACTATCTCACGTTTTAAAACCTATTCTCATCATCTCAACAGAAGGAAAGCTCATTCATGCTTGGGAAACCCAAATGCCCTTCTCATACATCCATATCCCCTTTTCGGAAAGTGGGCCTCATAAAATATCAGAAATATTGATTACTTGTGTTTCCCAACAGTGGATATACTAAGCTAATGCTTTGTTAACACTGAAAAGACGGGGAACGACTTTGGAGAAGTCTGAAGTTTATTGAAAGGATTATGCTGAAAGTTTCGACTTCGGATGAAGTCGCAGATTCTGTTATTGGTACGACTTCATCCGAAGTCGAAAGCTTTTTTGCTCAGGCAAAAAAGATGTGATTTCTCCGAAATCATTACTTTGACAGCACTCTGCTTTTCTCATTAGGTTATTAAAAGCCTTACAGTAGACAACATCATATAGCTTTATAATAAAAAAGGGGCTCACGACGTGCACTTATAAATCGGATTATGAAAAATTGTGTATTAGGTTTCAGTGACGCTTATTTTAAGATAGAGAATGAGTAAGGACCATTGAAAGTCGTTTCATACGACTTCAGTAAAAACGGCCATCCCGAAATTACTTTGGGATGGCCTGCTTTTTATTTATACGCTCCAAATGTCATATCTAACCTGGTTTCATAATCAAAAGCAGGAGTAAATGCGAGAAAGAATAGGACCTCCAGCCTGTATTCTTCTCTAATTAAATCCCTCCTGGCATTGCGAATACCAGGAAGAAGGTCAATTCTGTCATCGGGACGGTATTCTTGTAAATTCTCAATATAAAATACTTCATCTGCGTCACGGCAGGGATCTTCAGTATCTTCACATATACGTACGGAAATACTGTGTAGGAAGTTGTAATCCAATCCATCTAAAGAAGTTAACCGGGCAGAAATAGAAGTGATTTCATTGATGAGGGCAGTATCCGTACTATTTTCATCCAAATAAAAATCAATATTGGTGTTTACACCTCTGATGCCTAAGGCATAGGGTAGGAAAGGACTTTGCCCCGCCGGGATAGTGAAGTTAAAATTAGGGTAAAACATTTCAAATATCCGTTCCCTGTTGTCATTTCGGCACGCAGATATTAAGATTAGTAGTGTGATAAATGGATATATCCTTTTCATAATTATATTTTACTTCTATAGAGTAACGAAATATTCTTTTAAAATTATTCGATCCTTTGGAATTAACGGCTATATTTAAGTCGGGAGTCAGAAGTCGGAAATCGGGAATTACTTGACCCGAAACCCGAAACTTGTCGTGAAGGCGAAGCGAATACAGCCTTTCATTGCCCAAAATCCGAAATTCGGAACAAATTTATAGAACACCTCATTATTTACTAAGTAAGCAGCAGACGTATGGGCGAACAAAAAGTATCACTTGTCAACGATGAACAGGCCATGCAGCAATTTGTGAAAAAATTGTTGCGTGATATGCAGGCTATGGAATATATGTTGGATCATGACTGGTTTGAATCAGATATGATTCGTATAGGTGCTGAGCAGGAAATGTGTCTTATCAATACTCGTACCTATAAGCCGACTACGATAGCTATGGAAGCACTCGATCTAATGAAAGAACACGATTGGGTGGAGACGGAATTAGCAAAATTTAATTTAGAGACCAATCTTACTCCTCGCGTTTTTGAAGGTTCCTGTCTTAGCGACCTCGAGACTGAAAATAGAGAAAAACTGCAGATTATTAGTCAAAACCTCCATACACTGGGGTCTGAATTGGTACTTACGGGCATATTACCTACGCTACGTAAGTACGATCTGGAATTCTCCAATTTAACTCCTAAGAAGCGTTACTTTGCACTCATGGAAGCCATCAACAAGCAATTGATTGGCTCCGCGTATGAATTAAGACTGAGTGGTATAGATGAGTTGCTGGTGCGCCATGATTCTCCTTTGTTGGAGGCTTGTAATACTAGCTTTCAGGTACACTTACAGGTAAGCCCTGCTGATTTTGTAGGCATGTACAATATTTCTCAGGCGCTGGCAGCTCCTGTTATGGCTATTGCAGCCAATTCTCCAATTGTATTTGGCAAACGGCTTTGGCATGAGAGCCGCATTGCATTATTTCAACAGGCAATTGATGTGCGGACTACTCACAATCATATGAGAGAGCGTAGTCCTAGAGTGAACTTTGGGTCGGGTTGGCTAGACCAATCAATCATGGAAATATATCGGGAAGATATAGCTCGTTTTAGAGTATTACTTAGCGCAGATGTAGATGAAGATTCCATTGATTTGATAGGAAAAGGAAAGGTACCCAAGCTAAGAGCTTTACAGGTGCATAATTCGACCGTATACCGCTGGAATCGCCCGTGTTATGGAATTAGCGACAATGGGAAACCGCATTTGAGGATTGAAAACAGAGTACTACCGGCTGGCCCCACTGTATTAGATGAGGTTGCTAATGCCGCCTTCTGGCTTGGAGCAGTGATTGGAATGCATGAAGCGGTGCCGGATATTCGCAAAGAATTATCCTGGGAGGATGCTCGCGACAATTTTGTCAAAGCTGCCAAATTTGGTATCGATTCTAAATTCAATTGGTTTGGCGAAAAGAAAATATCTGCTTGCGATTTGGTGTTGGAAGAATTACTCCCTTTAGCAAGGAAAGGCCTGGAAAGCCGAGATGTGAGAAAGAAAGATATTAAGCGTTACCTGGATGTGATAGAGCAGCGTGCCAAAAAACATATGAATGGTGCCCGCTGGCAATTGAGAGCCTTTACAAAATTGACCAAGGAAGTATCACGAGATGAAGCTCTTAGTGTGCTAACGGCCAGTATCGTAAAAAATCAGGCTGAAAACCAACCTGTTCATAAGTGGAAAATGCCAGAAGCTTCGGATTTGGTAGATTATAGGCCTACCAAATTATTGGTAGATGAATTTATGTCTACTGATTTGCTGACCGTTCAAAAAGATGACCTTATAGATTTGGTTGCGGAATTGATGAACTGGAAAAAGATACGGTATATACCCGTAGAAGATTCGAAAGGGAACCTTTGTGGCCTGGTCACTAGCCGTACTTTACTCCGTTACTTCATCAATAAAACTAAATTAAATGGTAAAGAATGCCATAGTGTAAAAGAGATTATGATAAATGATCCAATTACCATTGGGCCTAAAGCTACTATACTACAAGCAATGAAAATTATGCGAAAGCATAAAATTGGGTGCTTGCCTGTAATTCAGGAAGAAGAATTGATTGGTGTAATTACGGAAATGGACTTTTTACGCATTTCTGGCAGATTGATTGAGCGGTCGGAAAATGAAGAGCAGTAGTTAAGTAAGTGATCAATTAAACAGCATATTAATACGCGACGGCATTTTCACTGAAATGTTGTCGCGTTCTTCTATTATATTCTTTAATTTCTTTTAAAGCCCAATAAAAAATAACAAGCTAATAGTGAAAGATAAAGAAATAGAAAAAATTATAGTTTACACATTTTTAAACCATAAAGACAAGTGGGTTTCTATTCCTGGGCTTTATAGAGAATCCGGCTTGCCTCATAGAAAAATAGAGGAATTTATAGAGCATACAGACTTGCTGAAGAGAGCAAAGAAAAAGAACCGAAGAGGTAATATTATGTATACTTTAAACGATAAAGCCAGACAGATTTACCAAATCGAAGAAAATGATACAAAAGAGATTTTTAAAGAAACAAAGGATTTGCTCTTGAAGGGGAAATTAAGAGAAGGGATAAACGAATATTTCTCCATACTAAAAGGAGAAAAAAAGCTGCTACCTTCTCAAATACAGAATCTTTACAAAAACAACTTAATCAGTATTTCTACTAAATATTATCAATTAGAAGAACTCTGGAAATTAGATCAAATTTCTACTGTGCAAAGGTTTCAGGAGTCAGATAAATTTATCTTCAAACTATATGAGTCAATACTGGAATTAGAGGCACTCATTGATGAATTAAATAAATATAGGTTTAAGTTTAAAAATGTAACGATCAAGATTGACAGGAATTACGATAACTTCAAGAAGACAGATGAAGCTCAGATACTAAATTATGTTTCTACTTTATTAAATCTTTCAAATGATGAAGTAAAAGTCAAATCTGTTGAAAAAGGAAGTGTAATTATGACACTCGAATTTGACAATACTGAACAGGCTGAAAATTTATTTCTGCTCATCAAACTTGGTAAATTGAAAGAAGAGGGCATTTTTGACGCGAGGTTGAAGATGTTGTCTGAAAAACTTAATCTTTCGAATTCGATAAATGAATCAAAGGTGGCCACTCTATGCAATGAAGCCAAACAATTAATTAAAAAAGGAAAAGCAGAAAATGCCATTGATTTTTTGCTGGAAAATATTCAAAAAATAGGCGAAGGATTTCATAATCAATTGTTGCTGTTATCTTCAGATATGAACCTTTTAATCGAAAAATCAAATCTGGGTTTGGAAAGGGCAGATGAAATAAGAATCATACGTAATAAGATTACTTATTCCTTACTAAATTTAATAGACAAAATAAAAACCAAAGGCCTGGCATCATAAAGTACCCTATATCCCTGGCTAAACAGAGAGTGATAAAATTATGACGTTCTTTATTGAATAACGCTAGGCATTGTCGTATCATTCTTGTTATACTCCTTAATGCCTTCAAAAGCTGCCTGAATTTCAAAGCTGCTTATTAGCTTACCCGATTTTACAACGGAATGGATATTTTTGACATTCTTTATATCATCCAACGGGTTTTTGTCTAAAATAACCAGATCTGCTATATATCCTTTTTCTATTTTTCCTAGTTTGTCTTCAAGAGAAAAATAAGTAGCGGGGTTTATGGTTGCGGATTGCAAGATTTGTAAAGTGCTCATATTTAACTCTTTCTGCAATAAATCTAATTCATCATGTAAGCTAAAACCAGGAAGTACCAAAGCGTTTGCTCCATCTGTTCCCGCAAGGATACAAACATTATTTTCGGCAATCTTTTTGCCAAATTTCAGGAAGTTTGATTCCATCGCTTTCCAGGGAACCTGAGATTGTCCTGCCCAGCCAACAGCTTGTTTGGATTTGTTTAGCAAGCTTTCCGAGGCATATGCTCGTTGTGGATAAGAGGTATATGTACTATCGTATAAAAATGCGCTGATTTCTTTTTTGTCATAGATTCTGTGTTGTTTGAAATATGTAAGCGTCGGACAATAGGAGGTATTAAGCGATTTCATTAGTGATACGATAGAATCCATTTTTGTATCATCCATTCCATTAAGCTGAAATATATCCAGATGTTCTAATGAACTAATACCAGCGTTTACAGCATCGTATAAATCAACCTTTGCATCTACATGGCCACAAAATTTGACTTTGTGATTTTGGCACTGCTTGGCAATTTCAAAAAAAACTTCAGGGGAAGCAGCCGTTCGGACTTTTATAAAGTCAACACCCAGCTTGAGTACAGAATCAATGAGAAAAGGAACTTCTTCTGCCTTTGAGACGCCAATCCGCTGTTCGCCAAATTCAATATCATTATCGTTTTCAACTACCCAATCTACGAAGGCTTTATTTTCAAAGATTGGGCCGGCTGTGAAAATGGTCGGTAGCAAATGGGATTTTTGAGATGCCTCTTTTAGTTTTTTAATTTTTTTCCAATCACCTCCCATTTCTCTAATGGAAGTCACACCATTTAAGGTGTAAAGGCTTAGCATGGATTCCGAATGTTCAAAATTATCTGATAGCTTATCAATATGAACATGTGAATCCCACATTCCCGGGATTACATATTTATTCTCAATATCGATGTGCTTGTCTTCTAAAGCCAGTTTTTTCAAAGAGGCATAAGTTCCAATAGATTGGATAATCCCATTGTCGATTAAAATAGACTGATCAGTTAATACGCTTCCATCGGTCACCTGAATCACATTGGCATTATAGAGAAGAATTGCTGATTTACTTGTGTCTTTAGTTCCCGAACAGGTATAAAAGAGCGTAGTAAGAATTATGAAAAAGGAAAGAGTGCTTTTTCTCATTTTAATGATCCGAAATTTAGAACTTGTGAGAACTGAAAGGGGTATCAATAATATATAGACGAACGGACATCAATGCCATACGCTTATCTAAAGCGTACAGCATCGATATCAGATTAAACAGCTGATAGAAAAATTATGGCTAATTTTTGACTTTGTTATTGCTCATCTCCTTCCTCCTCCAGCTCAGATTCTAATGCTTCTAACTGTTGGTCTATTTCCTCCATTTGGATTTCCAATTCCTGTACCTGAATTTCCATTTCGGCTTCAGCTACTTCCCGAGCGTGTTCGATTTGCTGGCGCTGGATTTCAAATTCGTGCATGGTCATTTCCAATTGGTGTGCCATTTCAAAATGGCGGTGCTCAATATCACGGGCAATTCTTTCAACATCTACTGCGCGTTGGTGCATCTCTTTTTCAAGCATTAGCTCTTGTTCTCTAAACTGGCTTTCCTGTTGTAGTAAGGCTCTTTGTTTTTCTTGGAGTGACTGCATTTGAGCACGGCGCTCCTGAGTATTGATATCTTCCTGGTTTTCGAGCGTTTCTCTCTGTATTTCCAGTTCTTCAGCCTTGTGTTCCAGATCCAGGCGTTGCTCTCGAAGTATTCGTTCTTGGGTTTCAAATTCGTGTTCGATTTTCTCGTAAACATGCTCCTGTTTTTGCATTTCTATCTCCAACTTTTGGACAGCTTCCTTTTGACTAAAGACCTGATCCTGTATCTGTTTTTCGAGTTGCAGTACTTGTTTTTCGAATGCTCTTTCTTTCTGATTGAGTTGAGCTTCTAATTGATTACGCTGTTTATCCAGTTTATCATAAGCCTGATACAATGCTTCCATTTCTTTAGGCACGGAATCCAATTGGATTGATACAGGCAATAGTTCAGGCTCTGGAGCTACGTTAGGAGAAGAGTGTACAACCGTCAACGCATCTATTTGTGGATCGCTGTCAATTTCCACTTCTTCTAGATTAGAGGAAGGCTCCTCAGCATGCTCTGTAATCAAAGGAGTAGGGATTTCCGGTACTTCTACCACGGGAGGTATAGAATCTCGCTCAGTAGCTGGTTGAAATGCAACGGCTGCTAAACATATGCACAGCAATACAACTGATAGAAATGCTCTGGCCGGAGCTGATTGACGATTGACAGGCTGTGCAATACGTTGTACTCTTGCTAGTACACCTTTTTTAGAACCTCCAAAAGCCATGGCGAGACTGTTTCCGCTCATGCGCCATTCTTCCAACTGGGCTAGGGATTTAATAAATGAAAGTGTATCTCCAGTATAATCTATTGCCAGGTCATCACATGAAAACTCTCGTTCTATTCGAATTCTACGATTGATCCACCATACAAAAGGATTAAAGAAGAGGAGTACTTCAGCAAAGGTCATAAATAGATTGATGAGGTAATCGTTTCTACGTACATGGGCCAATTCGTGTGCTATAATGCTTTCTACCTGCTCTACGCTCAATTGGTTAAGAATACCAATAGGGAATAATATAATTGGCTTAAAGAAGCCTATTACCATTGGGCTATGAATACGATAGGTCTCTTTTACAAAAACAACTTTTTTGATTCCCATTTGGACTGCCATTTCATGTGTACGTTCCTGCCAGGACCGAGGTAGTAAGTGACAGCGATGATTTTTAAGATGTTGCAGATAGGCAAATTCTCCCAACATTTTCAAACCAAATAAAAGGATACCCAGTAGCCAGATGGAGACGAACAATGGCAGATGAGGTTGAAAGTAATTTAAATAATCAGTCGGGTAACTTTGAATACTGTTTGCCACTGTGAAATCCATCTGGGCTGGAGGTATATTGGATAAATTAGCTTCGCTCAACTCAATCGCAGCAGGCTCATGAAAAGCAGGTGGTTCATATAAATAGTTGAACGTAGATATAGTACTAATGAATAATATGATTAATCCACTTAGGCTAATCCAGTAGCGAGTATTGGCAGAATGTTTGCTTAAGAAAATAAGTGTAAGGCTTATCAGAATAGCAATTGCTGCGCCTTGCCATAAAGAGTGTAATAATGTCCAGCCAAGAGCTTCTGTTAGTTCTGGTGACATGATAGAATTTAAAATATTCATTGTTGGTCGGGTTTTTCTAGTTCTTCAATAATTTTTTTGATTGCTTCCAAATCCTTTTTACTGGTTTTCTCATGTCCCAGTGCCTGGAGTGCAAGTTTTAACGGAGAACCCTGGAAGAGGGTGTTTACTAATCGATCTACTGTATCTGTTTGTACAGACTGTTGCTCAATGGCTGCTTCATAAAGATGAGTGCGCTGAGAGGTGTCTCGCTTCAATATCTCATCTTTTGCCATGTTTTGCATCGTCTTTAAGGTAGTCGTGTAAACAATGTCTCGTCGTTTGCTAAGAATAGTATTGACATGTCGTACACTGGAAGGGCCATCCTGCCAGAGGATTTGCAATATTTCTAATTCTGCATTGGTGAGTTTTTTTCTCATATCAGGTGATTAATGCTATATGAAGTACTACGATTTTTATCGTACGACAAATATATACGATAAAAATCGTACTTCCAAATAGCACTCCTATTTTTTTGCTGGATTCACTCTGTGTAGCCTTTTTTTGATGAGGTTTGCTCAGAGGAATAAGATATAATCAAAATAATTACAAAGTAAAAAATATTTATTTTTTGTAACTTATTTGTTGTTTTTAACGCCACTGTTCTTTATCTTTGTAATGTAATTGATGATAAAGTCGCACTCTCAAAAACCAAATGAAAATAGTTTTGAGTATCAATGGAGGGAAGGAAACGGGGTGTACGCCTTCCCTCCTTTTTTATTGATACCTAGTAAGAAGAGTGGGGCTTATTCCAAATTAACCATGAACCAAATACATATATTCAAAAACTAATGCGCTTTTTCCCAATGAAAAAAGCCCGAGCTATTTAAATAGCTCGGGCTTCCTATGGTCAATAACAGGAGTGATTAATTAATCAAGATGCTCCAGCATCCAATCAATATCCTGCATAAGGCGATTCACCTTTTCTTCATCGGTACCATCTGCAAAGGAACGAATCCTTCCCTGGCCATCTATTAATAATAACCAGCCACTGTGATCAAAGCCACCAGGCGCATCAGGGTCTTCGGTAGCAATACTCATATAATCATCTGCTATCTCATAAATTTCATCTTTATCACCTGTAACAAAATGCCATTTTTTGGAACTGACACCTAAATTATTAGCATAATGCCTTAATCGTCCTACAGTATCCCGTTTGGTATCAATGGTATGTGATAGAAATAGTATTCTATCATCAGCTTCGTATTTGTCATACAAACGAAGCATTTGTTTAGTCACCTTTGGACAAATGGTAGGGCAGGAAGTAAAGAAAAAATCTGCGATATATGCCTTGTCTTTAAAAGTACCATTGGTTACCGTATTGCTATCCTGATTGGTAAATGCAAATTCGGTGATCGTATGGTAAATTGTATCCTTACCTTGTATTTGGTGGTTGCCAAGGTAGGGTAGAGGCTGTATATCATTATTAGTTTCCGAACAGGCTGTAAGTATTAAACCTATTCCAAAAATTAGTAAATATTTCATCACTCCTTATTCTTTAGTTGCACTTAGTTTTTCCAATACCTTATTGCCATGCTCCATGCTACTAAGCATATCATCCTGTACTTTCGTAATTTTTTCTTTTTCTGCTTCCAGATATGCCATAATTGCTTCATGGTCCTTATCTGCTCTCAATACTTTTAGTTGCTGCAACTCACCCATCCAGTCCATCATTCCTTCATCGGCCGTTTCCAGATGTTTTAGGACCAGGTTTACTTCTTCTAATAATGATTTATCTTCCAGTGCACCTTCTTCCATGTAAGGTTTCAACTCACGGCTTATACGATTCATGTCAGCCATTTTAGGCATAACAGCATCGTGTATTTCCATCATTTCACTCCATGCTTTTTCTTCAGCTTGCTGAGCAGCTGTATCTGTATTTTGAGCATCTCCTGCTTTTTCAGTATTACCATTACAGGCAGCTCCCAGTCCGATAATCATTAGTGCCAATAAGGCCATCAATTGTATTTTCATCGCTTATGTTTTTTGTAAAAAACGTGTTTAAATATATTCGGTTGTAAGCTTTTTGTCAGAAATCCCAAAGATAGGCAATGTGGTTTTATGCAACATGATATTTATTGCATATTACCCATTAATGATAGTAACTGAATAATAGTGATAATCAATAAAATGTATTTATTGACTTAAGGCTTGTGGCTATGAGAATAGAAGAAAAAATGGTAAAATAGCCAGACCTTATATCATTAAACACATCATTATAGGTATGTCTGGCAATAATCCAACAGAAATTCAGCGAAAAATAATACTAGATGGAATTGCCCTGTTAAAACGACAAAAATATTATAAACAGGCGACCATTGTTTATAAACTAAGGTATCTTAACTGTAATACATCTGAAGCAACACTTAGCAATATTATAAATGGTAAATATGTTGGAGAAGAAACGATTGTAAAAGTTTTGAAGGGGGTACAAACTCTTATTGAGCGTGAACTAGGTCTTTTTTTTGAAGATGGAGGGTTCATAAGCAAAACGGAAGCTAAAAAATGGGAACCGGAAGAGATTCCAAGTTTATCAATAAATGAACCTTCTTTGGTGCAAAAACCTGGTTTTGCTTATAATGAAGAAGGGCGGGTTTCAATTTCCCAGAAAAAATCGCTTTTAGCAGAGGCTCAGCACGAAATTATTGAATTTGGTTTGACACTTAGAACTTATTCTTCTCACTTCTTTTCGAGAAATGATAGTGAGTTTTACACTCCTGTTAGTCATTTACTGGAAAGAGGAGTTAATATAAAGTGTTATCTATTATCTCCAGAGAGCAATGAAGCGAGATTATATTTTGAAGATAGAAAACGAGTATTGAAAGAAGAAGGGAAAGGCTCAGAGGTCATTAAACAAAGCATCGAAAAGCTTAGGAAAGTACAGGCACGTTTTAATGAAGAAGGATATAAAGGCCAATTTGAAATATATACTTACAAACATATTCCTTACAATTATTTTATGGTGGTAGATGGAGCTCATCAGCAGGGTAAAATGATTATTTCGCACTATATATACGGAGAGTTAAGGGCGAAATGCCCTGTAGTGGAATTTGATAGAAAACATAATCCTTCACTTTTCAGGAGATACATGACTTCTTTACAATATCTTACCAGAGACGCGCAATTGATAAAATGAGTTACAAAAATTTAGCAAAATTTAATAAACGCCTGTAAATCAAAAAAGCACAAAATCAGGGCACTGTCTGTAATAATTTTGACTTGATAAATGAACGATGATTTAATGCTGTGCTGTTAAGTTGAATTTATTACGGTCTGTGTGCACTCCTTTTTAATTCAAATTTAAGATAGCCAATAGTCATGCTACTTTGACTATACTGATCTGCTTGTATTCAGAATCAGTATATGCGAAGCTATCCCAATAGTATACCTCTTCTGCTATTGGTGGCATTCCTTTGTCTATCAATACGCCAGCATTCAGTCATCCTTTTCCTAAAGTTTAAATCATGTTACTATGAGAAAGAAGATCAGGAAAAAGGGACTGAATTTGTTAACACTATCCCTTTGTTTTATTGCGTTTTTGCCTGGCACCTACGGGCATTTTACAAGTTGTGGTAAAGAAATTGTTACAGATTTTTCCTGGAGTGTAAGTATTACACACCAGACAGATGATGATATATCATTTAGCTGGAATAATGATTCTAATGCATTGTATTACAGATGCTGGTATGTCAGAGTCGATGATAATTACACGAGCTCTGTGACCGCAGTGCAATCCAATTCTATTGACTACACAGGACTACAGGCAGGGACCTACCATTTTTACTTTGCAAAGGTGGGAAGTTCTGGTACTTTAGGAACAATTGTAATAGATGATCTCATTATGGGATAGCAGAAAATTGAAGTAAATGATGAGCCGTTCAGCCAATAAGCATTGGTTGGGCGGTTTTTTTTTAATCGTTAATAAAGCTTCCTGCAAAGAAGCTTCTAAGATGTTTTTTCCAGAAGCCACATATCAAAATACAATGGTTTCGTTGCTACAATTTTTTCCCTTAATACTTCTTTTGGGGTATGGCCTAGAGCTACCATTTTAGTTAGCTTGATAAAATTTTGTGTAGCTTCAATGGTTTCCTCGTTTATTTTTTGTTGTCGTCTTAGAAAAGTAGAAAATGATTTGCAGAAGCTTATTATTGTTATCTGTTTCCAGTTGAGTTCGACATAGCTGATTAAAGTAAGAGCTTTGGCTCTGATGGCTTGGTGAGTATCTATAAAGTCCATTTGTAAAAGTAAGGGAAGTATAGGGTCAAAATTTTTGGTTTTATAATATATGATAGCTCTTGCAAGGGTTGTTGTGCTCAATCGGATACTCTTGTCTACATATTGCTCGTGCAGATCAATAAACTCCATCGCCCAATCAAACGCTTTTACCTTACAAGCTATATTCACAATATTATTAAACTGAGTGTGTGATATTAAGCCTTTATGTGTAAATAACATCTGGTCAGCAGCAAATTTATTTAGCTCATGGAGTTTTATCCAAAAACTGTTTTTTCCATTTCGCAATTGAGAAGATGCATGATTCTGTAGATAACTAAACAATATGTGTTGATCCTCTGTGGGAATTATATCTCTATGTTTTTTTAATAATGCTTCCAAAGCATTATAGTCTTCATCTTTTTTCCCTAAAAGCAACTGATAAGCTTGATAGTATATGGCAAGCAGGTGATTGTTTTCTTTTAATGAATGGATTATGGGAACCATTGTAGAAATAGAATGTGCATTGGGCGGCTTGGTATTTAAAAGCTTAGCCCTTGCAAGCGTTTCGCAAGCTAGTTTTATGCGCATTGTGCAGTAAAAGTGATCGAGGCTTTCTTCTGCTTGTTGGATAGCCATTATTTGCGGCTCAAGCTTTTTTTGAATTACCTTATAATAATAAAGGTAGTTACTCATGAGATGGTACAAATGGGTGGTGGTACCTTTCAGGGATATCGCACCAAGTTCTTTATTGAGCGTAGTAATTTTTCTGAAAAACTCTTCATTCAATCCTCTTTCCATTAAAATGGTAGACCATATGAGTCTTCCTTCAACTGAGTCATTGTTGATCCTTCGAATAACTAAGAATTCTTTTAAGTTGAGGTTGAGATCAGAGATAATGTTTAAAAAATTTTTTCGATTCGAAGGATTCGATTCAATAGGTTGTTTAAAAATTTTTTCATACGCATATGCTATACTTAATCTTTTTTTGTCCTGGAATAAAGGATGAAAGCGTTTCAGGTATTTAAATGTATTTAAAGCAGCCTGTTGTTTGTGTAATTTGACTTTCAAATAGCTATAAAATTCAGCAAACTCTTCATGGCTTAGTGTTCGAAGTATTTTGATGAATTTCTTGTTATTCATTTTAACTTTATTTAAAGGGGAAGAGTAAATGAAACTACTGAATTCAGTAAATATAAAAATAAATAATTACAATAATAATTGAGAAGGCTCTCTTTTTCACATAACTATTTGATTGTTAAATATATGATTTCAACATTGTAATGTTTTGTTAATTAATTTATTTAAAGCTTAGAAACTTTGCTGCAATGAAGTATGTACCAGTGAAAATACTTTTTTTTAAGGGGATTGAGGTGTAATTTGATCCTTTTTTTGATCAAAAAAATAAGTAAAATTGTATCACACAAATCTGGAGATATAACAGATAGTTTGTCGAACGAATTACTCAATAATTTTAAAGTGGTATGTCGGATGTAGGAAGGTATATGATGGAAAGATTCGTAGTATCATTGATTGATAATTACAATATATATCATCAACAACATGGGGCACCGTATGAGGACGTTTTAGAGCGATATAAAATGAACGATACCCTCAATTCTTTTATAACCTACCTCATTGATCATAAGTTAATAGAAGAATCTACCATTAAACGGTATACGATACTTGAGGAGTTTGCAAAAATCATAGGAGAGGCAAAGCACAAAACAGAAGCGGTGAATACCTTATCACAAAGATTCAATATTTCCAAAAGGACGATATGGAATATCATGAAAGATCACAAAGGACGATTTAACTCAAATACTTAGGAAGAAAAGTTGATTTGATATCAAATCAATTAGGCTTTGCCCATAACTAGGCGATAGATAAAATTTTCATTGTTCACAAAAAAAGTCACAACAATGCCATACAGGTCTTGTGCCCTTGTTTTTCTATTCTTGCTCCCTTTCTGCCTGATCTGTCAGGATAGTGAATGGAAGTCTCAAAAGTTGCAGATAGATTCGTTTAGGAATCATGTGATTATACTTTTGGATCGCTCTGGCAGTATGAAAGGGGAAGAGAGTACGAGGATATTGGAAAATGTAGTCAAAAATGAAGTCCCTAAATTATTGTCTGAAAAGGGATTGGTTATTGACCAGAAAGCATTGCTTCAATCTGATGATTACTTATCCATTGGCTTTTTTGGTTTAGGTGAATTTAATAACTATGACTACACAAGATTTATTACTCTGGCGGTGGATGATCAGGCAGATAAGCCTTTCGGAAGAACTTTCTCTCGAATTTCTGCCCAGGCTGCATTAGACCATTCATGGAAGCAGATTTACACCCATCAGAAACGCTTTTTTTCAGGAGACTTTACGGGCTTATCATTTGCTGGGCCTATTGGGTTTCAGTTCTTTAAAAATAGTGAGAGAAGAGTACATCGAACTTTTGTATTGCTGATTAGTGATGGGCAGTTCAACTCTATTGATGACCCTAATAATGAAATATCGCATGAGTCAATCTGGATCAAAAGGTATAAGAGGCATCAAACCCTATTCAATAGAGGGCATATATCTGAAGCATACAAAGAGGTCAGGAACCAATACAACTGGTCTGAAGTATGGTCGTCACAATATGGAAAATACAAGCTTCACTTATATGAATATGTTCCTAATCAGAGAAGCTTAGATGTAAGATCTATCGTTGAGTTCGATATGGATGTGATGCTCAACAGGACGCCTGGTGGCTATGAGAAAAAACTTACTTTTAAAGACGCAGACACTTCTGATATTTACTTGCCACAGCTAGTAGCACTACAAATTGTTGATCCTGAATCACAGGAAATCATTCATCAAGATATACACTATTTTCATGAAGGACAGGCTAATACCTTATTAAGGGATATACCTAAAGAATACTATGGGACCCCCCTGAAGATGGAAATGGCTTATTGGGTGGATTTGAAGGATGATGTTTATGCTTGCCATCAGTTACATCCCTTTGGTGATGATGAACAGGGAGCTAAGGGGCTAGTAAAAACAATTGATTTACTATTTGAGGAGAAAGCTTATGTCTTGGGATTCATCCCTTTGAATAACTACCTATATAAAATTTCCGGAAGTCTAATGGGAGGTGTCCAGAGAGACAATGTATTATTTTGGAATGCATGCTTGATATCCTTGTTATTGATCATTCTGGTTATTTCTACAGCTATATACATTAGCAGAAAGAGAGTTATAACAGATGCTCGTTCTATTGCGATTAAGACATTAACTGGTTCACAAATATCAGATTAGAATTTTATGAGTATGATTAATATTGATTTTAATAACAAAGCAGATAAGGAACATAGAATAGAAAGAATTATTCTGTCTAATGAGGCACAGAATCGACGGTTTCTATTTGGGTTAATGTCCAGAGAAGTCAACATTAATTATCATTCAATAGCTGTAACGAACCTCAAAATACCTGAAGTACTCGAAGTAGCTAATCATGATAGGGTAGTACGACTTAGGTGTATGCAAAATGAAACGGAAGTAGAAAGTAATATACTTAATAACATAAGCATTAGAGCAAATGAGTTTTTTATAGATATCATTTTTGATGAAAAGGAAATAGCAGATTGTGATGCTGATAGTGAAACCTTCACTTCTACAATATCTTTTAGCATAGAGTTTAGAGGTGAAAAAGGAGTATTGATAAAAAAACATGATATCAGCTTGGATATTCACTGCACACGAGCAGAGTCGGATGTCAGATATAATATAGTAATAGATCAAAACTATCTTACGGGTCAGGAATATAAGTGTAGAAGTAATGTAGAAATAGGTTGGTTGGAAATAGAAAGTGTATCACCTTACTATTTTTCTAAAACAATAGAAAATTGTAGACTCGGTATTGGTTTTGATTCACTAATAATCAAGAATGCAATATCTTTTGGTAGCGAGGCAGATAATAAAAATGGAGTGATTTCTGTACTCGAAATTCAGGAATTGAAAGCAAAAGCAACGGTTAAGATTCCTTTGCTTGCAGATTTTTCTCAACTGAAAAACCCTAAAGAAGCAGAGGTCGTAAGAGGAACGTTTACCATGGAGTATCAAAAGGATAATCATATTCGACCAAGGTCTGAGCAATTTTATATAACTATTCTTCCAGATACTACACAGGCTGCGTTAAGTACTTCAATCACAACAGATAGGTCAAGTTATAAGGAATTGGGTTTAAAAGAAGCAATCCTTGATAAATACTATTGGCAAGGCAAAGATGCTTCTGGTAAAACCAATTGTTTTTATATCCAACTGGCGAATCTTGCAGAAGTAGGAGATGGAGGGATTGAAATTCGGAATTTTGCCATTGAATTTTTCCTCCATGATGATTCCGAATCAACACTTGCTGCAAAGAATGAGGATTTAAGTTCGAATGGAAAACTGGATAGATTCTTTATGATTAATGATGAAACCCTGGGTGAATTACCTAATGGTTTTTTCTTGTCCAATGAAGCGCATTCCTGCAAAGAATTTGGAGTAGGCTTTAAGCATGATAAAATTGCAGCGATACCAGGAGTTATTGCCACAATAGTATGCAATGTAGTATTCGAATACAAAATTATAAGGAGTAGTGCACAGAATGAATCGAATGGACTGGAATCGGATTTTTTTCAGTATTCATCAGAGATCGAATTTAAGATAGAAAAATATACAGGCAACAGTTGGCTGGCACTAGACTTTGGCACTTCTGCTACGGTTGTTGCTTATGGGAATGGTGCTGATATGATGATGAGACGGGAAGAAGATTTACTTCTTAATTTGCAGGAGTCTTTGGAAAGTCACCATAAGAGCAAGTATAATACTCTTGAAGTTAGTGAAAAAGACACCTGTTTCCTTTCTTCGGAAATTATGCTGAAGCCTAATGGTGGATTGATCGATTCTACTTGTTATTGGGATGATATTGTCATGTTATCTCCAGGAGTGAACGATATGCATGATCACTTGGAACTCAAAATCCCCTTTTTAAAATCATTGATAGGTCTGGAAAATTTACCGGTGTTTCATGATAAACTCAATGAACATAAATATCGCTTAAATAAAGAGAGTGAAGATTACGTATTCAAAGAGCATCCAATTTCTGTCAACACCATTTTAAAGAATACCTACAATAGTTTGTTCAGAGATTTTATCGTCTCCCGGCTTAATGATGATGAACAATTGGATAAAATCATTATTACAGTCCCAAATACTTTTACGCCTAAACACCTCGATTTGATTCGGGGAATCATACAGGAAAAATATGCTTCTTTTCGGAAAGACTATATAACTTTTATTAGTGAATCCGATGCAGTAGCTTGTAACTATTTGCTGAATCGGAGCGATTATAATTTTTACCGAACGGAAGAACCGAAGAACTCTCATAAAGAATACGTGCTGGTATATGATATAGGTGCGGGTACTACTGACCTGACTTACTTTTGTATATCACAACTGGAAAACGGAAAAAAAGAAATTGAAATCGTCGGCCGGTTGGGCAAATCTACAGCAGGCAATTATCTGGATTATGTTATTGCCAAAATCATAAATGCCGAGTATAACCCTAAAACGGGGGATAAAAAATTCAACTTTACGCAACCAGAAGATAATGATACAAGGGGGGCTGCACACAAAATCAAATTGTTTATCAGAAACCACATTAAGCCACAACTGGACAATAGCCATGCTTTGCGAGTATACCTCCAACCAGATGGAACAATTAGTGAATATGATGAAGGAGAGGGAGCCGATGAATTTGATTGTTCTGTGATATTGGAACATCTTTTCATGAAACAATATTTCACAAATAATTCGGAGAGTTTGATGAGCGATTTTTTCAACTTGTTCCAATCTCTTCCGGGAAGGGATGCTCCTTTGGAGAAAGGGCAGATTCCTATTGATACAGTATTGTTTACTGGTCGGACTAGTCAATTTGAAGGTCTACGTGAGCAAGTGAAAAATTGTATCAAGGAATGGAGTGATCGATCTGTTTACTTTACTTCTATAGAAGAATCGGATAAACTAAAAAATGTAGTAGCCAAGGGAGCCCTGCAATTTGCACTTCGCTTTAGAGACTCTCGCGTTTCAAAAGTTTCTTTCAAGAATAGAAATTTACTAGCTCGCTATGGAGTGCTGTACAATGATCCAGATAATCCTGAACAAAAATATGTATTCAAAGAGTTTTTAAACCCTGCTACTAGGCCTATACATGAAGAGCCTGTAGTTACTAATGGGTTAAGTATTTATGAATACGATACAGATATTGCAAATGCTCTAAATGGAGAAGAGCCTTTTATAGATTTAAGTAATACACCCACTCTGCTTTTTGTACAATCGTTTTCATCTGATACTGCAAAAAATGCGAATGACTCCAATTGGGAATACATTACCGTCATGTATAAAATAGACAGTGATCTGGTAACGCTTTCATCTAATATAGATAGAGTGAAAGTACGTGTAGTAATTGATGACAGAAATGAAATGAAAATATTCATCGGACACCGTGATGATGTTGATGCCATCAGTGCACCATTACAGATGGATTTGTTGAACAATGAGACATTTAAACATTCGATGTGGCCGTATTTGTCAAATAAAAACCATTAAGCTCTTCACAAACTATGAAGTATTTTTTCATCATATTATCTCTATTTATATGCTCCTATTGTGCTTTACAGGGACGTAGTATCGATTCGACTTTATGGATAAATCAAAGCCTTACTGCTCAATTTGAGGAAGAAAAACTTACTAAGATCTATTCAAATAAAGACGGTGTATTTGAAGTGGTTGTTGGCTGGGAAGCTTCAGAAGTGTTTTTTCAGCTAGTGAAGAGCAATGGCACTAAAAACACTTTTAATGTAGAGTTTGATCCTACTACCCAATGGTCTTTTAAAAGACACAACAATGAAACCACATTAAAAACGAAGAGTCACATAGAATTTAAAAATAACTATCTAATATTTGGTACTCTTAGAGAAAACTTTGTGGAAGGTATCCTTACATTCAAAAGTGAAGAGGAGAGTCTTCAGTATAAAGTAGAAATCAAAAGAGAAAAGACAGATTTCAATGCAAAAATTGGTACGATCCTCTACTATGAAGATGTAAGTGAGATGGATTCACTTCGACTGGATACTGTTTATGTAGATAGTAGTTTTGAAATCAATATGCTCGCTTTTCTGGTAAATGAAATAGGGGTCGACTGCCCCACTTCTTATAAAATAGATTTAAAAGGGGCTAAGGAAGAGAACGTAACCTCAGGAAAATTCGACCTGAAAAGTAAGCACGAAATAAATAAGAAATATAAAGCAACTCAAGCGGGAGCCCATCAGGGGAAAATCCATTTTAACTATGATTGCCCTCACGTAAATGGTGATGGATTTACAATACCTATCAAATATGTAATATTAGAGAACGAGAGTACTGGCTTTGTGATGCCATTGATTGTCTTTGCATTCCTTATTCCCTTTATAGGTACGATTTTAATTGCTTGGTTTATAAGGCGTCAAAAGAGGAAAAAAACGAAAAATCTTGGCAAGGGTTTAAAAGCAGACAAACCTGATGATACTGGGCATAAAACTACTGAGTTAAATGCTAAGGCGGAAAAGCGAACTGCTAGTTCAAAACAAGAAAACGGCATTACTAAACAAGTTAGAAACCAGGTGCTTAATGAGCTATTGGAAGGCAAGCACCTATTGGAATATGATTCCCGGAAAATAAGTGTACTTAAAGAAAAATGGATAGAGGCAGAAAGGACAAGTAGCGCTGTATTTGGGAATTATGGGAAGGCAGACAAAATGCGTAGGCAAAATCAAATAAAAGGTAGGCATAAAGGAACACAGAGAAAAGATGTACTTATTAATGATTTGCAAAGCAAAAACAAAGTACTGCTAGAACAACAAGAACAGGATAAAGCTACTATCAAAGGGTACATACTGGAAAAAGAAAAACTCAATGAAAAATTGAGAATACAAAGCCTCAAACTGGATAAGTATGCTCCTTATCCATCATTTATAGAAGGCTATTTTGATGTATTGGAACGCATATATCAGTTTGCCCAGCAGCATTTACTGAAAATACAGAGGAACTCTATTTTTTATAATCTTCTGGATAACATACTTCATGTTAAAACTCAAGGTAAGGCCATTAGTCCTATATTCAATCATGCTCGCAAAGATGAATACTTCTGTGGAGTATTAAAATTAACTGATACAGTAGGATTACAGTTGGTAAATAAAGATACTTTCTTCAACTATTTCATCAAAGGGAGAGGTTTCCACCTTATTAATATTGTCGCGAGATTATACGCTTATAGTATCCTTTCATCTGATTTAGTAAATACACGAGGGCGAATGATAAGAGAAGGATTTGATATAGAAAAACTGGGAACCCTCTACATGGATATGAATGTATACCTGAATCAAACATTTGGTGTAAAGATTTACTTGCCGACTTTGCTAGCAGACTACTTTCAGAAAGATAAGCATACGAAAACAAGCTTTAGCTATCTGGCAGAGTATTACAGCTTTAATAATGTAGAAGAAGGCATTATTTATGATATAGAACGCATCGGTTTTATAAAATCGGACACAATGATCCAGCAAGCAATGATAAAATATAAACTCTAATAAAACTGCTAAATATGAAAGATATTGACATTATATGGGTATGTCCAAAAGATAATAGTCATAAGTTTAAAGAAAATACATCAACAGGTTTATGCCCAGATTGTGTAGAAGGCTTTAATATACTTGAAGCAAGAAGAGAAAGCAAACAAGAGGAAAAAGCTGATGATATAATGACAACTCTATGGGTAGATGCAGAAGAGAAATTTGGCAGGCTACTAAGAGATGGGGATGATTTTTATGAATTGGAAGATTTTGAAAGAGCCCGAGAAAAGTATGAACAAGCACTGGCAATATTTCCTGACAGAAATGATGTAGTAGAAAAAATAAAAGCTTGTGAATCGCAGGGTGAATATTATATGCCAGTTATCTCTCCTATTAAAAATGTTCCAGAGGATGCTCTTGGTTTGTGCGTGTTATTAATGGATGCATCTGGCTCTATGTTTATGCCAAATACCACAGACTATGAAGGGATGAGTAAAGCTCAGGTGGTGGCTAGTGCTGCTGCAAAAGGCATCATGACCCTGAAAAATAATAGCCGTGCTAAACGTGCTTATCTGGCTATTTACAAATTTGACCATAGGGTAAAGCTCGTTTGTATGAAGTCTGTTAAGGATATTATCGGTGAATTCGAGACAGAGGAAAAATTAGGACAATATTTATATTCGGCAATGGAACGCGACATGGGAGGAGAAACAGATATAAATGCTGCTTTGCAGACTGCTTATGATCTATCATATGAGTTCTTAAATCAAGATATGAAAGTCTTTAGGCAGGCGCGAGATGGTAAAGATTATCCTATTGTGATGACGAGTGTTAGCAATAACAAAACCATGGATAGAGTCGAAGTTCCTAATGTTAGGGTTTTCGTGTATACGGATGGTATGCAATACGTCGATGAGGTATCAGATCCCCTGGTTAATCCATTTAAAGGAGGAGGAAATCTTCCTGATACCCCTGTAGATATATTACTAGGAGCATTTATTGGTGCTTCTCATGATGCAGGATGTAAAGAGCTGAAAGAGATTCTTAGTGATTGTCCAGAGCATGATCAACAGCAGTTCTTCCTTATAGAATCTTCTAAAGATACTGTTAAGCTTTCCGGCGTTTTTCGTATGGCTTCTGGCAATTCTGGTTTTTGCAAGCAGTGTATAGAAAAAATTAATCGCCAGGCGGGGCGGATTAATGATCACGTAATTGATATTTCTACAGTTGGAGACTTACTTAGTAAAGATGAAGAATAGTTATCTGATATACCTCTTTTTCAGTGGTTTAGGAATAACCCTCGCTCTATTAGTGATATGGTTTATACGCTGGAGGAAAAGCCAGGTCATAGCAAATACATATGATCCGGAGGAAATAGATTCTCAACCAGGCAAAAAAGTTGAACAAGAAGCTTCCGAGCCAATAGAAAAGAAAACGGAAGAAAAGCTTCAACAAATGATCGAAAGATGTAAGAAGTTAGAAGAGAATAATTCTGGCCTTATACAGGAAGTTGCCGAACATAAAAAAAGGGTTGTTTTGCTCAAGGATGAAAAGACAAGTCTGGAGAAAAAGTTATATGAAATGAAAAGCATGAAAAATGGTAATGTATCAGCATCGATTCCTGTAGAACACTTCTTTTACAGCGAAGTCATGGTTACAGCAGGCCCTCGAAAAAAAGGCAAGGAAGAAATAGACTTTGGAGAGGATACGTGTGGGGTTGTCAAGACGAAAAATAAGACTTTGTTTTGGCTATTGGATGGTACAAGTGATCAGGATACTTTCTTTGCAGATACTAAAAATGAAGATCTTAAAATAGAGGTTTTCTCGAGCCGCTTGATGGTACAGTCCATTTCCAATTTGCTACCAGATATTTTCAATAATAATGATAAACTTAGTGCCAAAGCACTGATTGAACATACCATTGATGAAGTAGCAAGAAAATGGGTCAAAAGATATCAGGAATATCGACACTTCTTTGAGAAAGGGAAGAAGTGTAGTACAACAATGATTGTAGGTACGTTAGATATCAATGGTGAATTAGATGCTTACGTGGTAGGCGATTCCAGCTTGTTGTCCTTTGATACAAAACAACAGTTTCGGCGAGAATTCTCAGTGACGAATGGAGGAACTGGAACCCAGGTGTTTGTTGCTGATGTAGAATACGACCAATTATATCTTTTTACAGGAGTTGATGAACAAAGGAAAAGAAAACAAGGAGCAATATCAAGGGGAATACATGTAAAAGGTAAAGGGATCTTTTCCATTGTATGTCATTCTGATGGAATTAGCAAACAGAGAAGTGAGGTGTTAAGAGAGAAAAAGATGAAAGGTTGGAATAGTGTAAAAAAAGCACTGAGAAGAGTCCCTGTTAATACAGAAGATGACAAGTCAATGCTCATTATCGAACTAAAAAAACCGTAATATATTTTTTCAGTATGGATATACAAATCAATGGCATATCATATCAATATATTTCGGATTTCCCATCTGGATGGTTGCAAAAATCTCATGATGATTATAAATGTCCGGTTAGATTGGGCAATCATCATCTGTTCGTTAAGCGATTCGAAAATCTGCCACTCGCTTTTGGGATGCTCAGAAAATATAAAGATGGTTTACAGGTGAATGGAATTCCTGCGATACATGCCTTTGTCTATTCTGCGAAAGAACAATGCTTTTATTTATTTCAGGAATATATCAATGCAGAAGAACTAAAACAACGATTAGAAGGAGTGCTCGCTTTTGATTTGAAATCATATGCAGCTACAATGTATGATGCATTAAACTTTTTGCATGAGGAAGGCTTTTGGCATACTGATTTCGTGGAAGAAAATATTATGATCGATACAGATAAAAACTTTTATCTAATTGATGTTGATAGCTGCTTACCATTGTCGGAAGTGTCATCCAATGATAATATAAAAGGTGGAAACTTTTCTGCAGATGTGCTTTTTAATCTCAAAAGATTAAAAGATGATTTTGACTTTGGAGATATTGATGGGAAACAGCTCAATATTTTACAATTAATATTTTCGATCATTCACTTTTATAATTTCACCCATAATCGACAACAATATTCTTACTGGAAATTTAAGAAGAGCTATACTTCCGACAATCTTATTTCTTTGTTACCTTTTATTGATGACCTTTTGGTAAAAGCTCTGTCTTTCGAGCTTTCTTATGATGAGGTAAAAAGAGTCCTTGATTACTTGAAATCGGAAAAAGGAACGATCGTACTGCTCACTGACCAACCAAGTGATAGGTATGCAGATGCAGTCTCTTCAGAACCTCCTCAAGAAGAAGAAATAAAGATAGATAAACAGTTGTTAGCACCTCCTAATGTTAAAATGGCACCTCCTGCTGTTCCCCCTCGTAGGAAACCAGCTATTCAGTCTTGGGAAATTAATGGGCAGAAGAGGAGCCGATTTACTATCGAAAAAGGAGAAGAATACACTTTGTCATGGACTGCTTTAAATGCAAATTATGTAGAATTAGATGGACTGCTTCTTCCTGCAAATCCGCCCATTCAATATCTTATATCTACGGAAAATAAGACCCATCATCTATTTGCAGTCAATAAAAGTGATCAGGAAGAGTTACGAAGTGAAGCAGTTTTAATTCGTGTGAAAGTAATACCCCGGACACCTAAAAGAACAGACCCCTGTCTTATCTATTTTGAAGTAGATGGGCATTCTTCAAATTTTCGCGTGCTCCCTAATACAAAAGTTACTATAAAATGGAAAGTAGTAAATGTAGATCAAGTTATTGTAAATAATATAGTGAATCAACCACAAGGGAAATTCACCAAGGTGCTTAATACACCCTATGTATTTACTCTTGATGCAGAAGGAATTTCCCGGCAGGTAATCAAAGTTGGGCTTCACAAAAAGAAAATTACTCAACCTCCTCAGATACAATCTTTTTTAATAAACGGACTCGAGTCAGAAAAAATCATTTCTGTTCCCAATGAAAAAATGAATGTTAGCTGGGAAACTGCTTTTGCGGAGAAAGTGATTTTGTATTATGATGGAACAGAATTACTAAGTGATGAGATTAACCCTCAAAGTGGTCTTTTCTCTTTACCAGAAAACAGTCGAGGGGGCAAAAAAAGACAGTCTAAGGAACTCAAACTATTAGCACTTTCAGAAGAAGGAAATGTAGTACATACCAAACAAATTATAGTGCAATCAGAGAAAAATAATCACCTATTGATCATCTTTTTGCTACTATTATTGATAGCAGCACTCATTCTTATTTTACAATTAAACTTTTAGATATAATGAATGAATTTAATATGGAAAATATAATCTACCAGATAGAATATAATATAAAGAACTATACTTCATCTATTGAAAAATTAATGGAGCAGTTTGAGGAATATAGAGCTGCAGCAGGAGTCCTTACCAAACAGTATGAAGATAAATTGAAAATGATCAATCTGCATGTAGAAAATGCATGGAAGCGTATAGAAAGGCAGACTGTTTTAGAAAAGGAAACGGAAGTCAAGAACGCTATTCTTGCAGGTTCAGAAGTAGATTATTACGAAAGCATACTAACTAAAACTAACTTGCTTACAGAAGAACGACAGCAAGGCATAATAAATCTCAGAAAATCGGTTGAAATTGCTAGGGATGTGAACATAGAAGAAATAGGGAAGTTGGAAAAAGTCAATAAAGAACAGCTGGAAAAAGTCCCCCAGTTGCAAACGGAAGAATTATCCGAAACATATAATAATGAAAAACGAAAAATACTCTTTGCTTTTGAAGAAAAGATTGCTCAATTTATATACGACTGGAAACTTATTTTTAATAAACATTATGAAACTGCACTAGAGTTGGAAAATATTGATCCAGCTATTTTACCAGTTAAAAAACAACCACTTCCTTATATAAATTTGGGAGCTTCTGAATACCAGCTTGAACTATTTGGAATGACTACTCCCCTCATATTGTATCATTTTGTCCCATTTTTCCATCAAAAAAATATTCTATTTAGATATCGTGGAAAAATAACTGAAAAACCAAGTGAAATTGTAGGGAGTATTTTAGCACGCGCACTTATGAGTTGTAAGCCGGGCAAAATAAAACTGCATCTTGTTGATCCTATGAATAAAGGGAGGAACTTTAGAAAATTTTCCAAACTTTCTTCAGACTTGAAAACGATCTATACTAAAACGAAGGAAATTGATAGACTTTTTAAAAGCCTGGATAAAAATATAACAAGACGCTTTCAAAATTATTTGCGGGATGAGTACGATGATCTGTCTAATTTTAATCAATCTGAAGAGGAAGAAGTCCCTTATCAGTTGGTTATATTAATGAACTATCCGGAAAAGCTATCGGAAAAATCATTGAAGCGATTAAAAATTATCCTGGAGAATGGGCCTATTGCGGGAATTAATTTGATAGTTGTAAAAGAAAAAGAAATGTTGAAAAATGAAGTTCCTGTCTATCCAATTGATTTTGAATCTTTTTGTAGCGTAATAGACATAGATGCACCTCCTTCGTTGGATGTTGTGAATAATATCGAAGTAGCTCCTTTTATCGAAGAAGGGCAGTTTTCTGGAGTAGATCAAATCATTGATCATGTAAATGGGCTGGTATATTCTGATGAGCTAGATATACGGACTAGTCCAATAGATGAAGACTTAGATAATGATGTCGTTGAATATTAAATACAGTTAAATTTTCCCATAATTATATGCAATTTAAAGATATTACTTTTGAGCGATGCCTTAAATATAAAGATCATTGCCAACTATTGTTGCTTACAGCTACAAACCTTGAAAGAGATGAATTGCTAAAGGCGCTGACTCCTCTGCCTGGGCAGAAATATGTAATACGTACCTATTTGGGCAGCAATACGTATTACATTGGAATCTTTGGGATTTACTTGGCTATATTGGTAAAGTCAGGAATGGGTACAGGAAGAGCAGGTGGTGCGATAATGACTACTCAAAAAGCAATAGATCATTGGTCACCTACGACAATTGTTATGATAGGTATTGCTTTTGGCGTAGACCGGGATAAACAAAACATTGGTGATGTGCTGGTTGCCGAACAGATTATACCTTATGATATAAGAAGAGAAGGGAAAGATATTACTATATATCGATCAGAACACCCTCCTACAAGCATATTATTGAGAGATCGTTTTGAAGGGGTTGGAGATTGGATTTTTCCCCTTCCAGATGGTAATAAAGCCAGGCATTTTATATGTCCATTATTATCCGGTGAAGTATTAATAGACAATAAAGAATTTAGAGATATGCTTTTACGTAGCTTTCCCAAAGCGTGTGGGGGAGATATGGAAGCGAGTGGAGTACATGCAGCTGCAGTTGAGGCCCGGCTGGATTGGATAGTGGTAAAAGCAATTTGTGATTTTGCTGATGGTAGGAAGGGTGAAAATAAAAAATCAAATCAACTATTGGCGGTACGTTCTGCTATTAGTTTGTCGGAAAAAGTGTTTTCTATTCCTCATTCATTTGCAGATTTAGACTTGCAATCAATTTCAATACCTTCAGCTTACTCTATTGACAGTAAGCGCATGGAGAATACACTCAGTGTTGATAAGAGACACCTCAAATATTTGATTAGTAAAAATGAAATAGATAGCGTATTTCTTGAGTTGAGTAATACTATCCCAGAGGAGTATTATGATGAATTAGTGACACTAGAGCGAATGTATCTTGCTAACAAGAGAGAAGAAAGAGCAGGAGTCGCCTCTAGAGGTGATATTCAATTGAGTTATAATCAAGTCGTTGCTAGTTTGTTAAAGCTTATTGCTGAAGTGTAATGATTGGTGAGTTGGAATTATTATTTGTAAAACAATTTTTTCATGCCATACAATACAACAGATATTAGTTATGCTGAAAGCAGAGGATTTAAAGATTGCTGTAATCTATTGCTCGTTATAGAGAAGGAACATACAGGGGAAATACTCAAAGTGATGAAACCTATTAAAGGGCATCACTATATTTATCGAGCTTACAATTATGCCGAAACTTATTATATAGGCATATTGGGAGCATACTGCGTCATTTTATCAGATTATGGTAAAGGACAGGCTTCAGACACCATTAGGAATGCTATTAACAATTGGGAGCCCACCACTATTATTATGTTGGGTGATGCTTTTGGACGAGATAGAGAAAAACAAAATATAGGAGATGTTTTAGTCGTAGATCATCTTATCCCTTTTGATCGTCAATTGTTAAATGAAAAAGGAAACACATACCTGTCTGGACACCCTCTTTCAGGTGATATACTACAAGACAGGTTGAATAGCTTAGGCAATTGGTCATTCACTATTAAAAAAGGCTTAAAGGCAAAATTACATATAGGGCCACTATTGACAGGAAGTGTAGATGTTCAAAGTAAGAATTTTAAGAATAACTTATTTAATCAATTCCCCAAGGCAATAGGAGGAGATGTAGATGCAAAGGGTGTATATGAAGCGGTAAAAACCAATTACCCCAACAGAAATATAGAATGGATTATTATAAAAGGATTTAGCCATTTTGGAGATGGTGAAGCCAAGAATCAAAAAAAGGCAATAAGGTCAGCTATAGATTTCACTCGGGCTAAGTTCTGTAATAAGGTCGCGTTTAATGACCTCAAGTTGGTATTATCTGAAAAATGCAATGTGGATATACCGCTTTCAGCCCCTCCTCCTCCAAGATTTTTATATAAAAACAGACCAGGTTTGTTTGGTTATAAAGATGCTAACAACAAAGTGGTTATTTCTTGTATATATCTTGATGGCAAAGAATTTAAAGAAGGATTAGCAAATGTAAAAATGAAAGTTTCTGAAGAAACACGTATCCATTATATTGAAAAACAAGTAAATGTAGGCCATCCATTAAAAGAGATAAGAAAAGAGCTGGAAAACCTCGGCTGCTGGGGGTATATAGATATTGATGGGAATACTGTAATCGAACATATTTACGACAAAGCATTTCCTTTTAAAAATGGGAAGGCAAAAGTTGTCAAGGATGGCAAAGGGCTTTACATTAATAAAAAAGGAGAAATAATTGTATGACTAATATAGAATCATTCGTAAGTAAGTGTCGAATCTTTACAGATGCTACCAGCTTAATGGATTCAGCTGCTCAAAAAATCTTTCTAGAGGACATATCGAAATTGAATAAAAATAAGATTATTATTCATAATGAAGTTCTGGTAAGTTTGCAAGAGGTAATTGCTCAAGATAGCAACAAAGCATCTCAAGCAAAAATGGCATTGGAGCTAATTAAAGAGGTGGAGCAGCAAAAAAAAGGAGAAAGAGCAAGGGGAGGAAAAGGGAAACATTTACAAGATGTTTTGATCTTCATTTTCAAGGAGTATGGTTCAAAAAGAAAGCTGTGCCTAATTACAAAGGATGATGGCCTGGCGGAGAAGATAATGCACCTAAAAGATAGTAATAGTGCTTTTCAAAAAAACATATTGATATTAACTATCGGTAAAAAAGGAACCTTAGAAAGATACCCTAATCGTAAAGTAACCGAAAAAGCAATAAATTCCAAGTTGCTTTCTGAGCCCTTTCCAAAACCTGGAAGACTTCCTTTTACCCGTGCTCGTATTATCAGCAATGAAGAAAACAAAAGGCTAGAAATTACTATTATGCCTCGAACAGGCTCTTTAATATATCTCGAAAGAGAAAATAAAGGTATTAGGCTTGGAAAGGAAATTGCTAGTGAAAAAGAAGGAATAATCTACGAGACAGAACGGGAGAACCTAGTTTGCAAAATTTTTAAAAATGAAAGTCGTACCTCTTTAAAAAGGAGTAAGTTGCAACTGATGACATCCCGAATATTTCATGAAAGAGGCATATGTTGGCCCACTTCTATGGTTTATAATTCTTATCTGGAATTTGTTGGATTTGCAATGCCCAAAGCAAAGGGGGTAGAAATCCATAAAATTATACAGCAGGAAAACAGTTTTACAGGAAATTCTCTGAAATGGAAGCGTAAGGACTTGATAGACATAAGCATAGACCTTATGCAAAAAATTAAAATATTGCACGATGAATATAATGTTTTCATTGGGAATATCAGCCTGGGAGATATTCTCGTTACAGAAAACAGAAAAACATATCTAGTTGATACAGATAGCTATCAGGTAGGCAACTTTCCAACGTCTAATAGAGAGAATATAAATTTTTTAGCTCCTGAAATTCTAGATGAAAATCTTGACGAAATTCTTAGAACAAGAAATCATGAGCGTTATACTATAGCTGCTCTGCTTTTTATGATACTTATGCCCGGTCAAACTCCATATGCTCGGCAAGATGAAGCTTTTGCTAGACATTCTATTAAAAATAAAGAGTTCCCATATCCTTATAAAAAAGATAGAGGTGTACGAATGCCGCCAGGGCTACCAAGATATATGTGGAGCCATTTACATAGTTTAATCAGAGAAGCCTTCTACCAAACTTTTAAAAACAAGACAGTCAAAAGACTGGATGCTAAGGACTGGGTTGATTTACTTGGAAAATATAAATGGGTAATAGATAACGGATCTCATTCTAATGAAATATTCCCTACATCTTTTTTCGAGATAGATAAGTAGAAGGCATAGTACGATCACCTTTTTCTCCTTCGCAACCATTTTTCCTACCTCACGTATAAGCATACTGATACGCTAATTCAACAGGCCTTCCCCCTCTCCTGATTCTGAATTGCCCAGTAACATGAACATTGTTTATCCCAAATCCTATTAAGTAATGAGAGAACTACAATCTCTGTATACGAGCATCGTACTAGTTATGACTTTTCTGTTAAGTGCTTGTGTACCTGACATCAAAGTGGTGGATGAAAGCGAAAATTGGAATCCATACTTCAGCGTTCCGTTATTAGTTGCCAATGTAAGTATTGAAGATTTGTTGGAGAGTGTAGAAACAGATGAAATTCTACAACTAACCTCTGATAGCTTACTAATTGTAGCCTATAGGGAAAGTATATCTGTAACTGCTTCTCCCAATATTCAGCCAATTCCCGATTTTCCGATTCCTATAACTGCTTATAATCAAACACTTCCAAACCCTACCTCTGGCGATTTCCGACTAGACATTATTGATGTAAAGGAAGGAACACTTAGTTATACTATTGCGAATCCTTATACGGAAGCCGTTAATGTAATTATAAAGTTGACGGATATCAGGCAAAGCGGGCAAATCCTGGAATGGGAATTTACTATTCCAGCAGCACCATCTGCGTCTAATCCTACAATGCAGGAAGGTGAAATGGATTTAACAGGCTACGAGATTGATTTTAGAAATGGATTTACGACAGAGTATACTGCTACTCTGGCTAATTCTGGTTCTGCTATAGGCCTACATCCCTTTGCATTAGGGATGGCAAATTTGGATTTTTCTTATGTACAGGGATATTTCGGGCAATTCGATATTGAAATTCCTAGTGATAGCCTTTACTTTGGTTTCCTTGATAATTGGGAGCAAGGTATTCTGGAGTTTGTAGACCCCAGCCTTCGCTTTGATTTTCATTCTACCTACGGGCTTCCGGTTGCTATTACAACTGAAACACTTGCATTTCACACTTTTACCAAAGGGGTTCAGCCTATTCAAAATGCAAGTTTGACCAATGGACTGATGATTAATTATCCCAATATCAATCAGGTAGGCAATCCGCGAACGACAACACTGATACTAGACAAAAGCAACTCTAATATAGTAGGAGTTACATCAGGTATTCCATTCCAGATGGATTATGCCCTAAAAGCACAGGCCAATCCTAATAACAATATGGCGATCACAAACCATCTTACAGATTCTGTACAGTTGGCTATTGATGTAGAAGCTTCTATTCCTTTATATGGTTCTGCTCGTGGATTTACTTTCGAAAATGAATTTGATATTGACACCGATGGATTGGAAGATGTAGAAAAAGCGGGGATGAAAATTGTAGCAGAAAATGGATTTCCGATAGATGTTGCGGTGCAAATATACTTTCTTGATGAAAGTGATAATGTATTGGATTCTCTTTTTGAAGATAAAAAACGCTTGATGGATGCTGCTCAGGTCAATGGTAGTGGTAGTGTAACGAACTCAACGATAACAGAAAATTTGGTAGAAATAGAGGAAGATAGATTTGAGCTTATTAAAAACGAAGCTACACAGATAAGATTAGCTACTTCTATAGAAACGCCAGATGGCGGAGAAACCCCTGTTCGTATTTATAACTATTATGACCTGATCGTAAAAATTGGACTGCTGGCAGGTTTCTGATCATTATTGCTAATCTCTCAAATTATTACTCATGAACCGAATTATATTAACTCTAAGTATACTATTGCTGGGTATAGGAACCTCCACAGGCCAGGAATATGGTCTTTATTTTATGCCTGATGTCTATAATGCTAATTATCTAAATCCTGGTTTATTTCCCCGACAAAATGTGGTCGTATCTCTGCCTTCTATTCATACTAGTTTTAATGCCATTGGCTTAAACAAAGCAAAGGTTTTCCGCTATGATAATACGGAGGATGTTTATTACCTCAATTATTCCGAATTACTGGATAAGCTGGATCGGGATGTAACAATGAAAAGCAGTACTGCCCTAGATGCTTTTGCTGTAGGTTTTAAAGTGAAAAAACTGTTTTTCAGTATTGGTACCAATGTATGTATAGAAGGAGATTTTACAGCACCTCAGGATTTTTTCCGAACCATTTGGGAAGGAACAGCCGATTATGTAGGCACTCCATTGAATTTAGGGCCTAGTTTAAATGTAATAGGGTTTCAAAAAATAGGGGTAGGGGCTAATTATTCCATTCAACCTAATTTGTCTGTTGGTATGCGAGTAAATAGGCTGGTCGGGCTGGCTAGCTTCCAGACGATGAAAAATGACCTCACCATTACCCAGAATGAGGAATACTACCAGACAAATTTCAAAGTGGATTATATGGTCAATTATTATGCTGCCGGAGCACTTGATCCACTTGATCAGGAAGTACAGGGTATTTCTAATTTTGAAAACGAATTTGGTGAATTTGATTTTGAAGGTAACTCTATCAAAGATATTTCTAACGATAATAAAGGCTGGTCAGTCGATTTAGGAGGAGAATATTTTTTAAATGATAAATGGACTTTTGCAGCTTCTGCTGTCAACCTGGGATATATCAACTGGAAAAATCAAACACAGCAATTACAGTTGACAGAAGATTATACCTATAATGGTTTGGAAGTGGATTTGGTGAATGACAGAGAGGAAATTGATATTGATGGGCTTACAGATACGCTGGAAATGCTGGTTGATTTTACGGCAGTGAGTAATTCAAGCTACCGGCAGGGGCTTTCTCCTCGGGTGTATTTAAGTGCGAGATATCAGCCTTTATCATTTGTTACCTTCGGGGGGCTTTTCTTCAATGAATTTACTGCTTACGGAGGCACCTTTACGGCACTATCTCTAAGCTCTCGTGTATCCCTGGGGCGCGTATTGAGCGTAGGTGGATTATATACCGTACAATCCGGGACCCGTAATAATTTCGGATTGAATACAGCCCTTAAATTGGGGCCTGTACAAATTTATGCTATTGCTGATAATGTAGCTCCCTTATTTAATCAGGAAAGACTGGATGGAACAAACTTTAGAGTAGGGCTCAATCTTACTTTTGGAAGGAAAAAAATGGATCAGGAATTAGCAGACAATTTGGAGAAGCTGGATGTGGACGAGAGCAAGGAAATTGCTGATCAGGCTATTGCTGAAATAATGACACAATCTGATACTACCAATGTGGAAGAAGTATTACCCATAAATGAGGTAGAAGAAACAGTAGCTGAAATATCAACAAAACCAGAGAGTGATAACAAATCGAGAGAAGATAAACCTGCTAAAGTCAAAAAAGATCGACAAAAAAGTCAGCCAATTAAAGCTGAAGCCAATAGCATGGCAGGAGCTGAAGCAGTCAAAGTTTACCGCCTGCAAACTAGTTTTAAGGATATTCTGACAACTCAGGCCGTGGAGGCTGTTTATGTGGATGTTTATAGGATAGATCATCAGGGAAATAAAATTCTGGTTCGCACGGGGCGTTTTGAAAATGGTGAGTTGGATATGAACTTAAATTTGAGCCATGATCAGCATGAAGTATTGGCTGTAGCTCATGGATACGAGCCAATTACTTTTACCTTCCAGCCTCAGCCAGGAAATAAAGTAGAGAATGCTCATTATTTTAAAACAGCTGAAGTAGAAGTACAAGCTGATCCTGCTCAGAATGTTGTAATAGAAGAAGAGGAAAAAATAGTAGCAACTGTACCTCAAAATCCTCTGCCTCCAGTAGCGGAAGAAGAACAAGAGGAAATAGAAGTATTGTCTACTCCTCAGCCAACCATAGAAGAAGAGCCAATTGTCGAAGAAATTCCTGCTAATGAAGTTGCTCCAGATGAAATGACCGACGATTTTCCGAACAGCGATGAAATGGAAGAAGAGGTTATTATTGAAGAGGTGCCTGATTCTGAAATTGCTGATGAGCCAGTAGTAGAACCAGCAGCCCGCGATCGTTCAACTGCTCAAAATCAGCGTTTTTATATTACCCAACGTACCAGTCTTCGCTCCCATGCTACTTCTGCTTCAGATGTACTAACACGCCTGGCAGTAGGTGCCGAAATAGAGCTATTGGAGCAAACAAATGAATGGTGGTGGCATGTATCTTATAAGGGCAGACAAGGTTGGGTAAAGGCCCATTTGTTGGAGCGATTGTAAGAATCAATGCACTTAGGTGACAGACAGGGTTTCCGAAATGATAATAATGAATGCGGAGGCCCTGCCTGCCATCTGTAGTTATTCCTGGATACGGTCTAGCAGCTCTGAAAAATACTGCCAGTGTTCATCTGTTATTACAAAATCTGGCGCTTTTGCTTCTTCATCAATTCTACGAATGAGGATGGAATCTTCAAAAAATGGATCTGCTTCAAATTGGGCAGCTTCTTCACTGGTCATAGGGCCACCCTGGTATTCGAGGGTTTGTTTGCTGGCTTCTGTAAGTTCATTATAATAACTCTTATTGGCATAGCATAAATAGCGCTTTGCGTCTACATGGTTTTTTACAGGAGCGATTAATCGAGCAGAAAATCCCAGCTTTTCAAGCAAAACGGCTCCCCATTTATCATGTTGTTCGATTCCGTATTCTCCCATTTTTTCAAAGGTGCTGTCTTCCAATTCTAATGGATATAAATGCCCAATATCGTGTAAAAAAGCAGAAAGAATAAGCTCTTCATCATATCCCTTTTCTTTTGCTATTAAACCTGACTGAATACTATGAGAAGATACGTTCATTTTTTCACCATATACAATATGGCCGTATTTCTTGAATAAGCTGAAGATAGTAGCAGTGATTTCAGTTGACATATTAGTTTCTTTTAATTGCTGTTTGATAGTGTGCCAGCGAATTATTGCGGTTAAATAACCAGTGCTTTGTCAAGTGTAAAAAGCCGATTGTTGACAGAGTAATGATTTCGGAAAAATCACATCTTTTTTGCCTGGGCAAAAAAGCTTTCGACTTCAGATGAAGTCGTACAAAGAACAGAATATGCGACTTCATCCGAAGTCGAAACTTTCAGCATAATCCTTTCGATAAACTTCAGACTTCTCCGAAGTCTTAATCCGTCTTTTCAGTCTTAACAGAGTACTAGTGCTTTGTTAAGTGTGAAAGGATGAGTGAGGTGTCTGTGAATTTTATGTTTAATCAAGGCGGAGGTTCCCGCGCATAGCAGCGCTACGCAAGGGGTTCTCTAACGAAGAGTAAGCATAAAAGACACCATAGATTACTCGTCTTTTGATA
>JAKSDI010000253.1 GCA_022360175.1 Chitinophagales bacterium
ATAAGTATTGATGGTTGCTACCAGTGAATTCATCGAACCATCGTCCAGCGTTCTGTTTACTACTCCAAAACCAGGAGCAATAGCCCACTTCCCATCATCTCCACTATTGATATAACCGTCAATCGCGCCACCTTTAACAACAGGCTCATAAATATCAAACTGTTGTTTTTGACGGCCAGTAAAGGCTTTGATTTGCCAATCTGGTGCGATATCGTAAGCCAGGCGAGCACCAAATAATGCGTTATCAATCAATAATGGGCGTTGCTCAAAAGCTCGGAATATAATCCCACTACCAACCTGATCATAAAGATAACCTACTGAAATATCCAGTTTGTCTATTTTTTTATGGATATACCAACGGCCGATCCCTTCATCAGTAAAAGATCCTGTTGGATTGAGCAAGTTGGAGTTATTAAATAAGTCAAAGCGTAAGCCAAAATCAAATCCCCAGTTACTATAATTCAAGTTGAGCCAAGCCTCTCCGCCATATAACTGTCGATCGTATTGTGGAGTATTAGCAGCACCAATTAAACTATCTCTGAAGAAAAAATTGGCATTTGCTTCCAAGTTGCCTGAAAGTTGGCCTCCGTTATTGCCTTCCTGTGCTTGAACCATTAAAGGTAATATGCAAGCAAGTACTGGAATAAAAAAGATTCTAGAAATAACCTGTTTAGTTAACAGGGTGCTAATGTTCTTCATTTGTTCTTAAATTTCAGTTAAGGGAGCTGTTTAGGGTTTTATTCTACACACCTTTCCCTTAAATTTGAAGGTAGTATTTGGTTACTAATCGCTGAATATACGTCTAAATAACTGCGTAGTTGTCATTAACGACAGGCAATTATCCCGCGTTTTATCAGGATAAAAAAATTTATCGCAAAGTTAGTCATTCAAAAAACAAACTTGATACACATACAAGCCTGTATTTATCGCTAACTTTGCTCCTACTTGCAAATTATCAAAATGAATCTTTATATGAAATTTTCAAATCTTATCCTTACGGCTTTAGCCTTATTCATGGTAACAGTGGCATTTGGCCAGGAAAAATCAAAGACATTACCTAATGTAGAGGTGAAAACCTTGGATGGGCAAAAGATCAATATCCAGGATTATGCTACTAATGGCAAGATGACGATTATGAGTTTCTGGGCAACATGGTGCTCACCCTGCAAAAAAGAACTGGATGCTATTGCTGATATTTATCCGGATTGGCAGGAAGAATACGATGTAGAAATGCTGGCAATCACTATTGATACGCAGCGTGCTTTGGCAAAGGTAAAGCCTATGGTAGAGTCAAAAGGTTGGGAATATACTGTTCTTTCTGATGTAAATCAGGATTTGCGCCAGGCACTTAACTTCCAAACAATACCACAAACTTTCTTGCTGGACAAAGACGGAAATATCATTTACTCTCATTCTGGCTATGTGCCAGGTGATGAATACGAACTAGAAGATAAGATCAAAGAGGCTGCTGAGAAGTAATTCAGCACTCGTGCTATAAATCATTGCCAAATGGGTGTATAGAGTAATTCTATACACCCATTTGTATTTATAACGGTACCTAAGGCAGAAAACTCACCAAGCAAGGAAGTCCCCCTGGCTTTTCAAGCAGCATATCTCTGCTTTTTTTAATCTTATTAATAAAACCGGGGCCAAATGAAGTATTTGATCTGCTTTCTCCTTAGTTCCTGCTTTTCAATCGCTTTTACACAATCTGTAAAAAGCCCCAATCTTGTTCCTAATAGTAGTTTCGAGCAGCTATCAGGCCCGCTCATTGGCTGGTTTTACAAAGGACAACACTTCACTGATGCTATGAAGTATTGGTCCTCTCCAACGGCTGCTTCTCCCGATATATTTGGCCCGGAAGCCAGAGTTCCTGAGCAATGGCAAGAAAAGGGTTTTGGAAAACAGTCGTCTCATACGGGCGAATATATGGCAGGAATTACTGTCTACGGATGTAAGGATGGAAAACCCCACTGTAGGGAGTATTTACAAATACAATTGCGAGAAGCCTTAGTACCTGGGCAATCTTATGAGTTGGGCTTTTATGTCGCAATCTTGCCTCATTCTCTTCCTATTAATAGATTAGGAGCTGTTTTTACAAAATCCGAAGTCAATGAAATTATTGATGAGGTACTAACACTTCCTCCCAGCCTTTCGGCAAATAAAATAATATCCCCCCGAGAAGGAGAATGGGTACTATTTAAAGAAAGTTTTACCGCTAAAGCAGCCTATGACCACCTGATTATTGGCAATTTTTTTGATGATCAAAGTACTCAGACAGCTTACTCTAAAGCTATACAATTACCTTTTGCTTATTATTATATTGATGATGTCAGTTTGAAAAAGCTGCCTCCTATCCTTCCTGTTCCACTGGATAAAGATGACCTGAGTTTAATAGATCCTCTACCAGGAGAAGTCATCCGCTTGAAAAACATTTTCTTCGAAACAGATAAAGCAGAACTACTCCCCCGCTCGTTTGTCGAACTCAATAAGCTGTACGATCTCCTGCTAAAATATCCCGACATGATTATCGAAATAAGAGGGCATACCGACGAACGCGGTGGGGACGATTATAATCAAGACCTTTCTATCAGGCGTGCAAAAGCAGTAGTAGATTTTTTATACGAAAAAGGAATCAGCCTCCAACGCATTCAATACAAAGGTTTTGGCTACAGACACCCCATCGCTCCTAACAACACAGAAGAAGGCCGACAGCTGAATCGAAGAGTTGAGTTTGCCGTGCTTCAGAAATAATTAGAAGTAGAAGGCAACACCCATTCGCAAGCCAAATTGAGCAGCCTGGGGGTTGTCGAGATAACTCAAACGCCACAAGACTTCAACCTGAAATACTTTTAAGATATTTTCTATACCAACACTTGCCTCCATATATGGGCGCTTCTCTGGAGTGCGAAACCCTGCATATGTAAAGTCTTCTGTTGGAATAAAATTATTCAGCCTGTTAGCATCTTTATTTTTATCAGACATAGTCCCGATCACTCCTTTAAAAGTAGCATAAGTACGGAAGTCTAATTTACGGAGTAGAGGTACCTTATTAAGTATAAATCCATCAAAGTGGTGTTCTAGAAAAATGGCTGCATAAGTATCACTGGCAAACTCATAACGAGTCATCATATTAAAGATATCTCTGCCTATTAGGTATCCTTCATTACCGGGGTGAACTTCTGTAAGCAAGAAAGGAACTGTACCAAATATTTTGCCGGCACGAATACGATAAGACATCCACCCTATTGGATTAATAAAGAAATAGTGCTTATAGCTTAATGCCAGTTTATGATAATTGTAATCACTTCCCCATACACCATTTACGCCTAGTGTATATTGCAGTTCTATGATTGGTTTTTTAGACCCAAAACTCTCTCTGTTAAAAGCCCCTTCCACTACATACTCATCCAGCGCAAAACGGGTCTTCAAGATAATCTCTGTTGCATTGATCGTAGTATCAATATCACTTATATTGCTGGGATCTGCAAGGTAAGAATAGTTAAACCCACTGCCATCTTCACCAACACCTCCATATGGATCCATCCTTCGGTGTAAAATCGTAAGACGATTTGAAAAACCATTTTTCCAATAGCGCTCATAAAAAACCTTCCCCTCTCTAACTCGGATCAGCTTCTGCATTAGGTCACGACGAAAGAGGCCTGAAAAGAGATCTCCTTGTACAAAGGATTCACTATTTTCACTATTCAGGCTCACATCATCTATATATCCGGCTCCGACCATTGTCCTCGGGCGCCTGTTTAAAAGCCATTTCACATTCCCTCCATACTTGAATTCCTCATCTTTAAGCCCATATGCAACAAAGCCTTGTAAGCGGACATTCTCTATTAGTTGCTCCGTTGTACGCAAGCCAAAACGAAAACGGTTTCCCTCTACAGGGTTTTGACTGTAAGTAGAAGGGTAAGGGCCAAATTCTACCAGACCAGCATCCAGATAGCCTCCAAATACTGCTTCTACTACATTAATATAGGTCTTAAAAGCAGGAACGTTTTGGATACTGTCTACCATCGCATAAATAGTAGCTTCATTTTCTGAAAGAGGTTCATGTCTCACTTCTGCCCAAAAGCTTTCTTCATTTTTTTCTACATCATCCAGTCGGTAATAAGTATCTTTCTCTTCGTAATGGATTTTAGTAGCAGGTTCATCGACCGTAAAGCCCCGAAAAGTTTCTGTCCGCCGGGCAATCATACCTGGTGTTCCTTTTGTTGGAGTAAAATCTACTACCATTTTCTCTTTTATAGGCAGCCATTTACCATTTCGAGGTTCAAACTCTTCATATATAATGATTCGCGATACCAGGTTGATATTCACATCAGGGCTCATCCGCATATTCACACGGTGAATAGCAAAAGTGGAATCCGCTACCCAAAAATCTCCAAAAAAAGTGTTTTCCTGTTTGCGCTTCGGTTTAAACTTAAGCTTATAACTCCAGTACCCATTCATATAGGTACTATCAATGATGTAATACTTATAGTACCCCAGGCCAGATTTAGAAAAAGGGCTTACAAAAGGTTTGTCTACTACATAAATCCAATCATCATATATGCTGTAATCCTGGTGGATGCGCTTAATATATTCTATTACGGTTTGGTTTTGGGTACCCGTAGCACGCTGGGCTTTAATGATGGATTTAGGTTTATTTTCCTTATTAACGTAGTACACATCAGAAAGTACCTCATTGATATATACTGGTAGAAAAGGCTTTTCATCAGATGTACTATCTATATTTTCAAATACAAAGGAAAAAGGCTCCAGTAATTTACTCTTCTGTAATTTGGGGTCTATATTTTCAAGATCCAATTCTACCTTCGAATAGCTTTCATACTGATAGCTATCAAAGCCTTCTATGCTGTTCTTTTCCTTATGCTTCGCAATATTACGCACAATGGCATTTGCAGGGTTTTCCCCAGCTAATACCACTACTTCATTAAGAGTTAGCCCTTCAGCAGCAAGCGAAAAATTGATGATAACAGAATCTTTATTTGCCGGAATTGCTCTACTTTTGGTATCATAGCCAATTGCGGAAACGGTAAGCGTATCAAACTGTTGATTCGTAGTAAGTTCATAATAACCATCAACATCGGAAGAAGTTCCTACGGTAGTACCTTCAAAATAAATATTACAAAAAGGAACCCCTTCACGAGTATCTTCATCTGTAACTCTGCCCGTAATAGTAAGTTGGGCATTACTATTAAGCCAAAAGAACAGTATAGGTAGCAGCAAAAGCGCTTTTTTCATATTAGATTTTCAGTTTTCATTTGCTTTGGATATAAAATCTGATCCGTAAGCTATATATTTCGGTGCACTATTGCAATATTTTCACATAATGCTAACATCTCACTTTTCCGATCAGTACATCGAAGCAGGTTGCGATGAAGCAGGCAGAGGTTGTCTTGCTGGCCCTGTTTTTGCAGCAGCCGTTATTATGCCCCGAGGCTTTGAACATCCATTATTGAATGATTCAAAACAACTTTCGGAGCGAAAAAGATATGAAGCACGAAAGATTGTTGAAAAAGAGGCCATCTCCTGGGCCGTTGCTCAGGTAGACCCTAAAGAAATTGATGAAATCAACATATTACGTGCTTCCTTCCTGGCTATGCATCGTGCTATAGAACAACTGGAACCTCAACCAGAATTATTACTTATTGATGGAAATCGCTTCTATCCTCAGAATGACATTCCCTTTGAATGCATTATCAAGGGTGATGGTAAGTTTATGTCCATCGCTGCGGCTTCCATTCTTGCTAAAACTTATCGAGACGACTATATGATGCAAATTGCAGCCGAATTCCCCTATTACGATTGGAAGAAAAATAAAGGATATCCTACTAAAGCACATCGATTGGCGATACAAAGTAATGGTCCATGCATTCACCATCGTCAATCGTTCCGATTACTTCCAAACGCAGAACAAGGGAAGTTGTTTTAGTGGCGATCAAGTTAATAGTACTTTACTCCAGCTTTTATAGTTTTCTGTTAAAAAAGCATTAATTGTCAACCATCTTATATATATGAACAATAACAAAACTTAACTTTATAGCCAATTAAAAAATTTTATTCCTATGAAGCAGATAATGATAATGGTAGCCTTGGTATTTGGTATGATGGCTACTGCAAGCGCTCAGAGTCAGAAAGCTTGTTGTGCTGGTAAAGAAAAGACAGCTTGTTCTAAAGCAAAAGGTACTGCTGCTGTAAAAACAGTAAGCACTGAAGCAGGTACAGCGAAAGCAACGGCAACTAAAGCAGCTTGTTGCGCCAAAGGTGATAAAGCATCTTGCTCTAAAGCAAAAGGTACTGCTGCCGCAAAAACAGTAAGTGCTAAAGCAGATGCCGCTACTACTACCTTTAAAGTATACGGTGTGTGTGGCATGTGTAAGCGTACCATTGAAGGAGCTTTAAATAATGCAAAGGGTATAAACAGTGCCAGTTGGAATGTTTCCAGCAAAATGGTAACGGTCACCTATGATGAAAAGGCAATCTCTGTAGATGACATGAAGGCTAAAATTGCTGCTGTTGGTTATGATTCTGATACTCATCGTGCTAAAGATGAAGTATATAACAACCTACATGCTTGTTGTAAATATGAACGACCAAAAGGGAAATAAAAAATAATTAGAAGTGAGTTGATATAAATTACCAGCTCACTTCTAATCCTTATCTTCAATTATATTTTTCTTCGTATTCTCCCACCACTTTTAGCATTCTTTCTCATCACATCACCTTTTACCCATTTAGCTTGGGACATCTCCACGTATATTCCTCTCTAACTATACAATCCTCTGGTTAATCACTTTTCCTCCCCTACACTCCTCTCTTATTCCCATAGATCAAAATATGCAAGCGCGAGGTAAAATGAAAGCCATGTTCCTTGCAAATTTCTACGAGCCATTGCTGTCGGGCATTCAATTGCTTTGCAGAAGTGCCTTCTGGCATGAGATATACTTTTTCAGAAGGTATCTTATAGCGATCTATTAGGTTCAATATTTCCTGCAAATCAGATTGATCCGCCAGCACAAATTTGAAGTGCGCTTTAGGGCTTCGCGAGAAAAACTGGAAGACATCATTTTTTTCCCGTAGTTTTTGACTGTTCCCACTATTGGCCAGTTTGGGCGAAACGTTATACTGGTGAATCAGGTGATCAAAGGAAGCATTTGGAATAATGGTACCATTCGTTTCTACTTCAAAAAAATAGTCTGCTCCCAGGCCTTGCATCAATTCGCATAAACTTTCCTGCTGCATCATTGGTTCTCCGCCTGTAAGCACTACATTCGTACAAGGATATAGATGAATCTGACGGATGATTTCCTCAACTGACATTTCAACAACCACTTCATCCATTTTATATTTTTCATAGCCTGGTTCAACATCCTTCACATGGGCAAAACGTGTACCTTCCCAATTCCATGTATAATCCGTATCACACCATACACAATGTAAATTACATAAAGAGGTGCGTACAAAAATACTTGGCTGTCCTATATTTTTCCCCTCTCCCTGTACAGTGTAGAAAATTTCAGCTTGCTGGTCTGGTTTTGCAATTTTAAGCATAGAAGTTGTTTAAGAATGTCTGATGAGTCAATTAGAATAAGATTTTTGCACTCATTATCTCAACGCTATCCCTTTCCTCCAATACAATAAATGCTGAAACATACCCCGAGCCACCATAAACACAAGCATAGCAAACCACAAACCATGATTACCCCATGGACGAGATACAAAATAGACAGCGATGAATACCGCAAAGGCGAGCAACATGCTATTACGCATTGACTTGGAAGCAGTCAGTCCAATATATATTCCATCCCAAATATAGCAGGGTGTACTAAGGACAGGCATCACTACCATCCATAAAAGGAATGGCATAGTAGCAGCAATGACATCTTCCTGATTCGTAAATATATATAAGAGTTCCTTACCTAAGAACCAATAACCGAGGCTGAACAGCGCTGCCAGCCCCATTCCCCAGGCAAAGCTATAATTGATGGCTTGCCTGGTTTTGGAATCTGATTGAGCACCTTTATACTTGCCAACTAAGCTTTCTGACGCGTAAGCAAACCCATCTACACCATAGGACATCCAGTTGAGAAATTGCAACAAAATTGTGTTCACTGCCAACATCATCTCTCCTTCTACTGACGATTGGCTATAAAAAAATCCAAATGCCCCTGTCAGGAAAAGCGTACGTATAAAAATATCGGCATTGATACTCAAAAACTGCCGTAGTTTTTGCCATTCCAGAATAGCCTTTCTACTAAACTCCGACAGTAGATATCCATACTTATAAACAAACAAACCGATTGCTGCTAACAGGCCAGCATATTGTGCAATCAATGTCCCGTATGCAACGCCATCTACATCCATTCCATAATAATGAACCAATATCACACTTAAGGCAATATTTACCGCATTAATCAGAATAGTAAGGATCAATGGATAGATGGCATTTTGCATGCCAAAAAACCATCCCATAAAAGCGAATAAGCCCAAAGTAGCAGGAGCTGCCCATACTCTTATATAAAAATATTCAGCTATCAACGGCTGTTGTTCAACACTTACATTCATCAACTTCATACTCAACTGCCCCAAGGGCCACTGGAGTAGCAAAATAACAGTGGCAAGTATCATCGCTACCAGTAAAGCCCTCCCCATTGTCTGCGCAGAACCTCTTAAATTTTCACTACCATATGCTTGCGCAGCCATCCCTGTAGTCCCCATCCGCAAGAAGCCAAAATTCCAGTACACAAAATTAAAAATCATAGCCCCCAGGCCCACTGCACCGATATGTACTTCTGACATACGCCCCATTAAAGCTGTATCAACGCTACTCAACAGTGGTACAGAGATATTACTAATAATATTGGGTATAGCCAGTCTAAGAATTTCCTTGTTCATTTATCAATAGTATCAGGCACTAATTTGCCCTGGCATATAGTTTAAGATCAGGTTAAATGTATAAGTGCAAGCTCAAAATATTGTAAACTACGCTTGTGCTTTGAGTTTGCGTTTGGTCTTGCACTTATACTTATATTCGAATTTTATGCGATAGCTATAGGTATTAAGGAATCATTCCTAATATTCCTTACCTTTATGGCCGCAAAATTCTATAAAGAAATACACATACTAATGATGAAAGTAGGTATTTTTTTCGGTGGTCCTTCTCGGGAGCGCGAAATTTCCTTTGCTGGAGGCCGTACAGTGTACGATAATCTGGATAAAACGCTCTTCGATCCCATACCCATTTTTGTGGATAGCCACCGAAATCTCATCCTGCTTGATTGGCAGTATATTTATAAAGGCACCATACGTGACTTCTATCCCCCTGTCAGTGAATTGCCTTCCTCCTCACATGGTTTTCAGATTTATCTAGAGAGCCTGGGGCAACTATCAGAGGAACAACTTAACAACATCATTAAGAAGGTAGGAAAACCTTTACATTGGAAAGACCTTCCTGGCTTGATTGATGTTGCTTTTCTTGCACTACATGGTGAGTATGGTGAAGATGGACAGATACAGGAACAACTGCAAAGCCTGGCACTTCCTTATACTGGTAGCGGCATCAAGGCCAGCCAAATTGGAATGGATAAAGCCCTTCAGAAAGACCTCATGGCTGCTCATGGTTTTGAAGCTCCTAAAATAGAAGTGCACAACAGGGCAGAATGGTTAGAAGGTAATGTTGGTGAAGTTTATGAAGCAGCTATTGCAAACATTGGCTTTCCAATGGTTATTCGTCCAGCCAATCAGGGTTCATCCATTGGTGTATCCATTATTGAAGAATCGGGTGGTTTGGAAAGCTTTGAATTAGCAATGAATCGTGCTTTTTTCACAGAAGTGATCCCTGCCCTCGAATGGAATGATCGTGATGAATATGACAGGGTTGAATACATCCGCTTGCTTACTGACATACGTGATGGTATAGGCTTTCCCATGATGGTAAGTTTTCAGGAGCAACAGCAAGCTATTTACCATCCGGAAGAACTCTTCAATTACCTAAACACAAATGCAGCTACCGCTGGCAAAGGAGCATCCTTTTTCCTTGAAGGTACTTTGAGTGAAGAGAAAGTTATTATAGAGAGTTTTATCCGAGGGAAAGAGTTCTCCTGTATTGTCATTCGAACCGAAGAGGGTAAATCGATTGCACTACCACCTACCGAAATACGCAAAGGCAAAGAGGTATTTGACTATCGTTCTAAATACATGCCTGGTATGTCGCGAAAGGTGACACCTATAGACCTTCCCGATGAATCCATATTACAAATTCGTAAAGAATGTGAACGTCTATTTGAAGAATTGGAGTTTCAGGCCTATGCTCGCATTGATGGTTTCTATACCCCAGAAGGTAAAATATTCCTCAATGATCCGAATACTACTTCGGGCATGCTACCTTCTTCTTTCTTTTTCCATCAGGCAGCAGAAATAGGGCTTAATCCTTCCCAGTTTTTAACCTATATCATTCGCATATCTATACAAGAGCGTATAACAGAGCCCGGAGCACCTGAAAGTTATCAACAGTTGTTGAAAACGCTGGATACCAATATCGAAACCCAAAAAAATGAGACTTCCGATAAAATTAAAGTAGGTGTCATTTTGGGTGGACATTCTTTCGAACGGCATATATCTGTAGAAAGTGGCCGGAATGTCTTTGAAAAATTAGCCAGCTCTACCCACTATGAACCTATCCCTGTATTTTTAGGTAGTGATACCGCACAAATGCGACTTTATCAGTTACCTATTAATCTGCTATTAAAAGATAATGCAGATGACATCAATGATAAGATTCAGCATTTTCGCAAACATGCTGTCGTAGAAGAGATAAAGGCACAATGTGTTGAAATTACTGCCAAATATGCTTCTGATGATGTCATCTTTGAGCCCAGGGAATTATCATTTAATGAATTAGGCAAACTTGTAAACGTAGCCTTTATTGCATTACACGGCCGACCTGGAGAAGATGGGCAGATACAGCAAGAGCTAGAGCGAGTAGCAATACCTTATAATGGTTCGCTGCCAAGCTCTTCTGCCATTACTATCAATAAATATAAAACCTTACAAACGCTTAAAAAGAATGGCTTTACTGTCACCAATCAGCTATTGATGGAAAAAGCCGCGTTTGAAGCAGATACAGATGCTTTTTATTAAAAATTGAAAACCATCTAGATTACCCATTCGTTGGAAAACCCGTTGATGATGGCTGCAGTTCTGCAGTCAAAATATTGCACAATCGTAAGGAGTTGGAAGCTTTTTCCCGCCTACTTTTTCGCCCGGAACAAGAAGAGGGAAAAGAGGCACGCCGTACTCTAAGGCTTGCAATTAAAGAAGAGTTTCCACGCAAACAGGAAGTGCTGTTCGAACAGTTGATTAATGCCAAAGGAGCCAGCCATTTTCTGGAAATTACAGGTGGTTTGCTCACACATTATGAATTAAGCGGTAACCTCAAGTACGAAATTTTTGAACCTTCTGAGGCATTGGCATCAGGTGAGGTTTTATCTTTAGAAGAGAAGTTCTTAGCCGGGGAAGGTCAAAATATTACCCCGGCTCGTTTCAATCCGGACCCTGCACATTATGAACGCATTGCAGCTCAGGTAAAAGCCGATTTGGAAAAAGCAGCTCGTATTCTCAATGTACAGGGGTATGCTCGTATTGATGCATTCGTACGCATTTTTGAAGATGATAGTATCCAAACCATTATCATTGAAGTTAATTCTCTTCCAGGAATGACTCCTGCTACCTGCATTTTTCACCAGGCAGCCATCAATGAATATAAGCCTTATGAATTTATAGATCAAATTCTGAAATTCAGCCTTCGTAGATCAAAGATGAATGCACCGCTCACTGATGAGCACACCATCAATGAAACAGCTACTAATAGTATTCCTACTGCAAAATCCACCACCGAAACTGCTCCTTTAGTAGTATCAGCAACCGTAGAGAATACCAGGCCAGAAGCTATTCAGCCATCTAATGGAGGTAAAGGTTTCAAACCATCATCCAATGGCTCCTATCTTAAGGAGCGCACACTCGAAATACTAAAAGAAGTGGGAAAATTTCTTTCTTCTCCTGTCTTCCTAAAGAGTACAGGAGGTATCTTATTGATGTTTCTCCTATTCTTTTTATTAACGAAATGGTCTCTTAATTTATATACTCGCCACGGAGAATCTATCCAAATCCCTGACTTCACTGGAATGGATTACGATGATGCTGTTCGCAGTGCTCGTCGCCAGGATTTTAAATTAGTAGCTATTGATTCTTTTTTCGATTCTAAACAGCGCCCTAATAGCATTTATCAACAGGATCCGAAACCATTTCAGCGAGCAAAGGAAGGAAGAACTATTTATGTGAGTAAATACAGAGTTCGCCCAGACTCTATATTACTACCATCGTTGATAAGTGCAGGTTATGATTATAATCAGTATTCCATCAAATTAAAAAGACTTGATATCAAATCATCTATCAAGGAAAGACAGTTTGATCGAAAACAGGAAGAGAATACAATCCTCTACTTCTATTATAATGGGAAGAAAATCACCGATGATATGTTACGTCGTGGTGTAAAAATCCCCAAAGGAGCCAGCCTTGATTTTGTAATCACAGAACGTATCACCAATGACGTTGCTATTCCTAATTTGGTTTGCAAGCGTTATGATGCAGCCCTTTTCCTGCTTAGCAGTTCCAATTTGGTACTCGGCAGTGTATATGGTGATATTGCTGATCGCGACAATACCTATATTTCTCGCCAAGAGCCCGCTTATACTCCTGGACAGATGATCGAAAAAGGAACTACTGTTTCCTTGTATTTAAGTACAAGCCCTCCTTCGGATTGTGGCGAAAGCGATGCCCCCCCAACACCTCCAGCTCCTCCAGTGCAAGATGAAGGAGACAATGAATTGGAGGAAGGAAATGAAGACTTTTAGCAGTAGATAAAATAAAATTTGACGTTTTTAACACACAAAATTTTTCGCTTACTATTCCGTTTTGGGAAGGTGTGAAGTTTTACTTTATGAACCAATAGTCAATATGTCGAGATCTTCACTTTGGTAAGTTTAAAACAGGAAAATAGCAAATGAAACATAGTATATACATTTTTCTGCTATGCCTATATGGCGTAGCACTCCATGGACAAATTGAGCTCCCTCTTGAAAGCAACTATATTTTACAGCGACTATATGAAAATGAGACAGCGAATTATCCTAAAGGTTGGGATGCCACTGAAAGCAGACAGCGTGATTGTATGCTGGAAGAAGAAGACATTATATATGTTATTGCTGGGCAAACAGTAGAGGTATCAGTAGAAATTGATACTGCCGACCTTGGAACTACTGGTGATTACATCTGTAAAAACTGTGATGGCAATCCAATTGGGGAAGCTTTCACTGAAGGGGATTTGTTTGTCATTACAGCAGATCCCGGCCTGATAACGGCTTCTTATACTTTCACTATTGAATATTGCACAGATAATGGCTGTAATGATGTAAGCTATGAAGTATTTGGTAAAAGGGCAGGAAGGAGTTATTACCCCAATACTATATATATCGATGCAGAAGAAAGTATCCAGGTTAACTCTGAAGCCTCTTTATTACCTGGCCCACTTGCCTGCAATAAGATAATTGATGCTGATGATAACTATGAAGGCCGTAGCCAGCTATCATATTTCACCAATTATAGCAGTGTAGATAGTACGATTGTGTATGTAGCAGATCGCTATGCAGGAGTAGACTCTATATTTGTTGTTCTCTGTGATTCCTTCACTATTTGTGACACATTCCACTATGCTTTTAGCATTGCTCATGATACTATAATTTTTGGAGCAGGGGGCGTTGATTATTTCATGGATGATTTTTCCTATACAGGCCCTTTCCCCGATGGCAATCTTTGGTTAGATAAAGACGTATTTGTCAATAGGACTTATGCAGAAAATCCACCCTCGCTTGGTGTAGCTACGTTTGATGGCTTGCAAAGCACCGGTACTCCCTGGCCAGGTTCTTATGGTGATGCTGATAGACTTACTTCTACTTACCTTGACATTTCTAGTGTGTCTGGTTCTTTAAGTTTATCCTATTGGTTGAGAAATAAAGGCCTTGGACTGACTCCGGAAGAAGAAGATATCATCACGCTTGAATTTAAAGATCAAAGTGGTGAGTGGCAATTAATTCAAACCTATACTCCAGGAGATACCTCCATGACAGGACAATCTGTAGATGATCGTTTTGTTTTCTTTAGCCATGAAATCACCTCTGCTTTTAGGCACGATGCATTCCAGTTTAGATTCACGGCATTTAATGATCGTCGGGGTATTGGAGATATTTGGTTATTGGATTATGTACGCATTAATAGCGAAGCAGAGCTGCCAATAGAAAGAGATATTGCGATTACACGTCCTCCTATAGGAATACTGGATCTATATCGAAGCCTCCCATGGAAACATTTTAGAAATAGAGTAGAAGATTTTTCTCGTTCTACTTTGGATGTAGGTTTATATAATTTTAATGAATCTACTATTAATGTAGGAGATGCAGAGCTGCGCCTGGTTGAAGAAGTCACGGGAACCATTGTATATGAAAACATAGAAATATTAAGTAATCAATCACCAAACCTTGTACCTGGTGCTACTAATCTGGAGCCTCCAATAGAATCCTATAACACACAGTTGAATGTACTACAAAGTGGAGTTTTTGATAATGAAGAAGAATTGCGCTTCCGCATGTCTTACGAATTAATTGATCCGCCTACTCAAAATGCATCTCCAAATGACGGTAGAATTTCTATTCTAAGAAATGACACCGCTAGTATTATTACTAAATTCAGCAATTATTTTGCCTATGACGATGGCATAGCAGAAAGTGCAGTAGCTGCTCAGGAAGACGATCTTATAGCAGTACAGTTTGAAGCGACTATTGCAGATTCATTAAGGGCAGTACAAATTCATTTCCCTCATATGCAAACGGATATTTCCGATCAGCAATTTAATTTGCACGTATGGATAGGGCAATTGGATGATGAGCCAGAGTACAGCCTTAATCTTATTAACCCAATCTATCCAGATAATAGTTTAGACACTTTACAAGGCTTTACAACTTATGTATTAACCGATGCCAATAATGAAGCTGCTCCTCTAGCCCTGCCAGTAGGAGTGTTTTATGTCGGTTGGCAACAGCAATCTGACTGTGATTTCACCAATTGTATTGCTGTAGGGATGGATCGAAATAATTCAGCTGCGCTGTCTACACTATATTTCAACAACAACGGTACAAATTGGGTGCCATTCCCATCTGATTTCACTCCTGGAGCACTTATGATCCGCCCGGTAGTGGGTAGTGAAACACCTGACCCTACCAGTGGGCTTACGACAGTAGAAGCAAATGACCAGCTATTACGTCTATACCCAAATCCAAGTACTGGTAAAGTACAATTAGTAGTACCTCAAGAAGATATTACAATGTTTGAGTGCCATGTATTTAATCAAATGGGCCAATTAGTTTACCAAAGCCATTTGTCTGACAATACACTAGAACTTCAGCACTTATCCAATGGGGTATATATTGTAAGAGTTATTAACCCCAAAGATGGTATTAGCTATCAAGAACGTTTGATTCTGACAAAATAATTAACTTTATCCCATCTGATAACTCTAAATTGTTGTTAACCAAAATGGATATCACAGTACAAGAACTTAAGGCAAAACAGGATAGCAATGAATCTTTTATACTCATAGATGTACGCGAATCTCATGAGCATGAAGCATTTAATGTAGGTGGGCAATTAATTCCACTAGGTACCCTTCCTTCCAAAGTTGAAGATATTTCTCAACATAAAGAAGATGAAGTAATAGTCTATTGCCGATCCGGCAACCGTAGTGCTGTAGCTCAGCAATTCTTACAGGGTGCAGGGTTTAAAAATGTGCGCAACCTTTTAGGAGGCATGTTAGACTGGCAAGATAAATTTGGAGAATAGAAGAGATGCATTCATTGGTTTAAGTAAGAGAGTTGAGGAGGTTTAGATAGTGTATAAAACTACCACCTCAACTCTCTAAACCTCCTCAACTCTTTAAATCTCAAATTTTATATTTCCTAGTTCTTTTTTTGCACTAGAGCAGCGATCCCTTTTCCTTCCAATTGATTTACCAGGCTTTTTGCTTCACTATAACTATCAAATCGATCTACCAGTGCTACAGCATAAGCACCTCGATCCATTTTTTCTACACTTGCACTGGAATATCCCATCCCTCTTAACCTTTTCACCATAGACTCTGCATTAGCTATTACCCGAAAGGTTCCAGCCAATACCATATAATCCCCTGAAGAGGAAGATACATGACTAGGCTCCTGATAATTATCTTCAGTACTTGCATCATCATCATAAGATGATTCTTCATCGTAAGATGTTTTTCCCTTATCCAACTCATCATCACTTACATAATCATCATAATTTTCATCAGGAGTAGTGGTGCTTGAATCATCTACGATTTCTCCTTCATCGTCAAAATAATAAGTATCATCTTCGGCATCTTCAGAATTTTCGTTTGTTGTTTCGGTAGTCGTAATGGGGTCTTCATCTGCGCCTAATAGATTTGTTGTCATGTAAATCAGGTAAACGAGCGCAGCAACACAAACTGCTACAATGGCAATAGTAACATAATCAAGTCTTGACATAGGATTGTACCTTTGTTGAGGGATTAAATTAAGTATTTTTTAGTTATCGAAAAGTCGAGCCTGAAATTTATCTTATAATTTTTCATTCTAAAACATAATAATCTGACCCCATATTGCATTTATAGTACATATCTGTTAATAAGTACTACTCTCCCCTACAGACTACTCTCAGTTACAATTCAAGCTATTTTCTTTTGTAATCTTTTGCCATTTTGTAAAAGAAGGCCTTTTATTAATCCATTATAAAATTCAAGTATATTCATCTGAATCACTTTTACTTCAGCCAACATTTTATCAAACCTAAGTGTGTATTCGTACACCTGCTAAAACTGAAGGAAAATGAGGAATTATCAGATGTCAGCTTTAATCATTCTAAGTCTATTTACAAGCATTTCCTGCTTCGCGCAGCAAGCCAGCCCTGAATCTGTTAGCAACACTCCTGAAACGACCACCCCGGAGTACAATTTGGATGAGATGACAAAGGATGAAAAAACAAAAGCAGCCTTTGATGCGATTAACAGTGGAGATACAGAAAACATCAAACCTTTATTAAGCTGCCTGACCTATTATCGCCACAACGAAAATGGGGAAACTGCTCTCACTCAGGCGATCTTGAATAATGATCAAGAAATGGTGAAAATTCTGGTAGAAGATGCCGTTATTAATCTTAAAAATGAGCAGGGAGAAACACCATTAATTATGGCGATAAAACGAGGAAATTCCGGAATCATCCAGCTAGTTGCTCAACGTGCTAAAGCAGGATTAAAAAACGATGTAGGAGAAACGCCACTTTATATGGCATTGGACAGAAATGATCTATACCTGCTCCAGGCACTCATAAGCAAAGGTGCTGATCCTAACCAAAAATCACAAGGAGCCACACCACTATCAAAAGCAGTGGAGATGAAAAACGTACAAGCAGTTGCCCTCTTAATTCGAAACGGGGCTGATCCAGGTATCGAAAATGAGGATGGAAATTTACCATTACATATCGCTGTTTCTCAAAATTATGATGTCATCGCCGGCATATTACTCCATAAAAGTAATGCTCCCTCTGATGATGCCAACTGGGCAACAGCTATAGGCGAGCCACTCATTCATCTGGCCGCCCAGAACAATAATGATCACCTCCTCCACATACTTTTAGGTTTTGGCGCCGATCCTGAAAGTTATGACTATTTGGAAAACACCCCTTTAAATATTGCTGCTGAAAAGGGAAATACTCAAATGGTAAAACTTTTATTAGAATATGGTGCCAATCCTAATCATAGTAATATTATGGGCACTACTCCAATAGCTGCTGCCGCCAGCAATGGATATGAACCTATTGCCATGCTTCTAGCTGAATATGGTGCAGATCCCAATACCCGAAATTATGAAGGTATTGCCGCTATTGATTATGGTAGTTTCGATGCGGTACTGTATGATCAGGAAGTAGATGCCGCCATGGATTACTATAGCGAGGATAAATAAGTGTTTGTTTAGTGGTGTTTGAAGCCTGATTTTTTGAAAGTCAAAAAATCAGGCTTTTTTATTTGAACTTGAGTTTGCACTTAAAATCTTCTCATGTCCAATCTTCTATTATTTCCAATCCATCATAGCCGAGAGTAACGTTTTCTGGTAGCAATTCACTTATTTTTTCATAAGTCCCCATACGGTGGCTCACATGAGTTATAAATGCTCTTTCAGGTACTATCTTTTCGATAAGTAATAGTGCTTCATTCAAACTGAGATGGCTATAATGTGGATCACGATGCAATGCATTGATAATTAAAGAACGTGTTCCTTTTATCTGTTTAATTGTTTCATCTGAAAGGGTTTTCACATCTGTGAGATAAGTAATTGGCCCAAAACGATAACCTAATATTGGCAAAGGGCCGTGCATTACTTCCACAGGCAAGATATTTATTCCTTCTACTAAAAGAGTCTCTCCCGCTCCTATTTCTAATAATTGCACCATTGGTGCACCAGGATATTTGTTTTGAGTAACGAATATATATTCAAAACGATGCTCCAATTCTTTTCTCACTCTTGGCAAGCAGTAAACTGGCATGTCTTTACGTTGGCTAAAATTAAACGGTCGCACATCATCCAGTCCAATGATATGATCATTATGCTCATGAGTCATCAAAATAGCGTCCAGGTGCTGTACCTTTTTAGTTAACATTTGTTGCCGAAAATCTGGCCCGCAATCAATAGCGATATTTTTCCCCGTATACTGAACCAAAGCGGCCGTGCGCAAGCGCTTGTCCCTGACATCACTGGAGGTGCATGCTTCACAAGTACATCCTATCACAGGCACTCCCTGAGAAGTCCCCGTACCTAATAATGTTAGTTTTAATTCGATGACCTTTGAATTTTATTCTTCTTCATCCTTAGATGCTAGTCGGCGGATTTGTTTATAAAATTTTAACGACTTCTCTGAAAGAGCCTCTTCTTTTACTTCTACATCACTCAATATGTCAAGTAAGCAATTGATCCGCCCTTCTGTATCATAAAACTTATTAATCACTGCAATGTTTCTATCCTCAACAATACAATAACCAGAAGTAAAATTTCCCTTCTCATAGCGGATAGTATAAGAAATCTCTTCAAAAAGAGCCTCCAGTTTTTTCAAACTATATTTGGTATACTTAAACATCTTTTGTTCCTGATCAGTCAAAAAATAGACATTCAAATATAGAGCTTTTATGGAAAGAAAAGGAGGTAACTGAATGAAAGGCACTATAGCAAGGCATTCTCAAAATAGACTTCCAGTTGTCAGAAAAGAAAGTATTAAGCAGGCACCTTCAATGGCAAATTAGCGTTATTAAATAACAGGTTCTAAAAATAGGCGATCACTCCGACACATTGACCCACTAAATAGTTTATGTTACTTTTGTTGGAAAATTAAAATAATGCTATGAAATATTTATACTTCGCTTTCTTTTTCCTTTTTCTGGGAGGACTACAATTGGATGCACAAAATTTCACCCCTGAGCGCCGTTTTGAAGGAGGCCTCATTGCGGGTTTTAATATAACACAGATCGATGGTGATCTCTTATATGGGTTTCATAAAATAGGCTTAAATGTAGGAGGTAAAGTAGACGTAGTACTATCAGAACGGTGGCGAGCAGGTATTGAGTTTTTATTTGTTCAGCACGGTGCCAGCCGTAGCCGCTTAGACAATACAAGTAGTGTCTATGATGATATTAAGTTAAACATGGTTGAGGTTCCCTTGATGGCACATTTCCGAGATTGGAAGATGCAAGCTTCTGCTGGTGTTTCATATGGACGAATCTTTAATTCAGAAATTATTGATATCACAGGAGAGGACATTACAGAAACGATTCAACTTTCTGAAGACGTTTTCTCTATCATTTTAGGTGGTGGATTTCACTTCACAGAAAATTGGTTTTTGGATATTCGCTGGTCGCGATGGCTCAATAACATCCGGCAAGATGAGATTGTACCTATTCAGGGAGGGGAGTCTGGTAAATTCATCGGAAGATCTATTATTATCAGAGGAATTTATACCTTTTAAAGCCTATTAGGTATTCTTATCCATCTATACTATCTTTGCCAGACTTAATTTCCGGGAAACATCCCAAGAACAAGAGATCAAGCAGTGCAACCATAAATAAAACCATTTATACGTCACAGGTTTCTCTGCCCCGGAGCGGCTTATTAGAAAAGCAGGGACAACTATGTTAAACCACCTGACTCCTCTCATATTACTTGGTATCGTAGCAGGCTATTTCCTGCTATTAATTATCATATCACACTTTACCAGCCGCAGTGCCGGCAATGAAGATTTTTTTCTGGCAGGAAGGAAATCTCCCTGGCTGCTCGTAGCTATTGGTATGATAGGTGCCTCTCTTTCAGGTGTAACTTTCATTTCCATTCCGGGGGTAGTTGGTGCAGGAGGCAACAATCAGGCGTTTTCTTATATGCAAATGGTTTTTGGCTATCTGGTGGGTTATCTTGTTATCGCCCATGTGTTGATGCCTTTATACTATCGCCTCCAACTCACCTCTATATATACTTACCTGGAAGAACGCTTTGGAAAAGAAGCCTATAAAACAGGAGCTGCTTATTTTTTATTATCGCGTACGATTGGAGCCGCATTTCGCCTATATTTAGTAGCCATTGTTTTACAACAATTTATAATGGCTCCCCTAGGCCTTCCTTTTGCACTCACCGTTGCTATTACTATTTTACTTATCTGGATATATACTTTCCGGGGAGGTATCAACACCATTGTATGGACTGATACGCTTCAAACTTTTTTTATGTTAGCAGCCGTTGTGCTTACCATTTTTTCAATTGGTAAAGCAATGGAAACGAACCTGGCAGGTATGATCGACATGATCCGTGCTAGTGATTACAGCCAGCTTTTCTTTTTCGAAGGAGGCTGGAATGATCCCAATAACTTTTTCAAACAAGTAATTAGTGGTGCTCTTATCACAATAGTAATGACAGGCCTAGACCAGGATATGATGCAAAAAAACCTGAGCTGCCCTTCCATCGGAGATGCACAGAAAAACATGTATGCTTTTAGTATTATTTTGGTAATTGCCAATGTTTTATTCCTTTCATTAGGAGCACTCCTTTATATTTATGCGTCTAATATAGGATTGGCTATACCTGAAAAAACCGATCAACTATATCCCACCATTGCGCTGTATCATCTTTCACCACTAGTAGGTGTATTTTTTGTATTAGGCCTGATTGCAGCGGCCTATTCCAGTGCCGATTCTGCATTGACCGCACTTACGACCTCCTTTTGTGTAGATTTTCTCGATTTCGAAAAACGAGAAGATTCAGAAGAAGAAAAGAAAAAGACTCGTTGGTTAGTACATATCGCCTTTTCTGTCCTGCTATTCATCATTATCATTGGTTTTAATGCCATGAATAATGATGCTGTTATTAGCCAACTTTTTAAAGCTGCAGGTTATACCTATGGCCCCCTACTTGGTTTGTTTGCATTTGGTATGCTAACCAAAAGAAAATTGCGTAGCAATCTCATCATACCGATATGTATTGCTGCTCCTATTCTTTCCTATGTCATTAATGCCAATTCTGCTGTCTGGTTATACGGCTTTGAGTTTGGTTTCTTGATTATTGCTCTAAACGGAGCCCTGACATTCCTTGGCTTGTGGAGTATTTCAGAGGAGGGTTTGGAGTAATTTAAATATAATCTACAACATTTTTCATACCTTTGGCGGCGATTTTTAGTCCTTATTGATATAAATGACTATGCCAACAACAAGAGCTGCTATCACCGGCGTACATGCTTATGTACCCGAAGACGTTATAACCAATGCCGATCTTGAAAAATTGGTTGACACCAACGACGAATGGATCAGAACCCGTACCGGCATTGAAAAAAGACACATCCTAAAAGGAGAAGGAAGAGGGACTTCTGTAATGGGAATTGAGGCGGTAAAAGGCCTGCTGGAAAAAACCAATACAGATCCTTCTGAAATAGAGTTAGTAATCTGTGCTACGGTTACTGCTGATATGCAATTTCCAGACACTGCTAATATTATAGCAGATGAAGTAGGTATCAAAAATGCTTTTTGCTATGATATCAATGCTGCTTGTTCTGGTTTTATCTATGCCCTTACTACTGCTGCACGCTTTATAGAAGCCGGTGCCCATAAAAAAGTCATAGTAGTGGGTGCAGATAAAATGTCTTCTATTGTAGATTATACAGATCGTTCTACTTGTATCATTTTTGGTGATGGTGCAGGTGCAGTACTACTCGAAGCCAGCGAAGAAGGTAATGGAATAGTAGATGCTCTACTAAAAAGTGATGGCGCAGGTAGAGTTTACTTGCACCAAAAAGCTGGAGGTTCTGCTTATCCGGCAACAGCAGATACGGTTCAACGCAGAGAACATTTTGTATACCAAAATGGAAGGCCTGTATTCAAAGCCGCTGTATCAGGAATGGCGGATGTTGTTGGCAAAGTAATTGAGCGCAATGATATTTCAGCAGATGACGTAGCATGGCTAGTGCCACACCAGGCCAATCGCCGAATTATCGAATCTGTAGCCAATATGCTTGACTTTCCAATGGAAAAGGTAATGGTCAACATCCATAAATATGGAAATACTACCGCCGCAACTATTCCTTTATGCTTATGGGAATGGGAAGATCAGATGAAAAAAGGAGACAACGTTATCCTGACTGCTTTTGGCGGTGGTTTCACCTGGGGAGCTGTGTATTTGAAATGGGCGTACGGAGAGTAGTAATAGTAATGTGGTGATATAAAAGAAAAAAGAAGGGCCAGTGAAATGGTAAATCAGGCTAACCTTACTTATCCATTTCACCAGGAATGAAGTAATTGAAAGTTCTCATTTTTGAACTCTAGATTGCGAACTTAACCCTAAATACTATAAAGTAAAATAAGCCCCATATAGCAAACTGGATACTAAGTGTTGAACACTGTAGCCGGAATTGGGAAACTATGGTTTTTTCCTATCTTTGCAGGGCAATTTTTTCAAATTCGTTTATTAATTATATTGCAGATAATCAATGGCAACGACATCAGATATTCGTAAGGGCATGTGCCTGGAACATAATAATGATACGTTTATCATTACTGAGTTCCAGCATGTTAAGCCTGGGAAGGGTAACGCATTTGTTCGTACCAAATTGAAAAGCCTAACATCAGGGCGTGTTCTTGACAACACCTTTCCTGCTGGGCACAAAATCAAAGAAGTACGAGTTGAGCGCCGCAAATTTCAATTCCTTTACAGTGACGAGATGGGTTATCACTTCATGAATAATGAAACCTATGATCAGGTAGCATTACAAAATGATTTGATCGACACACCAGATTTGATGAAAGAAGGAATGGAAGTGGATATTCTTTATCATGCAGAAAAAGAAATTCCACTTACTATGGAAATGCCTCAATACCTTATAGTAGAAATAACATATACAGAACCAGGTGTTAGAGGAGATACTGCAACTAATGTGACTAAACCTGCTAAAATTGAAACAGGTGCTGAAGTAAAAGTTCCTCTTTTCATTAATCAAGGAGACAAGATTAAAGTGGATACTGCTACAGGATCTTATATGGAACGCGTAAAACAATAACCACCTATGACATTTAAGGAAATACAAGACCTGGTCAAGCTCATCAATAAATCTAACCTGACCGAGTTCAAGATGAAGGATGGTGAATTTGAGCTTTCCATTCGCACTAATAAATACAAGAAGAATCAATATAAGGAGGCCATCGCGCCAGCAGCTTCTACACAAGCTCCTTCTATTATACAGGTGCCATCTGTTCAGCCTGCCTTCCCTCAAACACCTCCACCAGCAGCTCCTGCTCCTGTTGCAGAGGCTCCTGCTAGTACAGGAGGCAGTAAGGAAAGTACAGCTGATACGTCCAATTATATAGAGGTAAAAGCCCCTATAGTTGGTACATTCTACCGTTCGGCATCTCCTGAAAAGCCACCTTATGTAAAAGTCGGTGACACCATTGAGGCAGGACAAGTAGTATGTATTATTGAAGCTATGAAACTGTTCAATGAAATTGAAACAGAAGTAAGTGGAAAGGTAGTGAAAGTAATGATAGAAGATGCTCAGCCTGTAGAATACGATCAGGTGCTGTTCTTAGTAGATCCTAACGGATAGGATACACTGATTGCGTCCACTTACCTTCTTAACTATTGTCAGGAGATAGGCTATCGATAATAGCAGCTTATCTCTCTTCATCCAATAGATTACACCTATGTTTGGAAAAATACTAATTGCCAATCGTGGAGAAATTGCTCTACGCATCATACGAACCTGCCGGGAAATGGGCATTAAAACAGTAGCAGTTTATTCTACTGCTGACAGAGAAAGCCTTCATGTTCGTTTTGCAGACGAAGCTGTTTGCATTGGACCTCCCTCCTCAGCAGAATCTTATTTAAGTGTGCCACGAATAATGGCTGCTGTAGAGATCACCAACGCAGATGCCATTCATCCAGGTTATGGCTTCCTTGCTGAAAATGCCGATTTTGCTGAAGTATGTGCAGAATATGGCATTAAATTTATTGGGCCTACTCCTAGCCAGATTCGCAAAATGGGTGATAAGATCACTGCTAAAGAGACCATGATCAAAGCCGGAGTACCAGTTATTCCAGGTTCTGATGGTTTGGTTAAAGATATCAAGCAGGGATTAAAAACAGCCAAAGAAATTGGCTACCCTATCATCTTGAAAGCAACTGCAGGCGGTGGTGGAAAAGGAATGCGTGTTGTTTGGGAAGCAAAAGATTTCGAATCTAACTGGGATACTGCCCGGCAGGAGGCGAAAGCTTCTTTCGGAAATGATGGAATTTATATTGAAAAGTTCATTGAAGAACCTCGCCATATAGAATTCCAAATTGCCGGTGATCAAAAAGGTAAAGTTGTACACCTTTCTGAACGGGATTGCTCTATTCAACGCCGACACCAAAAACTAGTTGAGGAATGTCCTTCCCCATTCATGACAGACGAACTCCGTACTAAAATGGGAGAGGCGGCTGTAAAAGCAGGAGAGGCTATCAACTATGAAGGGGTTGGTACTGTAGAATTTCTGGTAGATAAATACCGGAATTTTTACTTTATGGAGATGAATACTCGTATTCAGGTGGAACACCCGGTTACAGAAGAAGTCATAGATCATGACCTGATCAAAGAACAGATCAAAATTGCAGCAGGAGAACTCATTACGGGATCTAATTATATCCCTAATGCCCATGCAATTGAATGCCGTATCAATGCAGAAGATCCGTTTAATGATTTCCGCCCTAGCCCTGGCCGCATTCAATCTTTTCATAGCTCAAAAGGACATGGTGTGAGAGTGGACACCCATGTTTATGCAGGTTATAGCATTCCTCCTTATTACGATTCTATGATTGCAAAACTTATTTGCAGAGCTCCAACTCGGGAAGAATGTATCACTAAAATGGAAAGAGCTTTGGATGAATTCATTATTGAAGGCGTAAAAACAACGGTTCCATTCCACCAGCGCCTGATGAAAGATGAAAATTTCAGAAAAGGTGACTTCCACACCGGATTTCTGAATGATTTCGATATGAATGAATAAACTATGCGCGGCATGAAAACTTTCGTCCATGTATTTATTTTCCTAATGGCGCTAAGCCTGATTGCTTGCAATTCAACAAGCGATTCCTCTACAGAAGACGCATCGACAGCTGCCGATTCTGTTAATGTAGAAGAAACTGCAACTGTTGAATCAGAGCCTAGCAAACCAGCATTAAGGCGCGGGCAAAACGTACCATTTGAGGAAACCCTCAAGGATGGCAATATATCCTTCACTGTTTCTTCTCCTAATGTGGATATAAATACGCTGGTTATCTTCTCTAAAGGCCTGGAAGTTCGCAATGATACCTTCCAAATAGAGATAGAAGGGATAGTAAATAAAGCAGAAATTGCCGATATCAATCAGGATGGATATCCTGAAGTATACGTTTTCACACAGCAAAAAGAAGCAGAAGAAAAAGGGAATGTATATGTGTTCACTTCCTATAGGAATCGTTCATATGGACAAGCTTTTCTGCGCGAGCAGCCTAGGGCGAACAACCTAAATGCAGAGGCTATTACTACAGATAAATACGATCTGGAAAATGGCCAATTAGTTCGCAAAATTGGTAGCTCCTCAGAAGGAGATCAAGTTAACAACAACCAACGCCAGACTATTATATATACATTAAAAGCGGGAGAAGCTTCCTACCAGTTGCTTCCTCAACAGTAATCGAAATAGTCAATATTACACAATCATACTCCCAAACGGATGGGTGATGGAGCAGTTTGTCAAAAGACAATATACTTTCCATCATTCATCCGTTTTAATTTTAAACATGTTCTTAAGTAAGTAGTCAATTCATTGGCAAAGCAATCTTACAAAGTACACCGTTGGCAAAACGCCCACCCTTTGATTAAAATATCCTTCTTTGAAAGAATATTATGAGTAAATCTAACAATAGCTTCTGGAGGCTCTTGGGTTATCTCCGGAATTATAAACCAAATGTAACCTTAGGAATTATTAGCAATATTCTGACAGCCATATTCACAGCTATCAGCATTCCTTTGCTCGTACCTTTTCTGGAGATTTTATTCAATAGAAGAGAAGCTGTTTTGGAAAAGCCTGAATTTGCTATGGATATTGAAAGCCTTACCAACTCCTTTAATTATTATCTCAGCCAAATGGTTTTGGATCGAGGCCCTGAAGCAGGCTTGGTATTCGTATGTTTTGCCATATTAATTACCTTTTTCTTAAAGAACCTTTTCCGCTACCTTTCGCTTTTTTTCATGGCTCCCGTGCGTAATGGCATTATTCGTGACCTCCGACAGCAACTATTTCACAAATCAATCAATCTGCCTCTCTCCTATTTCTCTGAAGAACGAAAGGGAGATATTATGTCAAGGCTGACAGCAGATGTACAGGAAGTGGAATGGAGCATACTCAACGTTCTGGAAGCTGTATTTAGAGAGCCATTAATCATCATTGGAGCATTGACCTTTATGTTATACGTCAGCCCTTCACTTACTATTTTTGTTTTTGTACTTATGATTTTCACCGGTGTAGTGATTGGGGGGATAGGCCGCTCTTTGAAAAAAAGCTCTAAGCTGGTACAGGAAAAACTAGGAAACCTGGTAGCATTAGTAGAAGAGGCATTAGGCGGGCTACGTATCATCAAGGGGTTTAATGCCGAGCAATATCAGGAATCAAAATTTAGTAAAGAAAATAATGAATACCGCTGGATACTCACACGTTTGTTATGGCGCCGCGACCTCGCATCTCCTCTTTCTGAGTTTCTTGGTATAGCAACCGTATCCGTCCTTTTGTGGTATGGTTCTAAGCAAGTCTTTTCAGGCACAATGGAAGCAGAAACCTTTCTTACCTTCATTTTTGCTTTTTACAATGTAATAGACCCTGCCAAAAAACTATCCAAAGCCGTTTATAATATTCAAAAAGGTATAGGAGCCTTGCAACGTGTAGAGCGAATACTAGATGCTCCAATGCTTATGGCAGATAAAACAAATGCCAAAACGATTACTTCCTTTAATCACGCGATCGAATATCGGGACCTTGGCTTTGCTTATCGCGAAATAGATGGCCCTGTATTAAGCGATATCAATCTCAAAATTGAAAAGGGTAAATTGGTTGCCCTTGTAGGTGCTTCAGGAGCTGGCAAATCTACACTGGCCGACCTACTTCCAAGGTTTTATGATGCTAGCCAGGGAGGTATCTATATAGATGGTATTGATATTCGGGACTACAAGTTAAAAGATTTACGATCACTTATGGGCATCGTTTCACAGGAAGCCATTTTGTTCAATGATTCTATTTATAATAATATCGTATTTGGAATAGAAGATGTCAAACAGGAGGATGTGGAAAATGCAGCCCGAATTGCTAATGCCCACGATTTTATCATGGATACTGAAAATGGTTACCAAACAAATATTGGTGACCGTGGAAATAAGCTCAGCGGCGGCCAGCGTCAACGTTTGACCATTGCACGTGCGATCCTCAAGAACCCTCCTATTCTCATTTTGGATGAAGCAACCTCTGCACTAGATTCCGAGTCAGAAAAATTGGTTCAGGAAGCATTAATAAAACTCATGTCAGAGCGTACCTCGATTGTTATCGCCCATCGTTTATCTACGATTCAGCATGCAGATGAAATTATCGTAATGCGGGAAGGCAAAATAGCAGAAAGAGGCTCCCATCAACAACTATTAGAAAAAGGTGGAGAATATGAGAAACTGGTAGCCCTTCAAACGGTTTAAGAATCACTTCCTGGTATAATCGATGCTTAGTACAGGTATTTCAGAATGATTGACCAGCGCTTCCACATTGCTACCCGATAACATCCTTTTTAAAGGCCGACGATGATGATTGGAAATCCCGATCAACTGAGCTCCTATTCCTTCTGCAAAACTCCGGATTCCTTTATCTATATTGTAATCTTTGTACACATAGGTTTTACAGGTAAAAGGAGCACACAACTCTTTAAAGGAAGCCATTGCCTCTTTACTCAAGATGTAAGGAGGGTCCATCAGCGAGGAAGTATGTACTTCTACTAGATGTATTTCGGGTACAAAATGCTTGACAAAATCCTTAAATTTCAGGAAAACCTCTTTTTCACTTTCGTGGAATGTAGATGCAAACACTACCTTACTAAAGTCTACACTCTCTATTGCATTTTTTATTACCAATACTGGCAAATGGAGTTTACGCACTACCTTTTGTGTATTAGAACCTATAAAGTATTCATTTTTGCCGCTTGTCCCGTGAGAGCCCATTACAATAAAATCAACCCCATAACGATCTACAAATTTTTCAACTCCATCTACTAATCTACCTCCACAGTAATTAAAAGTCATATCAAGAGCGGGATGTCGCTGTTTTAAATCGGCATACAGCACATCAGCATTATAAACCAGTTGTTGGGCTTTCGTCAATTTCTCTTTTTCAGCGGGTGACATTTCGTTCCAATTGGCAGGAATATTCAGGCAATGTAGTAAATGCAAACGAGCACCGAAACGCTTTGCCAACTGGCTTGCTACATCAAATGCGTATTGAGCACATGAAGAAAAATCAGTAGGAACTAATATACTTTTCATATGTTTATTTTTTTCCTGCAGGTACAAAAATTTGCAGAAAAATATCTGCTCATATGCAACCGCTTCGCTCTCCCATAATATTTATTAATAATGCTCTTTCCTATGATTTATGATTAATAAATATCATGCTCGTTTCATAAAAATAACTTCAGTAAGAATAAAATAGTAATCCGATAATTCTTGCGGGAAATGAAGATAAGATTAAAAAGGGCAATCACCAAAAAGGTAACTGCCCCTCGTCCTAGTCGCAAAAGCCAATTTAACTATTCGTATTTATCTTTGTAGTGACGTTCTGAAGAACCTCCTTTTCTATTTTGCTGCTCTAGAGACCAACTATCAGTAGAAGTTGTTTGCATCCAGAGGTTACCTGACTTTCGGAAGACTTGCACATTCAATCCAAATAGGTCATAAAATGTCTGTTCAAAGTCTCCTACGCTCATTTCTGGTGAAATGATAAAATCATCTTCTGAATGCTTGGTACGAGCATTTTTCAGGAGTTGTTCTGGTGCCAACTGTTCCTTCACTGGCGAGCCTTCTCCTGACTCATGGTGGCTCGCATAAAACTCTATCTTTAGTGCAGAAAATTTCTGATTAAATTCTCTCTGAATATCACGGATGGTTTTATTATCTGAAATTGTCATAGGCTTTCGCTTTATAATAATTTGGTTAGGGCCGAATATCCGCTTAATGTGTGCCTATAGCCACTACCCAAATATAGAGTGGCCAGACATCCTGACTGCTGACTAGAGTCAGTAGAGGAACTGATTTTTGTCATCCGATCTCAAATTCAACATTTTACAGGATATTTGAAGAAATGGGATATCAGTATAAAATGGCCGTCAATTTGTATTATTGACGGCCCTTCGAAAACTAACCTCACTAAATAGAAAAAATTCACCAAGCTATGATATTTAAATAAGCATTGTCCATCTTCAAAAAATGGAGTGCTCTATCATATCCTTTATTTAATAATTCGCCAAAGACGAATTTATTTCACTACCAGTGTTGAGATATCTTTGTTGATGGATAACAGCTTTTCTGTTACACTTCCCATCAGTAATAATTCAACTCTTGAATATCCTTTCGCTCCCATCACTACCAGACCCGCATCCGCATTTTGAGCAGCCTCCATAATATAGTGTGCAATACCTGGCTCTTCCTGATTAATTAAAATCAGTTCTACTTCACTGGCCATTTCAGGAGCGTGCTGTTCAATAAATCGCTGTAGTGCTTCTTTATGGTCTGCCTCAATCATTTTCTCCAGCTGCTGATACGTCTTTTGAATGCGATACACACTGATGTCAGGCATTTTAAACACATGCACACAAATCACTTTAGCGGGCTCACCCAACTGCTTCTTCAATGCAATTGCCATTTTCAGTGCTTTGACTGAGTAGCTAGAAAAATCAATGGGAACAACTATATGATTCAATTGTCGTGGTGCTGCTTCAGGCACAATCAATACATTGCCCTTAGCCTTTCGAGCTAAATTGCCAGCCAAAATGCCATGCTCTCCTTTTCCAGCTTTCTGACCAATCAACACCAAATCTGGAAGAATTTCAATAGCATCTTTGAGTAGTTCTTCCAATGGATTTCCTTCTCTGATATCCAGGCTTATACTGGAAAGAGGGATATCCAATGTTTTTTGTTTAAGCTCCGCTTTCATCTCATTCAGCACTTCTTCATTTATTTCGAAATTGCTGATTAAGGATTGTCCTTCTTCCTCTATGATCGTATTGAAAACATCAAATGAGGGAAGAACATGCAGAAAATGTGCTGCCTCAATGGGCACTCGTTGTGCAAAGAAGTCAAAATAATCAAGGAGATGACTATCACCTTGCTCCAACTCCAATGCCACCATTACTTGCTGTAAGTGCAATGGTAAAATGCTTACGTCTTTGGTTTTCATATCTATTGGACTTATGGACATTTGATCTCCTTTTGATCTACTCCAATGTAGTCCAACTACCTATAGAAACTAATGACAATTATCAAATTGAGTGTTGATTTTTATCAAGCGCACAAGAAGGCTTATATGCAGCTTCTTCAATAGGTTAAAACAGTTAGGAAAGTAAGGCTTTAAAAGGCTTCTAGACAGGTAATATCAACAGCAAATAGTTGCTACTGTTAAACATAAATTTTTAAACTATTAACAAGACTAATGATGATCATACCATTTATCATTGGAAAAGGTATTTTCACTGCTATCATTGGCTCTTAAGATGAGGTAAGCTTGATACAAAACCAATGCAGGCACCACTACTATTCCCAATCCAATTAACCACTTGGCAGGATATAGTGCCATTAATGCTATAGACAAAATCAGTGCAACAAATATCCACACTGTTTTTATTTTATAGTGCATATTATTGCTTTTGAGCAGTCAGTTAACTAGGCAGCAAGCGCAGTCTCAATATCCTGCCAGCGACCGATGTTAAATACTTCCTTATATCCCAATACGCTAAGCGAATGGACTACCAGGCCTGAGCGATAGCCTGCTTCACAGCAAAACATCCAGGGTTTGGGTAAAGCTTCTAATTCCTTGAGGTAATAAAGATGCATATCCCAGGGGATATTAATGGTGTTTGGTGCGTGCATCAATTCGTACTCTTCTGCCGGTCGTACATCTATGATTACACCTTCGTTATTTTTAGGAATGTCATTGATCCACATAATCAATAATTTTAGGAAGAATAAATAGTATCCATTAAAAGATACTTGACTCTCCTAAACAAAGCACTGACAAATATCACTGGATCACGGTGATATTTGTCAGAAGAAAGCCCTATAAATCAAGGTGCTTTATTCTATCATATCTCATTAAAAAATTATTTCAAAGCCTTTAAAGTATAGCCTTCTGCTCTCAGCAAAGCCACTACTCCTTCTGCTCCCCCTAGGTGACCTGCTCCTACAGCAAAAAAAGTAGGCTGCTCTTTCATCATATCGGCCATCACAGGTATCCAGTTACGGTTGCGTTGTACTAGTAGTAAATCGCCATATTCACCTATTCCCTCTTCTTCCTCCATTAGAGCCTGCATAGCCTCAATATCCTGCCTTTTGTACATATCCACCATTTCGGAAAATTGATCGTCAGCCGATTGCTCTGCCTGAATAGATTCTACTAGCATTCGTGCCTGTGCATCATATGGTATGCTATCTGCTATCATGCTCATTTGAAATTCCGCAGTTTCTAATCCATCTATTGGGAGTCCTTTTTCCTGAGCCATTTTCATAAATTCCATCTCGTAAGACATCACACTGGCTTCTTCTCCACTCATATCCATAGACATAATGTCTCCCTGTCCCATCATAGATAAAAACATTGGTTTGATACGCTCTACAAACATCATCGGTAAACCAATTGCATCAAAATGCTCTTTCACTATTGCATAATCTTCTTCGGAAAGCAAATCACTCAAGGTTGTATCTCCTGTCATAAAGGCTTTCATCATCAGTGGCATGAGTTTGGAGAAATCCATCATATCTTCCATATCGATCTCAAAAGCAACTCGCTTTGATTGGCCAAAAGCCTTTTCTGTAGCTTCCGTTAAGAAGTAATCTTCTTTTCCTATCATATGTATTGTTCCATATAAATAAGAAACTTGCTCCAAGCCTTTTCCACTAATTTCCCAAAGTAGAGATTGTTCTGTTTGGGTTTCCTGTCCATTATCTACTTGGACCTGGGCAGGTAAAATTGAAATAAATGCATATACACATGCTATTGTAAAAAGTATTTTCTTCATCTTTTATTAAAAGTATTTGGTAACGGTATTATAACGATAAAAATTGAAACACATTTTCCTGGCCTCTTAAGACCAACAAGGATAAATGGTGATAAGTTGTTGATTAAAAATTAGCTGCCAGTTGTGCTCGTCCGGTATGTACCACATTAGCCGTACCCGTTTTCCGCCCTTCATAACTCAACCTAAGCTGAATATTCTTTGCAAGCTGTTGATCAATGCTAATATTCCATAAAAAATTACGCCCTCTCTGCAAACCATTTAGCATAGCAAACCCCACCGGAGAATTTGGGTTCCCTTCAAAACCTACATCAATATAGGAGAAATTGGATTGTATAGACCGTTTGGCAGATCGATTATATCTCAATTCCAGTTGAAACTCATTTCTCAATGCTTGCTCTCCTCCATTTTCAGGTAAGTTTTCATCTTTTTGATATAGGTACTTTAGTTTAGTACGGAAAGTTTTTGCTGGCAAAAAAGTTAATTCCGGGCTCAAGTTAAAAAATGATATTTCATAATCCTTATTATTAAAAAACTCGGAATCACTTCCTCTCACTCCTGTTGTCAGCGTAAAAAAAGTACTGATCTTACGCGAAATATTCCATCGCCCTTTAATGTATTGTTCCAAATTACTTCGACTCTCAAAACCAGTAGTCTGTACTATTTTACTTCGATTATCCTGCATTCCTAATTGTATATCATATACAGGGTCTGCCTGATTAAAGAAAAATACATTCCGCACATTAGAAGCAACCGATACAAGTGCTGTATCTGCAACATCTAATTGAAAGGGATTATAAGGATCTATACCTTCTGCCTTTCTTGTTTTTCGCCGGATACTCAAATTAGAGATCGTTGAAAATCGGCTCAACATTTTTTTCATTCCTTTTTTTCCATACCAAATAGCCTTGGGATTAATACGCAAACTCTGATTCAAACTCACATTATCTGTACGAATAAACTCATCCGTCACAGTAGAGATCCGTATATAATCTGCCAGATCCTGAAAAGGTGCAATCTCCATTTCATTTGGCTGTATAATACCATCCTTATTATAGAGAGAGTCAAGCCAGATATAGTTTCCTTCTCCTGGATTTACTCGCACATAAGTAAATTCCACTTTAGGTTCTTGACCAGATCCCAATTCATAAGTTGTTGCTCCCTGGAAGATACCTTTAATCAGACTGAAATTAACATCTCCCCTCCCCAGATAAGTTTCTCCTGGCTCTTGGTTTACTATTTCTGGCAAGTCCAGTTGCAGTTGTCGATAAGTCAAATTTCCTGCAATTTTCAGCCTATTACTTCCACCTTGCAAAACCCAACTGCCATTGACGTTACCTTCTGTAGCCGTTGTGCTTTTCACGAAATCAGCAGCGACAGGAGCATAGTCAATTCGTTGACTAGCACTCGCTCCAAATGCAATTCCCTTTTTTTCTGGTAACTCCAGGAACAAGCGATACCGGTCGTAATAAAAACTAACATCTGTTAATGTATCAACTCCTTCTGTTTTGCGAGCATTTTTCTCCTGTTCACCATAAACTCCTATTTTCAAATCCCGTAGCTTAGGAAAAATACGTGTAATGCTTCCTTTCGGCCTAAAAAAGGATCCGCTGCCGATTTCATCAGCTGTTGTTAATAAACTCCCTCTGATATCAATTTCCCATTTAGGGAAGCTACTCTTTAAACCTGCTGTATGTCGAAAGCCCTGATATAATGCTTCTCTGTCAAAAGTGCTAAAACCATAACTCAGGCTCCCTAAAGCTTTTTTTGATAGTATCAGTTCACCAGTTCCTATTTGCTCTGTTGCCGATTCAACATTCCCTACTCCCTGAACATTTGCCAGGTTCCAGTCACGCAAAAATTCAGGATTACGATATGGATTAAAAGGGGTAAACGTTTTCTCTACCAATTCATAACTCAAACGGGTATCCAATTGCCAGGGTAAGGAATCGTTTCCCCATTCGATCGACCGATCAAAACTAAAAAAGGCTGCTACTCCCGTATCATCTTTACTATCGAGGCTGGAGAAACGATTCAAGTTATTTTGACTGATTGCTACCTCTGTTTTGATCATGCCTTCCCCTTTCAACCGATATTCAGCTCCTACTGTCATCAGTTGCTGCTGTTTTGGCGCTGTTAGCTGAATGACCGGTTCATGGTTTCCCAGAGGTTGGCAATTATCATCTACTCCTACCCAACGATATACCCTTTCATTAGCTGTTTGAGATTCATCCAAAACATAATGCCCTAAACCTTCTCCTACATAAGAGAAACGAGCCGTGAATTGAGCACTATCTTCGTTTGTTGTAAATAGGAGATATTCTATCAAAGAATCTGCATCGCAACTGATGATCGTTTCTACCAATTTATACGAGACGCGATAGGGTGTAAATTCTTCTAATGTATCTATACCACTGGATACTGCTGATATCGTATTATCGCCTGCCATGCTAAGGATGCGTTTTTCATCATCACTCAACTGCAAATCTCCTGTAGCATTTTTGCTATCCTGTTGACTAATCAAGCTTACATCCAATCGCAGGCGTTTGCGTTCATAAGTTGTATTAGCCGCAATTAAAGAGCGTACATATGCCTGATCGGCATACTCGAATTCTGCAACTATCCGACTATCTTTAGTGATAAGCCGCTTATTGGTAAAAGTTATTTCTCCTCTGTTATAGTCAACCACATAATCTGCTTCCAATCCTCTGCTCATCAATTCTCCATCCAGGAATACTTTTTCCGTTCCTGCTAATACAATAATGAAGCGTTCACCCTCTCTCCCTCTCAAACGATAAGGCCCCTGATTGCCTTCTATAGCAGCAATCTGATTGCGCGTATATTGTCCTCGGGCAATTGCGATGCTCGCATTAGCTTGCAACATGCCTTCCCCTAATTCGATATGAGACTGATTAAAAGTAGCTCCTTGTAATTTTTTATAATAATTGAGAAAATAACTATTGGGACGCTTTAGTTCGTAATCACCGGCTATCAGGCTAGTATGTTTTTTTTTCAATTGCACGAATATGCGATCAAATTCCTGCAATTGCTGAGTATTCCCTTCTGGTTGTAATGGGATATTTTCATCTGTGATAGCTGCTAAAATTTCTATCCCATCACCCAGTTCTCCTGCTAGCTGTAGATTGAAACTTGAATTAAGCACAAGATCTTGATTATTTCCAAACGATATCCCTCTGGTAAAATTACCGCTATAATCCAGTCCTTTGAAATCCAATAATGCCTCCTCACGTTCATATGGATTGTAGGCCACTCCTATAATGCCATCTTTCAGCATTGTAGCTTCAGAAGTATCTAGCTTTTGAAGGCTGTAGCCAAAATTATATGGAAGCCTGCGATAGGTAACATGAAGACTGTCTAATTGTAGCGCATTGCCCCGAAAAAAAACGGTACGATCCTCTAAATAATAGTCTGCAGTATCTAATAAACTCCCTGTAGTAGCTTCCTTTATGCGCAAGCTGGAAAAAGCAATACTGAAGCTATCCAGTTGAACCCCCTCTTCTTTGGGCACAATGACCTTCTCTACTTTATTGGATAAGTTTTGTGCTTGCCCATACATCACAGGCAGTACCAGGAAAAAACAGATCCAATGTAGGTAGGAAAATTTCAAATGAACATTTTCAGAATTGAATAAATCTATCAAAGAGCTTCAAAAACGTTAAACTTAAAATTAAATTTGATTCTTAATTTAAAGAAACATAAATTGCCCCCACGTTCTCAATTTTAAATAAAACATAAAAGTGCTCTTAATCTTCTTTTATTCTAAACTTTTATAATTAAACGGTTTTGGAAAAGGGCTAATGCCATGCTATTTGGGAATTGCAAGTGGCACTAGCCTTAATTATTAATATTTAATAACATACAAAGTTATGATTTTTTTGTTTACAAAAAGTCCTCTATTAGCAAAATGTAGAGGCACCAATTATCGTTTTTCTTTGAAACGAGAGTGGCAAAAAATTATTATGCTAATGATTCTTATTAGCTCTCTGTCAACTTCTACTTTCGCTCAATTTGTTTTAACGCGATTATCTTGTGATGACTTACGAGTTGAATGGCAGGGTCCTCCTTTGCCTTTTGTAGGTTTTGATATTGCTCTTGCAACTGGAACATTTTCATGCCAAGGAGACCCAGTTCCTAGGACTATTGGCCAGGGTACTATTCACAGGTTTTCTTATCATCTTCAACGATTACAAAATGGTAGTTTTCAAACCGTTAGCACGTCAAAAACAAATGCAACGTTTAGTGAATTCCATAATTTATCTGATGGTACATATCGAGTAACGATAGGTATTAATGGAATAGAGGATGTTAATGTATATCCTATGAATACCCCTTGTTTCGCTCAACCTTTAGGTAAAAAGCATAATCCTTCCAACTTCAGTTCGGCTATATCCAACACTCTAGAAGTGGGAGAAAACACGGTAGATGTAGGCTTCATTCTTGCAGATGCAAATGCTAATAATATTTTTTGTCAAGACGATATTATCGCCGCAGGAGGTATTTTTATGTTGACTGACTTAAATCCCCTTGGCCCTGATTTAACAACAGGAGAAACTGATTACCGAGTTGATTTGTGTAAACTTAATCCTCTTACTGGTGGCTGTGATATATGGACTTCCACTTATTGGCAGGCAGGAGAAGCACCTGCTAGTATCAATTTACTAACCGATGTATGGACCTTACACCATTCTACCTGGACATTTTGGAGAGGGGACTATAAAGTTACACTTGCTGTTCAGCAGGACAATTGTGTCTCATACGAATCCGCATCAAGTACATTTACAGTTGTAGAGCCAGGTGGTAATTGTAGAAAAGGAATAATAAAAAACTTATTTGATATTTCTATATATCCTAATCCATCTAGTGATAGGATTCACTTAACAGGAGTCCCTCAAAATCAGGTAGCTACCCCCTATCAAATTTTGGATATTAGTGGAAAACCTGTATCAACAGGAAGCTTAACAACATATGACAGCTTCATTGATATCAGTTTACTCCAGCCAGGTATTTATATTATTCGCATGGAGATGGAAGGCAATATTGTTTCTGAACGATTTGTCGTAGCCCGATAATATATTGATGGTGAATATTAGCCCAGCCTGCATGATTAATTCAGGCTGGGCTTCTCAAAGTTAAAATATGCCTTTAGCCAGATTTGAAAAACACATTTTTGATTCCCGTTTACTAAACATCTTAAGTTTAGTAAACATGAATTATTACTACCGCAAATTAAATTATAAAGCTTGTTTAGTATTTCTGATACTCATTCTCTCTACGGCTTCTTTTTACGCTCAGCAACGGCAATGCTTACATGATAGTAAGTCTTTAGTGTTGGAGATAACGGATATAAATTTTTCAATCCAATTTCGGCACCCTGTTTTCATCCCAGTAGTTGTTCATATTGTTAGCTTCAAAGAACAGGAAATAAGTGATCTGCAGATACGTGCTCAAATAGCAGCTCTCAACCGAGATTTTCGGAAAAGAGGAAATGAATGGAAACAGCTACCTAGATATGCCCGAATGCTAGCCACAGATACTCAAATCGAGTTTTTCCTTGCTACTATTGATCCCAAAGGAAACCCTACTAGCGGTATTACAAGAAAAACAACTAGCATAAAAAACATAGCCTTACATGATAATATTTACCATGAAGAACAAGGAGGAGCAAATGCCTGGAATACTAATCATTATCTCAATATTTGGGTTGGAGAAATGCCAGAAGGGTTATTGGGCTACTCCTCTTCTCCTGAAGAAACGGGCAGCGCTTCTGACGGAGTAGTAATTAATATCGACTATTTTGGAACGAGCAATGCTACCCCCCCTTATCAAATGGGACGGACATTGGTACATGAGGTAGGGCACTATTTGGGACTGGAACACCCTTGGGGAAATATTAAAGAAGAGTGTATTGAAGATGATGGACTAGACGATACTCCGATACTCAAAAATCCTCATTATACATGCCCTCCTATGGAAAATCAATCTTGCGAGGATACTGATTTTTATTGGAATTTTATGGATTACACCCCAGATTGCTGTATGGCACTATTTACTCCTCAACAAGCTCAATTGATGCATTTAGTATTAGATCAGTATCGCTCAGAGCTTGTGGTCAATGAAATAAATGATCCTTCAGTCAGTATTAATGGTACAAAACTGATTCCCAATCCTGCTGGATATTCTACGCTTATTCATTGGGATAAAGAAGGCTTAAATGCTATACAAATCTATACATTACATGGAGCATTAATAGACACTCTATTGCCCTGTGAAAAAGAAAAACACCTAAGTATATGCCTAAATGAATACCCTAGTGGTATTTTACTATTTATCTTCCACTATCGAGATAATACAACCCATATCAAAAAGCTAATTCATATTTGACCAAAACTAGATAGCCATGAATAGCAAAAACTATATATCTGCTTTTTTAGTAACTGCTTTTTTATCTCTATTTGCCGTCATGCTACAAGCTCAGCCTTGTGATGGTCGTTTAATGGTGTTAGGAGGATATGGTGATGGAAAAATATACCCGATAATGATTGACAAGGAAAACCTCACCAGCACTACGGATGAAGCTATTATAACATTAGATGATCCAGCAGAGGTGTGGGACTCTGATGCTATGGGCTACCGCTGGAAAGATCAAACCTTTTATGGACTAATAAGACATATATCTACTTCCTTTGTACACATTTTCGCTATCGATGAAGGCAGCAATTTTAGTCTCACAACTACTAGTAATTCAGAGTTAGAAAATGGGGCTTTTATTTATTCTGGTTGTGTGTCTAACAACCAGGAACACCTTATACTAGTTGAAAACATGAGACAAATACCACTACAAGAGAATGACCCGACCCGTCCTAATCTCTTACACAAAATCAATCTGGAAAGTGGTAATTACGAGATGGAAAGTATTTTACTCCACGGTATCGCACTTTCAGATACAGTGGGTATTTTTTCATCAGATATCGCTTTTGACCCTGTAACCGATATAGCATATACCATAGATCGTTATACCAATCGTATGGTAACTATCGATATAAATACAGGTGAAATAGACAATGAGAGCTATCCTCCTGTCAATTTCGATGCTTATGCTAGCTTTGTTCCTTCAAGCTTATTTTTTGATGCATTTAACCGTTTATATGGTTTATCTGCTGATGAAACCGGCGGCTATCTTTTTGAATTTGATAAAAATACGGGCACCATCAATCAAGCTTATTCTTTCACTCCTCCAAATGACACTGCTCGTTTTTTTGATGGCTGCTCCTGCCCTTTTACAGTAGCACTGGAGAAAGAGCTAAAAATAAAAAATCTTCGACAATGCCAAACTACTGAAGCAGTTATAAAAATTGCCTTCTTAAATGACGCGATTATCGCTCCCGTCAACTTTAGAGATAGTTTTCCCAATGGCGTAGAAATACTAGAAGTAGTCCACAATCCCTATGGAGGTACAGTAAGTGGAATTAACACTAATGTACTTGAAATAGAAAATATGCAGCCTTCATTTGGTATTGATAGCATCATTGTTCGTATTCTTGTATCAGAAGATATGCCTGGCGGCGACTATACCTGCCAGGCAAGCCTCCGTAATCTTGACCTTAGTGAATTGGGAGACGAACGTACGACCGTTTATTCTGATTATCCATCTAGCCCTGCCTTCCTAGATGCTACTCCATTTTCTATCATCGAATCGGGTACATTAGAACCCAACTTACTTTTTGAATTATGCAAGGATCAAGCAGTTGTTCTTCGTCCACTGGAAAATACGGATGGACTGGAGTTTCTGTGGCAAGATGGCTCTAAAGCCGATAGCCTGGTGGTAAGTAGTCCTGGTCTTTATGACGTCAGCATTAACACTGGCTGTAAAACTTTACAATATACGATAGAAGTAATACCAAGTGAACTGTCCATAGACTTAGGAGAAGATTTGTCAATCCTTTTTGGAGAAACACTAACTATTACCCCAAGTATAACAAGTTCAAGTGAGATAGTATCTTATAAATGGGAAGAAAGCGATACTAGTATTTTATCCTGCCTCGATTGCTCTTCTATTGAAATCACCCCCTCTGGTGAAACAGCTACTTTATCCCTTCTGGTTACAAATGAAAATGGCTGCATAGCAGAGGACAAAATATCCATAGAAATAAAGCGCCCCGTGTATGTTCCCAATGCTTTCAGCCCTAATAATGATGGCAGGAATGACCTTTTCATTATAAATACTCCAGAAACCATACCTTTCTCCAATTTTCAGATTTACGATCGATGGGGTGGTATGATTTGGGAACGGAAGGAGGGTTTTACCAATACTTATAAGTTTGGCTGGAATGGAATATCCGATAATAAAGTAACTCCACCTGGTTTATATATTTGGACTATTCAATTGCACTATTCTGATGGAGTCAGCAAACTACTATCTGGAGAAACAAACCTGGTCAAATAAAAATGACTATAGTATAAATCTTACCAACAAATACTACAACGTTATCCATTCGATTCGAAAAACGAAAGGGCAATCATAGACTGCCCTTTCCTAAGAAATCACCCGACTGTTTTGCAGCTGTTGAACAATGGGTTCACGCAACCGCATCACTCATCAGCTTATTCTTTTGACAACAAAACAGGGGTAAAGTATCACAAACTACTGAATATTAATGTTAAATTAACATTTTATATATACTTAGTAGGATATCAAATATATTCCTTACATGAATAATTGATAGTGAGAGATAAACGCAATTCGTGCAAAATTTATTGAGCAGAAGATGTGTAATAAGCATCTAATTCCATAAATTTGCTTGCAATAGAGTTCCCTCAGCCCAATAATCAGGTTTTAGACTTCAGTGAGCCTGTAAACCGACCGATATCGATATCCCTTGTATCTAGTAAACCTATAACACTATAAAGAACAATTAATTATCCTTTTGTATTATACAATTGAATAGTAATAAGTAGTAGAATATATTTTCCCATGAGCTAAATTTTCTGAGTATGCAAAGACGACCTTTACTCTTAATTTTTTTCTTCAGTATGTCAATAACATTGATGGCTCAAGACATCGATGTACAAAACTACCGCACTTATGATGGTAGTTCTAATAACTTAACTAATACAGACTGGGGAGCAACAGGTACTAATTTAGAATTAGCAACCGATGTTGGCTACGAAAACCTCATTGATGTTCCAGCAGGATCTGACCGCCCTAATCCACGTGTTATCAGTAACACCCTATTTGCTCAGGATGGCATCTTAAGTGATCCGATGAATCTGAGTGACTTTTGCTGGGTATGGGGACAATTTATTGATCATGACATAGGACTTACTCCAGATGGAGATGAAAGCTTAATCATTGATGTTCCACAAGGTGATGACTGGTTTGATCCTTTCAATACTGGTGAGGTTAAAATCTATATGCATAGAAACACATTTGACCCTACCACTGGTACTACCACTCAAAATCCTCGCCGTCACCCTAATCTGATCACCGCATTTGTTGATGGTTCTGGGGTATATGGTTCTACTGAAGCACATGCTTTCTGGCTGAGATCATTTGAAGGTGGTAAACTCAAGACATCAGCAGGAAACCTGCCTCCATATAATACCTACAATGGAGAATATAATGCTCCTATAGACCCAAATGCTCCAAATATGGATAATGCAACAGGGATTTTCGAAAAAATCTTTGTGTGTGGTGATGTACGTGCCAATGAAAACCCATTACTACTTAGTTTCCATACTATCTTCATGAGAGAGCACAATCGTCTATGTGATGAATTGCTAATCGAACACCCAGACTGGACGGATGAAGAATTATACCAACATGCACGTAAGCTAGTAGGTGCCCAAATTCAAGCTATTGTTTACAATGAATGGCTACCTGCTATGGGAGTAGACCTTCCAACTTACAATGGTTATGATGATCAGGCGCATCCCCAGCTAATGAACGTATTTACGGCTGCTGCTTACCGTTTAGGACACACTCTTCTGAATGGTAATCTGATGAGAATGGATAATGATGGTAATGAAATGCCAGGTGGCCCTCTTGCGCTACGTGATGCTTTCTTCAACCCACTGCCAGTTGCAGAAGAAGGTGTTGATCCATTCATTAAAGGTATGGGGGTTCAAACACAACAATCATTTGATGCCAAAGTAATTGATGACGTGCGCAACTTCCTGTTTGGCCCTCCGGGTGCCGGTGGATTAGACCTGGCTTCTATCAATATCAATCGTGGTAGAGAGCGTGGTTTGGCAGACTATAATACAATCAGAAATAATTTTGGCTTACAGAACTATGTGTTTTTCCAGCAAATCAATCCAGACCCTGAAGTATACCTCAAACTCGTTAGCCTATATGGTAACATTAATAATGTAGATCCATGGGTAGGAATGTTAGCAGAAGAACGCATGGATGGTGCTTTATTTGGACCAACCGTCATGAAAATTATGGAGGTGCAATTCCAGTCACTCCGCGATGGTGACCGTTTTTACTATGAAAACGATCCTATTCTTACTGAAGAAGAAAAGACCTGGGTTTCTAATAATACACTGCATGATGTTATCATGAGAAACACAGGCATTACACTGATGCAGGATAATGTATTTGCAGCTATGCCTCACGATGACATTTGTGAGAACATGACCGCTGATGTATCAGGTAATGTATTTACTCCAGACGGACAGCCAATTGCCAATGCAACCGTTAACCTTCTGAATACAGGTGGACCTATGCAATTGCAGTCTAGTCCAAATGGAGATTTTTACTTTGTAGATGTTCCTGCTTGTGATGTCAACACGATTGGTGTAGAAAAAGACAATGACCTGCTAAATGGGGTATCTACTGCCGACCTTATACTAATTCAGCAACATATACTAGGGGTAGCTACTTTAGATAGCCCTTACAAGATTATTGCAGCAGATGCAAATAATAGTGGTAGCGTAACCGCACTTGATCAAATTGTTTTACGCAAAGCGATCTTGAGCATCAGTACTTTCTTCCCCAATAATACATCCTGGAGATTTATTCCACAGGATCACGAATTCCAGACCAATGACCCTCTAACTGAAGGTTTCCCAGAAATCATCACAATAAACAATGCCCTGAGTGAAGATATGAATCTTTCATTCACAGGTATCAAAGTAGGTGATGTAACAGGTGATGTTGATCCTAGTCAGCTTAGTGGAGACGATATTGAAGACCGGAATATCATTGCTTTCCAACTTGAAGATGTTGATCTAAAAGCAGGAGAGACTTATAAAATAGCTTTAAGTAATAATGCTATTAATCATCTAAGTGGCTATCAGTTTGCTCTTGATTACGATGAGAATGCATTACTTCTAGAAGGTATTGAAGCCGGTGCTCTAAGTGGATTAACAGATGCTCATTTTGGAGTCTTTGAAAAAGAAGGTATCATAACAACTAGTTGGGTCAAAGAGCAAGCTCTGAGCATCAGTGATAATGCAGAGCTATTCTATCTGCACTTCCAGGCATTAGAAGATGCAAAATTAAGCAGCTTGTTAAAGTTGGCGGATAGCAAAACTAAAGCAGAAGCATATGATGCTACACTTGAAACGTCTAATGTAACGCTTGCCTTCTTGCCAACTACAGAAAGCGAAAGTACAGCGATTGGTTTTGCTCTTTATCAAAACCAACCAAACCCATTTAACACTTCTACTTTAATTCCTTTTGAACTGGAAGAAAAAGGATGGGCAAAGCTTTCTATTTATGATATAGCGGGAAGAACATTATTGAACCGTGAAGGACAGTTTGACGCTGGATATCACGAATGGGAAATAGGTGCTTCCGAATTGGCAACCAAAGGTTTGCTATTTTATCGCTTAGAGACCAATCAAGGGACAGCCACTCTTAGAATGGTAGTCGAATAAATCTTAATAATTATTACTTCAGATTTAAAAGCGAAGAGTAGGCATTACTCTTCGCTTTTTTACTTTCACAAGCTTACCAATATATCTTCCGTCAATGTCAGTATTTTGCAAATTTTCGGTTAGGGCTTTCCTTTAATATTAATTATACGTACTTTTGCGGCTACGTTTTCCCAAAAAAAATAGTGACATAAGATTTCACACATCAATCTAACTTGCTAAAAAAAATCTTTTCATATGGACCAAGAAGCTGGAAAGACCCGCTACAGTGATGAAGAACTAGAAGAGTTTAGGGTGCTTATTCAGAAAAAACTGGATAAGGCGAATCAACAGTTAGCCTTCTACACCGAACAGTTGTCTGATATGGCAGATAGCGCTGACGCAAAAATTAAAGGACTAGATGATGGTATAGGGACAGCAGAAAATGAAAGGCTATCCAATATGGCAGCCCGCCAACGGAAACATATCCAACATCTGGAAAATGCACTAATTCGCATTCAAAACAAGGTGTATGGAGTATGCCGTGTAACCGGGCAACTTATTTCTAAAGAGCGCCTGAAAGCGGTACCTCATGCTACCCTCAGTATTGAAGCCAAACAAAATCGCAAAAGAGTTAAATAACTACTTTTATGTAGCTTATTAAAGATGCTAAACAAATGATTGCATCCAAATGTATATTGGGTGCAATCATTTTTTTTAAAAAGCGGTTCGATCCTTACTCTTTTGTCAACAAAGGAGGATTTTTATCTTTGCGAGTATATTTAAACTATAGAGACTTGAAACGTTCATATTTAATTATAGCAATCATCTTTTTAGTGCTGCTGATAGATCAGGCATTGAAGGTATGGGTCAAAACTCATATGGAATATGGAGAAGAGATTGCATTGTTGGGATTGGATTGGGCACGCATCCATTTTGTAGAAAATAATGGAATGGCTTTTGGCCTTTCACTTGGCGGAGAGTACGGCAAGCTGGCATTGAGTTTATTTCGTATAGTAGCAGTAGCTTTTCTCATATATTACTTACGTCTTTTACTAAAGGCAGAAGTTGCACTCGGCTTACTGGTGAGCTTTGCTCTGATATTGGCTGGTGCGGTAGGCAACATACTGGATAGTGCCTTTTATGGACTAATGTTTTCTGCTTCGCCTTATCATGGTGGACTTGCTACTCTTTTCCCACCAGATGGTGGTTATGCAGGTTTTCTTCATGGAAAAGTAGTAGATATGTTATATTTTCCTATGGTAGAAGGTTTTTTCCCTGATTGGTTTCCGTTTAGAGGCGGGGAGCATTTTATGTTCTTCAAGCCTGTATTTAATATAGCAGATACTGCGATCACAATTGGTGTGTTAAATATATTGCTATTCCAAAGAAGCTTTTTTAGCCATGCTAATCAAATTGAGCAATCACCTGAGCTAGCAACTGATACCAACGGGACTAGCACTTCACTGACCTCTAGTCCAGAAAGCTTTCCGGAATCCAATAAAGCGGATAGTGAATAACATGTTGATACTATAATAGCAGTGGTTTCAATCAATCATTCAATCTATAATACCCTGCTTTTAAGTATGCACCTTCTGGAAAAGTAACGGGATGATCAATATCATGAAAAGTTTTCTCCTCTAATTGAAAAGAGCGCCCTGTTGCTTTTATTCCTGATTCTGCTGCAGCAAAAAAATCATCGGCTGAAATACGGCTGGAACAAGAAGCTAATAATAACACTCCTCCTTTAACTGCTAATAATGCAGCTAAACGAGCCAATCGAGTATAACTATTCAATGCACCTTCTTTTTCACTATCTCTCTTAGCAAAGGATGGTGGGTCTACAATAATAACATCAAAGCGAGTCCCTCTTCTCAGCAGTGATTGCATGCCTTCAAATGCATCTGCTACTAATACGCTATGATTGGCATCTTTGAAATTAAGTGCTACATTTTTTTTTGCCATTTCCTGAGCTTTCGCACTAATATCAAGACTAACGACTTCGCTAGCCCCTCCTCCTAAAGCATGCACCGTAAAACCTCCAGCATAACTAAAAATATCCAGTACTTTCTTACCCATAGAAAGTGCTCCTACTTTTTTTCGATTATGCCGATGGTCCAGGAAAAAACCTGTTTTATGGCCTTTTATAACATTAGCAGAGAAAAGCAGGCCATGCTCTTTAAAGTGAATATCTGGTTGTTCAAGCTTTCCGTGGAGAATCATTCCGTCCTGCAGGCCATGCAAATACTCAGGTTGATTTTGCATCACTCTGCTAAGCCTCAAAACAGCCGTACTACAATTACTATATTTTAGCAATATAGGTAATATCATCTTTAGATATGGCAACCATACAAAAGAGTATAATTTGATTACTAAAACCTGATCATATACATCTGCGATCAAACTACTCAAACTATCATTTTCCCCATAGATAAGTCGATAACTATTAGTATCTGTTTCCAGCAAAGACTGCCGTTGTTGAGCAGCTGCGGCTACTCGTTCTTCAAACCAAACCTCATCAATCATAGCAGCTCCATGAGATAATATTTTAATTCTTACAGGAGAATGAGGATCATAAAAACCAACAGCTATCAGTTTGTTTTTTTTACCATCATAAACAATGGCGACATCTCCAGCTTCGCCCTCACTACTTTGTTTGACAATACCTCCCTCAAAAACCCAGGGATGTTTTTTTCGAATAGCCCGTTCCACTGCTGACTTTACTTTGAAAGCGATTCTTTTAGTGGAGGGCTCCGGAAGTTGATTGATATTATAATTCATAATCATAGATATGGGCTGGTATTTATAAAATAAAAGCATTATCTGCAAGGAGCAAGATCATTTTTTTTCCAATAAAAAACCGATAATTTTATGCTTGAATTCATTATATAATATAAAATTCAAAAGCCGTGTCATTTAACCTGAAACAGTACGACATCGACGTCACCCCCATCTACCGAAATCTCAGTGTACCTGAGCTTTATGAAATTGCTCTACGAACTGAAAAGGGTTCGGCTATTTCCGATACCGGGGCTTTATTGGTTTATTCTGGAGAAAAAACAGGAAGAAGCCCTAAAGACAAGCGAGTAGTAAAAGCTAATCCTTCTCAGGAAAACATCGATTGGGGAGATATCAACATTCCGCTGGATGAAAGTGTATTTATGATCAACAGAGAGCGTGCTCTTGATTATCTGAATACTCGAGACCGTCTTTTTGTTGTAGATGCTTTCGCTGGTTGGGATCCTAATTATCGTCTAAAAATTCGCATTATCTGTACTCGTGCTTATCATGCACTATTTATGCAGAATATGCTGATTATGCCTACTGAAGAGGAATTAGCCAATTTTGGCGATCCTGATTATACTATCTTTAATGGAGGATCTTTCCCTGCAAACCGCTATACTTCCCAGATGACATCTCGTACAAGTATTGGCGTGAGCTTAGAAAGAAAAGAAGTGGTGATCCTGGGTACAGAATATGCTGGTGAAATGAAGAAAGGTGTATTCTCTATCATGAATTACCTCATGCCATTGGAGAATGTGATGCCAATGCACTGTTCTGCCAACGTAGGGGAAAACGATGATGTATCCATCCTTTTTGGACTTTCTGGTACTGGTAAAACAACTTTAAGTGCAGACCCAAAGCGACGCCTTATTGGTGATGATGAGCACTGCTGGACTGACACTGGGGTTTTCAACATTGAAGGAGGTTGTTATGCTAAAGCAATTGGATTAAGTGCTGAAAGTGAGCCAGATATTTACAATGCTATTCGCTATGGTACAATCCTTGAAAATGTTGTTTATGATAAAGATACACGCGAAGTAGATTATGATGATACTTCTATCACTCAGAATACTCGTGCATCCTATCCGATCAACTACATTGACAACGTACAGATACCTTGTGTAGCAGGAAACCCCAATAACGTAATCTTCTTAACCTGTGATGCTTTTGGTGTGTTACCTCCTGTAAGTGTTCTTACTCCTGAACAAGCAGGGTACCACTTCATTGCTGGTTATACTGCTAAGGTCGCAGGTACTGAAATGGGAGTAAAAGAACCACAAGCAACTTTCTCGGCATGTTTTGGCGCTGCCTTCATGATGTGGCACCCTAATAAATATGCTGAATTGTTAGGAGAAAAAATCCGTAAGCACAATGCTAAAGCATGGTTGGTAAATACCGGCTGGACTGGTGGTGGTTATGGTGTAGGTTCTCGTATCAAACTGAAATATACACGTGCCATTATAGATGCTATTCATAGCGGAGCACTTGAAAATGCAGAAATGACTACAGAACCAAACTTTGGCCTACAAGTGCCTACATCTTGCCCTGGTGTCCCTAGCGAACTGTTGATGCCACGTAATACATGGGAAGATAAGGCAGGCTACGACAAAGCGATGGCAAATTTGGTTGAGTTATTTAAAAATAACTTCAATCAATTTGAAGAATTAGTTCACCCTGACATAGTAGCAGCAGGACCTAAGTAGTTCATTAAATAAGTGTAAAACGGATGGCCTTTTCGATCGCAATCGAAAGGGCCATTTTTGTAGGTGCTTGTTAGAGGATCAGGATTGAAGTATCAACTCCAGCAATTCACACTTTATACGACTCCATCTTTATTCAGAGTCATAATATTCTAGAAATTCTATATACTTGCTTAATGCTTTTTCGCCAATAGCATTAGATAATTTTAATAGTGTGAGAGTAGCCTGGAGCTGTGCTTTGGGGTGATCTTTGACCGCTTTATGAAAATCAACTTTTGTGACCTGTTCAAAAAAGCGCTCCCCTTGTTTGAGGTACATATTTTGCAAATCGTAAATAATAGACAATTCTTGCACAGCTTCAGGTGCAAACTCTTGTGTGGCGCCGGTTAATTGTGCCATTTCCCATGCGGCACGCACCAGAAAAGTCTGTTCATACCCCAATTCTACGTCGATATCAGATATATCATCAATGCCTTGTATCGTATCCATTGTAGCTTGCAATGCCTTCATTACTATTTCGTTGTCTGATATATTGTTTTCTAGTGCTGCCTTATTTTCCTGTATTTCCTTAATAACAAACTGCATGGTTTGTTCAGCAGCAGCCTGGTTTCTGTATTCTTCATTACAATTATTTACAGCTAATGCTAAAAATACAGCAACTACAATTGCAGGGACTTCAAGTAAAATTTTACCTAAAATAGTTTTCATGCTGGCCAAATGTAAGTTTAGAATAATGAAGTAAGTAAGAGAGCACATTTAATTAATCTTTTTATGGTGGCCTCTTTTTACTCATATCTGTGTTGCGTACTCCTGTTAATAGCTATGGCTATTACACTCCGCCGCGCCTTGATCTGAGTAAAAATCTGCTCGACCAAAAAAGCAATCCAATTATGCTCTCTTAAGTGCCAAGACAAATTAAATCACATATTATCTTGAGCCAATTTTCATCCTATACAGCGTTGAAAATCCTCGTCGAAGCACCACTTCGCCTTCGTTTTTCGCCTTGCCTAGAATAAATATTCTTCTCAATATAATGGTAACACAATTTTGTCTTAGCACTTACTTAACTTAAGAAGACACATCGGAAAATAAATATAATTTAGCTAAATACAGTTACAAATCAGACCAAAGCATTACTTTCTCTTTAACACTACTTCAATGATATTTTTTATCTTTCGAAAATGAAGAGTTTGATTAGTAACATTTCACTACAATGGGACCTTTGGGCAGATGCTTTTAGAGCATATTTTCCTACCTACAAAGAAGATAGGGCTGCCTGTGAATCACTATTGAAAGGTAACACTCCTGATCAAGTACCTGATGATGTGCCCTCACTTTTAGTCGCTTGTCAAAACAGCCGTGCCTCCTCAGATACTGCTGCTTGTCTAAAAATGGCAGATGCCACTGAACTAGCTAAGCATGATACTTATCAGAAACTCTTTCCCTTCGACCTTATTAAAGAAGAGGAGCTCCAGAAAATGGTTGTCTTTAATGAGCTCTCTATCCATCCTGATTACCACAAAGGACCCGCCGTACTGGTATTAATGAGTCATTGTTTTGTGGAAGTACTTAGAGCTGGTGGAAATGCAGTACTCATGTCTTGTGATCCAGAACATTTTTCTTTGTATAAGAGATTGGGGATGCGCCCGGTAGGCCCACTACAACAATTAGAAAATGGCAGCTACCGAATCCCAATGATAGGGCTGCCTGATCAGGAGTATTTATCCGTTATTCATTCTCCGGTACTCCCTATGTTGAGAAGTATAGATTTTAGTCGTTATCAAAATCTATGTAATTGGTACTACCAACTGGTACGTGAAAATAGTGAGCTAAGAGTAAGCTCTGCTTTTTATTCTGATGATGAAGAAGATTTTGAAGGCCATCATACTATAACGGAAGGGCTTAGTGAAAGTGGTCAAGCTGCTTTTTTAAAACAAGCCATGATTGTCAACTGCAAGGAAGAGGAGGTTCTTATTACAGAAAATGACGGAGGAAAAGCCTTTGGATTTATTCGCAAGGGGCTCGTCAAGGTTGTAATAGGAGGAAAAACCGTAGTACTTCTAGGTGAAGGAGATATTTTTGATATTGGAGCTAATTTTGGTTTTTATAGTTTTTCTATTATGAACAAATATAATAATCTTAAATTAGATTATCACCTATTTGAACCAAATAGTATTATTTACGATTGTTTATTA
>JAKSDI010000051.1 GCA_022360175.1 Chitinophagales bacterium
CCCCCAAGAAATCCCAATAAGTCAATTTTCTTCGGCTTCCTCTTTTGAAAACCGGAAGACTTTGCTAATCCATCTATTTCTAGTTCGTTGATTTTTTGCTTAATTTGTTCAATATTCATTTTGATGCTGCTTAAGTGTTCTCAATGTTGCTTGAACAAACTTAAGCAGCATTTTTTATTTACTTTTCTACATAAGTTGACGCGTATGCGATAGCTATCGGGACGTCGAAGCACCACTTTGCCTACGTTTTTTACTCGGTCAGGCCTCGTGAGAAAAGTTTCCTTGTCTAGAATGAAAATTCTTCTCAAGATAATGGTAACACAATTTTGTCTTGGCACTTAATTTAGTTTTTCTAAGAAGATCATTCATTCTATCAATTATTTCCACTTTTTTCGACAAATATGTTCTTCTCAGTAAACGTGACTATAAATAGGAAAAAGAGATAGTGTACCATTTTTCCAGTCCTGCATTATGAAAATAACGACACTCTGATAATACACTCTCTTTTATAATCACCAAATACCGCAGTTATGAAATATTTACAACTGGGATGGGCTTTTATTGCCCTATTCCTAAGCACTCCTGCCCTATTTGCTCAAATGGCTCAGGGCGTAGTCAAAGATTTAACTCAGGGTACACCTATTAAAGGAGCCCATATTCTTGTCAAGAATACAAATGAAGGAACTGTATCAGATTCAAACGGCTATTTTATAATGCGCTTGCATCCCAATGAAAATAGTTTGCAAATTAGTTATCCTGGCTATCATAATGAGACAGTGCCAGTCATTTCTGATACCATTTGGATCGCACTAGAAGTTATTGCAAGTTGGGATACTGTTGCAACTTTTGATCCCGAATCCTATGAAGAAACCTATCAGATAATAACAGGTAGTAATCGTACCATTAGCTCTGCTCCAGGCCAATCTTATCATTTTTCGCACCATCTAAATCCCAATATAAGGTATGATAATAGTAGTCCTGAATACAACACAGTCGATTACAGTCCTATTAAAGAGAATAACGACAAGCAGGTGATGGAACATCCACTCTCTACTTTTTCTATAGATGTTGACAGAGCTTCTTATACGATTGTACGGCGTTACCTGGAAAAAGGGCAACTTCCTCCAAAAGATGCCGTCAAAATTGAAGAGCTTATTAATTATTTTTCATATGATTATCCTGCTCCTGTTCCTAAAGGCCCACCTTTTAGTATGTATACAGAATTATCGGATTGCCCATGGAACAAGAATCGTAAGCTGCTACATATCGGGCTACAAGGTAAAAAAGCAATCACTGAAAAGCTTCCTCCCAACAATCTTGTTTTTCTAATGGATGTATCAGGTTCAATGAGGGCTGAGAACAAATTGCCCTTAGCCAAAAAAGCGATGCGCAAACTTGTGGAGCAACTAAATGAGAATGACAGAGTAGCGATTGTAGTGTATGCAGGTGCTGCAGGCTTAGTGCTCCCTTCTACTAGCGGACATAATAAAGAGCGTATTTACCAGGCCATCGATAATATGCAATCAGGAGGTTCAACAGCCGGTGGAGCAGGAATCAAGCTGGCTTATCAGGTAGCTCAGGAAAACTTTATAAAAGGTGGAAATAATCGCATTATACTGACCACTGACGGAGACTTTAATGTAGGCGCTTCCAGTGACGCTTTTCTGGAAGAACTTATCAGTGAAAAGAAAGAAACAGGTATTTATATAAGTGTCCTGGGCTTTGGTATGAATAATCTAAAAGATAACAAACTAGAAATCATTGCTGATAAAGGCAATGGAAATTATGCTTTCATCGACAAAGAAGATGAAGCTGACAGAGTTTTTGGGGAAGAATTAACAGGAACTTTGTACACTATTGCCAAAGACGTAAAGCTACAATTAGAATTTAATCCTGCCGTTGTTAGTAGCTACCGTTTGGTAGGTTATGAAAATCGTTTACTTAATAGTGAAGATTTTGAAAATGATAAAAAAGATGCTGGCGAAATGGGAATGGGACATAGTGTAACCGCTTTATATGAACTGGAAATGCACCCTGCTAAAATTGAAGCCTCCCGTCTTCGCTACCAGCAAGAAAAGTGGAGTAAAAAAGCACTTGAAGCAGATGAAGTAGGTTATCTGGAAATACGTTATAAATTACCGGAAGATAGTACCAGTCAGCTTATTGAATTGCCTATTCGTAATAAAGTTCGCAAACTGAAACGCAGTAGTGATACATTTCGTTTTTCAGCAGCGATTGCTGCATTCGGTATGAAACTACGATCGTCTGATTATAATAAAGGAATGGATTATGGACAAATCATACAGCTAGCAGAAGAGGCAAAAAGCAAGGATCAGTACTATTACCGAGAGGGGTTAATATCATTAATCCATGCTGCTACAAAAGCAGTAGAATAAATCAGATTATCACGTAAATTTCCTTTACAATGAGAGGCATCATTTTTTATTTAAAAAAAATGATGCCTTTCATTATAAACTTAGAAAATAGATCAGCAAAACGCTCGTTAGTTTTGTATATTTATCCATATTTTAACATCTAAAACCTAAGATCATGGCTAACCAAAAGGGCAACCAGTATCCTAACTGGTTAATTACCAACGCTTTCCAAGTATTTGCTTACGATTCTCAATCGAAATCTCACCAAATGTCAAAAGAAGGCTTTGCTTTAGATATAGGTATTTCAGAAGATGGTACTGTTTGGGTACTTTCTACTGAACCTGATCCTGATGGAGGTGGATCAAAAATCTATTGGAGCAATGGCGATAATAGCTGGAATGAAATCACTACTTCAAATGAAGGGGGTTATGCAATTGCAGGAGGTACTGGTTCTACTTGCTATTATTTGGATGCTGATAATGCTATTTACCAGTTAGATACCAATGGTACTGCTACCAAAATTTATGATTCCAGTTATGTAGTTAAGATGGACTATGGCGGAGGTTATATTTGGGCAATACTTATCGATGCCAATGGAATGCCTGGCTTGTATTATTCAAAATCTGGTAGTAGTTTGTCTTTCTCTAAATTTGCAGGAGATTACAACCCTACTGATATTTCCGTAGATTATGCAGGTAACTGTACTGGCGTAGATGATTTAGATCCTATTACGTTTTCCAAAGATGGCTCGTCTGTTAGCTCTCCAGGTACAGGAGCGAATGGTAAAACAATAAGAATTTCCAGCAAGAACTGGACTTATTTAGTTTCATCGGATTTAGAATCTGGTGAGTATGATAATGCGATTCTGGTTTGGAAAGACGAATCAGGTGGAGAGTTTGTATCCACGAATATGGCTGGGATACAAGTAGCAGCTACTTATTATTCTTAGTAAATAAATAATAGTACTCCGTGGTGATTCAATGAAACACCACGGACTATTAAAATGATAGTGATTCATTGAAAATCATCATCATTACAAATTTCCTTTCTTCAGTTCATCCACAGCATAATTTGCAGCCCTGGCGGCAATTGCCATATAGGTTAGAGAAGGATTCTGAGTAGATGTTGAAGTCATGCAAGCTCCATCAGTAACAAATACATTTTTGCATGCATGAAGCTGATTCCATTTATTCAATAAGGAAGTCTCGGGATCATGCCCCATACGAGCTCCTCCCATTTCATGTATATCCAGGCCAGGAGCCTGTTCTGTGTCAATTGTTTCAATTTCTTCAAAGCCTGCCTTTTCATACATTTCGGTCATTTGTTCAAAGAAATCCTTCATCATTTTCATATCATTATCATCATAGTCCATTGATATGCGAAGAATTGGCATCTCCCATTCATCCTTTTCCCATTCATCCAGTTTCACATAACTCGATTTTTTAGGAATCGTTTCTCCCATAAAACGGGAACCGACTTTCCAGGGCCCCAGGTAAGGTTTATTTTCTAGTAATAAAGCTCTCAGGTCTTCTCCAAAAGCTTCCGTTTCTTCTGGGCCACGCATTCGACGGGCGCCAAAAGTAGTGGCATACCCTCTGAGGAAATCTGTTTCTTGCTGGTACAAATTCCTGAAACGAGGAATATATGTACTGGTTGGGATTCTTCCCTGCACCTTTTTATCTAAAAAGCCATTAAACTTAGCGCTAATGATGCCCCGATAATTATGAAACGCGACATATCGTCCCAATAAACCATTATCATTGCCCAAACCATTAGGAAAGCGGCCAGAGGTAGAATTTAGCAGCATGCCTACGGTATTGATAGATCCGGCATTCACAAAAATAACAGGAGCTTCGTATTCTATTACTTCTTTGGTGTTGGCATCAATTACTCTTACTCCTGTCGCCTTGCCTTTTTCTTCATTGTAAATGATGGACTGTACCAGGCTATCAGGCCTCAGCGTCAGATTGCCTGTCTTAGCTGCCCAGGGCAATGTGGATGAGTTGGCACTGAAATATCCTCCTACCGGACAGCCCCGTTCGCACTCTGTACGAGTTAAACAAGTACCCCTACCCTGCTTTATATGTATTTCCTTGGGTTTACTCAGGTGCGCACAGCGAGCAAAGATCAAGTGCCTATTATTATAATTCTTCTTAATTATTGATTGGAAATGTTTTTCTACACAATTCAATTCCCAGGCAGGCAGGAATTCACCATCAGGCAACATATCTAATCCATCCTTATTGCCTGCGATTCCGACAAAGGCCTCCACCTTATTGTACCAGGGTGCCAAATCTTTATAACGTATAGGCCAATCTACAGCAAAACCATCTCGCGCAGGCCCTTCAAAATCATAGTCGCTCCAACGCTGAGTCTGTCGAGCCCACATCAAAGATTTTCCACCAACCTGATATCCCCTTATCCAATCAAAAGCTTTGTCTTGCTTATAAGGGTGTTCCATATCTTTAATAAAAAAGTGAGCATTGTCTTCTCTATAAGCATAACAACGAGCAATAACGGGATTGTCCTTTATAATTTTGCCCGGCATACTACCTCGATGTTCAAAATCCCATGGATTCATATGTGCGGTAGGATAATCTTTTATATGCTTTACATCTCGCCCTCTCTCCAGCAATAAGGTTTTTAAACCTCTTTCACATAATTCTTTTACTGCCCAGCTACCGCTCATACCAGCACCTATGACAATGGCATCATACTTTTGCTCACTCATTACTAATCATCCTTTTTTATGAATCTTCTACTTTCAGGCAGGCAATATATTTCTTAGGTACCAATTGATACTCCTGGTACTCAGTCATATAATATTCTGAAGAAGTCAAATTGTAAATTGATAAGTCTTTCACGGTACCTATGAAAAATGCCAATTCTTCATCCGGTTCTTCATCTCTCATGACATTTTCAGCTACTGCTATTATGCCTTCCTTATGGACATCATTAATTTCCAGTCGCAGCGTCGCCATCAATCGTTTGTATTTTTCAAAGCCAATGGCAAATTCTGCAATATTTTCAGGTGAATTACAATCATTAATCATCTTCACGATGAAATCAGCTGGATGTTCTATTTTATCATATAAATCAGTAAGAGGCAGAAAGGTTTCACTAATTTTCTTCAGGTAATTTTTATGTCTCCGATCTATGTTCAATCGCCCATCAGAAAGCAATTCTAAAACACTCTTTTCACTACAACTGCTTAGAAACAGAGTACCCGTCGCTGCAATAGCCAGATTCTTTATGACTTCTCTCCTGTTCATAGAAGCTAGGTTGGTTTTTCGACATCAATTTAATTAAAAAAACCAATATGCTTATTTTACAATGCTTATAGCTTTGTATGCCTCATTACCTTGCCTGTCTTCTATTATAAAATAATACAAGCCAGCTCTTACTAACGAAATATCAGCTTTCCCATTCTTAATGGGTACCTTAACACGCTTTCCCAAGACATCAGTGACTTCTATATTTTTCAAATGCTCAGCAGGGTTTATAAAGACTTCATTTGCTGCGGGATTAGGGTATATTTTAATTGTTGTTTTAGAGACTTCCTCTTGAGGAGATATATTCTGGCAATATGGGAAAGACAATTCCGCAATAGCATTAAATGCGGTTTCCTCTGGTAAGTAAAAAGCCGAATAATCACCAAAGGAATAATTCGAAGTTCCATAATAACCATTTGTCATAAATACAATCCCAAATTCGTACTCTGGAGTAAAGTACATATCGCTTATCAAACCATAAGCTTCCCCTGCATGTCCATAACAGGTAATACCAGGCAAAACAATATCTCCAGCTGTTGTATTTGTAGTTCGCTGGATGCCAAGCCCCCAACTATTAAACAGATTGTAATAATTATCTCCATTTGAACCATCATATAGCCATTCATTTTGGAGCATTTCCTGAACGGTTTCAGCTTGCAGAATAGTGACATCTTCAAAGGTCCCATTGTAAATCAACATTCTCATGATTACAGAGAGTTCTACAGCACTAACTCTAAGGCCTCCCTGTGGAGAAAAAATAAGGCCATTGCCTCCCGGAGTGTAATTACTTAAATCCAGTGGCACAGGATATTGTCCCAGATAGTTGTCTGATTGCGGGATTCCATTTCGGTATAAGACTGCCACATCATCAATTGTAGGAATGTCTTGTACATTAAAACTTCCTTCAATCCCCAATGGAATTAAAACTTCAGAACGCATAAATTGATCAAAGCGCTTTTGAGCAATTGATTCTATTAGAGTGGCTATGACACCAAAATTTAAATTACTATACTGAAAGTAAGTTCCTGGCATATGATTATTCCATACATCCGGGGTATAAAAACCTCCCCCTGATAACATAAGTTCTTCCAGAACTGGTATAGACGTTTGACTATAAGTAGCTGATAAAAAATCAAAATAACCATTGCCATCTCTTATACCCGATTGATGAGTAAGCAAATGCCGAAAGGTAATTGCAACTTCTGGGAATAAAGGATTGCGCAATTCAAAGCCTATGTAATCACTCACATCTTCATCCAAATCAAACAGGCCTTCTTCGTATAGCTTTAGCAAACCAATAGCGGTAACCACTTTGCTTATACTTGCTATCCGATAACGAGTCGTATTATTTATCGGCAATTCATTGGCAATATCTCTTAAACCATAATGATAGGACTCCTGAATACTTTCGCCACAAGTCAGCACAACAGAAAGTCCTACAAGACCATATTCTTCCACTACCTCCTGTAAAGCTACTTCAATGGGAGCCTGAGCTTGAAGCCTTAAGGTGAAAAGAAGGAATGATAATGTTAGCATTTTTTTCCACATAGAGTTCACAGTCTTTAGGTTTTCAGTGAGCAGTGGGCGGTTTTTAGAGGAGGGAAGTATTATAATTTTGCTTTCATCCATACTGGTAAATGATCAGAAACAAATCGGTTATCCCCGTAGCGATCGTCTATGTGTGCATAAGATACCACTTCTAAATTTGAAGTAAAAATATAATCAATCCGGCGATCCAAAACCGGTGATTTTTCAAATCCATTGAAGGTACCAACAGGTCCGTAAAATGGCTTTTCTGTGATGTGTAAACCATCCTCCATTTTACCCACTATAGCCTTTATTGGATTACTATCGGGTTCTGTATTCAAATCTCCCATCAAGACTACTGGTAATTGATGTGTATTGTATTGTGCTACTTTTTCTAAAATCAATTTGGCAGACTCTAGCCTTGCCATTGGGCCACGATGATCAAAGTGAGCATTAAAAACCCAAAATTGTTTTCCGTTTGCCCGGACTTCAAATAAGCCATAAGTACAAATCCTCTCCATGGAGGCATCCCAACCTACTGATACTTTTTCGGGTGTTTCGGAAAGCCAAAAAGTGCCTGATTCTGTCAACTTAAGTGATGCAGAATCATAAAAGATAGCACTAAATTCTCCTGCTTCTTTTCCATCATCTCTTCCCACTCCTGTATATGTATAGTCGGGTAATTTTTGATCTATGTATTGCAATTGATGAAACAAACCTTCTTGTATACCAAAGACTGCTGGATCATAGAATGATAATAAATCCACTACTTTTCCCTTACGGTTTTCCCATTGATTTTCTCCATCGCTTTCCGTAGCATAGCGTAAATTGTAGGACATCAAGCCCAAAGATTGTGACATAGCGGTAAAACTTAAGGATAGGAACAGCAGAGCAGAAAATAACTGAATTCGGATCATTGTTTTGTATTGAGTTTAATCAATTCACCAATTTACAGGTACTTCTTGAAAGATGTATTGTATCGAATCATTTATAAAAAAAGTTAATGCACTTATAACTTTACCTTAACTGTGAAGTAATAAACATAATGTTCCTAGCAGCTAAAACAAATGATTTATACTATTGCTAAAGATAGTTTACATACTTAAAATGCTCTGGCGAATGCATTCGCCAGAGCATTTTCTAATATCCCTTCCAGTACCTCTTTCTATCTAATACACTACTATTTTCTTGCTTACTATTCCTTCTCCCGTTTGAAGCCTGACCACATAAATACCTGGCGAGAAAATTTCAAAGTTTATCGCTGTATGCGAATCGCACTGCTTTGAACTTATCAACTTACCTTCCGTTGTATACACCTCATAGTTTAGAACAGGACGAGTAGAAGAGATCCATACGCTGCCACTCGTTGGATTCGGATAAATATCAATATTTTGTTCTTTTACTGGCATCTCACTAGAAGAAGCATTGGACAATATTCCCAAATATCCACTACCGAATACGCCTCCTCCTATCAACAATTTTCCATCTGTAGTTTTAATGATCCCTTCAATATCATTTCCTGCTACTCCTCCATCAAAAGTGATAATATTTTCCCCATCAAAACTTACAATACCCCCACAAGGAACAATACTTCCATCATCATACTCAAGATTTTTAAGGCCACCAGCTGCATACAAGACATCATCAATCACTTCCAGGGTATGTACAAAGGTAAAGTCATTGGGGTTGTCAGAAGTGAAACCGAAGCCAGGAGATTCCCACTCACTGATTTGTTCATTCCACATAGCAATTGCATTTAAGGTTTTATTACCACTTTGTGTAAAGCTCCCTCCTGCATATAAGTGGCCATCATACACCGCCAATCCATATACAGTCCCATTAAACCCTGCGCCTAAAGCTTCCCAACTTCCAGAAACAGGATTCCAGGCAGCAATTCCATTTACCTCCTGATTGCCAGCCATCCTAAAGTTTCCGCTTACCAAAAGGCGATCTCCCCAATTAAGTAATTCATGGGGAAACATGACTGGAGCAGTATTTTGAATATTGCCTGAAAGTCCACCTCCCATGTCCATCCATTGGCTGCCATCCCAGCGCATAATACCTGAAACGGAAGCGGCTCCTACTCTATCAAATTCTCCACAAGCTACCAGGCTGCCATCATAATCATACTTTATGATATTATACAGATTAGGTAATTCAGAGAATCCGCTAGCCGTTGTCAAATAAACTCCCTGACCAAATTTTTCCAACTGTCCATTCTCATAAGTATATATCCAATTTGAATCAATACTTTCCTCGTATCGTGCAATAAAAAGTTGGTCATCAATCACCTCCAGGTGATGACCGGGATCAGAAAGTGCAATAGAGGTGGGCAGCCAGTCATCTCCGTCCCACCGAGCTACATAGTCTGTTGATTCTCCACAGATTTGGGTGAAAAACCCCGTAGCATAAACCGTATCTTGATAGCTTACCATATTAACTACGGTGCCATTGGTGTTTTCATTTTGACAAAGTTCCTGGAAAGACTGAGCGAATATCAGGCATGGGAATACCATGCAAGAGAGGAGTAATAATTGTTTCATAGCTTTTTTTGCTAAATATACAGAATAGTTGCTCAAAAGCTTCTTTCATTACCAATCTCCTTAAATGCAAAGACATCCCAATGCCACATATGCATGGGATGCCTTTAAACAAAACAAAATCCAAATTTCAATTACTTATCTCGTTACCATACCAGAAGGATTGGTAGCAATTGCGTTATTATCCATATCATATAATGTATGACCTGCAGCTGTCATTGGCACTTGCCCAAGGAGAGGCTTCAACAAAAACGGTGCAGGGCTATTATCAGGTTTAGGTTCGACTGAAACCACTACTACTCTTCCCGACAAATCAGTAGGAAAAGTCAAGCCGGCTGGAGCATTCATCAGGAAGTCTTCTCCAGGGTATGGAGGGCCTGGAGCCACTGTGCTACTGAATGAATCGTCATCATCAGCACCTGATGCAGATGTAAATCTTCCAGTAGAAACCGGAGTACCATCAATTACTGCCCAACCTTCATATTCCCATCCACTAGGAAGTGTAGGCAATTCAAGAGTTGCACCTGGCCCAGCTGCAGGATCCAACCACCATACACCACTCAATTCATCAGTGTCAGCACCACCATCTGTTGGTGTTGCAAGGATATAACGACCATTGGCGCTCGTAAAATCAGTACCAATAGCAGCACTATGGTCTACTGTTATGTTAGCATTATCCCCAGAGAAATCTCCTGCAAGGATATGAACATCACTCGGTGCCGGATCATTATCTGGACTTGGTTCTATAGTCAATACATAAGCGCTTGCATTACTTAGGTCATCTGTATCAACTTCAAAGCTGGACTGAGACAGCTTGCCATCTGCATCTACATTAAAAATTCCTGCTGATACAGGGCTACCATCTACTATTAGCCATCCCTCATAAGCATAATCACTACCTAAATCTGCTAATCCCGTAATATTTAAAGTTAATTCTCCTGTTGTTGGAAGGTTTCCATCATCGTCATCACAAGCAGTAAAAATAAGCGCTGTAGATACCAACAATAAAGCCATTACTTTTTTCATCATCATATTTTTTTGTTCTGACTGCAAAGTAAGGGGTTGGAGATCACGGAAGTATCACAAAAATATCCAACAGGCATCACATAGCTATAATTGAGTATTTGGCGACAGTAAGACCGAAAATCCATCATCTAAGTGTAGTGGTGGCGACACTTTAGATCAACTAATGCGAACATGTGATGGTTCTGTGATATTTACATAGGTAATTTGCATAAGAATAACCCTCCTGTACCATGAAAAAAGCCTTAGTCATTGAAGATGATCCAAACATTGTGAATTTATTAGAAATTCATCTAAAGGATCACAATTTTATTTTAGACAAATCTTATACTGGAGAGGAAGGCCTACGGAAGGCTCGTGAATCTACTTATGATCTGATTATCCTTGACCTCATGCTACCAGGAGTAGATGGAATGGAGGTATGCCGAAATTTAAGAAATGATGGTTCAATTTCTCCTATTATGATGCTTACTGCAAAATCTGAAGAAATTGATAAAGTATTGGGGTTGGAAATGGGAGCGGATGATTACCTGACAAAACCTTTCAGTATACGGGAGTTTATTGCCAGAGCAAAAGCATTAGTACGACGAACGGAACGCACTCAAAACATACCTGATGCCAATGGTCAAAATGGTTTACTCCGTTATGGTAATCTAGTGATTGACATGGACAAACGTCTGGTACTTATAGATAACAAGCGTATTAATCTTTCCCGTAAGGAATTTGAATTATTAAGCTTGCTAGCATCCAATCCAGGAAAGAGTTATGACCGCAGTAAATTATTAAGCCTCATATGGGGATATGATTTTGACGGATACGAACACACGGTTAATTCTCATATTAATCGCCTCCGCGGAAAAATTGAACCGGATATGGCTAAACCAACATACATTCTTACTACCTGGGGAATGGGATATCGTTTTAATGAAGCACTATGAACAAGTATCGTTTTACATCTCCTTTGTATTGGAAGATTTCCGCTGCCCTGCTATTCACACTGGCATTAGTAGGGCTAGGTTATCTTTTCATCAGCTCTTATACTTCTCAGCGTTACTTTCAGGAAGTAAACCAGCAGTTGTATAAAGATGTAGCAAAATACATGGTGGAGGAAGCCAGCCCTATTGTTGATGGAAAGGTAGATACAGCAGCTACTCATGATATCATGCACTCTATGATGGTAATCAATCGAAGTGTAGAGGTTTACATACTCGATACAAAGGGTAATATTATTGATTATGTAGTGCCATTTACTTCCGTAAAACGAGAAGCGGTAGCTCTTGCCCCAGTTGAAGATTTTATAAAAAATGATGGCGCTCAATATATTATAGGAGATGACCCCAAAGCACCTGGCACCAGAAAGGCATTTTCTGCGGCCCCTATATACGACAAAGAAACGCTGGCGGGATATGCTTATATAATACTTGCCAGCGAGGAACAATCAGCAGTTTTGAGTAATTTATTTGGCAGCTATATGCTCAAGACAGGGACCTTTATGTTTTTTATTGCGATGATAGTCGCACTTATAATAGGCCTACTTGCAATAGGCTTTATCACACGCCACTTAAATAAAGTGATTGAAACAGCTCGCCGTTTTAAAGAAGGAGATTATGCGATTAGAGTACCTGACGATACGCAAGGTGGCCTGGACGTACTCCGAGATGCGTTTAATGAGATGGCTGATACTATAGAAGCAAATATCGAACAATTAAAGTCTATAGATAGGCTTCGTCAGGAACTCATTGCCAATGTTTCTCATGATTTACGTACTCCTTTATCACTTACTCAGGGTTACTTAGAAACCTTACAAATGAAAGAAGGGCAGCTCCAGCCAGAAGAACGCCAAAAATACTTACAGATAGCTTACGAGAGCTCAGAAAAGCTAGCCCATTTGATTGCACAGCTTTTTGAATATTCTAAACTGGAAGCGAAGCAAGTACAGCCAGAAAAAGAACCTTTCCTACTAGCTGAACTATTGCAGGATGTAACTACTCGCTATCATATCCTTGCAGAGGAAAAAGATATCCAAATGCAACTCCATGTCCAGGATGAAGTACCACTGGTATTTGCTGATCTTGGATTAGTAGAACGTGCTATTCAAAACCTCTTGGATAATGCGCTAAAGTTTACACCTTCTGGCGGTGAAATTAATATTCACCTGACCAATCAGGCAACAGGTGTTGAAGTACGCATAGCAGATACTGGACCTGGTATCCCTGTCAATGAACAATCTCAGATTTTTGAGCGTTACCGTCAGGTAGCTCCTGGTAATTCAAAAGCAAAGGGTGCAGGCCTGGGTTTAGCTATTGTGAAAAAGATTATGGAAATACACAATGCGACTATAGGAGTGCAAAGCCGCCCAGAGCAAGGTACTGCTTTCTGGTTTTGTTTGCCTGCTTATACGGGCTAGCCAAAATTGAATTTGCTTTTGATATAGACTTCCCCCTCCTTTTTCCTCCCCCTGGGGAGGATACTCTTAAACTTGCTTTAATCTATTATTGAGGGCTAAGTAAGAGAGAGCTCTATATTCACCATATGATTGATGTAGCATAAAGATTTTATATAAGTTTATGCCCCTCCTGAGATTTCCCCCGCTGGCGGGGGGTAGGGGGTGGAACCTTCCCATGTTCATCTATCCAATCTCCAATAATAATTGATACATCAGTGATACGATTCAATACTTCCCAATCTGAAAATCGAAGTACTGTAAAGCCAACTTCTGTCAATGCTTTATCTTTTGCTATGTCCTTCTGAATACCCTGTTCAGAATCATGAGTAATTCCATCAATTTCAATGATTAGGAGTAAATCTTTACACATGAAATCAGCTATAAACTTCAAAACAGGCCGTTGGCGCCTGAATTGATAACCCTTCATTTGCCTGCCTTTTAAAAGATATTTCCATATACAGGCTTCTGCCTTAGTCATATTCTGTCTAAGGTTGTTCGCAAAACTTTTAAGTTGAGAGTTGTAATGATAGTTGTTTTTAGGGCTAGCTAGTTCCATTGAGAGAGTACTTTATTCAATACTAATATACACAGAATCTGTGGCTTCTGTTTTTGCTATTTGAGCAAGCTCCCCCTCCTTAGTCCTCCCCTCGGGGAGGATAACTATAAATTCACATCAGCTATCATTGAAGCATCTTACTATTAAAAGAATAGAGACATTTATTCAATGTGTGTAGTACTAAACTCTTATATAAGCCTACATATCGTCCTAAGATTCCCCCCGTTGACGGAGGCTAAGGGATGGAAATTTCCCTTGTTCATTTATCCAATTCCAATAGATGGATCAAAGTAGGAAAGAGGGCTCTAAAATAATTCTTGGGTTCAAGTAAGCTCCCCCTCCTTAGTCCTCCCCCCGGGGAGGATAATTATAAATTCACATTAGCTATCATTGAAGCATCTTACTATTAAAAGAATAGAGACATTTATTCAATGTGTGTAGTACTAAACTCTTATA
>JAKSDI010000086.1 GCA_022360175.1 Chitinophagales bacterium
AAAAAGATGCCATCATAAAAAGATTAATTAAATGTGCTCTCTTACTTATATCATTAAAGCTAGCCTCTATGTCTAAAATCGCAGTGTTTCCCGGCTCATTTGACCCTATCACCACCGGTCATGTGGAATTAGTAGAAAGAGCCCTGCCTTTATTTGACAAAATAGTCGTATCAATAGGTGTCAATAACCAAAAAAAATACCTCTTTAGCCTGGATGAGAGATTAGCCTGGTTGGAAGAAGTATTTAAAAATGAACCAAAGGTAGAAGTGGCTCAATTCAGTGGTCTGACTGCTCATTTCGCCAAAGAAATAGGGGCCCGCTATTTATTGAGAGGATTAAGAAATTCTTCGGATTTTGATTATGAAAAAACGATTTCTCAGCTTAATAATATAGTAGGCCATGGATTGGAAACTATCTTTTTAATCTCTCAACCTGCTTATTCGCATATAAGCTCAACCATCGTCCGAGAAATTATTAAGGGTGGGGGAGACGCTTCTCCATTTTTACCTCCTCAGTTGAGCATTCCTAAGGTATGATAAATCTCACTTTTTTGATTAGCACTAAAATCGTAGCTTTGCGGCAATACTGAAAAATACCAAATTATCATTAATATGGCAAATGCATTTTTCCAAGTACCACAAGCAGTTAATGAACCTGTTCTTAGCTATGCTCCGGGTACTCCAGAAAGAGCCGAGTTAAAAGCTGCTTTAAAAGAATTGAAGTCACAAGAATTGGATATTCCAATGTCTATTGGTGGCCGACATATAACTACTGATACTAAAGTACCTCTAAACCCGCCTCATGAACATAAGCATGTTCTTGGTTACTTTAATAAGGGAGGTGCAGAGCATGTACATATGGCTGTAGATGCAGCTTTGCAAGCAAAAGCTGATTGGGAAAATATGGCATGGCAAGATCGTGCGGCTATATTCCTTAAAGCTGCGGATTTATTGGCAGGCCCATATCGTGCCAAAATGAATGCAGCAACGATGTTGGGACAGTCTAAGACTGCACATCAGGCAGAAATCGATTGTGTGGCAGAGTTGTGTGATTTTTGGAGGTTCAACGCAGAGTTTATGTTGGATCTATATAGCGAACAGCCACTGAGTGTACCAGATTCCAACGTATGGAACCGTATGGAATACCGTGCTTTAGAAGGATTCGTTTTCGCAATTACTCCTTTTAACTTTACTTCTATAGCGGGTAATCTTCCTGCTGCTCCAGCATTAATGGGTAATACCGTAGTATGGAAACCTGCTGAAACGCAGATATATTCTGCGGCTGTTATTATGGAAATATTGGAAGAAGCAGGCTTACCAGCAGGCGTGATCAACCTGGTTTTTGTTGATGGCCCTGTAGCGGGAGAGATTATTTTCTCTCATGCGGATTTTGCCGGACTTCACTTCACTGGAAGTACTAAAGTATTCCAGTCTCTATGGCAGACTATTGGAAAAAATATCTCTCAATACAGGACTTATCCACGGATCGTTGGTGAAACGGGTGGAAAGGATTTTATTATTGCTCATCCTTCCGCAAATGCTAAGCAAGTTGCAACGGCTATGGTCCGCGGTGCTTTTGAATTCCAGGGGCAAAAATGCTCTGCTGTTTCTCGTGCTTACGTGCCAAAGAGCTTATGGGAAGATGTAAAGGCAGCGATTTTGGAAGATTTAGGCTCTATGAAAATGGGTAATGTCGCAGACTTTACTAACTTTATGGGAGCAGTCATCGATAACCGTGCCTTTGACAAGATTAGCAATTACATAGTAGAAGCTAAGAAAAGTAAAGATGCGGAGATCATTGCCGGTGGTACTTGCGATAAATCAGAAGGATATTTCGTTGAACCCACTGTGATTTTGGCTAAAGACCCTAAGTATCGTACCATGTGTGAAGAAATTTTTGGTCCGGTACTAACGGTTTATGTATACAATGATGATGACTTTGAAAACACACTTGAATTGCTGGATAGTACTTCTCCTTACGCATTGACAGGCGCTATCTTCTCTAAAGATCGTGCTGTAATCAATTACGTTACTGAGAAGTTAAGACATGCTGCTGGTAACTTTTATATCAATGATAAGCCTACCGGCGCAGTTGTAGGACAACAGCCATTTGGTGGAGCTCGTGGCTCTGGTACAAACGATAAAGCAGGTTCTGTACTGAATCTATTGCGTTGGACCTCACCGCGTGCTATAAAAGAGAATTTTGTATCGCCTACGGATTATCGTTATCCATTTATGGCGGAAGAATAGCCCTTATCAAGGGCCACCTTGCTAATAACAAGTCGAGCTGGGGTAGCTTCAATAAGAAGTTGCCCCTTCTTTTTTATTGCTGCAAACCAATCATAAGTGTTTAAAATATGAAAACAATATTCCTAACTGTATTACTGAGCTGTAGTATCACAATGGCTTTTGGCCAAAACAAAGTAGAGGTATTAAGTAAAAAGGATTTTTCGATTGGTGAAAGCATAGCGTTCAAATCGAAGATACTCAACGAAGACAGGACTATTAATATCTATTTGCCGAATGGGTATGGACAAGAAGAGGGCAAAACCTATCCGGTCATTTATCTTTTGGATGGTTCAAGGGATGAAGATTTTATTCATATAGCCGGTTTGGTGCAGTTTGGTTCATTTTCATGGATAAATATGCTACCTGAAACAATTGTAGTTGGGATAGGAAATGTAGACCGCAAACGCGATTTTACTTATCCTACAAATAATAAAAGAGATAAAAAAGATTATCCAACTACAGGAGAGTCTGCTACCTTTATTTCTTTTATCGAACAGGAATTGCAACCATTTATTGATAATTATTATCCTACAAATGATATTAAAACAATCATAGGACAGTCATTAGGAGGCTTATTAGCAACAGAAATACTTTATAAGAAACCTAATCTTTTTGATCACTATATCATCATTAGTCCCAGTCTATGGTGGGACGATGAATCTTTGCTAAAAGAAGAACTTTCCCCGTCAAATGCGCCTCAATCGGTATATGTAGGTGTAGGAAAAGAAGGGAAAGTGATGGAGAGAGTTGCTAAAGAACTGCATCAAAAATTGTCATCTACTTTCTCGGATAATACTCATTTATTTTTCAAATTTCTGGAAGAGCAAGATCATGGAGATGCCCTTCATTTGGGAGTCTATGATGCTTTTGAAAAGATCTTCAAAGCTGAAGAAGATTAATTTATAACGATTCATTAAGGATTTTTTCAAATATTTAACCATTGCGGCATACTAATTAACGCTCTCATAGTAGCCAGGGTAAGGCTTTAAGCAGATATTGCGGGTATACCTTATTAACTCAGAAGTGTTGTTCACTTCTATTCTGAAAACCAACAAATCTGCCGTTATGAAAAGCTATGCCCCTTCAATGATGCCGATGTTTATGCTGATATTTGCGTTTGTAATTTCTTCTTGTACAACGCCACAGAAATTGGTAGAACATGGACATTACGATCAGGCGGTAAGTATTGCTTTGCGCCGCTTGAAAGGAAAGAAAAAGAAGAAAACCAAACATGTACTGGCTTTGGAAAGCGCTGTTAACCGCGCCAACCAAAGAGATATGAGAGAGGCAGATCGCCTGAAAAAACAAGGGCGTCCTGAAAACTGGTCTCAAATCAATGAGCTTTATCGCCGCATCCGAAATCGCCAGTCAAAAGTAGAGCCTTTATTGCCTTTGGTATCTTATGAAGGCATCAAAGCAAATTTCCGTTTCGTACAAGTTGAATCGCTTGAAAATGAAAGCCGTGAAAAAGCAGCAGAATATCATTATGCTCGCGCAAAAGCCATGTTGGTAGATGCTCAGAGGGGAGATAAAGCAGCTGCACGAGAGGCTTACAAAGCACTGGATGCTGTAGATCAGTATTATCAGAATTTTCGCGATAAGCGTAGCCTGAAAGAGGAAGCGAGGAATTTAGGAACTACACGTATTCTGGTGAAAGTAAAGAATAATGCCAATGTAATCATGCCTTCGGCTCTGGAAAGAGATATACGTTCTCTAAGTGTACGTGATTTAAATAGTTTTTGGCAATCGTACTATACAGAACAGGCAAATGGTGTTCAATATGATTATGAGATTGTATTGAGAATAATGGATATTCAGATTAGTCCAGGTTTTGTGAAGGAGAGAGAATATGTAGAGCAAAAGAGGGTACAGGATGGATTTATCTATATCGTTGATGAAAATGGAGATGTATTGACGGATTCACTTGGCAATAAAGTAACAGAGCCTCGTTATATCAATGTCAAGGCAAGAGTTTGGGAAACAAGCCAGACAAAAACGGCTGCTTTATCTGGCCGATTAGAAATACACGATAAGCGAACGGGAGAATTGATAGATAGCCAGCCTATGGCTGCAGATGCTACATTTGAAAACTGTGCGGCGACCTATCGTGGTGACGAGCGTGCTTTAGATAAGCGCACCCTACAGTTAACTCGGAATCATCCTCAGCCATTTCCTACAGACGAAGCCCTTTTATTCCAGGCTGCAGAACAGTTAAAGCCATTTTTTAAGAAGGAAATTACGAGGGCGAGAAAATTGATCTAATACTTCGTATAATGATCCGTGGTGATTTAGAATAAAAACCACCACGGATTGATTATTATATTATTTAAAATTTAAAATCCATTCTTGCTGTCAGGTTCCTTGGAGGATTCATTAATCCCGGCCGGGCTGCATATTCTTCATTGAATACATTATTAAGCAAAAATGATACTTTGAAGTGCTCTGAAAAGCGATAACCTGCTCTGACATTCCACACTTTAAAACCTTTATCGTGTTCTTCGCGGAAACGCTGTAAGCCATTAATAATCAGTAAGAATGCTGCGTCAATAGCTTCTAGCTGGCTGTTGTAAAAGAACTCTGTTCCCAAAAACGCTCCCTTATAGTTAGCTTCAGCATCTAGTTTAAAGAGATGGCGAGAGCGATATTTCAGGATGTTATCATCAGAAGAAGAATTGATTGAATTAATTTGTCCTTGACTAGCATCCATTCCGGCAATAACTTTGGTTGTATCAAATTCCACGAAAGTGGGATTTACATAAGTATAACCAGCCAATAAAGTAACGGGAATATTACCAATCTCTCCCTTACCAGCCGTAGTGATTTCAAAACCTGAAATTTCAGCATCGCCAATATTTACAGAACGGAATCCTGAGCTTACCAGATTGAATTCCATCATATCAAAATATCGGGAAGTGAAGACAGAAGCATCCAGAAATCCCTGAAAAGAGGAAATCACAAAACCTTGTTTAATACCTATTTCAGCCGACCATCCCGTCTCCGAATTAAGCGTTGGATTAGGAAGGACATCAAAGAAACCAGCACTGGTCACGATGTACTTTTCTGCTACTGTAGGGAAGCGATATCCTTGCCCCCAGGAGCCCCTTAAAAAAGTGGCTTTTGCCAGTTTGTAATTTAAGCCCAGTCGGAAAACAGGTTTGGATTCTTGTTCATCAGATGGTTCTACTATCTCTACATCATTGCCCGCCATATATTCAAAACCAGGATTTTTCAGCAAATTATCTTCATATCGGAAACCCGCAGAAACATTGAGTTTGTCAAAGAATTTTTTGTCTAATTGCAGGTATGCTGCCAAATTTCGAGAGGTAAAAGTAGTATCGCCATAAAGCTCCGCATCTATAGACGTACCGCTGGCTACCAGGCCAGAAGTTAATACTAATCCAATATCCTTCATTTGACGCTGGAACTGGTACTCTACGTAATAAAGATCAGAATGATTGGACTGGTTGCTGTCATTATCATTATCTACATTATAGAATCGGCTTAAAATGCGGTGACGATTATTGCCCTTGTCATTATAAGTAATGCTAGGGTCTATATTATAGCGTACACGTTCTCGTTTGGTCACGGTAGAAGGCACTCCAATATAGGCCATGGTATCAGACATCCAATAGAAAAAACCACCTGTTTTACCGGCATTAAAATTACCATTTAATCCGATGGATAAGCGATCTGTTACTCGATAACGAGTACTAAAGTTAAATCGCCCAAATTTCTTATAAGTATCTCGGTTGAAGCTTTCTTCATTCATATAATACCCACCGAGTACAAGGTCTAGTTTGCCTATTTTGCGGCGATGGGCCAGGCTGGCTACCATCGTACGTGGCGTCACCTCTGAAGTATCTCCCCACCATTTCAACCGCTCATCTTCAGGAGCAAAGTAGTGAGTGTAAAACACGGCTGCTTCGGTTTCTGGAGTCGCTTTTGGATAAGCCGTACGAATATTGACAATACCATTCAGCGCAGAAGAACCATACAAAGCCGAAGCCGCTCCTTTTACAATTTCTGCCTGTGCAATATTCTCTACAGGTACATCATCCCAATTGGGGAAGCCAGCATCTGCTTGTAGGATAGGTACATCATCTACTAATAACAATACACGGCTACCTGCCCCTTGCGAATAACCAGAGCCGCCTCGAATATTGGCCTGTCCATCGATGATGGTTACACCAGGTATTTTTTCAAGTGCTTGATCTACAGTGGTTTTACTAGTTGATTGTATCAGATCTGGTTTTAATACTTCCAAAGAAACAGTCACTTCGCTAAGTGGTTTTTGAAACTTACCACTGGTCACTGTAGCCGTTTCAAGTACAGTCGCTTCTTCTTTTACAGAAAAATCAAGAATGCGGGATTCGCCAGCTTTTAAAGTAACATCAGTACTGGCTTCCTGATAACCTACGTATCGTAGTATAACGGTATAGGTACCTGCGGGTAATTCAAATTCATAGCTGCCATCAAAATTGGTTACTGTACCATAACTGTCGGCGGAAATGGTAGCTGCTATAAGTGCTTCCCCTGTTTCTGCATCTGTCGCTTTACCACTAAGGATAGCATTTTGAGCGATGCTTGTGCCTAGAAATAATAGTGCAGCACAAAAGGTGGTGAGTACTTTGCTCATATAAGTATGTTATTCTTGGATTACAGAAATTCAATCAAATAATAAGTAGTTCATGAAACTAAACTACTTAAGCTCTCACTTTAAGTCATGCATTAAAACAGAGGCATAAGTTAGCCAAGTATTACGGCAAAAACCAAAAGTAGGAGTGCTGAAGTTTTTATTTGATGAATACTAAATGAATGTATCCCATAGAGCAATTCGGAAAGGCGAAATTATATCATATTAGCGTATAAACAAAATTTATAATGTGAATTTGGAAACTAGAGACAATATTGCAGTTTGAATATTGCTTGTGTACGGCATTGATTATCAATGGTTTTGAGTGTCTGAGTTGGGGCGTCTGAATTGGGGTTATTTATTTGGAGCAATTGAAATTAAAACTAAATGTCATATCTTGCACCTTTGTATTCACATTTTTTAATCCAATTACTTACTATGAAGAAGATAATGCTACTTTGTTTAGGATTAGTTGCCTTCAGTGCTCTTTCTAATGCACAAACGTGTGAACCGGATACTACGGTACCTGATACAGTCTTTGTAAGCCCTTTTCCTTACAATGAAACAGAACGCCCGGATGGTGGTATTACCGATACAGCTTGTGTAGGAGCTTATTACGAGACATTAATCACATTCAATATTCCTGAAATTTATGAGTCGCCTCTAGGGCCTGTTCCGATTACTGCTGTTGAAATTCCGGTAGAAGAAGGAATTGAAGGTTTGCCAGCATCTTTGGACTATGTATGTAACCCACCAAACTGTGAGTTTGCTGCAGAAACACAAGGCTGTATTATAATCTTTGGTGATCCGGAAGCAGGAGAAGAAGGAGAATATGATTTAACATTAATTGCTACTATTCAAACAGGAGTATTGCCGCTTACTATTGATGTACCTTCTGATCTTGAATCTGGAAGCCATTACTATTTACATGTGAAGGAAGAAGGTTTTGCAAACTGTGTAATGGTAGATGCTTTTGAAGTATTCGCAAGCAATTTTAGCATGCGCAACCAGCCTAATCCATTTAGTGGATGGACTCAAATTATTGTAGATGCTCAAATCGGTGGTGATTTCGAATTTGCTGTAAGTGATATCTTTGGCAAGCAACTACATACAGAGCAAGTTCGCTTGTTTGAAGGCGAAAATGTTATTCCTTTTGACGGTAGTCAGTTGGCTAGCGGATTTTATATTTATTCGATTAGCAACGGAAAAGAACGTTTAGCCAAAAAAATGGCTGTTAATAGAAATTAGGATAATTAAAATAATTTGGTACTTTTGCAGTAGCAACTGAAATTTTATTCTTTCTACTGAGTTGTTTCCAAATTATATACAAGCTTATCTTCAACCCTTACTATACCTAATCATTTTTTTGCATTTGTATGCAAAATAAAGGTTTAACCCTTCTGATTTAGGAGCGAGGCTGTCGCTCACCCTGCGATGTATAGGCTTCGCTCCAGCACCCTGAAGCACAATATGAGTAGCATCCAAAATAAAACTGAATCGTCGATTTTTCGTCGACGATTCAGTTACTTTGGAAATATGCTAATATTTAACGCATTGCTCATCATCTGGTGAGCGCTATTAAACTATTTGCTTATGGTAAAGAATCTACTTTCATTCTTTGTAGTGCTGATCATTAGTCAAACTGCCTGGGCACAGTGTCCGGGATGTATAGTCAACTTACCAATTGATCTAGCCGAGGATACTATTTATCTCTCTGATGCTCCAGAAGGAGTTGTGGGAGTCTATTACGATGGAGATCTTAGCTTTAGAATGCCAAAAACAACTACACCTGTAGCTGCTACTGATCCAGATACTCCACCGGGATTGACAATTTCTCAAATGACAATTTCTTCTGTCACTAATTTACCTCCCGGACTAGCCTGGGAAGCCAACCAAACTTCATTTGATCCAAGTGAAGAAACAGATGGGTGTGGCAAAATATGCGGTACACCACTGCTTCCTGGTCTATTTAATGTGAATGTAATTGTAACAGCGGAAGTTTTTCTGGTAGAACAAACTTCTTCTTTTTCATTTCCAATTCTTATTCTTCCAGGATCTAGTATAACAGAAGGATTTACGCTGGAAAATGGAATAGGCTGTGGGAGTGTGACTCCTGTTATTTCAAATAATATTAGCTCTGGAGGCATGGATGGCTTTGAATACTTCTGGGACTTTGGAGAAGGCACTACCAGTACCGAAGAAAATCCCTCAACACCTGTTTATGACGAACCTGGAATTTATGAACTGAATTATCAGGCTATAGTTGATACCTTTGGTTACTACCTAAGTGAAGTAACAGTAGAAAGCACGAATTGTGGTGATATCCTGGGAGGAGCACCTGACATTAGCGTGGAAGTGTGGGATCCTTCAGGAGAGCGTATATTCGATTCTACACCAGACAATAATACTTCATTTCCTTATACGGTCCCGATTAATCTTTTCCTGGATGAAGGTATTTATGAAATTAGAGTATTGGATGATGATGAAGGTATAGAAGGAGGAGATGATAATTGTGGTACTATTTTTATTACCCAGGAGTCTAATGGTGCTTATACAAATGGACCATTAGAAGTAAGCGTAACTATATACCATCCGATTGACACTATTCAATCAGTAGATACGGTGATTGTGCACGAACAACCTGAACAACCTGAGCTGTACGGTATACCTTCTCACTCACTTTGTGAGGGGAATTTGGTAAACTTGTTTATACTTTATGATTCGCTTAATCAATGGTATCAGGATACTTCACCAATATTTGAAGCTACCGGGCCAGTACTCTCAGTAGAAGAAAGTGGCGTGTACTGGGTTACTCATACTACAGAAGATGGATGTGCTGCAACTTCCGATACGGTTAATCTTGAATTTGCCGAATTGCCAGTTGCACCAGTCTTTCAAAACTTTGACAACCTACTAAGCCTATACGATCCAGGAGCTTTGCCCACTAATTATACCTTGCAATGGTACTTTCAGGAGCAACCTATTTCAGGAGCCAATGATATAGAATATTGTATTGATAAAGATGGAAGTTATACATTGGAAGTACAAGATCAGGATACAGGCTGTAAATCATCTTATACCTTGTCTGTAGAGTATGATCCTGCTTTTCCTGATTGCATGCCGTTGTCTACTGATGAACAATGGAAGCAGGCAGGATTAAACCTGTATCCGAATCCTGCAACTAAGGTAGTATGGTTGGAAGGGACACTATCAGGTGATATTACTATTCGTATTTACTACAGTAATGGAGCCCTGTATCAAATGCACGAGCTAAATAGTATAAGTGAAGCATTCAAAATAGAATTGCCACTAGCTACGATGGCATCGGGGCACTATATAGTTGAAGTTCAAAACGAAAAAGGACAATACCGGCAACAACTGCTGGTGTATTAATCGGTATTCCGCGGTGATTCCTTTAAGAGCTTGTTTGGGATTTGTTCTTTGAGCCGAAAATAGATCATTTTTTGTTTAGACAAAGCTCATTTAGAGCTGCATACTGATTAAGTACGTAGCGAAAAATAGCTGATGTATAAACAAAAAAGGGACATTTGCAGACCAATTAATAATTTCCAAACAAGCTCTAAATTACCGCGGAATTTTATATAAAACTCAATCCTTTTTGACTTTAATAGGTGGATGTGATTGAATAAACCGGACAATTTCCTTCGGCTCATCACTCAAGAAGAGTAGATCGTAATATTCCCTTCCCCAGGCTAATTGTTTCAATAGTGGAAAAATCAAGGTTTCAATTTCATATCTATGGCGGCCAAGGAATACCATTGGGCTGTAATAGTTGAAAGTGCCATAATGATTTTGCGTGGCATCCATGAAAATCTCCTGAGTAGTACCAGCACTTCCTTCTGCACAGATAATACCATATAAGCTAATAGCAAGCAGGGTGTCTTCGCGTATACTATTGGAAAAATACTTAGCTATATGAGATGCGAATAGGTTGCTTGGTTCATGACCATAAAACCAGGTAGGAATAGCTAGATTAGAAGCTCCATCAGGATAGGTTGAAAGTACTGCAAGTGCTTGCTGATGGTAGTTTTCATCAGTATAGTGAGGTGCTTTTTTTAAAATATCAACAGCACTGATTAGATCTGACTCTTCATAATTGGCAAAGTAGGCTCCCAGATTTGTAGCCTCCATAATGCCCGGGCCTCCGCCTGATACGATAAAATAGCCTTCTCTACTGAGTAATCTTGCAGTAAGCGCAGTTTTAAGAAATGCCTCAGAATCTCTTCCCTTGCTATGCCCTCCCATGAAACCTATGCACTTTTTTTGCGTCATGCCCTGATCATCAAACTCAAGTAGTTTGCGTAGAGAATCATCGATCGAGTGATCATGAATACGTTGCCATAGGGCCTCGTTGATGCTAGGGGTAAACTTGCTCTCCGAAAAATGCTCATAGATAAGTAGATCATCGGTCTTGTCAGGCATTCCCTTCATAAGCTCTTCCCAGTTATAAAGGCTAGTACGAAAAGGATTATAGGGTAAATCCTCAGGCGCTGCATATATATATGCTCCCTGTTTTCTCAAATATATTTCTTCCTCTATACTGAGGAAGCAACCCAGGAAAACCGTATTCTTAATATCAAAAATCTCCCAATGAATATTCAAGCCAGTGAAATCAATTGCCTGTAAGGTGCAATTTTCAAGTGAGGCTCCGTTCATCCGAAATTTTTCAAACGTTTTAATTTCAGTTATAATGATTTCATGAGGTGCTTCAAACTTCATAAGTATATGTAGTCATTTGGTTATGTAGTGATATAGTTAGGAGGCATCTCTATATTGGGGAGGCGGTGTTATTGTTTTTTTAGGATTATTCGATACTCGACACCCAATTTACCGCACATCTATTTTTCGGATAATACGAGATAAAACTCCTGGGACAAATCGTTTTAAATAGATTGCCATAATTTCTTTTCCACCAATATATACCTCTTCTTTTCCTTTATGAATTACGCTAAGTGCTTTTTTAGCAAATTCATCTGGTTTTAGGCCTGATTCTGAATCTTTGCTCATAATATTGTTCTTGCTTCCATCTCCGGTAAGAGCATTAACACTTACATTCGTATGAACATAGCCAGGGCAAATAACAGTGACTTGTATATTGTCATTGTGTACTTCTGCACGTAAGCAATCGAAAAAGCCATGCAGGGCATGTTTTGAGGCAGCATAAGCACTACGTTTTGGAGTCCCTATTTTTCCTGTTACACTACTGATCGCGACAATTTTTCCAGATTGCTGTTTGATCATTTGTGGGAGCACTGCTTTCGTAACTGCTACTGTTCCCATATAATTGACATTCATTATTTTTTGATCAACATCCAGCATTGTATCTTTTACAAAAGCACGTTGTGATATTCCTGCATTATTAATGAGTACATCTATTGTACCAAATGCATCTATTGCTTGTTTCGCAACGATTTTTACTTGCTCAAAGTCACTGACATCAAGCGTAAGTATAGCGACATCAGTACCACTGGGGCACTGTTTTTTTACGCGTTCTAGTTCAGGCATTTTTCGACTGGAAAGAATAAGACGAGCTCCTTCTTTCGCAAATGCATAGGCTAAATATTCGCCAATACCAGAAGAAGCACCTGTGATCCATACTACCTTACGCTCAAATTTCATGCTATTCTATTTTTAATAAGGGTCAAAATTGCGTTATTTGAGGAGAAGAACAAAATCAGTCTCACTTTTTTTAGTTATGCAAATGAAGCACATATACTTTATTCGACATGCCAAATCCAGTTGGGCGGATATGAGTTTGCGTGATTTTGACCGTCCGTTAAACAAACGAGGGATACGAGATGCACCTTTTATGGGCAAACTCCTACACAGTAAAGATGTGGTACCGGACCTCATTGTGTCAAGCCCTGCAAACCGGGCATTAACGACTGCCACATTTTTTGCAAAAGAGCTGGGAGTAGCTGTTGATGCTATTGTTACCCAGCGGGCTATTTATGAAGCGAATCCCGAAGATGTATACAGAGTGATTACTCAATTGCCGCAAGAAGTTTCTATTGTCTTAATATTTGGACATAATCCATCTTTTACATTTGTGGCTAATGATTTTTCAGAAGACTATTTCGACAATATTCCTACTTGTGGTGTTTTTAAAGTAAGTGCAGCAGTTGATGACTGGGCCGCTTTTACTCCAGCTACTGGAAGCCTTACTGAGTACCATTATCCTAAACAGTATTTTGATTAATGCGAACACTTTTTTTATTTTTAATTATAGTATCGGCAATTGCCTGTGGGAGGGAAGAAGCCCCTTTGCCATTGACTGAAGATAAACTTGTAGCAGTTATAGTAGATGCACATATAGCAGAAGCTGCACTGCAAAACCTGAGAGGAGACCTAAAAGATAGTATGGCTACTATTTATTACGAACAGATATGTACGATACATAATATAGAAAAAGCAGATTTTGATAGCTCAATGGCGCTCTTGCGTGAGCGGCCAGAAGAAATAGAACGCATTTACAGAGAAGCGATGAATGAAATAGATAGAAGAGCTGCGGAAAAGAAGAGTAACTAAGCTATATTCGAAAAAGTTTACACACTTTTAAGGCAAGCTTAACATAATCTTAATGTTGGCATGAGTATAGTCCGTTTCGAAAGCACTAGCTTTGTCGTTTGAATTAACAATCAATACTTTAATACGTACGAATGGATGATTATTTCATCTATTATTTACAGTTCGTACTCAATTGTTTTGCTTAATGGATCCTGCAAAGATTCTTGTTGTAGATGACGAGCCAGATATTCTGGAGTTTTTGAAATACAATCTTGAAAAGGAAGGTTATCAGGTTGTCACCGCTAATAATGGAGAAGAAGGAATAGAGGTGGCAGATAAGGAAAAACCTGATTTGATCATCCTGGACATCATGATGCCAAAAATGGATGGTGTAGAGGTTTGTAGACAAATAAGGAGCAAGCCAGAATTTGATCGCACCGTTATTACTTTCCTGACTGCCAGAGAAGAAGATTATTCCCAAATTGCAGCTTTGGATGTAGGAGGAGATGACTACATTACCAAGCCAATACGGCCACGAGTATTTTTAAGCCGTGTCAAAGCTTTGTTGCGGCGATCTGATCGTAATGAAGATTTAGATGAAGGGGATATCATTAATATAGGAGGGCTAATCATTGATAAGGAACGAGTGAGTGTGACCAGGGGAGAAGAGATTGTCCCTTTGGCAAAAAAGGAATTTGAGTTACTCCAGTTACTCGTCTCCAAACCTGGTAAGGTTTTTTCTCGGGAAGAAATTTTCAATAAAGTATGGGGCACCGATGTTATTGTCGGCAATCGTACTATTGATGTACACATTAGAAAGCTTAGAGAAAAAATTGGTGGACACTACATTAAAACTATTAAAGGTATTGGCTATAAGTTTGAATTTTAATCATCTTTAACAACTGCTTTGCTCACTGAAAAAAGGTAGTTGTTAATGACCAACTGTAAAAAACTATCCTTTGCTAAAGAATCCCACACCACAACAAATAGCATTACTTGTTTCGCTTTATATAAGCTTATCTACTTTACTTGTGTTGTTACTTATTGAGTATCTGATACAAGAAGGCTTGCTCTTGCGAGTAATTGGAGGTATAATTCTAGGAGCAGTTATTTTTGTGGCTTCTTACTTCACCAATATATATTACCTACGCAAGTATATCTACCGGAAGATCAAGCTAATTTATAAGACTATACATAAGCATAAACTATCACCCGCACAGAAAAATAGAACAATTGATGTGAGGGCTAATATTATTGATGAAATGGAACGACAAGTGGAAGAATGGGCAGAATCTCAAAAGGAAGAAATAGATAAGTATAAAGCCTGGGCAGAATATCGTCGCAATTTTGTAGGGGATATTTCTCACGAACTTAAAACCCCCATTTTTAATATTCAGGGATATTTGCATACTCTTTTAGATGGTGCAATGGATGATCCTAATGTGCGGGAAAAATTTCTCAATAAAGCTGCAAAAAACCTGGAAAGACTCCATATCATAGTTGAAGACCTGGATGCAATTACCCGTTTAGAATCCGGAGAGTTGATGTTGGAAATCCAAACTTTCGATATACGTGAGTTGGCAGAGGAGGTTTTTGATGAACTGGAATTCAAGGCTACCAGTAGAAATGTTAATCTCGAATTTAAGGAGGGAGCTTCTCGGAGTATTAAAGTAGAAGCCGATAGAGAAAGCATTCGTCAAGTACTTATCAATCTTGTGTATAACTCTATTAAATATGGTAAAGAAGGAGGGCGGACTCGAATAGGATTTTATGACATGGATAAAAATATATTGATTGAAGTGGCTGATAATGGCCTGGGGATATCTAAAGATCACCTCAATCATGTTTTTGATCGCTTTTACAGGGTTGATAAAAGCCGTTCCAGAGAAATGGGGGGCTCAGGCCTGGGACTTTCTATTGTTAAGCATATCATTGAAGCCCATAGTCAAACCATTAATGTAAGAAGTACTCCTGAACTGGGATCTACATTTGGCTTCACATTAAAAAAAGGATAGTATATTTTTTTTGATCGTTTCTTACCTTTACGCTTTCATTCTGATGAAGTACATAACAAATGATCACAGTATCCAATATATTTATTAAGTATGGTGACCGCGTTTTGCTGGATAGTATTAATCTGGTAATCCTTGAAAAGGATAAGGTCGGTTTAGTAGGGCGAAATGGAGCAGGAAAATCTACGCTCCTGAAAGTTATAGCAGGAGAAATGCGGGCTGATGATGGTACAATCGCCCGCCCCGGCGAAAGTAGCCTTGGGTTCTTGCATCAGGAAATGGATATCCCCAAAGGAAAAACGGTGAAAGAAGAAGCTCTTACTGCTTTTGATGCTGCCAAAAAATTAGAAGAAAAAATAACTGAACTCAACGACGAGATTGCCAATCGTACGGATTATGAAAGTGAGGCTTACGCCAAACTGTTGAATGATTTTTCAGACCTTAATGAGCGTTTTCAGTTAATAGGAGGGCAATCAATAGAGGCAGAAACAGAGAAAATTTTGAAAGGCCTGGGCTTTAAGCAATCTGATTTTGATCGCCTTACGGATGAGTTTAGTGGAGGCTGGCAGATGAGGATAGAGTTGGCAAAAATGCTTTTGCAAAAACCGGATTACCTTCTGCTTGATGAGCCTACTAACCACCTGGATATAGAATCTATTATCTGGCTGGAAAAGTTTTTAAAAGATTATCCAGGGGCTATCATTGTTATTTCTCACGACAAGCAATTTCTTGATAATGTAACGAAGCGAACGGTAGAGGTAGAACTAGGAAACGTATATGACTATAAAGCAGCTTATAGCAAGTATGTAGAATTAAGAGCAGAGAGAAGAGAAAAGCAGATGGCGGCTTTTCGTAATCAACAAAAGGTAATAGCGGAAAAAGAGCGTACCATCAATCGTTTTATGGCTAAAGCTACTAAAACGAAAATGGCGCAGTCCATGCAAAAGCAATTGGATAAAATAGACCGTATTGAAGTTGAAGATGCGGATGTAGCTGCGATGAATATCTCTTTTCCTCCGGCACCTCGTTCGGGACAAGTTGTAGTAGAGTCCCAGTCATTAACTAAAAGATATGGCGACTTGACGGTCTTAAAGGATGTCAACTTAAAAATAGATAGAGGAGATAGGGTTGCTTTTGTAGGACAAAACGGTCAGGGCAAAACGACATTAGCTAAGATAATTGTTGATGAACTTACCCTGACAGAAGGAGATCTTAATCTGGGACATAATGTACAAATTGGATATTATGCTCAAAACCAATCGGATAGCTTACATTCTAATTTGACCGTTCTACAAACGATGGAGAATGCATCCCCACCAGAGATGCGGACTAAGCTACGTAATATCCTGGGAGCCTTTATGTTTAGTGGAGAAGACGTAGAGAAAAAAGTATCCGTACTTTCAGGAGGAGAGCGTGCACGACTGGCATTGGCCTGCCTTTTGTTACGTCCATTTAATCTATTGGTGCTGGATGAGCCTACCAACCACCTTGATATGATTTCAAAGGATGTGCTCAAGAACGCTATCAAGGATTATGATGGTACCCTAATCATCGTTTCACACGACCGTAGTTTTCTAACCAACTTAACCAATCGTACTATAGAATTCCGAGACCGGAAGCTGCATAATCACATAGGAGACGTAAATGCTTTCCTTGAGAAAAGAAAGCTGGAAGATATGCGTTCAGTTGAACTTTCCGGTAAAAAAGCAGGTAGTACAGAAGAGAAAAATACTCCTAAGAAAACACTTAGCTATGAAGAAAGAAAACGATTGATGCGCAATGTGAGCAATGCAGAAAAAAAGATAGAACGCCTGGAAACAGAAATTGAAAAGATGGAAACAAAAATGGCTGATCCATCTTTTTATGAACAAGCTGATTCTGTAGAGCAAATGAAAAAATACGAAGCACAAAAACAGGAGTTGGAAGAAGCAATGGAAGCCTGGGAGGAAGCTCAATTGATCTTAATGGAATACGAATAAAATATTCGTTATTTAATCAACATATAAAACGAGCCCTTTTAGATATTCTCCTTCCGGATGATAAATACTAACTGCATGATCAGCTGGTTGCGAAAGGCGGTAAAGTACTTTTATTCTCCGTCCGGATTCCAGGGCAGCGGCTACAATTGTGTCGTAAAACAACTTTTTATCTACCACTTGCGAACAGGAGAAAGTGAAAATAATGCCTCCCTTTTTGATTTTATTCAGTGCTAAAACGTTTAGGCGTTTATAACCTTGTACTGCATTGTGTCGCTTACGTATATTTTTTGCGAAAGCAGGAGGATCTACCACCATCACATCATAATCATCGTCGGCAGTTTTTAAAAATTGCATTACGTCTTCGGCATAAGATCTGTGTTTATGTTCTTCAAAACCGTTTAAGCGGACATTCTCATCGGTTAATTTAATCGCATTGGATGAAATATCTACAGAGTCTACCAAACGAGCTCCTGCCTGAAGAGCGTAAATGGAAAAACCTCCTGAATAGCAAAAAGTATTAAGTACCTTTTTTCCTTCACAAAAATTGGCCAGCAGTTTCCGATTTTCTCTTTGATCCAGGAAAAAACCTGTTTTTTGACCTGTTTCCCAATCTACTTTGAAGGCATGATCATATTCTTTAACTATTTCAGCGCTTCCATCTCCATAGATATATCCTGTATCTATAGAATCAGCATATTGAGAAGGAAGCGTTTCCTTGCTTTTGTCGTAAATTGCATTGATAGCACCCCCTAAACCAGTTTTGATAGCCTGGCTGATATAGCTGATAGCTTGATGCATTCCAATAGAATGGCATTGTATTACAGCAGTATTACCATATACATCAATGATAAGCCCCGGAACCCCATCTCCTTCAGCATGCATTAAACGGTAGCAATTTGTATTTTTTTCTGCAAGCTTTAGCTGTAGCCGACAATCAATAGCCTGTTGTATCTTCTGGTTCCAGAAATCTTGTCCTGCTTCCGTTTTTTCAAATGAAAATATACGTACGCTAATGCTGCCACCATGTTGATAATGGCCGGTAGCTAAATAATTACCTTTTCCATCTACTACCTCTACAATTTCTCCATCAATGACACCATCATCGACTTTGTGAATCGCTCCGGAGAAGACCCAGGGATGAAATCGCTTAACAGCAGCAGTTCGCTTGTGCTTCAGATGTACTTGCTTCATGCCGCAAAGATAGCATTATCGTATTATTGAGCAACCAATACTTTTTGAGTGTATACTCGCTGTCCTTGCACCACCTTTAACAGATAAACACCAGAGAAAAGCCCCCTTAGGTCAAAACTCAATTTGGACTGTGATGGGTGAGTATTAACCTGACGCATCATTTGACCATCCATATTGAAAATAGTGATTTGCATGGTTTCGTTGCTGAAAAAATCTTCATCTAATGCCACTATTAGCAGATCGCTACCAGGATTGGGATAAGCCCTTACTGGTACTGCGGGCATTAATGAAATATTATCGGTTTCGACGGTGTATAGTTCGTAATACAGGGTTTGAAATAAGGTGTTTTCCCAATCATTGATTTCGGGAGACCAAAATTGCCCGTGATTGGTTTTTATATTGTTTTCGGGAGTATGGGTAGAAAAGTTTTGAGCTGTTTTCTCCCATTCTTGTATACCTTCATTCCATATTTCAAAAAGATTGTAGGCTCGGTTGCCATACCCATCGTATTCATAAGTATTGTGATATAAGCCTATCCATAACTGGCCATCTTCGTACCAGGATTGATCCAATGATGTGATGATATTTTCGTATACATTTAATGTATTTATCTTTCTCGTGTTGTCTTTCCATTCACTTCCTTCAGGTACTTGATTGAGTGCATAAACGGTGGTGCCATTATTAGAATACTCATAGATTGAACGTCCGTAGTCTGCCCAGTTTTCATTATCTGTCCAGGTTTGTCTGATGATAAGAGCAGGCTTTTCTACTTCATTATATTCGAGATATAAAAATCTATTTTCATTTTCTAATTGCCCACTTACTAATGCATATTGAAATATTTCAGAAGACAGTAAATTGGTGTTTTCGTGATATTCAAAGTCAAGCCTGTAGAAGTCCTGATAAGCTCCATTGTCCCAATGATCATATTCATAAGTGATTAGTTGATCACTGGCATTAAAAGTATAGTTGATTTTCGTGTTGCCCTCTGCGATACCCCATTCTGTACCATCCCAGCTTTCCGTAACCTCCTCTTTAGGCAATCCATTATTGTAATAAGTGAAAACTAATCTTTGATTGGGCAACCACGAATTATCTGACCATGTATAACGTACAATGATATCTATTTTTCCTTCAGAATTATAAAAATATTGAGAAGAGTCCCTGTCCTCCCAGTCGTTTAATTCTGGCATCCAGAATTTGCTATGAATTGCCAAAAGCCTTTCCTCTTCAGGAATTGGGGTATTGATAGATGGTGATGGAGTGATCCCGGTTTTTTTGTCTGCCCGATTTATGGCATCTATAATGTTGTCGGGAAATGGATGGCTAGGATGTTGTGCAAACAGAGATAAAGATAAAATGGAAATGAAGCAGCAGAGTATTATAGTTTTTTGTCTCATAAGGCTTGATGTTTAGTGACATAAAAAACGAATAGCTTCTTCTACAAGATGTTTGGAGCCGATTAATAACGGTACTCTTTGATGCAGGGAAGTCGGTTGTATATCGAGTATGCGGCTTTTTCCATTATAGGCAAGCCCACCTGCTTGTTCAGCAATAAAAGCTAAAGGATTACATTCGTACAGCAATCTTAGTTTTCCTTCAGGGTAAACACCCGGAGTAGCAGGGTAGAGGTAGATCCCTCCTTTTATGAGATTGCGATGTACATCTGCTACCATTGAACCTATATAGCGAGCAGTATACCGTTCTCTTTTGCAGTGATTGAGGTAGTGTTGAATAGGCTCTCCATATTTGAAATAATGACTTTCATTGATAGAATAAATATTGCCATCTTTAGGGAATCGCATTTTGGGATGAGAAAGATAGAATTCACCTAAAGAGTGATCATAAGTAAAGCCATTGACACCAAATCCGGTAGTATAAACGAGCATAGTTGAAGAGCCAAATAATACATAACCAGCAGCTATTTGATGCTTGCCAGCTTGTAAAGCATCTTCCATCGTTGGTTGGGTACCCTGCTCTGAAATACGATGATATATACCAAATACAGTGCCAATAGGTACATTGACTTCAATATTGGAAGAGCCATCAAGGGGGTCCATTGCTATAACATATTTAGCATCATTATTTCCTGTGTATACGATTTCTTCTTTTTCTTCTGATACGATACAGCAGACTTGCCCGCCCATTTTTAATGCTCTTACAAAGCGAATGTGCCCCACGATATCCAACATTTGTTGATCTTCACCCTGCACATTTTCAGTACCAGCCATACCACCTAATCCAATCAAACCTGCTCTATTGATTTCTCTTCCGAGAATTTTTGCAGCTAGCCCAATATCTCTGAGCAATCGAGAAAGTTCACCCGAGGCATATGGAAATTCATCCTGATTTAAATCTATACATCGATCAAGTGTTGTACCAATAGGTGCACTTAATTCTTTAATTTTGCTCTTCATATTAGGTTACTTATCTTGATATCAAGATAAGGTTTTCTTTCAACTCCATTTAGGTTTATGTGTTATCAAATAATAAACCTTCTTTGATAAATAAGTATAAATGATTAAACAAGAAACCTTATCATCTACTAGCCGGGTTTGGATTTATCAGGCTAATAAGCCATTTCCAGAACAAGACTGGCCGGTCATCAATACTCGTGTACAGGAATTCGCAAAAAACTGGGTGAGTCACAATCGTCAGCTAAAAGCTCAGGGAAACTTAATGCATGGCCAATTCATCGTACTAATGGTTGATGAAAATCAGGCAGATGCTAGTGGCTGTTCCATTGATAAATCTGTTTACTTTTTAAAGCAGTTACAAGCTGAATATGGAGTAGATTTATTTGATCGAATGACCTTTACATACAAAGATGGGGATATCGTAAAAACGGCTGATCGAGATACATTTAGTAAGCTTTATCAAGAAGGTGCTATTGATGATCAAACCCTTGTTTTTGATAATCTAGTAGCAACCAAAGGTGATTTTGACGAATCCTGGGTGAAGCCATTGGGGAGTAGCTGGCATAAACGTATGGTGTGATTAGAATCCTTTTATCTATGCAGTTGATGATTTCATAGAAAATAATCTGACTGAATACTTAAAGGGCTGTAGTTTGCAGATCGTACATAATTGAATTCACATGATCGGAAAAGTGAAAAAATGGCTGGGCATTGAAGGAGTTAAATTGGATTTGCAACTCCCGGAAGAAATCAGCCTTACAAGCAAGTTGATAAAAGGGAGCATCATACTTCAATCGATGAACCCCCAAACAGTTACTGGAATTAAAGTGGTTTTGATAGAACGTTATAGCCGTGGCAGAGGCAAGGAAAAACTCGTAGACGAATACGAGTTAGGAGAAATTGATATTAATAAAATAATTGATGTTCCAGCAGGTGAAATGCTGGAAATCCCTTTTCAATTACCTTTCTCCTATGTGCGTTCAGATATAGAAGAGTTTGGAAATAAGAATTTCCTTTTTGGCGGTATCGCTAAAGCTGCCAAGGCGATTCAAGCTGCGAAGTCCAGTTTCCGCATTGAAGCGGAAGCCAAAGTGAAAGGCGTAGCCTTGAATCCTTTTGATAAAAAATCAATAATTATTAAAAAGTAATTATTATAGTATTTCGAGAGGTTTAGTAGGAATTAAATAGTTTAATTTTTTCTAAACCTCTACTTTATATTACCTACCTTTTCTTTTACCCTATCTTATTTGTCTTCTACTTACCAAATTAGATATAATATCGGCTATTGGGATAAATAATATCCTCAAAGAGGTGTAACTTTTTTTGAGTTTCAACTTATAATTATAACTGGTATAAATTACCATTTAAGGAGCAACTGCTGTTGCTCACTATGCGCAATAACACACATTACTTCCCGGCTATTTAAACAACACTATCAATAGGGTGCTTTGGCACAAATATTGTTAAATCGGATTAGTATAATTAAAAAAGACTCAATGGATGCCCTGAAATTTACTTTTGCCTTATTATTAAGCTTTTTATTATCAATATCGGGATTTGCACAGCGCAATTGTGGTACGATGGAGTATCTCGATCAGCAAATGCAGGAAAATCCTGAACATGCACTACATATGCATGAAATTGAAGAACATACCAAAAACATCTTGGCTAATGAAAGTCGAGTAGTTGATGGTGTTATTACTATTCCAGTAGTCGTACATATAGTTTGGAATGTAAATAATCCTGTCGAAAATATTAGTGACGCACAGATTTTTAGCCAAATTGATATTCTAAATGAAGACTTTCGTAGAACGAATGCTGATGCAGTAAATACACCTGCTATGTTTCAATCGGTAGCAGCCGATTCTGAAATTGAATTTTGCCTGGCAACTGTAGACCCCAATGGGCAATCAACAGATGGTATCGTTCGGAAATCTACAACAAACTCTTCCTTCTCTTCTAATAATAATGTAAAGTTTGATGCAACCGGTGGTAGCAATGCCTGGCCTGCAGGAGACTATCTAAATATCTGGGTATGCGATCTTTCTGGTGGTTTGCTAGGTTATGCACAGTTTCCTGGTGGAAACCCGGCTACAGATGGGATTGTGTGTGACTATCAATATTTTGGAAACATTGGAACCGCTACCCCTCCTTTTGACCTGGGACGAACGGCTACTCATGAAGTAGGCCACTGGCTAAATCTTCGTCACATATGGGGCGATGGAGGATGTGGAGTTGATGACTTTGTAAGTGATACACCGCTAGCTGGAGGCTCTAATACGAATGGCCTTCCATGTACTTTCCCTGGTCCTAATTCATGTAATTCAGGAGCAAATGATCAGCCAGATATGTTCCAAAACTACATGGACTATTCTGATGATGCCTGTATGAATATTTTCACATTTGGGCAGCGTGTACGAATGCGTGCACTATTCGAACCAGGAGGATTCCGGGAAAGTCTGTTAAACTCGCAAGTATGTGCAGTGGCCACAAGCTGTAATGATGGCATTCAAAACGGTAATGAAACCGGAGTAGACTGCGGTGGTCCGGATTGTCCTCCTTGTCCAACTTGTTTTGATGGCATTCAAAATGGTAATGAAACGGGAGTAGATTGTGGTGGCCCGGATTGCCCTGCCTGTCCAACTTGCTTTGATGGCATTCAGAACGGTAATGAAACCGGAGTAGATTGTGGTGGCCCGGATTGTCCTCCTTGTGTAAGCTGTAATGATGGTATTCAGAATGGCGATGAAGAAGGAGTAGATTGTGGCGGAAGCAATTGCCCTCCATGTAATACTTGTGATGATAATGAACTCACGCTGGAAATTAACTTTGACTTGTTGCCTTCTCAGGTAAGCTGGGAGGTAACTGGTGCAGGAGGTGTCGTATTTGCAAGTGGTGGTCCATATATCAACAACCCAGCTAGTAGTAGCGTGACTGAAAATATATGCCTGCCAGATGGTTGCTATGAATTTACGATGTACGATAGTGGTAATGATGGATTATGCTGTCGTTTTGGTTTTGGTAATTACCAACTCACAGAAGATGCTACAGGAAATATTATTGCATCAGGAGCTGAGTATCAAAGTGAGGAGTCGACCAACTTCTGCTTAGGAAATACAAGCGGCCCAACTTGTAATGATGGTATCCAGAATGGCGATGAAGAAGGAGTAGATTGTGGTGGAAGTAACTGTCCTCCATGTATGACTCCTCCAACTTGTGATGATGGTATCCAGAACGGAGATGAAGAAGGAGTAGACTGCGGCGGTTCTAATTGCCCTGCTTGTCCAAGTTGTAATGATGGCATTCAAAATGGTAATGAAACGGGAGTAGATTGTGGTGGTCCAGATTGCCCTGCATGCCCAACTTGCAATGATGGTATCCAGAATGGCGATGAAGAGGGAGTAGATTGTGGTGGAAGCAACTGCCCTCCATGTATGACTCCTCCAACTTGTAATGATGGTATCCAGAATGGTGATGAAGAAGGGGTAGACTGTGGTGGCTCTAACTGTCCGCCTTGCATGTCTGGTCCAACTTGTGATGATGGCATTCAAAACGGTAATGAAACCGGAGTAGATTGTGGTGGCCCTGATTGCCCACCTTGTGATGGCTCTTGTAACAATGAGTTGGTGTTAACCTTAGACTTTGATCTCCTTCCAAATCAGACTACCTGGGAAATTACCAATAATAGTGGAGTTGTACTTTATAGTGGTGGTCCATATACCAATTCAAATAGCACATTAGTAGTTGATGGTATTTGTCTGGATGATGGCTGTTACACCCTTACAATGTATGATAGTGGCAATAATGGAATGTGCTGCCGCTTTGGTTTCGGCTCTTATAGCCTGACAACAGTGAGCGGAACAGACTTAGCTTCAGGAGGTGTTTTTGGCGCATCTGATGCAACAGATTTCTGTTTAGGAGGAGCTCGTGAAATATCTAATGATAAGATTCCTAGCCATCCTAGTTGGGATGTATATCCTGTACCTGCATCCAACACACTTCATGTGCAGTATAAACTGTCAATTGATAGTGATGTACAAATATCGATGAGCAGTTTGACTGGCCGCATGATTAATCAGCAAGACTATCGTGCTTCTGCGGGAACAAATGAGGTGGAGATAGATTTAGGAGGTATGGCCAGTGGCGTATATTTCATCCACTTGACCCAAAATGGCCAACGCTACACCAAGCGCTTTATCGTAATAGAATAACAAATATGTCATTGGGCAGATGGTACTTATTGGACCATCTGCTCAACCAATTAAAACCTTTCTAAATGAAGTATTTATTTACCCTGTTATGTACACTTTTATTGGGATTAGCTTTCGGGCAAGGCAGTATACGGCCTGCCGATATAGTAGAGGCTGCCCAATTGCAAGGACGCAGTTTCGAAGCTGTATCCTTATTTCAATCATCACCAACACGTCAATTTTCTGAATCCAACCGCTTAGATGAATTTCAGTTGTTGGATATACAGACAGAAGAATTACGAGCGCTTCAGCGTAGAGCACCTCAGGAATTATCATTAGCCATTCCTGCAGGGTTCAGAGGAGCAGCTTTAGAACTGGAGTTGGTACAAGTAGATATTACACTTAGCGAATTTAAGGTAATAGAAGCTTCTACCGGACAAGCAGCATCTGTACAAACTGGATTGCATTATCGTGGAATTGTGAAAGGACAGCCTAATTCTACCGTTGCTCTCAGTTTGTTTAAAGATGATGTAATGGGAATGATTGCTACTCCTGAAGAAGGAAACATGGTATTAGGTAAGTTGGAGGAAAATCGTAGTGAACAGCAATATATTCTTTATCCGGATCGCGATGTCCAGTCAGATTTTGATATTGATTGCGCTACCCCGGATGATGGAGAAGGCTACACTCGTAAAGATTTGGAGCCTCACCATATAGGCCGTGATTTATCTGACTGTGTACGTTTGTACTTTGAAGTAGACCATGATATATTCATAGATAAAGGAGGAACAACGGGAGCTACAAACTATGTTACTGGTATTTATAATCAGGTCGCTACCTTGTATGCCAATGAAAATATTAATACTGTAATTTCTGAAATTGTAGTATGGGATGTGACAAGCCCATTTAGTTCTGGAAGTAGCTCTGGTATGCTGAATGATTTTCAGGCATTTCATAACAATTCATCCTGGAATGGTGATTTAGGACAATTACTATCTTATCAGGCGAGTGGCGGTATCGCTGCCGGTTTTAACGGTATCTGCAATCCTAATCGTGATAATAGTCTTAGTTTTAGTTCTATAGGTTCCAGCTTCAATATTGTACCTACCTATTCATGGACGGTCATGGTAGTGACTCATGAATTTGGGCACCTTTTTGGTTCTCGTCATACTCATGCATGTGTATGGAATGGCAATAACACCGCCATCGATGGATGTTCTGGTAGTACAGAGGGCTCTTGTCCTTTGCCAGGCAATCCTTCAATTGGAGGTACTATTATGTCATACTGCCATTTGACTAGTGTAGGTATTAACTTCACACAAGGGTTTGGGCCACAACCAGGAGATGTTATTAGAAATGTAGTAGATGCTGCAACTTGTATGGTTCCTTGTGGGCCTCCAACCTGTGATGATGGCATCCAGAATGGCGATGAAACAGGAGTAGACTGTGGAGGCCCGGATTGTCCTGCTTGCCCAACTTGTTTTGATGGAATTCAAAATGGTGATGAAGTAGGAGTAGATTGTGGTGGCCCTGATTGCCCTCTTTGCCCTTGTAATCACAATTTGCAATTAATTCTTGTACTAGATAACTATCCAGAAGAAACAACTTGGGAGGTAGTAGATCAGAATGGAGGAGTGTGGTTCTCTGGTGGTCCATATGGCAACTTGCCTGATGGTTCTACAGTAACAGAAAATATGTGTTTACCTGATGGATGTTTTAATTTCATCATTTATGATTCATATGGCGATGGTATCTGTTGCTCTTATGGCAATGGTTCTTATCAATTGATAAATACGGATAATAATACAGTACTAGCTGCGGGTGGAAACTTTGGCTCATCAGAGCTAACTCCTTTCTGTTTGACCTCTCCTACTTGTGATGACGGCATCCAGAACGGCGATGAAGAAGGAGTTGACTGTGGTGGTTCTAACTGTCCCCCTTGTGCTGTTGTTTGTACAGAAAATGAATTAACACTTGATATCAATTTTGACCTCTTGCCTAACCAGGTCACTTGGGATTTCCAGGATAATCAAGGAGCTGTTGTTGCTTCTGGAGGCCCTTACGGAAGTGATTTAAGTTTGGAGAATCTTCAGGAAATGATCTGCTTGCCAAATGGTTGCTATACTTTCAATATGTATGATAGCGGCAATGATGGCCTTTGTTGTAGATTTGGTAATGGTAATTTCCAGCTAATAGAAAATGCTACCAATGATATTTTGTCATCTGGTGCTGTATATAATTCTTTAGTTAGTTCCACTTTCTGTTTAGATAATGGTAGTGGCCCTACTTGTAATGATGGTATTCAGAATGGTGATGAGGAAGGCGTCGACTGCGGTGGTTCTTTCTGTCAGCCATGTGTGACTTGTAGTGATGGCATCCAGAATGGTGACGAGGAAGGCGTTGACTGTGGCGGTTCTTTCTGTCCTCCATGTTCTGCTGATCCTACTTGTGATGACGGCATCCAGAATGGTGATGAAGAAGGAGTAGACTGTGGCGGTTCAGATTGCCCGGCTTGTCCAACCTGTGATGATGGTATCCAGAATGGTGATGAAGAAGGAGTAGACTGTGGTGGTTCAGATTGCCCAACCTGTCCTACTTGTGATGACGGTATCCAGAACGGCGATGAAGAAGATGTAGATTGTGGCGGAACAAATTGTCCTCCATGTGTGTCTTGTAGTGATGGTGTTCAGAATGGTGATGAGACAGGTATTGATTGCGGTGGTTCCTTGTGCCCACCATGTTATACCTGTGATGATGGCATCCAGAATGGTGACGAAACTGGCGTTGATTGTGGTGGCCCGATTTGCCCAATTTGCCCAGGTACTTGTAATTTTGACCTTACACTAACACTTAATTTCGACTTATTACCTAATCAAACTAGCTGGCAGATTACTAATGAGTTGGATATAGTTGTATACGAAGGAGGCCCTTATACAAATGAACCTGGTAGCAGTACGCTAGTTATTGAAGACCTATGTTTTGATGCGGGCTGCTATACGCTGACTATGTTTGATTCGGGTAATAATGGAATGTGTTGCCGCTTTGGTTTCGGTTCCTATGAATTGACTGATAGCAATGGCAGTGTATTAGCCAATGGAGGTGACTTTGATGCTGAAGAATCTACCTTATTCTGTTTGGGTGGCCAATTGGGATTAGAAAGTGGAGTTGTGCCTATTGCAGTGCCACAACCTGCTATTCAGTCGCTAAAAGTATTCCCTAATCCTGCTACAGATCACTTGGCTGTGAAATTTGAAACTTCTGGTGAACAGGTGGATCTTTACTTCACTAGCCTGACAGGACAGCTAATGAGCCGCCATAGAGTAAATATCGCAGATGGTAAAGGAGCTATTAACCTATCTCTGGAAGATTACCCTGCAGGACTTTACTTTATCCACCTGGATAATGGAAATGGTGAAACAATGAGTAAACGATTTGTAATAATGAAGTAAAATGAAAATGTAACCGTTATATATTGCAATTGAAGGCTTCTCCGTATGGAGGGGCCTTTTTTATTATTGGCTTTGTCTGTGGAAATACCTCTTCCGGAAGGGAGGTACGTTAATAGGCGTTGCCGCTCGGATTAATGAAAAATCAGATTTAGTGACAGTCAAAAATTCTCGACGAAACCCTCTTCCTCTGATAGGAAATAGTTGGAAATAAGAATTTTTATTTATAGTAAATTCTTATTGTAAATAAAATAAATCACAAGTTATTGATTGATTATGAAATTATTTCGACAATGTAGACGTTGTATTGAAACGGAAGTTGTAAAATGATTTAAGATAACTATTTGTAGAGAGATATGCCATTTGTTATACTATGAATAGTAAAGACAATAAGGTCGTTAAGAGGGGTTAAGTGATATTCAGGTTGATATTCGATGCATGTAGATTAGATATAATTTTTATACGAAAAATCTAAAACTATGAGAGTATTCCTATTAATCCTGATAATTAACACATTATTACTATCATGTGTTACTGATGAATCATTAATTTTTGAATCCGTGGAAGAAGGAGGTTTTGGAGAGTTTAAGGAGTTAATATTAAGGAATAATAAATTAATAAATGCAACAAATGTTAATGGAACTCCTTTACTAGTGTATTGTATGAAATATAAGCGTGATTCTATGACATCCTATTTATTAGAGCGAAATGTAGACGTTGACGCTGTTGATAAAGAAGGAAGATCGGCTCTGTTTTATGTATATAGCCCTGTCATGGTGAAAAACCTGATTGCACAGGGCGCGAATGTTAATTTGCAGGATTCATTCGGTAAAGCTCCTTTACATTTATATCAGGATATTTTAATGTATGATGAATTAATTAAGTATTCTCTGGATAGATTAAAAGTTAATATTAGAGACCATCAAAAAAAGACGCCATTGATGTATGCAATTCTTGAAGATGATGTTGATAAGGTTTCTATACTTCTTAATTATGGAGCTGATATACATTTTAAAGATAAATATGAGAATGATTGTATTCACTATGCGAATGCTTCAGGAAACCCGACCATCATTAAAATGATACAGGCAGAGTATAATGAATTTGTTATTAAAAATACACTAAGCGTAGAAAAAATATTCGGAGCTACCTTTAATTTAAAAGGGTCATCATTTAATTCGAAAAATTCTATTGCTGTTAATGACCTTTCAATACCTTTATCTTCAGATGAACTGATTATTATTGGGTATAGTGGCTCTTCTAAGCCAAGTGAATACTTGTTTTTGCTTAATGAATTAGCAGAGATAGGAACTACTATATATAGTGATAAGGCATCAAGGATTTATGAAAAACTCAAAGAAATTAATTCTGAGTTTGCAAATTCAGATTCCCAAGTAGATTTCTATTTAACATATAAAAATGACGGGGATATTCTGGCTAGAAACCCTTCATTTGAAGTGCGAGAACGTTTTCTTAAATGGCACAATACATCTGGCTTTAAAGATGTTATTGCCAGAAATGATTTATTACCTCCTGATAATCTAATGTCTGTTGTCGTAAAGAATAAAGATAGAATAAACCAGGCTTCTTTTAGGGTGGAAATATTTAGTGTTTCTAAACCTAATTCAGAAAACTTAGATGAAGAGAATCTTCATGTCGTTAATGACAAAAAGGTTGAGAATAATGCAAGTACTGTTGTAGAAATGAATGTTCTTCCAAGTATAGGAAAGAAAAATACTAAACGTAATGTACAATATACACCTAAAGAAGAAGACCAAATAACGAGCTATAAGCCTCAGGTAAAGGTTAGTTTTTCTCCAAACACTTTTTATGAGTATCCCAGTATGAAACCGATTAGTATAAGTGAGAATTATCTTATTCAAGGTGCTGCGAAGAATACATTAGAAGAAGCACAAAAATATGCTATGCTATATAGTAGGGTCCCTAATTTAGATGTTGTAATCTATAGGAAATATTCAGGAATTGCTCCTTTCAAAGTTTTTGTGGAAATGGCTGATAGCAAAGAGAGCGCCAAGAGACGTAAGAATTATATCCGAACAAATTACGAATCTGTGGGTGATCTACATGAAGCTTTTATTGTAACTCGTCATAAGTTGATGGAGTATTAAATCAGTAAAACTTTAGTTCGCTCAACACTGGTTTAGACTTTTCTATTGAAATCGAGAGAGATAGCTTGTGATTGCTGGCCTGCCTGCACGTAGCCGTTTCGACGAAGGCAAGGCAAAGCCCATTTTGAGTTTGTACTTGCCTCAGACAGGTCCGTAGCGGGAAAGTACGGTGCGAAAATCTGCCTGCTAACTGCAGGTAGGCAGGTAGCTAAAGTCGAGCAAACTTAATGCATCTCTTGTGGGGCAGTATGAATAAGTTTAAAACAGTTCCCTGTTTAAAAATTGTTTTTGATGATCAAAATAGTTCACTTTATGTTTAGACAAACTACCTGGCAAGCCAGCTTGCCAGGTAAGCAGGGGCGCTTAAATGAGAATACGACAGCGCTATTTATACAACGAAGGGGTGTTTTGAGCCCAAAGGATGAAATTTAAACAAGTTCTTAAAGATTCCAACAGGATGTCCTCCTCAATATATGAGGACTAGAAAATAAGGCTCTGCATAATAGGAGCCTTATTTTTAATATTAAAGAATAAATTAGATAATTATTCCCTTCAACAGCCTATTATAGTTAAATAAGTACAAATAAATGTTTTTTTCTCCTACAAAATCCTTACTATTGCAACTAGCACAAAGTGTTTCTTTCCCCCAAGAGAATATAGGTTTTACAGCAACCAAAAGTCTTCAGAGTTTATCTGCCTACCAAAAAAACACTACATCCTATGATGTAGGTATACTCCCCGTATAGACATGTGTTCTAACTTATTTTTTTACTTGTAATTTCATAATTATGAAGCACCTATTGTATCTGTTGCTTTGCATGATGTTGCTTAGCTCTGGGCTTAATGCTCAAAGTATAAGCCGCTCAGTAATAAGCACAGCTGGTGAAAGTAGTCAAGGCAAATCCATTACATTGGATTGGACGCTTGGCGAAATGGCCACCAGTACCCTTACTCATGATGTGGGCTTATTGACTGAAGGATTTCAGCAGCCTGACATTAAAGTAGAGGCTATTGCCCCTGCTGAATTACCTAGTCCTGTAAAAGGAAAGGTAGAGACTGCTAATCTGGAAGCATTAGAAATAAATGCCTATCCAAATCCAGTAAGTCAATCATTATGGGTAGAAACCAATTCTAACCTATCAGAAAACGGCATTCTACAATTGGTAGATGCACGAGGTAGTATTCATTTACAGCAGCAATTAAGCCTGGATCAAAGTAAATCAGAGCTGAATATGGCTCCACTGGCGTCAGGAAGCTATTACTTGATTGTTCGTAATGAAGAAGGAGCTATTCTCAAAACACTTAAAGTCACCAAAATCCATTAACACTAAATTTCACAATGAACATGAAACAATTATTAACTACCCTAGTAGCATTATTATTTTGCTTGACGACTTATGCTCAGTCGGTTCCGCAAGGGATGAAATATCAGGCGGTAGCAAGAGATCATCAGGGGCAAATACTAGCAGATCAGGAAATTGATTTACTGATTGAACTAGTAGTGGAAGGAAAGGATAAAAGAAGTGTCTATGCCGAAAAGCATCACGTGATTACCAATACCTTGGGACTTTTCTCTCTCACTATTGGAGAAGGGGAAGCAGAAAAGGGCGATTTTCAGGAAATTCCATGGAGCGAAAATGAAGTGTGGATGCAAATAGGAATGGATGAAAATAAAGATGGACGATTTACAACCCTTAGCAGTACGAAGTTATTGGCAGTACCATATGCTTTCCATGCTGGATCAGCTGAAAAACTGAGTGATACAGAGGCGAGCCAGAGAAATGGCGGTATCTATTGGCATATCTTAGGAAATTCAGGTACGGTACCTGGCATTACTTTTATCGGTACTACGGATTTCAAGGACTTTGTAATGAAGACCAACAATCAGGAAGCTATGCGTATCACCGCTATGGGTGAAATAGAAATGAAAGGTGACCTGGATGTAGATGGTATCGCTCGTTTCAATAACACAGCAGAATCGACAACTAAAGATAATGGTTCTGTGATTGTAGAAGGTGGTGTAGGTATCGAAAAGAATACCAATATTGGTGGGAATATTGATGTTGCTGGTACTTCTAAGTTTAACAGCCAGGTGACTATCAATGCGCCTATTACTGGTGGTGTACAGGAAGATTACACCCAATACCCATTGCAGGTAGAAGGTGGTGATCATGGTGTAGCTATTAAAATCAATGGTGTAACTCCTGATCGTAACGCTAACTTCCTGACCATGTTTGATGGTGCAGGTGATCCTATGGGACGTATTGAAGGTTTCCAGGCATTGACTGGTGTAGCAAGGTCAATTATAGATGATTTGGTAGATAATGTAGATGATGATTATGATAATGTAGATGAATCAACTACTCCCACTGCTAATGTTCCTTCTTCGGCTGCTCAGTTTTTCAATAGCGATTATGGTTTTGGCCTATTGAACGAAACTTTTGACCTGGTTTTTGCTGCTGTTAACTTTGGTATTCAGCTGACTGCATGCCTGGCAGGTGTTGGTATTGCTGGCGACTGTGATGATGCAGTAGCTACTGCTATTGAATTTGGAGTACAATTCATCAAATTAGGTGGATATATTGCTTACAATGAAATCAACCGTGGAGTTGCCTTTGAATCAGGAGGAGCCGATTACGCAGAATGGCTACAAAAGGAGAACGTAAACGAGAGATTGGCATTTGGTGATGTAGTAGGTGTAAAAGGTGGTTTGGTTTCTAAAGAATTTGTTGATGCAGAACGCTTTATGGTAGTATCTCAGAATCCTACAGTTATTGGAGCAATGCCAGAAGATAGCGAGTCGCAAATGTTTGAGAAGATTGCTTTTATGGGACAGGTACCTGTAAAAGTAGTAGGTGAAGTGAAGCGTGGAGATTATATTCTGCCTTCTGGTAACGAAGATGGTTTGGCGATAGCTGTTGCACCAGAAGAAATGAAAACACGTGACTATGCACGCATTATTGGTATTAGCTGGGGCGAATCTGATGGCGAAAAAGTATACGAATACATAAATACAGCGGTAGGCCTGAATACGAATGACCTGACCAATACAGTTGAAGAAATGCAATCAGTACTCAATGAAATTCAGATTGCATTGAAGCAGGTGAATCCTGATTACCAACCATCATTCTATGATGTAGATAATCAATTGGCAAGCAATATCCAGCAATCAGAAGCTCCATACAACAGCCTGGAGCAATTAGCTGCTGACCAAATGGGTATTGTAGCAGGTGAAACTTCAATGGAAGATGCACTGGCAATGCTGAATAACTATGCTCAGGGGCATGGTATGAACCTTTCTGATCTTCCTTATATCACAGACGTGATCAACAATCCTTACGATCAGGAACTAGTACAGGAAATGACAGATCATTACACTCAGGTACTAGCTAAGCTAGAGAAAATGATTAATGAAATGGATCGTGGATAATCCCTGATCCTGATTAGGCTTAATATCCCAAGTTTTGGCAACTGCCAGAGCTTGGGACTTTTTGTGATACGACCTGGTGAAAATTAGATTTCATACAACTTCAAAAGATAACCGCAGATTTTGGGCATAGATATTGATGCCTTTACATAAGGGTCACAACTTTTCTCATGAAGTGCCAGCTGAATAAATGACATTTATTTCACGTATTGTCAACATTTTCGTGCAATTAGAGCAATCTGTGGACCTCTTCTATACCACTCTTCTTGAAATATTACTTTTGCTAATTGTTCCAACTATAGCTGCCATTTTGTGGCTAATTATTTATCGCAGTCAGGTCAATTCCCTCTATTTGGCTTGGTCCACGAATGACACGAATTGCACGAAAAGCCTGAGGTGAAAATTCTTGATATAGGTGCCATTCGTGGACCATACCCATTACCTCAAACCTAACACAAAAATGGTATACGACGAAAGTCGTTGTAACAACGTCAAAAAACTAACTTAGAGGTTAAGTACAGAAAATGATCATATAGCACCTACCAGATCAATTAATATATAGGTGTACTGGCAGCTTAACTTGGGACACTTGTTTTTATCTTTGAAATATTGCTCAATGCTTGACTATCCACCGCTGGGCGCCTACGCTAAAGCTACAGCGACAGCGTGCGGGGGATTTAGGGGGTGGAATCATTGCCCCTAAGTTTATGTGTCGTTGCATATAGGCGCTATGAATCAAAATCTAATGAAGTTTGAAATTATAGCCTTTCTCGTTTTATTTGGACTCTTTTTATGGCTATTGCTAAGTTTGGAAAGAAGAGTGGAAAAATATATCAGAAAAAATGCTCGGGATCATGGATTGAATATCTGTACTATCAGGCCCGTATATTCGCATGATGGCAAAAGCCCTTTTGGAGAAATTGATGTTTGGATAGGAGGTGGTTGTAATATATTTGGTATTCGTGGAGAACGGACGTTTAATAGAATTATAATTGTCGATGAAGAGGACGGACAGAAAAAATATTGGGTTAAAATTCGAACAGCTTTTTTTATGCCTGCTGAGATACAATGGGAAGAGATCAATTAGAAAGCTTATGCATAGTGAATTTTAATAGCCCGATTTAGGTTCTTAGTTGAAACAACTTTTATATCATGAAATTTCAATTAACCCCTGTCCTGGAACAAATGGCAAGTCTTTATAAACTCCCAAGAGATCGAACTAGATTTGATACTTACTTATCTATGTTGCAAGGAGATGGCAAGGACATGATTTTACCCATAGCAGGCTATAATCCAATGGGCAAGGAAGACGTATTAGATAAAATAAATGAATTAATTGCATTGGGGGCTGAAGAGCTTGTGCAAGACGAAATAGCTCGAATCAATGAAAAAAAATATGACTCCAAAGGCCAAACAATAGGAGTTGCTATCAATTTAGTAGATAATCTGGGAGGAGCCTGGTCCAATCTATATACCACTGATTACACCAGTAAATTTCGAATAACTACTCTAATTAAAAGAAATTTTTGCACCCCTTATTTCTGGATTAGCGAACCTATTACAGAAGCATTAATTATCCAGAGAACGAGGGAATATATTTTCCGAACCATTTTTTGCATTACACAAAGAAAACCTCAATCGCTTAAAGATTGCTTTGATCAGGAAGTCTTTGTACAGCAGAACGTGAAACCAGAAGAGTATAATGGTAAGCAGGATTTTGGTGAAATAGAAAGTTTTTATTTAAATCATCAAGCCTCAGAAGATTATAATTTGATATTCAATTTCTTTTATGGAGATAATGCTTCCGCATCACTGGGGTATACAGCTTATGGCAGGAAAAATTTAGAGGGCTTTGATTATGCCCGTTATTTTGCGACTAGTAAATAAAATAAACTACGCTTTATGCAATTGCTTTTTAGGATAAGCCTTTTATTAAGTCTACTCATTTGTTCATGTAATGATAGAACAGATCATGATACGCACGGTCATACTAAGCAAGAAATAGGCGAGCGTGCAAAAGAATCACCTATAGCTCCGCCACCACCACCGCCTGTTCGTTCGGAGTCTAAGCCTAATGAAAGTATACAACAAGAACTTGATAATATAAAAAATGCTACCCGCCAATTGGTATTGGAAAATATAAAACAACCCAAGCCTGGTGTTATTATAGATTCCTCATTTGATGGAGAAGTGGAGCGGCTGGAATGCCCGGATACGGCCTTCTATGAATTTAATGAAAGTTTTACACTGTTTTACCCCAATGCTAGTGAGCAAACGGGCAAATTTGACGGCAAAATATTTTGTTTGAGTACTCTAAAGTATGATAATACCCATATTATCTACAGAAGGAGTGAGTGAGGACATACTGATGATGTGATAGAGTTGGTTCTTGTTAATTCCGGCACTTCTTATCATTTACCTTTGTATTATCATTTTGGCAAAGAAGGTTATAACATTCAAATTGAATCAACATTAGAACAAAGACAGATCAAAAGAAAAATTACAGAATTAATAGGTTGGCCCTTAGAAAATAAGCAGCCTATAAGTGAAACTATACAGTTGTTTAAAATAAACGATGATAATACGATTACGTTAGAACAAACAGTAACTGAAAATTATCATTTTGATGAGTATCTGGAATGATAAGCCATGTACTGCATGAGAAAATGTAGTATCTTTGAAGTATCAGCTTTTTAAAAAATGGCGCACAATATTTTAAAATATCATGCTTCTCTGTTTTCTAACTATCTGCTTAGAATAGCCATTTTATTCAGTGTTTTTTCCTTTTCCGGATATGTCAATCCTGAGGTTCAACCGGCACCGCAAATGGTGGAGACAGAACTGTTGTATGAAGGAGGAGATACTGACATCGTTAAAGCTTTTGATGTTGCTGAGGCAGTAGATGATTTACCAGGCAGCTTGAAGGGTACTATTAGCGCCAATGCTTTATATTCCTATAATCAATTATGCGCTATTCAATTTAAGGTAGCTATTAAAGTTGCTCAATTTTGTAGCCAGACATATAGCTATTCTCATTTATATCATCCTTCTTATTCAGATGATACAGCTCCATCCTTCTTCTCTTTAGGATAATCCCTTTTTTCTTTTTGATATCTAGTTTTTGATTTGCCTTTCGGCGAATCACTTCACCTTTTTTAATTTTTAATTATTGATGGAGCATTTTAAAAAAGTGCTTAGGCTTTTGATATTTATTATCATCATTGCTTTAGCCACTATAGGTATTGGTATAAGTGGGGGAGTACCTATTCCCACATCCTTCAAGAGAGAAAATAGAGCAGAGATGAATATTGAGTTGAAAGAATCTGATGAAGAAGAGAATGTGATTGATGAAGAGGCCCTGGCTTAAATATTTTTGTATTTTGGGCCTATTCATGATAAATTTTCCTTTATACTATGAAGCCAGTACACATCAATTATGTCGAATTTAAGGCCAATGACCTTGAGCAAATTAAAACCTTTTATCAACAAGCATTTGCCTGGGAATTTACAGATTATGGGCCTACCTATACTGCTTTCTCAAACAGTGGATTAGAAGGTGGTTTTGAAAAAACGGATCAGGCAATAACCAATGGTGCTTTGGTGGTCTTGTATGATGAAAATTTGGAAGCGGTAATGGAAACGGTAATAAAAGCGGGAGGGAAAATATCTCGTGAAATTTTTTCATTTCCTGGTGGAAGAAGATTTCATTTTACGGACCCTTCCGGAAATGAATTGGCAATTTGGTCTGATAAGTAAGAGAGCATAATTAGGTTGCTTTTTTGGTCGAGCAGATTTTTACTCAGATCAAGGCGCGGCGGAGTGTAATAGCCAATGTTATTAACACGAGTACGCAACACAGATATGAGTAAAAAGAGGCCACCATAAAAAGATTAATTAAATGTGCTCTCTTACTTAAATAAAATTTGCATATGACATTTCTTATTCGTCTTCAGTTGATACTTCTTGTGCTGATATCAACAAATATTGCGTGGTCACAAAATTCTGATGTTTTGGAGCGGGTTGACACCATACCATTTGAATTGACAGATCATAATAACCTATCAGTGCAGGCAGTGCTCAATAAAGTAGATACAATCGACTTAATGTTTCACACCGCTGCACATGATCTTACGGTCACTACAAAGGCTATTGAGGATCAGCTAAAAAGCATCATTTTTAATCGCACCGATACCGTCACTAGCTGGGGGGGAGATCAAACTGCAAAGTTTAGCAGTGATAATACATTAAAGATCGGTTCATTAGAATGGGAGGATGTGTTTATTTGGGAAACAAGGCATTCCGGGCCTGGGACGGATGGTAAATTTGGCCCGGACCGTTTCGAAAACAAAGTAATTGAAATCAATTTCGATAGAAAGGAAATGCTACTTCACTCGTCCTTGCCTGAGAAAGCAAAACAGTATAATAAATTTAAACTGATTGTAGAAGATGGCTTCCTTTTCCTGGAAGGAAGTAGTGATATTGGTGGAAAAGCTTACTCCAACCGATTTTTAATTCATTCGGGCTATGGTGGCACTATTTTGTATGATGACCAATTCACTCTTGATAGCCAAATAGGTAGTCAGCTTTCCATTATTGACAAGAAAGAATTGAAAGACTCTTATGGGAATGTAATAACTACCAAAAAAGCGATGCTACCTCGTTTTAATATTGGTGACATACTGTTTGAAAATATACCTGTAGGTTTTTTTGAAGGAGCTATTGGCAGGCAAAGTATGAGCGTTATGGGAGGCAATATGCTCAAGCGGTTTAATATGCTCATCGATATAAATCATGAGAGCATTTATTTAAAGCCGAATACATTGTATAACTCACCTTTTGAAAAATAGAAAAACCTGTGTGCCGTCAAAACACACAGGAGCGTTAGAAACAAAAAAAATAAATACCTAATTCTTGCACTTTGTTTTTTGCCTGAATAAGTACAGGATACTCCAAATGTCTATGTTTTCTGGTGTTGAAGCCTCTATGTTTTCTGCATGGAAAGGACTATAAGAATTCTGGTAAAAATTATGCTTCCACCAAAAGGCAGGCTAAATACATCTTATATCAAAAAAGATGTAAACTATGTTTGTACAACACCCAAAATTAGTATCACTATTTTTTCTTCTCCTACTTTTATCTAGCTGTTCAGTAGAACGTAAACTCGAAGGTTTATGGCTAATTGAAAAAGTACAGGTTGGAACAGATGAAATGACCCCAATTGCGAGATGGACACGTATCAATAAGGACCATAGCCAGTCTTCGGGTAATGGATGGTTACAACATACAGTAGGGAGCTGGGAGTATAATGCTAAATCCAAAGAAATGACCTTGGAGAGCACCTTTGGAATCGAAGATGAATACGGAGGATTCCAGGTAGATTTTGAAGGAGAGAAAATGATATGGACTAGAACAGAAGATGAACATGAAGTATTAGTACAGCTCTCCAAAATTAATGAATTGCCAATAGCTCCCGCTAATTTGTTGATGGGAGTGTGGAAGCAAACGGACTCAAAGAAAGGCCAGGAAGACTATCTTTTTTTTCGTTGGAGCCATATTGTGGTTAAAGGAAAGGTAGGAGAGGGGCGCCAATTTGGAATGTACAAAACCCATCCTCATACAAACGAAATAGAGATTATTTATTTTGGTGATGATTTAGAACATGAAAAATGGAAATACAGATTGGAAGACAATAATACTTTATATTTGGAATCCCTGGAAGATAATAAACTGTTGAGCTTTCAACGAATTGATTACATACCACGATAAGCTCTAAGAACGTGTTTAAATTTATAGAAAATCCCCCTCAGCCCTGTGGGCAGCTCCCCCGAGGACACTTATCCCCCTCCCAGACCTTTAGGTTTGAAAAAGAGAAACTATACACATATTATCATTATCACCATGTATAACTTTTCTTTTTTGCTACTTTTTTCTTTTGTTTAATTAACAAAAAAAATGTGGAAAACTTCTGAT
>JAKSDI010000050.1 GCA_022360175.1 Chitinophagales bacterium
CAGAAGGAATGTTCGCTATTGCTCCCTCCCCTGTAATTACAGAGCCAGGCTGTACATTATAGTAGAAGTACAAATAATTATCCCCATCTACTGGATTGTTGTTTGCATTATCACTAATCGATGGGCTACCATACCAATGCTCCCAGCCTGGAAGACAACCCAACGTATTGAGGTCATAATCACAAAGATCAGGACATGTATGATTCTCAAAATTTTCAAATAACAATTGCCCATTTAGGTGGCCAACCAACATAAAGAACAGCAAAATAGATAGGATACCTTGTCGAAAGAGAACGTCCATAATTATTATTTTTTGCTTTAAAAACTAAGAAATGTCCATGTCCTGCAGCTCCCAATCAAATTTATCGCAAAAAACAATACTAAAATTCTCCCTTTGAGAGAATTCGATATTTTTTAATCTTCCATATGGCGAAATTTTAATACTATCTCCGAATTTTATCAAAATGCCAAATACAACATTGGTAGGTAAGAGTGCATGGAGTATCTATTAATAATTATAAACTATTCCTTATTCAATCATCCAGTTCTTCAATCTCTTTTTCTGCAAAACTATCAACAAGAATATTCTGTTTAACTAAACGGCACCAAGCACAACTCTCTTTTCCACAGCCAGTATAAAAGTCATGATCCTTTATTTTTTGATAAGTATCCGTTATCATCTGCTTTAGCTGCATCACATCTTGCGCCTCTATCTTAATAGAGCGTTCAGTATACTCACCTTTTGTATTGGGTTCTAGATAAGAAATAACCCCAGTATTTGCTATTCGAGTATTAGCCGGATAGTTTTCATATAAGAGTTTGTAAAAGACTAGTTGTCGCCAGTAAATACCACCGTGAGGGTTTGCTTTAGTAGGGCGTTGTAATTTGCTTTTTTGCTGACTACCTGTCTTATAGTCCAGCAATCTAACATAAGTACTATCTACCTGCTCGACTTTATCTATACTCCCGGTTATTGGTACTCCTTCCACTTCTACATTACGAGGCTTATATTCCAGTCTTACATCCTTTTTCCAATGGGCATAATGATGTTGATAATAGCCTTCTAAATGTTGTTTCCCAGCATTTAATCTACGTTCGTACTGATCATTTGACATAAAGGCACTACGTCGTATCATTTCCTGTTCAAAAATGGAGATCATTTGTTCCAATGAAGGGAATACCTGCCCCTTAGCTACTTTCATACGCTCAAAATAGCGTTGCAGGGTGTTGTGCATAGCCGTACCATAATGGGCGGCAGGGCTCATTAACACAGGAGCTTTTAGCACATTTTCATAAAAGAAAGCCAGTGGGCAACTAAGATAGCGGCTCATCGCTGACACACTTAATTGAAAACCTTCTAAAAGTGCATTTACAGTTGCCTCATCCAATTGGGGTAAGGAAGGAGGTGTTTGTTCCCATAGCCTTAATACCTCTGCTTCCAGCATCTGTTCATCAGACAATTCCTTTTTTTCAATATTAATACCACTGCTTTCTACTATTTCATTAATGAAGATAGCTGGTTGCAATGGCTTTCCTTCCGCATCGCTTTCGCTAAAGGATAATTGCAAGTAGGCTTTTGCCCGAGTCATCGCCACGTATAATAAACGACGACGGGCTTCTAGCGCATCTTCTTCTCCTGAAAAAGTTAAGGTATCAGGTAAAGAGAATTGATAAGATGACGCACGGGTACGAGGTTCCCAAAACTTACTACTACAATCCAGTACGTATACTCTTTCATATTCTAACCCCTTTGCGCTATGAGCTGTCAATAAATTAACCCCTTCCTGAGCATAAGCTGCCTGATTGAGTGCTATTGGAAGCCGATTACTATCCATACGGTTTAGCGTAGTGAGCAATTGGTCAAGCGTAAGCTGAGGCATTTTAGCCGCTTCTTTTCTTATAAATTCAATGAAAGCTCTGAATACCTGTATCCACCATGCTTTATCGGGCTGCTCTAATAAATATTTCAATAATCCCGAGCGATTCAGTAGCCTTTCGGCAAATGCGGGTACGCCGATACTAGTGACTACCTTATGCATCTGTATTTCAAACTCTAAAAAACGTTCAATTGCATTTTGGCTTTTCAGCAGGAAAGAAGAATCGGCTACAGCTTCACTTAATAACTGCCGCCAGGGTTTCCGTTTATCCCACCCCAATTTAGCCTGCTGTATGCTCAGGGTAGCTATATCGTCTGGATGAATTTCTAGAAATGGAAAATGTAATATCTGGTATAGTGCCGGAGCTCCACTATCAGGTAATAGATATTCTGCCTGGAAATATTCCAGCATTAAACGAAAGTTGCGAATGAGAGGTAAATGAAGGATGTTAACTTTCCTCTTAAGATTGTAGGGGGTACCATTTTTTTCCAACAATTCGACCAAACCTTCCACTTGCCGATGCTGAGCATAAATGACTGCTACCTCCCCTAAGGAATACCCTGATTCCTGCAGGCGTTTCAATTCAGCAGCCAATGCTACTTCTTCCTGAAGTAAATTGGGGTACTGAATAATCTGAGGTTTTTGTAGCGCTTGTGAAAAATCAGGATGTTTGGCCTTCAACTCCTTACTCACATTCAGTTTGCTAAGGCTTTCCAGTATCCGCAATTCATTATATTTAATAAGACTAGCAGAAGTATCCAGAATGGGCTGCGAAGAACGATAGTTAGAAGCCAATACAACCAGGCGAAGGCCTCTTTCATAAGCATGATAAAAATCCAGGATATTCTTCAAGCGAGCCCCCTGAAACTCATAAATAGATTGATCATCGTCTCCTACTATAAATAGATTAGGGTGCTCCCAATAGGATACCAGTTTTCTGATGATTTCATTCTGAGCTCCATTCGTATCCTGATATTCATCTATTAGCAGATAGAGATATTGCTCTTGATAGGAACGGAGCAAGTTTTCATGTTCTTCAAAAGCTTGCAATACCCACAAGATCATATCATCATAATCGTATCGCCGGGCTCTGTTCATCAGCCGCTGATACAAAGGGAAAAGCCTGGCTCCTGCCCTCAGGCGTTCCATTTTTTCTATTTCCTCTTCTATCTTCGCCGTTTTGAGTGCCCCCTTTTTTATATCTCCTCGGTTTACCTTGTATACGAAAGCTGCTCGCTCAGGTAAACCTTCCAAATAAGTGTCTATTTGATCATTAACATAATCAACACTCCAACCTTCCGATTTCATGCGTTGAAATAAGCCCTGAAGATGTTTTTCGTAAAAATAAGGATCATTTCGACCCAATCGAAGTGGGTGTTTTAGCGGAAGCTCATCCAACAATTGACGAATGATATCCACTCTCTCCAATTCGCTGAGTGGCTCCATATCCTGCCTACCAAAACGCTCCAGATTATCCTGAATGATAGTATTACAAAAAGAATGGAAAGTATAAATATGTAATCGATGTGCTTCTGGCCCAATAAATTGAAGCAATCGCTCCCGCATCGCATGCACACCTGCATCTGTAAAAGTAAGACAGAGTATATTTTGTGCCTGTGCATCCGTTTCCATCAGTATACGCCCAATGCGCGCTGATAGTATATGAGTTTTACCGGTACCTGGCCCGGCAATAACTAAAACAGGGCCTTCTATTTGGTCAACTGCTACTCGTTGCTGATCATTGAGAAGGGAGAGTACTTTCTGGAAAGATTGATTATAATGATGTATATCCTGCTTACCTGTCATGGGATAAAACTAACAGCTAATCTTGAAAATTAGAAATACTTGGTGTAAAACCTTTACCAACTGATTGTAGAAAACCAGTCTCCTTCACTATCTTTTTCTCCTTCTCGTTTACGCTCTTCTTTGGTCTTATCAAATGCATCCCTTTCCAGAAAATAGGTGTCAGGAGCGGCTTCTTCCCGTTCCCAGGAATAGACAGGTTTCTTTTCATCAAATTCTATTTGATTCTTAAACCAAAAAGAGGCTAAAATGCCTACCACTCCACCCAATAGATGGCTCTCCCAGGAGATATTGGATTCCTGGCCAGGCACAATACCAACAAACATACCACCATAGTAGAACACTACAACTAATGCTAATACAATGGATTTGAGGTTTCTGCGGAAGATACCATTCCAAAAAACAAATGCTACCAGTCCATAAATAACCCCACTGGCTCCAATATGAAAAGCATTATCTCGGGCAAATAGCCATACAGCAAGGCCTGTCAAAATGTAAATGGTGAAAAAACTGGTATAAGCAACCCTTTTATAGAAGAAAAGAATCATCGCACTGAGTACGAAAAGTGGAGGAGTATTAGATAGGAGGTGGGACCAGCCAGAATGAATGAGTGGGGAGAAAAAGATACCACGCAACCCAAACACCTTTCTGGGATATACACCATATACTCCAAGGTCATTGCCTGATACTGCCTGATAAATTTGTATCAGCCAAATGATGGCAATCAATATAGCAGGCAGTAAAAGGCTCTGCCGAAACCTTTCTTTTGTTGAGTTCGACATATTGAATATTGGTTATGCTAGTATTTCAACCATTTCAAGTAGCATCGGGTTGATGCTCATATTGTGTTTGATCGCATTTTCAAAAGGAGTGTGCACGATTTCACCTTTAATTTCGCCTATCATTACTCCTTTTTTACCTTCCAATAAAGCTTTTACAGCTGAAACGCCCATATTACTCGCACGTACGCGATCCATACAGGTAGGGCGCCCTCCACGCTGTAAGTGGCCTAATATCGTAACCTTTGTTTCATAAGGACAAGCCTCTTTTACTACTTTGGCTATATCAAAGGCACCACCTGCATCATCTCCTTCTGCTACAACCACAATACTGGAGTTTTTCTTGCGACGATAATCTTCATTCAGCTTTTTAACAAGGCTATCCATATTTGTTATAGTCTCAGGAATGAGCACTTCTTCTGCTCCGGTAGCGAGACCCGCACGTAAGGCTATAAAACCAGCATCTCGTCCCATCACCTCCACAAAGAAAAGACGGTCATGGGCATTAGCCGTATCTTTTATATTATCAATGGCTTGCATGGCCGTGTTAATGGCTGTATCATAACCAATTGTATAATCTGTTCCGAAAAGATCATTATCTATGGTGCCTGGACAGCCAACTATAGCAATATCTGGATATTCTTCCATAAATACTCTTGCCCCTGTAAAAGTACCATCACCACCAATAGCGACGACACCATCAATATCTGCCTTTTTCAATTGCTCATAAGCCTTAGCCCGGCCTTCTTTGGTCCGAAAATCATCACTACGAGCAGATCGGAGTATAGTACCTCCTAATTGTATGATATTACTTACGGAGTAACGCTCCATAAGTTCAAAATCCCCTTCTATCATCCCTTGGTAGCCACGATAGATACCAACAGCTTCATGACCAAAGCGAATCGTAGAACGAACAACCGCCCTAATACAGGCATTCATACCAGGCGCATCACCACCGGATGTAAAGACTGCAATTTTTTTCATAAAAATGACTATTTATTAATCACAAACAATGACTTTCCCAATGGCTTACGACTAGTATAATTAAGCATTTCTATTGGCTGGTTTTATATAGAATAATGAAAAGATAGAATCTAGTCTACTCATACTATAATCCCGGTCAATATTTCATTGGTACACTTAGGCATATCGGCGGCGAACAAGCTGAACAAAATCCTTGGCTATTGCCTGCCGATCATCTGATGTCCAGTCATATTTTTCTGCCAAGCCAACAAGCATGTCTTTTGCTTCATCCAGACTGCTATATCTGTTTAGGGTTGCTAGTGCATCATTTAATGCATTGAGGTCTTTGCCAAACAACTCATTCATATATAACAAGCGGTCGTTAATAGCCAGTGCTTTGGTTAAATCATGGATAGGGCGGAAACTTAATTTTTCTGATAATTCTTTTGCCTCCTTAAATTCAAACAAGCCATTAAAAGAAGAGTTGGAAGGTGATTGTCCTCTGGTAGGGTCTGGTTTAGGTTCAGGTTCAGGCTGTGGAATAGGGTTCGGTTGTGGATTTGGTTGTGGTGACGGAGGTGGCGGTACTGGATTGGGCTGCGGAGGTTTGGGCGTAGGCTTTGGCTGCGCCATATGCTGTATACTATCAGGTATTTCAATAATGCGAGGAGGTTTATAAGTACGCTTAGGTTTTGGTTTTTCAACAACCACCTCCTCTTTTACATTTGTTGGTTCTGGTGCTGCCGTACTTTCCTTTATTGAAGAATCATGCAAAAAAGCTTCATATAATTTCTTTATATAGCTAAGCATGAGGTCTCGCTCAATGGAAGATACACTTCCTTCATCCATGCTCATGCTCTTATAGAGAGAGTTGATTTTATCCAGGGTGACTTTCGCTTGTTTTAGATTCATAATTTTATCTTTTGGCTTGTCTCGCAAATATAAGTAATCTCCTTCTTTGACAAATCCTTAAGGAAATGATATTCCTATCAGCTTAAACTATTTTTTTTGCTCAAAATTATAATTCGACATAGCATCCGTTTAACTTTACGCAAATAATAATGATTCTTTGACAAATCCCTTGATCCAAATCATTTGCCACGGGATATGTTAAAGAAGGTAATAATCTTAACCTATTTTCAAGCATGTTTTTAGAACCGCACTTTAAAGGACAAAGAAGTGGATGGATTGAAGTCATCTGTGGCTCCATGTTTTCTGGTAAAACAGAAGAATTGATCAGACGGTTGAAACGTGCCAAAATTGCCAATCAGAGAGTAGAAATTTTCAAGCCTAGAGTAGATACCCGCTATGACGATGTCAAAGTAGTTTCTCACGATGCTAATTATATATTATCGACTCCTGTTGCCAGCTCATCCGAACTTTTAGAATTGACCGATGGCGTTAATGTTGTTGGCGTTGATGAAGCACAGTTTTTTGATGAACACCTTCCTGAGATATGTCAAAAACTGGCACTGCGTGGCATTCGTGTAATTGTTGCTGGCCTGGATATGGATTTCCGTGGAAAACCTTTTGGCCCTATGCCCAATTTACTGGCTGTTGCCGAATATATCACTAAAGTACATGCTATATGCCAGCATTGCGGCAACCTTGCTACTCATTCTTATCGTTTAGTCACGGATGGTGATACCGTTGTGCTCGGTGAAAAAGAAAGCTATGAGCCTCGCTGTCGCACCTGTTATCATATGGGCAATATACTAGACCTCCAAGATAAAAGCTCGGGTAGTGCTCAAAATAAAGAAAATGCCAAAGAGCGGAAACTAGCTTAGCATTTATTCCACTTTAATCCTCTCTCTCAAATCGGCAAATAAATTAAAACGTGTTGGTAGCTTATTAAGTGGCAGATAAATCGTAAGCCAGTCCACATCTTTTCTTCACAAGGGCTACCGAATAAGCTCTACAAAAGCCAGGAGGTAAAAATTCGTAGAATGAGTGCCATTTACCCTGTCAGCTACTGCCTTGCATTTTTATTGATTTAACACCCCTATTTATTGATTCTTTCTATGTGAAGGTTGAAAATCCATCTCATCTTACAACCCTCACTATGATAAAGCCAATCTATATCTTATTGAACTAGCACATGATAAATGGCAGAATTCTTTGAGAACAAACGCAATAGAGTAATTGCTCAAATCATCTTTTGGACCAGTATACTGGGCAGCATGAACCTAATGCTTACCGGCACGAATGCACCACTACATTTTTATTATATAAACTACATCCGGATTATTGCCTCTATTATTATTGTTTCTTTAAACGCTTATCTATTTGTACCTTATTTTTTTACTAAAAAAAGGTATGGCTCATACGTTTTAGCTACATTCCTGGGCCTCATTTTTTTCATAACACTCACTTTCAGTTTTGAAAATATCCTACTTCAGGATACAAAAGTGCCTTTCCCCAAAGCAAAAGTACGTCGCTTTTTAAAAAAGAAAACAGCTCCCTATTCTGATATTAATCTCAATGAGAGATTTCTCAGACCACCCCGTCTAATGAGGCCTAAATATTTTATCACCTTCATTATCTACACCGCAATACTACTGGTAGGAACATTACTAGAGAGTGTTCAACTATACCGAAAACAAGAACGGCAAGCCAGCCTGGCTCAAAATGAAAAACTGGAAACAGAGCTAAAATTCCTAAAGAGTCAAATCAATCCCCATTTTTTATTTAATGTACTGAATAATGTATACACACTTTCACTTATCCAGTCCGAACAAACATCTGATGTAGTAATGAAATTATCTGAAATGTTGAGGTATATGTTATACGAAAGTAATCAAGACCGTGTATCACTTGGACAAGAGATTACTTATATAAACAACTACATAAGCCTCCAACTATTAAAAGATGACATTCCTCTAGGCGTAGACATAAACATTGAAGTAGAAAATAATAATGTGAAAATTGCGCCAATGATTTTGATTCCCTTTGTAGAAAATGCTTTTAAACATAGCAAAATTGAAGACACTAAAAATGGATGGATAAAAATATACCTGCAGGAAAATGGAAAAGAGATTCATTTCTGTGTCAGCAATAGCATTGCAAAACACCATTTCATCAAAGATGCCACAGGAGGTATCGGGCTAAAAAATGTGTGTAGGCGCATGGAGCTGGAATACCCAGACAAGCACTATTTAAATATTGTACAAGATGACAGTCAATTTAATGTTCAACTATCAATCCAGCCATCATGAACTCAAATAATATAAAGTGCCTCATTGTAGACGATGAGAGGCTTGCCCGCACCTTATTAAAAAAGTATATTGAAAAACTACCCAACCTTGAATTAATCAGGGAATGTAAAAATGCAGTTGAAGCCATTCCTGTTTTACACAATGAACAGATAGACCTAATTTTTCTCGATATCCAAATGCCTGAATTAACAGGGATAGAATTTTTGAATACCCTGCAGGAAAAACCACTTGTGATTTTCACAACTGCTTATCAACAGTATGCTTTGGAAGGATATCAGCTGGATATCGTTGACTATCTCCTTAAGCCTTTCCGTTTTAATCGGTTTTTACAAGCAGTCAATAAAGCCGCAAGAAGACTAAACACAGAAGAAGAGAAAACGCCCGTTTCAACCGACAACTTACCTAAAAATCAGGTAAGAGATTCTATATTGATTAAATCAAGTCATACTGTCTTCAAAGTTTTCCTTGATGAAATAGTATACATTCAGGGGATGAAAGAATATGTAGCCTTCTACCTGGCTGAGAAAAGAATTATCACCCTACAATCGCTTAAACAATTGGAAAAAGACCTACCTAGAAAAAAGTTCATGCGTATACACAAATCTTATATCATTTCCACGAGCAAGGTCACAGCGATCAATAGTAATAACGTATATATTGGTAAAGATAAATTTCCCATAGGTGGGCTTTACAAAGAGAACGTCCAAAAAAGACTTTTCTATTTCTTCAATTTAAGAAAGTAATTCACTCTCACATAAACTATAAATCATACTTCATTGATTTTTCAGGTACTTAGGTTGAAAGCTTCTTTTCCATAAACAACCACTTAGCATTTTTATGTGCCAATAGTAGCAAACAGCATATTAATGCAGGTATCAACAACAATAAATATTGGAAAATGAGCTACCAACATACTACATCTTGCACAGTCATGATGTTATTACTCCTCTGTTACAGCATCGGCTTATATGGCCAAAATTTAGCTGACAAGAAAGTAAAATTTTCATATACTGATCGAGCTTTAGACCTAGTACTATTTGATTTAGAAATCAATGAACAACTGAAATTTGAATATAATAAAGAGGACATTGATGACATACGGATCACTAAAAGTATACCTCGCCTCCCACTTCAGGAAGCTTTGATTACACTATTACAGGAAACGGATCTATCTTTTGAAATCAAACCTCCCAAGACAATTGTTCTTTACAAGAATCCTGATAAAGGCAAGGCAACGATTGCTTCTTCTCAGTATGTCCCTCAAAACTACAACATCACAGTATCCGGAGTTCTAAAAGACAAAGCAAGTGGAGAAACGCTTCCCTATGCTTCTGTACTGGTAAAGGATACTGGCAATGGCGTCAATACAAATGGTGATGGTTATTTTACTATCCCAAATGTGCCTTCGGATACTTCTCTCCTGGAAATACACTATTTAGGCTATCATACACTCCTTTTCCGCCTGACACCAGATAATGTCAGACAGGATTTAATTATTCAAATGGCCGTTATTGGCCAGCAGTTACAGGAAGTAGTTATTGTAGCAGAAAAGGAAGAACAATTACTCAAGGCATCAACTGGTGTTAGTAAGGTTGGCATGACGCCAGCAGCCATTGCTACCTTGCCAAGCTTTGGAGAAAAAGATATCTTCCGGTCTCTACAACTATTGCCTGGTATCAGTGGCTCTAATGAAAGTTCATCAGGGCTTTATGTACGTGGTGGCACTCCCGATCAAAATTTGATTTTATTTGATGAATTTACCGTATATCATGTTGATCATCTTTTTGGCTTTTTTAGTGCGTTCAATTCTAATGCGATTAAGGATGTACAATTATACAAAGGAGGTTTTGGTGCCAAGTATGGTGGCAGGCTTTCCAGTGTTGTGGAATTAACAGGAAAGGACGGTAATTCTCAAAAATTCAATATGGGAGGAGGCTTAAGCCTACTGAGTATCAATGGATTTATAGAATCTCCATTTGATGATGGTAAAGGTTCTTTCCTTATTGCAGGCCGACGTTCTTTTCAAAGTCAATTCTATAGCAATATTTTTGACGACTTCACTAATATTGGTAGTCGAAATGCATCTGGAAGTGATGATGGAGCAACTCCACCAGGGGGCAGGCGTTTTGGACAACAGCAGGTTGAACCTAGCTCTTACTTCTACGACCTAAATGCCAAAGCGACCTATCGGCTAAATCAAAAAGATATACTTTCATTTAGCTTTTACAATGGACAGGATAAACTTGACAACTCCAGGAATACGGATAATAGTGCTTTTGGCAATCGCAATATAGCATTCGGTTTTGATCGTAAAAATACTGACCTTACCAAATGGGGTAATTGGGGTTCAGCATTAAAATGGAGTAGGCGATGGAATAATCAATTTTATTCCAATGTCAACCTTTCTTATTCTAATTATTATAGTGAACGGGATAGAAGTGATGAAACCGCTATTACCAGAGAGGATACTACATTCACTATAAACAACGGCAGTTTTGAGTACAATGACCTCAAGGACATTTCATTAAAAATGGATAATGAATGGCAGTTATCCAGTAATAATTTGTTAGAATTCGGGCTCCAATCCTCCTATAACGATATAGCATACCAATACCAGCAGAATGATACGATAGAGGTACTGAATAGGCTAGATCAAGGATTTACAAACTCTATTTACCTGCAAGATCGCCATACTTTTTCGCAAAAACTAATTCTCACAGGGGGTATAAGAAGTACTCATTACAGTGTAAACAATCAACTCTATAACGAACCAAGAGCCTCCCTAACTTATCTTTTGACCAATAAAATAAAATTAAAAGGAGCCTGGGGTAAATACTATCAATTTGCTACCCGAATAGTCCGGGAAGATATACAACAAGGTAGTCGAGATTTCTGGCTTTTAGCAGATGATGAATCCGTTCCAATAAGCTCTGCTACACACTATATTACAGGAGTAAGTTATGAAACCCCTATCTATCTATTTGATTTAGAAGTCTACCTCAAAGAATTAGATGGTTTATCAGAATATACCACTCGATTTACACCATCGGGCTTTGGTCCTAATTCCACTTTAAATTATGAAGAATTCTTCTATACTGGATCAGGAGTTGCAAAAGGAATTGAACTGCTATTACAAAAAAAGACAGGAAGATTTACCGGCTGGATTGGCTACACATTAGGAGAAGTAAAATACGATTTTGAAGCTTTTGGAGATAAACCCTTTTACGCCAATCAAGACCAAACCCATGAGCTGAAAGTCATAGGAAATTATAAGCTAGGCAAGTGGACTTTTGGTGGTTCTTTCATATACGCAAGTGGGCGTCCGTATACCGCCCCGATCGGCTACTACGAAGTAGATTTGCTGGACGGCAACACTGCTACTTTCTTTGAAGTAAGTGATAAAAATGCTTTTCGTTTACCCGATTATCACCGATTGGATCTTTCCTGTACCTATGATTTCAGATTGGGGAGTTCGAAAGCAAACCTTGGTTTATCCATCTATAATCTCTATGGTCGCAATAATGTGTGGTATAAGGAATACGAAGTAGTAGAAGGGGAGCTATTGGAGACTGATGTTTCACTCCTTGGATTTACTCCAAGCTTGTTTTTCAATTGGTCTCTCCACTAAATACACCATCTAATAGCCTGATAAATTCTAATCATCAAAATCGAGTACAACTAAAATCAGCAACACAATGAATCATATCAACCGATATACAATAATACTATTCCTTAGTCTTCTTTTTTTGGCATCCTGTGAACAAGAATCCATTAGTACAACCGTATCTCAAACAGCAGTACTGACCGGTTATCTCCATGCTGGCCAAAGTTGTGATAGTATACACATTATACAATCCATCTCTTATGGAGATGAAGATTCTATCGTAAGCCTTGACAATCTTTATGTAACGATAAATGATGGTAGTAATACTTTTGAATTGACAACGGAAGGAGAAGGTTACTATCAAAATACTAATTTACTTATCCAGAGTGGTGAAAGTTATACAATACAGTTTGAGCATAATGACGAAATGGTCAGTGCAACCACATTTATTCCCTGGAAAAAAGACGCTACCATTTCTGATACTATTATAAAAATGGAAAAGATAGAAGCAGGAACATTTCCTCCAATAGGGGAAAATGTGGCAGAAGCAATAGAAATATCATGGGATAATTCGGAAGGAGACTACTACTATGTGGTTGTCCATAATATTGAAAATGATCCAGAATACATCAATGATTTTTTTGCCAATCAGGATGGTTTCTTCAGAAACTTCAGGTTCACCAGCGAACCTCAGATAAGTGATTATTATAATATTGATCCTAATCGAGAAATTCGACAATTTGGGACACATCGCGTTATCATATTCAGAGTAAATCCAGAATACGCAGCACTATATAATGTCTCTGAAGCTTCCTCTCTTTCCATTACAGAACCTCCCAGTAATGTTATTAACGGCCTCGGAATTCTGACAGGTATTGCCAGTGATACCTTATATTTTGAAGTACAGAAGGAGTAGCATATGTATACAGGAAAGGGTTTTTATCACAAAAACCAGCATGTGCCTTTTAGTATCAGCTCTTCAAATCATATAATCGCTCAAAAATATCTGCTGTTTCGCGAGCAGCCAATATTGGGTCCAAAGCTGTATCAGATATCCCAGAGACCACTCTGGAAATGTTATGATCTACAGTTCCTTTTTTACTCCAGCTTTCTACGGTAGCTGCTGTCAGGTAAGCAGAGAAATTGTGGTGCCCAGTACCAGGGCGTTCACCAATAATATGAATAATCCCCCTGCTTTGTTTTATATCCGATCCATTTCCAAAGAGTATTTCACCACATGCGTAGCCTGCACGTACACGTCCATGAGTGATGACAAGTGGTGTCTCGCTTACAGTATATGCCTTTTCTTTCAAAGCCTGGGAAAGCTCATTAAAAAATGGAGTAAGGTGTCCTTCATCCATAATAGATCTCACATTCAAGCCATCCGAAATGATGATTTGAACATCCGGTATTTGCTTATTCCACTGCTGGCGCAAATTGTCCAATTGCTGAATAGTTTGTGAACTTAATCGCTCACCAGATTCAGGATGATACACATAATCCTTCCGATTCTCAGAAGAAGTTTGAATGGCAATAGCAGCTGGAATCGTATTAGAAAAATCATTAGGCAATTCAGTCCAGAGGCTTACCTTGGCATCTTCGTATAACGCATGTACTTTTTTATCCAATACAGGGTCCAGGTCCCAGATATTTTCACCATAACCTTCAGCAATAAAAACTCCTCGTTCACGAATTTCAGCGATTTTCTGTCGTCCCTCCTGATATATAGCTGCCTGAGTCCGCTTGTCTCCCTTAGCTAAGCAATACTGATAATACACCCAGATGGGGTCGCCAAAATGTACTGTAGGTTGATCTAGCTGATCAATGATATCAATTTTCTTAAAAAAGGCCCACATCGCATCATTGACTTTATAACCAAATTTATTCCGAATACGCACATGGTCGCTAAAACTAGTCGTCAGATAACTCAGCATTGGGTCATTCTTGGTTGGTAAAGCCATTAGATAAGCTGGGTTGGCAGGCATGACCTGTTCGATACACCAGTCCAGATCCTCCAGTGTTATGTCCATATGAAGGGTAGAACAGATGTCCAGTCCTATTGGCAATCCATGCAACTTGCCCATCACTGTATCTTCCAGACAGCAACGTACCAACTGTTCTTTGGTTTTGAAGACTTCAGGGCCTATGAAGCCCGCAACATCATTTACGTGTACCCAGGCTTCCTGTCCATTTTGTTCTGATACCTTTTGTTTTAAAGCCCGTATGAAGCCATATTTTCGTGCTTCGTGTACTACCATATCAAAACCTTCTCCATGCCCATTGGTAAAATCAGCACCTTGTCCCGTTTCAAAATAGAGGCCATATTTTCCGGTACGCCTTGCGCAATGTGCCATCATTTTCTCGATAGTCACATCAAAAGTAGCATTCGCATTTACAGTACCAGCCAGGCTTTGAAACCAGATACCTGTACTCCCTGGCCGATAATCTTCTACCTGCGCCTGAATATCAATATGAGACAAAACACAATTGGGGAGGGTTTCTTCCAGTTCGAAAGTAATCAACAAATCATATAAAGCTGCCTCTATTTTAGCAACCGATTGGAGTTCGCTGGACACAGGATTCGTACCCAGCACTAAATCGCCAACACCATATGACCAGGCATCAAATACCTGCCATACAATATCATCAATATTATCAGTTGGGGAATTGGGCTGCACACGGGCACTCATATACCCTTTGCTACCTATGTTACTGCCTGGTAATGGAGAAAATACTTTCTGCCCTACTCGAATCAATTCATCATTGCTCATTAGCTTGACCACACATGCAATTACATCACTATTAAGCCCAGGTATAATTGATTTGATTGCTGTTTCTTCTGCCGACAGTAAGTACTCCTTAAGTTGTGAAAGCGTCCACTGCTGGGTAGTTTCATTCGGTAAGCTTGTTTGCCGTATAAGCTCGTACTGTTCGTCCTTATAAAGTGGATTGGACTCTAATTCATGTATCTGAGTATTTCCTAGTAATATTCGGGCATAAGTTCTGGATTCGTTATTTGCTGCTGCAATTCCCAATGCCTGATCTCCTTCTTTAAATTCATTGGCAGCACCAACAATTTGCCGATATAGCGTTAAATCTTTGTCCCCCCTTATTCGTTGTATATAAGCGAACACATCTTCTCCCTTTCTGGGTCGTTTCAGTTTAACCCCCTCTTTGCCCCCTGGTTCCTCTTCTTCTATAATATTAGGATTGCATCCATTGAAAAGGCCATATTGCAGACCGAGTAAGCCGGATAGAATCAAGAAATTTCTACGATTGAAGGTGTTCATAAAATTATGGTTATGGTGTTCGCTAGATAGTAAATGGAGTATTATCTAGTTTCCCGCAGACCTGACTACTATCAGCTAGTTAGGCATATCTGTGAGACCTGTGGAAAACTAAGAGCATGTTTGGGATTTATTAATCGGACTTATTTCATCCCTAATTGGCTTATATTTTGTTGGAAGAACACTCATTTAGCTTAGGCTAAAATCGCAACCTCCCGCCTTATCTAACCCAATTAGTGACAAAATCGTCTCAAAGAACAAATCCCAAACACGCTCTAACATTTAGTAAAGTCCTATTTTCCTATAAAAAAAAAAAAAAAAAATACACAATACCACCTTCTATATTAACAGGGCTCTTTTTACGTCAAAAAGGAGTAGCAAGCAAGCTCACTACTCCATTCAAATTCATACTACTTTCACTCATTAAACCTAAATAACGTACTGCGATCTTTCAGATTTGCGCGTGCGCGTATGTTTGCTCTTTGTCCTAAGTAAGTGATCAATATTACTTACTTAAAGAGGCTTATTCACTCACTACTATTAATCGCGACCTATATTGTTCCTTAGCTGTTTGGCATTTGATTATATAAGTACCAGGAGGCCAGTCCTGCACATCTAGCTTATAAAACTTTTCATCCATTGTTTTCCACTGCTTAATTAGCTGTCCACTTAAATCATAAGCTTCGAGTGTACATTGAATTCCAGGCAATTTTAAAGTTGTCTGAGTAGAAGATGGATTAGGGAAACAGGTGAAGGTGGCCAAATGCTGGGGTTTTACATCTAGCCTTCCTCCACCTTGATCAGGTGTGCAACTATTATATGCAGAATGATCTCTTATCGTAACTGATAAATATTTGTCTAATTCTGTGGATTGCCCTGCATTTTGCAATGCAGGTACCCGATGCAACTCAGAGTTTTCAGGGATATCCTCTAGCCAGGCATAGGTGCCGCCAGTCATATATGCAATGTTTTGTAATAAATACTCTCCTTCTTCATTTAATCCACTAGCAGCAATAGGCACAATAGCTACTCCTTTCTCCGCTGCGTATTTAATAACATCACTCAACTGAGTTGAAGCTCCATCTGTTTGTTTAGGATGCGCATCTGTTATATAATAGAGTATAGATGCGACCTTATTTGTATTCCATTCATGCGCTTTAAGTGCCGCCATCAGTATAGCATCTACTGATTCTGTGTCTGCTCCACCACCTGCTGCCTGCCAGGTAAATGCCATCGACGTATTTTCAGGATTAACCTCCTGAACGAGATAACGTTCTCCCTGATCACGCGCCAACATAATAGTAGCATCCATTTGTAGAGCTACTGCAAATATAGCATCAAACTCGTCTTTCATAGAGCTGGTAGCATCTATCAGCAATACAACATCTGCGCCTGTAATTTCCTGACAATCTACATTCAAGCTGACTTCGTTTATCCCTCTTTCTGTACTAATAAGTTCTTTTACTTTCTGTGTCTCTCCCTGATAGGTAATAAGGGCATGCTTTACTTCTATTTCCTTTGGCACCCATAAGGCAGCCTCCCCTTTTTTGTTGGTAAAAGCCTGCCAAATAAGCTCATCATCTTTATCTATCAACTGAATAATTGCTTTTGCGATTGGATTATTATGCACATTCGTAACCATAAATGCCAAGGGCGTATTAGTGGCTAATTGCCAATATTGTTCATATGATGCATAAAGATTTTGATTATGAGATTGCCAATGCTTGTAATCAGGCATTTTTACACAATAAGACATTGGCACAGAGTTTACATTCTGAGCATTTGCCGTAAGTGAAAAAAACAAGCTGACTAATAGTATAATTATATATTGAGTTTTCATTTTTCAATGTTTACGAGTGTTTAATGTTATAAAGCTCTAAATAAACACTATTTGACAGTTACCTGTCCCTGATCTGACTTCCGCTTGTCTAGCTTAGCGGTCTGTTTTACCATATCAACAAAAGCAGCCTTTTCTCCTTCCAAATCATCCTGACGAGCACCATCTGCCAATTCTTTGGCTAACTTATAAGTGCTTCCTTCCATAAAACTGGATTGTCTCAGACAGAGTGCGTATGCAGCTACACTTGCAGAAAACCGAAAGTTGTCTGAGGCTTGCTCCAATGGTATTACTTCATTACTTACTTTGTGCGACAGATAATAACTCTGTTCTTCTTTTGGTTGCTTATAGCGCAAATGAACAGTAAGCAATTCTTCAGAGGACGAGCCATTTGCTTTAGGGATAATTTCATAGAGTGCCGTTACAGTATGCCCTGCTCCCAATTCCCCGGCATCTTTAGTATCATCCTCAAAATCTTCTTTCTCCAGCATTCTGTTTTCGTATCCAATAAGGCGATAGGATTCCACAGCCTCTTTATCAAACTCTATTTGCAGTTTTACATCTTTTGCAATGGCATATAGCGTGCCAGTCATTTCAGTGATAAATAACTTTTCTGCTTCTTCTATATTATCGATATAAGCATAGTTGCCATTTCCCTTATCAGCCAAAACCTCTAGCCGATTATCTTTGAGATTTCCCATTCCGAATCCCAAAACACTTAAATAAATACCACTTTCTCTTTTCTTTTCAATAAACTTTTCCAATTCTTCCGGGCTAGATATTCCGATATTAAAATCACCGTCAGTAGCCATAATAACCCGATTACTACCTTCGGGATCAAAATATTGTGCTGCAAGTTCATAAGCGCGTTCTAAAGCAGCTCCCCCAGCAGTTCCACCTCCTGAACGCATATCTCTTAAGGCTTTGATAATTTTATTCTTTTCATTACCAGGACAAGGCTCCAATGCTACTTTAAACGAACCTGCATAAGTAACAATTGATACTCTATCCTGAGCACGCAACTGTTCTACCAATAGTTCAAACGCTTCTATTACCAAGGGTAATTTATTCGCACTGCTCATAGAGCCCGAAATGTCAATTAGAAAAACCAGATTAGCGGGAGGAGCATCTGCAGGGTCTTGCTCTCGTCCTTTTAATCCAATATGTAACAATTGATGATCCTGTTGCCAGGGGCATTCGCTCAATTCCGTATAAACAGCGAATGGGTGCTCATCTTCAGGTTGAGGATAATCATACTGAAAGTAATTGATCAACTCTTCTGTCCTCACAGCCTCAACAGGTGGTAATTGCTTTTGATTGATAAACCGACGCACATTGCTATATGCCGCTTTATCCACATCAATAGAGAAAGTAGAAAACACTTCTGTGGAGACATCTACATACTGATTTTCAGGTATACTCGCATAATCTTCTCCACCTGAAGATTTTGGTACTTCTTCTGTTTCAGGAATTTGCTGGCCTCTTACTCTTATGCCATCTACATAGTAATCTGTTCCATTATCTCTTGTTCCACGCACCACAACATTATTACCATCACTTGATGAGACCCCGGCAGAAGTAGCTGCCAAGGCGTTAATATTTCGAGTTGGCAGGTTTTTAATCTGTTCAGAAGTAGTTGTTTGGTTTTTCTTTTTGTTTCTTTTCCTCGGGCTTCTTTTTCTATTGCCTGGTATACGTCGTAGTTGACTACTTGTAATAACAGCCCCTGAAGTAGTATTATCTTGCTCAACCAATGGAACCTTATAGTCTACTACTACTACTTCATCTAAATTCACTGCACTTATCTGAAGCTCTATATCTAGTTTGTTTGCTATACCAGCTAGTACTTCTATACCTTGAATCTTTTTAGGACTATAACCAACATAGGCTACCTCTATGTCATAGATTCCCGGGTCAATATTTGAAAGTTGATAATTTCCATCAAAATCTGTTTCTGCACCCTTTACAAGAATTCCGTCCTTATTTAAGGCTACACTTCCAAAAATGATAGGCTCCCCACTATCATCTGTCACTTTACCATAAAGAGAGGTCTGTGCCAGTACAGCCGAGGCACTCCCCAGCCATACTGCCAGCAGCAATAATATAGTTTTCATAGCTCAATATTTGTTTTAACGACCTTCGGGTAGAAAAGAGGAAAGGCCTTTTATAATAGCAACCTTTCCCCATTTATGACTAGAATATGAAATTTCAAAAAGGCCCGCCAATATGTAATGGCGGGCTACTTAACCCTGTTAAGAGAGAGCGAGATAGTTTTCATAGCCAAAAATTTATTCCGTACAATTCAAAAGTAGATGCTTATTGATACTTATACCAACCAGAAATCATCTATTGTCAGGTTTCTAAATCCAACCACCAAGCTTAACTCCTTCTCTTTTCAAAGCAACTCTCACTTATTTAACTACAATTCACCACGCTACACCTTTCATCAATAATCAGTTCTCTGAAGCAATATTATTAATTGAAATTTTGTGTAATGAATGGTTTCAGTCCAATATTATTTTCTAAAAATCGAAATAGTACATTCATCTGACTATACAGATCAGTATATTTTTATGGTTCCAACAAGTTGAGTAGTAAGCTATATTTTGCCCATTCCCCCCTTATCCGTACCTTTGCAGCCTTAAAAAAAAGAGTTCGTTGACAAATTCCGTGATTTAAACAAATAATCCAGGTGTAAGGACTGCTTTCATTGATTGCATTCCTCCTGCCCGAATCATTTTCCACGAAATTTGTCAAAAGGAAAAAAAGCAGGTTATGGCAAACAAGCAGATAAAATCAGCACTCATTTCTGTGTTTCATAAAGATGGGCTGGAACCAATAGTAGAAGAGCTCAAACGCCTGGGAGTAAAGATATACTCTACTGGTGGCACTCAAAAGTTTATAGAAAACTTAGGAGCAGAAGTTGTAGCAGTAGAAGATATTACTTCTTACCCTTCTATTCTAGATGGTAGAGTAAAAACACTTCACCCAAAAGTTTTTGGTGGATTATTAGCTCGCAGAGAAGAGAGCCATTTATCGCAATTAGAACAATATGATATTCCAGAAATTGACCTGGTAGTTGTTGATCTGTATCCTTTTGAAGCAACCGTTGCTTCTACCAATGATGAAGCCGCAATTATCGAGAAAATCGATATTGGTGGCATTGCCCTTATACGTGGTGCAGCTAAAAACTTCAATGATGTAGTAGTAGTACCTTCGCAAAATGAATACGAAATGCTGCTACACCTTCTTAAAGAGCAAGATGGTCAAACCAACCTGGCTGAACGCAAAGAATTAGCTCGTCGTGCATTTATGGTTTCTTCACATTATGATACTGCTATTTTTAATTACTTCAACCGAGACGAAGAAGCCGGCACCGCATTCAAGCATAGTATATTGAACCGCCAGGAGCTACGTTATGGCGAAAATCCACACCAGAAAGGCGTTTTCTACGGCCAACTGGAAGATATGTTTGAAAAGATCTCTGGTAAAGCCTTATCCTACAACAATCTGGTAGATATTGATGCAGCAGTAGGCCTAATGAGAGAATTTAAGGACGCTGCACCTACCTTTGCTATATTAAAACATACCAATTCCTGCGGTGTTGCCACACGTCCCAGTTTACTCGAGGCATGGGCAGCTGCCTTAGCGGCTGATAATGTGTCTGCTTTTGGCGGTATCCTTATTGCCAATACAAGTATCGACCTAGCTACTGCTCAGGAAATTGATAAGATATTTTACGAAGTGCTTATTGCGCCTGAATTCACAGCAGATGCTTTAGAATTATTAAGTAAGAAGAAGAAGCGTGTATTGCTCAAAATCAAGGAGTTTAGTGTACAAGCACGTAGTTTTAAGAGCCTGCTCAATGGCGTTATCGAACAGGAATCTGATCTAAAAGTAGAAACGGCAGACGATCTGAAGGTAGTCACTAAAAAAGCTCCTACTAATGCAGAAGTGGAAGATCTTTTATTTGCTGCTATTTGTGCGAAGCATTTAAAGTCAAATACTATTGTTTTGGCAAAAAATCAGCAGTTGATTGGTATGGGTTGTGGTCAAACCTCTCGTGTAGATGCTTTGCGTCAGGCAATTGC
>JAKSDI010000173.1 GCA_022360175.1 Chitinophagales bacterium
CTAACAATCAACAATATAAAAAACAGGCATAAGATTTGGAGCTTTCTTAGCATTAAACCACCCGATGCCTTATGATTCAGAATTACTTAAAGATAGCATTCCGCCAGCTGAAGAAACAGCAGTTTTACAGCCTCATTAATATTTCTGGTTTAGCCATTGGCATAGCTGCCTGCCTGCTCATATTCGTATACATTCGCCATGAGTTGAGTTATGACCAACATCATAGTAATGCCAATAATATTTACAGAACGGTTTTTGATGTCAATTTCAACCAAACAGAAGCCAATGTACTAGCTATGCCATCGGTACTACCGGCTACATTAATCTCAGATTTTCCAGAAGTAATCAATGCATCCAGAATCACTCCCTATTATCAATTTGGAGGCAGTAATATCATCACATTAGAAGGCAAAAATGAAGGCGTTTATCAGGATGGTTTTGTTTATGCGGATCAGGCATTTACCGAAATTTTCGATTTTCCTGTTATATCGGGAGATCCTCAGCACTGGCTAGAAGAGCCAAATACACTTATCATTACCCAAAAAATAGCCGAGCGCTTCTACGGAAATGAAAACCCTGTAGGCAAGCAAATTAAATTAAACAACAATCCCGACAATACATTTACCATCACCGGTGTAACTGCTAATATTCCCAAGAATTCTCATTTTGAATTTGATTACTTTATATCCATGCCTACCCTTGCTCCTTATGAGAATAATAACTGGCTATCCAACAATTATTTTTGTTATGTACAATTAGCAGAAGGTACAGATATTGAAGCAATGAATAAAAAATTGGAAGATTTTAGCTTCAAATATTTTGCCACCGCTTTTAAGGAACAAATGGATATTGATCTGACGAAAGGGAACAGTAAAGGAGAAAAGTATCAGTTATTCTTACAAGCCTTAAAAGATGTCCACCTGCACTCAGCTGGTTTTATTCCACAGTTACAGCCAGGAGGAGATATTCGTTATATCAACATATTTGGTGCAATAGGTATCTTTCTTTTGCTAATTGGAAGTATCAATTTCATAAATCTGGCCACCGCCCGGTCTGCTAATCGTGCACGAGAAGTAGGTGTAAGGAAAGTACTAGGCTCTGCAAGGAAGCAGTTGATGGCTCAATTTATGGCAGAATCTGTATTGGTATGCTTTTTCGCTACTCTTATAGGTTTAACGATCACCTATGCATTTCTGCCTATATTTAATGAATTGGCAAATAAAGAACTATCTATTCCTGTCAATACGCCATGGTTTATTGCGGGTTTATTCTTTTGCTCTTTATTGATAGGTGGATTATCTGGTATATATCCCGCTTTATATTTATCAGGCTTTCGCCCAATCGAAGTGTTGAGAGGGCGCTACAGTAAGAGTGGGCAAAATCCACTACTCCGAAAAAGCCTTGTCGTTTTTCAGTTTGCTATTTCTGCCGCATTGATTATTGGTACACTTACCGTTTATCATCAAATGCGATATATTCAGAATAAAAAAATGGGCTTTGATAAAAACAGGATTATACGCATTGAAGACACTTACGCATTAGGCGACAAAGAAGCTGTTTTTAAAAAAGCATTATTGAATTTGCCCGAGGTACAAAACGCCACCACCAGCCCTTATCTCCCATTTGATGGAGGGTTTAGAAGTTCTATTGCCTTTTATATTGAAGAACTTCAAAGCCCAAGTGATCAAATTCCAGTACAATACTGGCCAATTGATGCAGAATACCTCAACACGCTAGGGGTGAACATCAAAGAAGGCCGCGGCTTTTCGGCGGAGCGCCCTGGAGATTCGCTATCTATTATTCTTAATGAAGCAGCGGTTAAAGAGTTTCAGGTTGCCAGTCCTGTCGGAAAGCGCCTTGCCAGTTCATTTATGGATGAACCATTTAAAATTATAGGAGTAGTTGAAAACTTCCACTATGAAACCTTAAAATCAAAGATAGAACCGCTGGCACTTTATCTGGCAGATCCCATTGGCACTATCGCCGTAAAGGCTAAAACAGATAATATGCAAGGCTTGATTGCTGAGGCGGAAAAGATATGGCAGCAAATGGCTCCCGGCCAAACTTTTCGATATACATTTATGGATGAGCGCTTTGATAAACTATATGAATCGGAAAGCAGAAGCGCTTATTTACTCAACATCTTTACAGGTATTGCTATATTTATTGCATGCCTGGGCTTATTTGGGCTAGCGACTTTTACTGCTGAACAGCGCACCAAAGAAATTGGTATCCGTAAAGTACTAGGAGCCAGTGTATCCGCTATTGTAGGATTATTATCTAAAGACTTTCTCAAACTGGTACTAATAGGTGTAATTGCAGCTACCCCTATCGCCTATTATTTCATGAATCAATGGCTACAGGATTTTGCGTATCGGGTTCAATTACAATGGTGGGTATTTTTAATAGCTGCTATTCTAGCTATATTGATTGCGTTTTTAACGGTAAGTGTGCAAAGTATCAGAGCAGCCCTATCCAATCCAATCAAGGCATTAAGAAGTGAGTGATTCATTCGCAACTAGCGTATACTTAGGATTAGGATGATCCACAACTTTTTCCACGAGCCTGCCTGCACCGGCCAGACTTGTAAGAAAAGTTAGTGTAATCTGTGGAATTCGTGGACAAAAATCAGAAATAAAGAGCCTAATACTAGTTAAGATGGGCTTCCAATGGTATGCGTATACTTACGGAAGTCCCTTCCCCTGGAACAGCATCCCAATTTAACTGGCCATTCATTATTTTTACTCTGGACTCCACACTGGAAAGTCCCAGGCCTTTTTTGTGACGCCCTGACTCCACATCAAATCCTTTGCCATCGTCTTCTACTAAAATAGACAAGAGTTTATTTTTCTCATAAAGCTGCACAAAAAGGTGATTGGCATCAGCATGTTTAATACAATTGTTGGTCAGTTCCTGAACAATGCGATAAATGCTTACAGCATAATTTTCCAGTTTATCTTCGTCTATATCGATAATTTCCCATTCGCAATTGAGGCCTTGTTCTCTGATGTTGAGACATAAATCTTCTATTGCTCCTTTCAAGCCAGCAACTGTCAATGCACGTGGTGCCATATTATAGGATATGCGCCTAACCTCGGAACAGGCTTCATCTATTAACTGGCTGGTTTTGGTGTGTAAGCTTTCTCTATTTGGGTATTTAAACAACTGCGTATAATGTGTTTTGACGGAAGTCAATAAGCCCCCCAAACCATCATGTAAATCAGCTGCCATGCGTATACGCTCTTTTTCTTCACCTTCAATTATAGCGCTTAATGCTGTCAACTTTTTTTCTTGTTGCAATTGTTTAATGCGCTGTTGCTGTAATTCTGCTTTTTGATGGGCAATCATAATCCTTTGTCGAAGGAAAAGAAACAGGCCAACTGCTATAGACAATAATAGTAATAAACTCACAATTAGGATGTCCCGCTGTCGGGTCCGGCGTTCTAATTCCAATTGATTAAGAACCAGTGCTTTTTCTTTTTGCAAGACTTCAAATCGGGCAAGACTTTCCTGTTCCAATTCCATTCGTCGTTCTTCCTTTACCGAGTCTAAATGCTCATATGCTGTATGCAATGCTTCATATGCTTCGGTATCCTTGTCTAAGGCATGCTTTGCCTTACTCAATTTCAAAAAGATAGCTTGTTTATCACCCCATCGATTAGCAGCTTTATTATATGTTATTGCCTCTTCCAAATACTGCTCTGCATCGCTATAATTCCCATTGGCTGAATGAATAGAGCCAAGAACGAAAGCATTATTAGCCTGATACCAAATATTAGGATGTTGTTCAAAGTATTGATGGGCATCATGTAAATATTCTAGTGCTTCCTGATGACAACCAAGGTTATAGTAGATGTTTCCCATCACATTATTGCAACTCGCAATATTGGCCTGAATTCCATGCATTTCAAATATTTCCGTAGCCTTTTCCAAATTAGAGATAGCTTTCTCCATTTGATCTATATAACTATACAGCACCCCCATGTTCATATGGGTGTTGGCTATTCCTATATTATCTCCGATGGCTTTTCTGATAGACAATGATTCTTCATAAACCTCAATAGCCTCTTTATAATTTTCCTGTTCTCTATACAGGATAGCAATATTATTGAGCACACTGGAAAGTCGTTTATAATCCTTGTAGTGATTATAGATTGGATATGATTTCAAATAGAATTCAAGTGCTTTATCTTTTTTTCCCTGCTTTTGATAAAAGGCACCAATATTGGTGTAATGTTTAGCAGCTTGTAAGCTATCTCCTATTTCAATGCTCAAAGTAGCACCTTCCGTGCACAATCGGATGGCAGCTTCATTTTGTCCTCGGTGATTTAACACTATTGCTTTAAAAAGATAGGCCATTTGTATGGCAACTTTATCCTCTTTAGGTTCAAATTCCTTTAATACATCTTCACTTAAATTCAATACTTTTTCCAATTGCCCTGCTACTAAATGCTGTTTCAACATTTGCTCGTATAGCAGGATACGGGTACTATCAATCTTGGCTAGAGCTAGTTCCCTTTGCAAGCTATCAAGATGCTCTTGCGAGAACAGTAAAGAAGTGCTACTGAATAATAGAAGGCCAAAGCAAAAGAAGTACTTCATAATAGGAATGAGGGTGGATTACACAAGAAAGATACTGAAGATTAAAGAAAGAATAGTGAGTGCGTTAAATTCAGTTGCAATATAAAAGCCTTGCTAATGAGCACTTACAAGCCCACGAACTCTTAAATCATTCGCTCGGGCTTGTAAGTTTTCATAGATGTTATGGAAGTTTTAGCAATTTATCCGTCCAGATAATAGATTGCTCATTGCTGATACTAATAATGTAAGCTCCACTCGACAAATGATTATCAATATCAATTGTCCATGGCGTTCCTGCTTGTAGAAAGGCTTGTTCCTTATATACCACATGTCCTGATACCGTAGATATAGATATTAAATAAGCACCCCTAACATCTAATGGAATCCTAATATTCATCGATTGATCAAAAGGATTAGGATAGGTTTCGAATTGGCTTATAGGCTGAGGCTTATTGCTATCGCCCAATATATCAGGCATAATAAAAGGTACAACTCCATTAGTAATTGGTACGCTGATAATAGAATTGCAATTATCATCATCATGACTCAGGCTAACAAATACTTCCGTCAAACCGACGGTATTGGCATGTGGCGTCCATTCATTGAGTACTGCATTGTATGGACCTGCAGTTTGTGTAAGCCCCTCTGTAGTATACCATCCATTTACAGTGTGATTGGTAATATTGCCCACTTCCAGTGCATTACTAACTGGTGTACCTACCTGTACAATTCCACTAATGGGTTTAGCTATAATCTCATTATTAATAATAGAAACTGGAAAGGTATTGGGGCTATCTTCAATGAGTCCATCATTTATAAATTGCCCGGTATTAATTGAAGTTAAGGTGCTATTGTTGTACCAATTTCCTTCATTATTTATAACACCTGGGGTATAATTCCTCACCTTATTATCGGTGCTGATTTCGCTACAGGCATCGTTTATAAAATCACCTTTATTATAGAGGCTTCCAAACGTCATTTCGTCTCCTATAAATAGTGCCCCTGTGTTATCAAAATTCGCATCCTGCTGATTAACAAGGCCATACAAAGCATCCTCTATCGTTATTGATCCTTCTTCATGATTAATAAAGGTGTCATAATTATAAATTCCATAGACATCTATATGAGCAATATAAATACTGCCGGAGTTCTCAAAAGTATTATTGTTGGAGACGGTCACTATGCCACTGCTAGCAGTATAAGCGATAATTATTTCTGCTCCATCATCATTGTGGGCATAAGAACCATCTCTCAAATAAATACCCCAGGCCCCTGTCCCTTTGATAGAAATTTTGCCACTATTCAGTAATTGCGCAGTACTCCAGCAGGAAATGCCGCTAGCACCTACATCAATCATTGTGACATTGCCCTGATCATTATCAATCAATCCAAGGTTAAATATCCCATGATTGCCAGTATCTGTTACATATAAATATCCTCTATTAATGACCGTCGCATTACTCCAAATACCATTTGAATCTGTATTTCTGATATTCACTGCACCACTCTTCTTAATCAAAAAAACACCATTTCCAGAGAGGTTAATGCCATCGCCATACCCTACATTGCTTACTGCCAGTTTTCCTCTCACCTCCAAATCTCCTGTTATCATCATACCATGCACATTATTATTAGTAGAAGCGTCCACTGTCAATTTAGCTCCAGCTGTTACAATCAAACTGGCTCCAGTGCTGACCTCTACCCTATTGGCATAAGCTGAAGTAGGAGAAAGTATTTTGACCGTACCATTATTGATTTCTACGCCTTCATTTGCTGTAGGGACGGTACCATATGACCACCTATTGGCATTGTGCCAATAGCCATCTCCGCCAAGCCATGTATTCTGAGCATTAAGTGGTACGAATAGCAATAATGTAAATATAATAGCAAGTATATTTTTCATAATTGTTACATTGATGTAGTTATTAGTCTAGTTTCACTATTCTATCCTGCCATATAGTGCTACCGTTTTTAGAGATACTAAGCATATAGGTACCATTAACTAATTCAGATAAACTCTCTAGTGTAAAGTGTCCTGGTTCTACAATGAGGGATTGTTCACAAACCAAACTTCCCATTGAATTATGAATACTCAGCGTATGTTCACCAGTTATATCAGCAGGTATTTGCAGGTGAAGGGATTGCTGGAATGGATTGGGGTATACAAGGATTTTTTGTGTACTTTTTTCTGTAGTGATTGCTTCAGGCCCAAAGGGAGAGGAAGAAGTAAATGGCTGTACACCATTGGGAATCTCTACTTTTACAACTGACGTACACGGCACTGTATAATTAAGTCTGTAGCCAACATGGAGGTATACTTCTGTTAAACCTTCGGCAGCAGCATTGGGTGTCCATTGGTTGGTGTATATATTGTATGTACCTGCGCTGGCAGTAAGTGCGGATGAGGTATAAAATCCTTTAACAATATAGTGATCTATTGTTCCCAAATCCAGCACATTACTAACAGGTACACCTACCTGCACATTTCCCGTAAGGGCTGTAGCAATAACTTCATCATTAGTAACGACAGGAAGCAAGGTACCTGGATTGTCTTCTATAACGCCTTCATTAATGAAGGTACTATAGTTGTATGAAGAACCTGAAGTATTATAGTTATAGATTTCACCTTCATTGGAAAAGGTGGTGTAGGTAAACCCAGCATTGTATACAGGACTATGCATCGTGATTTGCCCACAAGGCAAATTATAAAAATAGTTCATATTGTCTATCGCATACGCTTGTATGTGCTCTCCGATGATAATTTCTCCATTATTATCAAAGATTCCACCAAGGTAGGTAGATATACCATTCTCTCCTGAATTATCAATCATAATGAGGCCTTGCTCATGATTGACAAAGGCTCCCGACGATGCAACACCACTATTGCCTATTTGCCATTCTGCTCTTATCACTCCATGATTTCCAAAGAAAGCATTGGGGCTATTTACAACGACTCCACTTTGCACATAAGAAGTTACAATTTCACCATCTTCTTCATTATAGCCACTCCCTCCATTTACAAAAGCAAGCCCACTGCCTACCATTCCTTTGATACTGACCGCTCCAGAGTTTTCAAAACTACCCTGGCTAGTAGATATACCTGAATAAGCACTGAGGATATCTATCGATCCTGTATTAATAAAACCTCCACCAATCATTATCCCATGATTATCAATATTGCTAATAAACATGTTGCCATCATTGGTAAACAGGCCTCCCGGAGATACTAATATTCCATCTGAAGTCGCAATATTTTTCAATGTGAAGTAAGCTGTTGAATGTATGTGGCAAGAGCTGTTAGGTTGAATAACCATCCCTACGCCGGAATTGACATTTCTTAAAATGAGAAAACCATGTACATCCAGACTCCCATCGATAGTAATGCCGCCAAAAGTAGTACTTGAAGCTGCATCTACGATTAGCCGTCCTCCTCCGCTATTGATAGTAAGACCAGCTCCATTGAACAGCTGAACTCTATTGGCATAAGCAGTATAGCCAGAAGGGATTTGTACCGAACCTGAAGCAATCATAACAGCATCATTAGCAGTAGGGATACTACCATCGAACCAATTTGCAGGGTCATTCCAATCACCATTTCCTCCTATCCAGGTATCAGAGAAAACTAAAGGCACGAAAAGCAATAGCGCAAATACAGTAGCAATAAAATACTTCATAATATTAGTTTTTGATAAATAATGAGGTTGAATAGAAAGGATGTTTTCTCTAATTGAAGAGGGTGATATTGCTGTAGCTATCCGGCTCTACAAAGATGAGGCAATGTGTAATCCCATACCTCCCCCGAAACAGTGAAAGAAAAAAAATACCAGAATTCAGGGAGAGGAAGAGGTAATGAGAAAGGATTGTGCTTTTACGGTAGTTTAGGTAGAAGAGCAGGAGTTATGTGGTGATATCCCAACTACGCTTGCCAGCTACGTCGGGCGAAGGGTGATGTGGTTAGAAAACAGAAAGAATTGATTTGGAGGGTTTCAGCTCTATGGTGATACGATATTGGGGTTAGAAAGTGATGTAATGATATACTTGCTCTGATTACAACAAACCTTTATTCCTAAAGACTAATAATACTAAACCTAATAGTAGTATACCAGCAGCCAGCCCCATTTGCATCCATTTCACTTGGGTATTACGTACTTTGCTTTCTACATAATAAGGGTTTGCTGCATTTGGAGAACCTTCCCCGTAGCGAAATTCCCAATTGGCAATATTGCTATTATCCAGGCGAGGTAAGGGCAAGTTGAGGGTAAAAGCAGAATCTACAGGAGGTGCTTCATAAGAAATACTATCGACCATTGCGCCAAGAATAGAATATAGGCCCAAATTTTCTCTCCGTTTATTGAGGCCATATCCCAAACCACCTATTACATTGTAGCAATCTGGAAAAGCTGCTACAAATTTGGCGGAATCTCTACAAACAACGATGTAATCATTGGGAGCGACATATACTGCAGGAAAAGTAAATTCATTTCTCTTTAGATCACCCAATGTCCAGTTTTTTAGAGAGACTCGTTTGTCACTGTTATTAAATATTTCTATCCAATCTCCTGCCTCTTTGCTTTTAGGGCAAATTTCATTAATTACTACTTGCCCTTCCAGAGGATGGACAAAAGGCTCAAATACAGCTCTCAATTGAGTAACGTCTTCATGGAGGGAGAGCGTAATGGAGCGGAGCGTTTCATCTGCTTCTATACCTTCCCAATGAGAAAAACGATAGCCTTGATGGGCAACCACTTTCAATTGGATAGGGTAACGTTCGAAATAAATAGCATCCAGTGTATCATTGCCAACAGACAAATGGTTGTTTACAATTACTCGCCCTCCTACATTTGTACTTAATATTAATCTTCGCTGAGCGCCCGTATAAAACTGGCCCATCATATGCATGCGCATATAGGCTGGCCGCTCCCGGGCATAAGTCCTCAAAATATTTACCTCCTCTTCCCATTTACTCTGGCTAAGTTTCCACCGCTTATGATGACGCCCAATTTCAGGCACTAAATGCATATAAAAAGAATCGATCTTTGCCAATACCTTATCAGAGTGGAAAGCATCATTCAAATGCCCTGCCATTCTATTAACAAACTTCGACCTGAATTCATCATTCTCCAACATTTTTCGTAGCAGGAAAGTACTCCAGGGAGGGTTTGGCCAGGCTGGCCCTCTAGGTTCTGTATGAAAGCCAAGACTATTATTTTCATAAGCGCCGGGCTCGTGTAGCCCAAATCCCCAATCTGTATCATATAATATCCAGCGCCATTTACCCGTAGAGGTTTGAGGCCGCCAGAATTTGATATTCCCACCGGCATCCTGATTATCATAATATATCTGAGCAATCTGATAATCTATGAAGTTCTCTACATCTATCATAGATTTAATATACTCGTAATTAGCTCTAACTGACAAATCATTTTCTGACAAGAAATTGAGTACATCGGTATAATGCTGTAAGCTTCCTCTTTTACGTGTATACCGGTGCTCAATTAAATCTATACTGTCTTTATCAATATCTGGCTGATGACTTTCGATGAAGTAGCGATTTACTTTTTCTCTCAGGTTATATATCCCCCAATAATTACCATTAATATAAACATGTGCAGGGCGATAAGCCTGAGTCTCAATATCCCAATCTTTTACTAAATCCGTCATTAATGCATCTCGAAAATGCGTTTTTCCAAAATCACTGCCCGAATTTCTAAGTACCAGGTACTTGTATTTACCAGGAGCTTCTTTTCCAAAGATTTTGTGCTTAAATCGTTTATTTCCATATCTATTACGCGCCACCAAGGCTATCGATTTTTGAGGAAACAAGCGACTCATTCCTCCGAATAAGCGAAAACCTGACAGGCTACGGTAAACACAGGCTCCATTAGATTCAAATATTTCTATATTGGCTGGCACCTCCCGCTTACTCCAAAAATTGGCTCCAGGTTTTTTCCACAGTGTATCTACAGCATTACTCCCCAACATGAATAGACCATGATAAGGATGAAATAATACGGAAGGTGAAATTCCGATTGCTATTACAGGAAAATTCGTATTTGGTTCATTGATTAGATAGGTATGGCTAGTAATTTCACTTTTTCGTCCGTCGTCATGATATGCGATCGCTCGAATAGTTACTGTTTCTCGAATTTCAATAGGCCGATTATAATGATAAGCTCTACGCCCTGGTTTACTGCCATCCGTTGTAAAATAGACATTTGATCCAGGGGAAGTTATTTCTACTTTTATTTCTCCAGGATAAAATCCTCCTTCCTGAGAAAATATCATCTCTACTGGAGGAATCGTTATTTCCTCACTTCCCTTTGATACCTGCGCATGTGTATAAACACTACACAACAGTAGCCCTATGAGTAAAAAATAATGCTTCAATACTTTTATCGGTTTTCCCCCAATCATGATTGTCGTAAAATGTAAAATTACGATTTTTTACTGGGGATGAATAACAGTACTTATACGAAGAGCATAGGGAAGATGTTGCAAAAGCAAAGGAATGAGTGTAGAATAGTATAATCTGGCCAAGCATATAAACTAACAGTGTACTTACTTCAAACAATTATAATAATAAGTCAAGTACATCTTTACTTCATTTAGGTCAATAAAATATAATATCTTTCTAGGAAAAATGTGGCAAAGTGTTAGCAGAAAACTTCTAAAATGGTGGGGATGGGAACTACAAGCAGAACAAACTCAAGCTCCTAAAAAATATATACTTATTGTTGTGCCCCATACTTCAGGCTGGGATTTTCCAGTTGGCTTATTAGCCCGGGCAGCATTTGGGCTAGAAGTTTTTTTTGTTGGTAAAAAATCTCTTTTTCGCCCTCCTTTTGGGTGGGTTTTTAGAGCCTTGGGGGGAATGCCGGTAGATCGCTTTAAGCGTACCAATATGGTTGATACTATTGCAGATATGTTCCATGCCCGTGAAGCCTTTGCTATCTGTATCGCTCCTGAAGGTACTCGTCGTAAGGTAGATAAATTAAGAACTGGTTTCTATTATATTTCACTTAAAGCAAATGTCCCTATTATTTTAGTTCAATTTAATTGGAAAGATAAGATCATTAATATTAGTGAGCCCTTTCACCCATCTGGTCATTATGAAGATGATTTCAATTATATCAACAATCATTTCAAAGGGATATTAGGCAAAAACGAGGAAAATAGTTTTTTCCCTAATGGCTAAAAGCTGTTTTGCAATCTATACGGCGCTTTTACGAAAAAAAGATGTTTAAACTTTCATTTGCTAAAATTGTCATATATTTTGGTTAAACTTTAATTCACTTATTTCTACTTCACTCATTATTAAAATCACTATGCTAATGAAATCCAAGATTGTTTACACCCTTTTTGCCCTTGCGGGCTTTGCTTTTCTTTTCACTAATAATGCAGCAGGGCCTGCTGAAGTACAAGGTGTTGACCGCACCGGTTCTCCTATAAGCCCTGCACCATGCCAAGCTTGCCATAGTGCAGGTGAATTTTCTCCAAGCATCACTGTTGATGTACTGGACAATGGTAGCTCGGTAAACACCTATGTACCTGGACAAAGCTATACACTCCGTGTTGTAGCAGGACACGGCAGCGGTATGCCTGCAGGCTATGGTTTCCAGGCAGTAGCGTTGAAAGCAACTGATGATTCTCAGGCAGGTAGCTTCGAAAATGCTCCTTCAGGCATACAGTTTGTTGAATTAAGCGGCCGCCAATATGCAGAACAAAGCAGCCGTAGCAACAACAATACTTTCGAAGTTGAATGGGTTGCACCAGAAGCTGGTACAGGTGATGTAAATATCTACTCTGCTATTGTCGTTGCTGATGGAGCAAATGGTAGTGGAGGCGATGGTTCTGCTTTTTTAAATAATCCTCTAGTACTTTCTGAAACATTGGTTAGTACTAAAAGTGTTGATGGTTTATTAGAGCAGATGGATATTTATCCTAATCCTGTAGCGAATGAACTTCGCCTATCTCTTAACAGCGAAATTTCAGGCAATTACAACTTGCGTATTATGAACATGCAAGGACAGATAGCTTATGCTGAGTCGCTATCCCTTATTAATGGTGCACAACATCGTACAGTAGATGTAAGCCAATTAGCAGCTGGTGTTTATACAGTTATTATTTCTGATGGAAATAAGAGCAGTACTCGCCGCTTGGTAAAGAAGTAAAAGCTACACCATAATATGATATAAAAAAGCCGCAGGGAATGTATATTTTCCCTGCGGCTTTTCTTTTATATAAGATAATACTTAATTAATATCCATCTTCAGAATTACTGCCACCTGATGGAGGGTCCATTTCTACATCTCCTGGCTGAGCTACGCGGAACTCTGTACGGCGGTTCATATAACTGCTCGCATTAGGAACCAACAATTCAGCTTCTCCTTTCCACTGTAATACCAATCGGCCTCTTCCTACACCGTGATTATTCACTAGATGATCTACTACTGACTTAGCACGCTTGTATGATAACTCATCATTATAAGATTCTGGTGCAGATGCATCTGCAAAACCAGTAACGACTAAACGAAGAGATGGATTTCCTTTCATCATTCTGGCAATACTTGCCAAAGTACCATAATCAGAGTATTTAATAGCATGCGAATCAGTGCCAAAATGGATCATAGGCAAGAACCACTCTGCCATAGGTGCTCCAGCACCGCCACCACCACTAGCACCGCCGCTCTGATCATCACGCAATTGGTAGTTTTGTAATTCTTCAGCTATTATTTCTCGTACGCGATCCTCAGATACACCGCCGCCTTGAGGAGATACAGGGTTCACAACTACACCTTCATCATCTACACGTTCTCCCGGACGAGGAGGGAAGTATGGTTCGCGGTCTTTATAATCAGGTACACCATCACGGTCACTATCTAATGTACGCCCTTTAGTATCTACAGGTACATCCGGAATTGTATTAGGCTCCTGGTCAATAGCATCAATAACACCATCGCCATCTGAATCTTCAATTGCCATGCTTTGGCTTTCTTTCAATTCAGATAAATCCTTCATCACATTTTCAAGAGGATTGACCCAGTATAGTGGCTCAGAATATTTGCTGGCATTACCAATATTAATATTGATTACCAGATTAGAGAACTGGCCAATATCGCGGAACAAGGAACGTTCATTGCCTTGCATATTGTAACCATCTAACAAGTCAGCCTGTGAACCAAAAGCAGTAAATATCTGGTGTTCGACACCAATATTAATTCTCGGGCTTACTCTGAAAGCAACACCAACACCACCTGCTAGATGAGGAGCTAATTCGTAACTTCCTTCTGTCAGTTGGCGGCTATTAACATTCGCTGCTCGATCCGCTTTGAAATAACTGGCTCCTAGTCCAATCATAGCATATAAATTAAGCTTCCGGACTGATTGGTTAAAGCGAAGGCTGTTGGCAGAAATAACACCATAAACGGTACCAGCCATGTATGTAGTTTCGAACTCTCTATAGTTATTGGTTTCCGGAGCTCCTTCTGTTCCAGAAGCAAGGCCATAAAAAGCATCTCCTCTTAATGAAAAGACATAATCTAATGATTTTCTTACATGCAAGCCAGCTCCATAACCCGGCTGATAAGCTATGTCACCGGACAGGAAAAAATGACCGCCATGCACACCTACTTCAAACATATTTTTTGGGGTAGCATTTTGGGCATGTAAGCCGCTTAGCCCTATAAGAAGAGCTACTATTAATAGAAGGGTACTTCTCTTCATCATAGTCATAGGGATTAATTGATTAATGTTAGTTTTTTCAAGCATAGTGATTAAAATCGGTTCTCTGGGAAACTTAGTTATTATAACAGGAGGTTTGACAGACAATATCTGCCAAACCTCCGATTTCTCATTGCCCCTCCCTTGAGCAATGTAGTATCATTCATTATTTTTAGTCCTAATCAAGAATGTCTTCATCATTCGGCCTTTCTACCAACCTCTTTCCTTCCTCTTGTGTTTGGTGCAGTTAAAACCCTTCACCAAGCTTTTGTTCTTTAGAAAACCCAAAAGCGATAAAGTTAACTTTTGATCAATTCTTAATACTCAAATCGGTGTAAACGTATATCACAAAATAGATAGTTGCCTATTTATACTGATATTTCCCTTTCGGGTTACAAATTTATGGCTAATTTTTTCCCATACAAAGAAAAAATCTCCTTAAAACTATATAAAATGGCAAAAAAAGTACTTTCTGTGACTGCATATCAGCTACTTATGTCTAAAAAACAGCTGTAATATTTCTTTATAGAAACAAAGCTTATAAGAAAATACACAATATTTTCTCAAAACCTCAAGCAGTCTACATATAGATCTCGTCTACACTATTCTATTGTTGCTCCCTGATCATTCATTAATTTATCTAACGCGATATCCAAAGCATTAGATGCAAATAACTGAGGGCTAGGATGAACATTATAAACATCTTCAATTGCCTGACGAATAGTATCAGATACATCATTAAATATGGCCTGATCTGTCATTTCTACATCTGGCTCCATGAAATATGCAAACACCCTTGCCATTCCACAATTAGCAATGAAATCAGGAATCAAACTAACCTGTTCATCTGTATAAGAAGCTGTTGGACCAAAGAAAATGCCATCATCTACAAATGGGACATTCGCACCACAGGAAACAACCTCTAAACCTCCTGCTATCAAGTTGTCTACTTGCTCACGAGTAACAAGCTTAGATGCCGCACCAGGGACAAAAATTTCAGCTCCCAGTTTCCAAATGCGTTGATTTACTTCTTCGAAGCTAAGCATCTTTTCTGCAACTAGCTTATTACCTTCTTTTTGAATGAACAGCTGCTTTATTTCTTCAACCCCCATTCCTCCTTCATCAATCACACCTCCATCCTTATCAATTATACCTACAATTTTTGCACCAGCAAGTGTAAGATAACTTGCAGCAGCAGAAGCTACATTCCCCCACCCCTGTATAATTGCTTTCTTTCCATCCAAAGATTGCTGGTGGTAAGTATTATAAAAATGCCTGATTGATTCTGATACACCATAGCCCGTAATTAAATCAGCTACTGCATATTTGTGACCATCAGGTACTAAACTAGCATCTTCTACTATTTTCGCACAACCATACCGCAATTGACCAATTACCTTTACTTTCTCTCCGCTATTCGAATTCAAATGCCCATTTACAATACCTTCCTGAGGATGCCACAAACCAAGATCCTCTGTGATAGGAATAACATCTTTTAGCTCATCTACATTCAAATCGCCGCCCGTCCCATAGTAATTTTTAAGTATAGGATAAGCCGCTTTGTACCAACGACGCAGTACATCGTCTCTACGAGGATCACGAGGATCAAAGTTAATCCCTGACTTTGCACCACCTATATCTGGCCCACAAACAGAAAACTTAATCTCCATGACTTTAGCCAAAGACTCTACTTCATCTTTTGTAAGCCCCAATCTCATGCGGGTCCCTCCACCTGCTGCACCATTGCGAAGTGAGTTGATCACAATCCATCCTTCAGCCCCTGTTTCATCGTCATGCCATTCAAATACTACTTCAGCTTTTTTGTCCTTATATTGCTGTAATAGGCTTTTCATATCATTAGTATTATCTGGTTAGGTTTTAATAAGTCGCTGCAAAAATAGAAAATTAGTTAGTATACGAAGTATTTTTTGTAAGATATGGATACTGCATGTGATCAGAAAGTTATATAACTGGCGGGTTATATGAATAAAAAGGAGATGATTTATCGTATATCTTGTTTTTAGGATCTGGCCTTGTGTGTAATGGTAGTTTGGCAAACGCGATTGACGAAAGTATCTACGGGTAATTTGATATACCTTAAGCTACGCTTGCGATTTGAACTTGAGTTTACACCGATTTCTTTTTATTCCCATACGCGCAATGCCTACAACCATTGCCACAGCAGTTTCCCCTCAACAAATGATAGAATTCTGTAAAAACCCAATATCCATTTTCTATGTAATAATGTAAACCTTCTTTTAATTGATCCGGGCGCTTGGGAAATTGATGAGGTACGGCTTTTTTCACCAAGGCATCTAAATCTTTCAGGCAAGCAGCACATAAACAGTTATAATCAGTACTTGCTAAATAATCACGGGTTGCTTGCCCCAATACTACACCGTAACACTGGCAATTAGTAACATCCTGAGGAAGACAACTAAAGTTGGCTCCACAACGAGCACACGATTCAGAGTTATTATCAGCCATTAAAAAGATTTTTTAAAGGTAAAATAACAACTCTATTACAGCTTTCGTTGATCAATAACCCGTTTCAATTTCCCTCCTTCACTGCGGGGCACCATCCCTGCCTGCATTAAGCTTATTTTCATACCAAGGCCTATTGTACCCCGGATGCGAGATTGAAGTTGCTGGCTCAAAGCTTCATTATAAGGATCAACCCCTGGTTTCACTTCTACCTGCACTTCTACTTCATCCAGTGTATTTTCTCTTGTTACAATCAATCGATAATTTGGGGAGAGGAAATCCATTTTTTCAATGACTTCCTCTACTTGTGTATAAAATAAATTTACCCCACGGATGATCAGCATATCATCTGCACGTCCTTTAATGGCGCTCATTTTGATATGGGTACGTTTTGCATTTGGGTCATAATAAATAGAGCAAATATCATTTGTCCAATAACGCAATAGCGGAGAGGCTTCCTTTGTGATAGTAGTAAATACCAAAACTCCTTCTTCTCCATATGGCAAAGGTTTTCCCGTCTCTTTGTCAACGACCTCTGGATAAAAGTGATCTTCCCAAATATAGCTCCCGGTTCCTCTTTCTTCGAAATCTTCCTGTGATACTCCTGGGCCTATAATTTCACTCAAGCCATAGATATTGGTAGCCGTCACTTTTAAGCCATCTTCTACCTGTTGACGAATGGCTTCAGTCCATGGCTCAGCTCCAAGTACAGCGTATTTGACATTTAAACTGGCTGGATTGATACCACGCCTATGACACTCTGCAGCAAGTGTTTGCGCATAGGAAGGCGTACAGCAAATTACCTCTGGCCGGAAATCCTGTAAAATCATAAGCTGTCTATCAGTCATACCTCCTGAAACTGGAATTACAGCCATTCCAAGCTTTGTTGCACCACCGTGCATTCCCAGTCCCCCGGTAAACAATCCATATCCGTATGCATTGTGTAACTTCATTCCTGGTTTAGCTCCCGCAGCTACTAATGACCTGGCTACCACTTCATCAAAAATATCTAAATCTCCTTTTGTATATCCAACCACGGTAGGTTTGCCAGTTGTTCCACTTGAGGCATGAATGCGTGCTATCTGATCCTGTGGTACAGCAAACATCTTAAAAGGATAGTTATCACGCAAATCACTTTTATGAGTAAAGGGTAGCTTATGCAAGTCTCTTATTCCTTTTATATCTCCAGGCTGTATCCCTGCTTCATCAAACATTTTACGGTAAAAAGGGATATACTCATAAATGCGATCAAGCATTTGCGCCAGTCGCTGATCCTGTAATGCCCGAAGCTGCTCCAAAGGCAAGCTCTCAATAGCCCAATACGATCCTTCTTGACTCATTATCAATTAATTACAAATTAAATATTTACAATCACTTTTGTATCTGCAAACAAAATACAAACATTATCCGGTCTTATCTGGTCATAAATGGACACAAAAAAATTTGAAAAAAATTTTCATTTCTTTCCCTCAGGTCATTTTGTAGGGGTGCTTTCTCAAATATCACTGAATTTCTCTTATACTTTTACCAAAATATTCATCATATACTCTCTTTCCATCTATCAATATCCATTTTAAGCCTTGCTCAATAGATTTGATCTCATCTGATGCTTCTGTCCTTTTAGTAGAGGTTAAATCAAAAAGCCTGCAAATACTTTTTGATGCATTCCTAAAGCTTCCTTGAGGCGTTTTATTTATTCTTCCCCTTTACGGATTATTCATTCCTTAATCAATTCGACTTTCGACAAGCCAGAATAGGATATGTATGACATGTCTTGCACGGCTTATAATTTCCTTACATAGTCTAACCTATAGCCGATCGGACTAAAGAAAAGAAATGTATAAGTGACAAAACTCTTGAATATCAGCGAAGCAAAGAAATTACTGTGTGACAAGACTTTTGATAAATTCTCCATTGAAGCCATTGATTTAGAGGCAGGATTTAAATCGAGAAGTGCTTTTTACAATACGTTCAAATAGCATACAAATGCAAGCCCAGGTGCTTTTAGAAAACAATCTAACAAAGGGCAATAGTAAGATGTTTTTTTGAAAAGAATTACTACTTTTGGATTTGTGAAATCTTTCTTAAAAAAATTAAACGAACCATTTCCTGAATCTTTTGCTCCGCTCAAAAATCTCCGTTCTTATTTAGGCGTGGGAATATTTGTGGCTCTGTTCTTATATATTATTCAGCCATTTGAATTAAATAGGTATTCGATAGGTCCTTTTTGGGTTTGTGTCAATTTTGGCTTAGTAACGATAGTAGCGGTAATCATCTTTGAATTATTCGGGCATTATGCACTCAAATTACAGAAAGATATTCCTTCATGGACTTTTGGAAAATGGATTATTGATTCTATCTTCTTGATTCTGTTTATTGGAATCTGCAATTACCTATTGTTTGGCTTGATGACGAACTGGCAATATTTTAGTTTGCCATCGTTGTTCAATATGCTTCTAAACACCTTGACTTTAGGCATTTTTCCCATTGTTTTCTTTGGCTTGATGACTCAAATGAATGCTTATAAACGAAATCAATCCACAGCCAACGACATCCAATCTACACTCGTGCCACCTGCGAAAAAAGAAACAACAGTCATTTTAAATTCCCACAATAATAGCCATACTTTACAACTTTCGATTCATGATTTATTGTATTTAGAATCCATGCAAAACTATGTTGCTGTACATTATTTAAAAGAGGAAAAAGCGACTAAAGAACTCGTTCGGAACACCATGAAAGAGATGGAAAATCAATTGCAGGATACGCCTATGTTTCGCTGTCATCGTTCTTTCATCGTCAATACAAGTTTGATAAAAAAGGTAGTTGGCAATGCACAAGGACTGCGATTAACTTTAAATGGACTATCAAATGATGAAATACCCGTGTCCCGAAACTACATTTCTACTCTAAAAACGCTTATTGGAGACTCAAAAACGACTTGATACTCGTCCCAACTACCTTGCCGCTCGTCCCAACTATTTGATAATTATCTATTTATCTTGTCAGTTATCCCACTTCCTTACCTTTTGATTTTAGTAAATCTAACTTTAAGGCTGTAAAATATATTTGATTTAATCATCCGATTATCAAGCAATAGTGGACTTCATGTCTTGTCGCTTGGTAATTCAAAATTTTTGCGTTTTTTAATATGAAAAATTTTTTAATCTTAATTGGTTTACTATTTATTGCTGCTAGCACACAAGCGCAATCCGAAACTTTATTTTCTAATTCTACTATTAGCGGTTTCGGAGCACCTATTTTCTCGTTTTATGAACTAAATAATGAGTTTGCCACTTCAGGAGGAGGAGGGGGAGGTCTTATAATTGGAGATTTCTTCATAGGAGCGTTTGGCGAAGGAGTAACACTCAATAATACCATCTTGAACAATCAAAAGTATAAGCTCGACATAAGCTATGCAGGATTGTGGTTAGGCTATAGCATTATGGGGAAAAAAGATATTCATCCTTTCATTGGTTTAAAGCTGGCAGGCGGAAAAAGCACCATCGCCGAAATTGAAGACAATAGTACTGTCCAATTGGATAATATTAAAGTATTACAACCAGAAGTTGGCGTGGAGTTCAATTGTACCAATTGGATGAGATTAGTGGCGCATATAGGCTATCGGGGCATTTTGGGATTTAGCGATACTAATCAATTAAAACCAAGTCAATTATCTGGTGTGTCAAGTGGTATTACCTTAAGATTCGGCTATTTTTAATAACTACCTTCTCCGACATCCATCCTCTATGACCTTTCTTGCCTTTTTAATGAAGTCCAAATCGTCCGATGTTTCAGAGCCATCTGATCTCCCAAAAAAGAAGCCTTCGGTGTGTGGAAGTTCATCTTATTTAAGTGCATTTTCCAAATCAGAAAGATCATCTAGGGTAAGGCGTAGGGCGGCACAATTAAATAGTTCCGTCCCGCCTTTCTTAAAACAAAGCTGTTTTTATGGAATCAAATATAGGAAAGAATCATCCAGCTCTCAGCTTAGCAAATATGATTTTGAATTGGAAATAACTTAAAGTTTTACAAAAGCACTTTTTTTTCAAATCTATTCTCCTTTAGCATCCCTCCAAACCCATTCGAATATAAAAATGCAATTCTGGATTTCGGCCTGATCCTGCATTGATGCTTAAGTAAGGTATGTACTTCTTCATTAAATCCATTCCGGGGATACCTGTCACCTATTTGCTGTGCTGTATGATCATGAATTTGGTATCTATACAAACCTATCGTATCCGTAGCAGAAGCTTTGTTTAGTAAATAGGCTTCTGTGATTGGTTTATCAATATTTACATTTAAATGAAAAGAAATAGCATCTTCAACAATTGCAACCTTTTTCTCATTGAAGTCAAACTTCCTTAAAAACTCTCCAGCAACTTTAGCGCCTTCTACTGCAAAACAATCAATCCCTTCATGCATACAACAATGCTGCTCTTCTAGTCCCACATCATGCAATAAAGCAGATATCGCATATAATTCTTTGTCGAACGATAACTGTTCAGTTGCTCCAAAATACTCACCAATCAAAAATGTCCTTAAGCAATGATGTTTGATTGGTACTTGATGAACATCATTAATATACTCAAGTGTTTCCTTCACTATTTTAGAATCTGGAAGTTGAATATGCGAGACATCAAACTCAGATACTATGGCTGGTTTTTTGAATTTTCGATTCAACCTTAAGCCTAATGCTTTTAGAGATAAATTCAATTTATCTAATGAATTTAACTGTCCTGAGGTTTTTATTCCCCATTCGAAGCTACCTAATTTCATAATCATTTCTTTAAATACCAATCGGTATGTGATGGTGTAAAAAAAGTTATTACATCAGTATCTCTTGCAACATTTTCTGATCAATGAAGTCTAGAATATCAGTCAGAAAAGTCTCATCTTCAAGAGTTATTGCCATAAATATGCCACCTTCAATCATTGAATAAATATTCCGGGCCATTTTCTGGGCATTCATTGATGAGGAAAATTCTCCAGACTTCATTCCATCTGATAAAATAAGCTCAAGCCCAAGGATCAACCGTTTTGAGACAGCGGTTGCTTCATCAAACAACTTAGGATTATTATACTTTGAATCATTTCCCACTTTCAGTACTGGGCAGCCACCTATTTTTTCACTAAAAGTATAATACCCTCTGTAATAATCTATAATTGCATTTAACTTAGCCTGGTTGGTATCTGCTTTCAAAACTGCCTCTTTCAAAGGCCTTATGACTAATCCTATATTAAACTTAAATGCCTTTAATGCCAGCTCTTCTTTATTCTTGAAATTACAGTAAATCGCTCCTTTTGTTAGCTGAATTTCTTTTGTGATTTCAGACAAACTAGTTCCAACATATCCTTTTTTGTTGAATATGGGAGCTACCTTTTCTATAATTTTTTGGCTGGTATCCATGTGTGCAAGATACAAATTCAACAAACAAATACCAATCGGTATGTGATTTTATTCCTAATCAAAATATATTTTATGTATCAGAGTTTTTTGCTTTGATATAACCCATGTATGGAAATAGCTCTGCCAAATATAAAGATGCCATCATCCGATATAGATAATGGCATCACTTATCCTATTTATCAGTTTACTTGTTCTTTTTGACGAAGAATTATATCTACGTAATTATTATCGCGCAATGATCAGCTTTTCTATATACTGCTCTTCGCCAGCATTCAAACGAACCATATAAGTACCAACTGGTAGGTCGTCAATATTCAGGTGGTAAGTATTATTCCCCTCAAACGCTTGCGTGTTAATCCATTTCATTTGCTGGCCCATCAGATTAATAATTTCGATGCTGGCCGCACTGTTTGTGCGAGAGCTGAAATCCAGGTTCAAGTATTCTTGTGCAGGATTTGGATATACCTGCATAACAGGATGATAGACATTATGTGAATTATCGAGTGAGAATCCAGGCACTTGCTGGTTGTAAGCGGTAGGGCCTCCTCCTGATAACGAACTGCCAATAGTTACAGTATAATCTTCGACCTCACCATAAGTAAAGCTTTCGCAACTAGTAGAATAACTATTGTATTTCATTGATACTCGTAGCCGGGTTGTACCAGGCAGAGCACTTGAAGAAATATTCAATGTACCACTTAAAGTCCCAGTGCTACTATTTTCAGTCAGGAGCTCACCACTATCATCAAAATCGCCGTCCTGGTTGTAGTCAATCCAGATTCTCCAGTATTCAGTGTAAGAAGAACTGGCAAAGCCTGGCACCAGAGTTACAGATACTGAGCCACCCGCTGTAAGGCTGGTAGATAAATTGGTAAAATCACCATAACCAGAATTGTTACCAGAAGTATTATCAATACTACCAAACTGGAAGCGTTCTATCCACTCGTAGTTAGTATTATTACCTTGTGAAGCACAGTAAGTTGGCGGCGGTGTAGATCCTACACAGAAATCTGTTGCTTCGCTGCTTCCAAAGCTTCCTCCACTAGCAAGAATAGTACTTCCGTTAGATAGTGTGTAAGAACCATTTCCGTAAGCACAACAAATTCCGTCTCCATAAGTATCATTGATTGTAAATGTATAACAACCATCTACGAGGCAGATATTCTCTGTGTAAGTAGAACCATCGGCGAAATTGCCGTATGTCCCGCCACTGGCTACAGTAGCTCCAGCATTATTAGTAATAGCCCAACTAGTTTCCTCCGGGTAATTATCGAAAGTAATAGATAGTGTCACCTCTGTTCCATTACAGCCAGGAGGACAGCTTGGACAATCCGGCCCGCCACAGTCAACACCTGTTTCTTGTCCGTTCTGGATGCCATCTGTACAAGTTGGCCCGCCACCACCAGCAGCCTGGAGTGCGCCTAAAGCATTGACTCGGCCGTTGGCATATTCATTGTCATTACCTGCTGGTCCCATATCGATGGCTGTAGAATAGAGTATGTTCTTGACTTCTGAGGAGGTCAAACTTGCATCGTAGCCCAACAATAGCGTTGCTACTCCAGCTACCACTGGACAGGCAGAAGAAGTTCCCCCAAAAGTAGAGGTGTAATTAGTACCGTTGTAGCCAGGGGCCCCCATACGATCTGTTGTTCTTACTCCTGCACCAGGGCCACCAACATTATTAGAAGGAGCCATGATATCCAGAGCAGGGCCATAGTTGGAGTATGCAGAGCGAATCCCCGTATTAGCAAAGGCACCTACAGCAATTACATCAGGGTTATTAGCAGGAAAGTCAACACAGCTTTTGTATCCGTTACCAGATGCGAAGATAATTACACATCCCAGGCCTCCACGCCCATTTGTATTGGCATCTGCAATAGCACTATTTATATTGGAATAATTCACTGTGCAGGAAGTATATCCCCAACTGTTGCTCATTACATCAGCCCCTTGGTTTTTTGCCCACGTAATACCATCGGCAATATCTTGAGTAGATTCTCCTCCTACAAAGATATTAACCGAGATCATATTGGCTAAAGGTGCTACACCCCGTACACCAATGCTATTATGGCTAGCGGAAATAGACCCAGCACAGGAAACGCCATGATTACTTCCACTAATAGCATCTCCATTACCATTGTTTGCAGGACTGAATCCAGCAGTATAACGGCTTTGGCCAGAACCATTGTTGAAGTCTTCGTGATCTTCCAGGCCATCATCAATAACGGCAACAGTAGTGTTTGAAGATCCCAGGGTAATTCCCCAGGCTTCCAGGGCATTACAGTCTGCATCATTGGCACCAGTTACCCCGTCTATGGTTTGCCCGGTGTTATTCATCTGGAACTGCTCGTTGAAGAGCGGATCACTAATTTGGTAACGTTCAATCGGAGCATAGAAATCGGGTTGAGCGAAGTGAAATAAACCACTTTCCTGTAAAGTATTAGCTGCAGCTATTACCTGATTGACGTTTTCCAACTCAATCCTGTAGACTCCGAATTTTTTTGTAATGTTTTTCATGCCAAAGCGTTTGCTCAAATGAAGCATGGCAGCTTTATCATCTTTGTCAATGAGTTTGGCAACAAGGACGCGGGTAGGATAAATAATGAAACCATCGGAAAGTGCATAACCTGGGCTAATCTGCACCTCATCAGTATCAAAACCAAGCTCAACAAGCAGTTCAAAGCTGGTTAGCTTGCTGGCGGATTCAACTACTGCATAAGGTTTGTGGGGCCAACTTTCATATTTCTTTACATTATCTGGCTTAATGCCTGTAAGAATAGTTGCATCAGCAGCAGTGATGATGAAATGAGTCGTACTGGGAGTAAGGGACATACGTGTATTATCTGCCCAGTAATAACTATCCGTTTGGGCATAAATAGACAATGTCATCAGGAGGCAAATTGCCCCTAATAATAAAGATTTCAACATTTGAATGTATTTAATGAACGTTAAAAAAATTATTTACAATTCAATACGTGGGGTTCAATTAAATTCTATCCAATTAATTTTCGTCCAATTAAATCCGATTCAATTAATTTCAACTTATAATATCGTATTTGACAAATGTATTAATTTTTTACACTAAATTTAATTATTAGCACATTAATTATACTTTAATTTAATTTCATGGCAATAGAAAATATCGCTCTAAAAATTAACACCAACAATAAAACACTAAAAACAAGTCAATTACAAAACAAACTATTCACTCCAAACCGATTAAAATTAAATTACAAGCGCCAGATAAAAAATAAAAACAATACATTAAGAATGTCGATCTTTGTAAGATCTAAACAAATTTTCGTTTATAAATTGAAGCAAAACTATAATTTGTATAGGAGTTAAGAAGTAGCTAAGAATTACATGTACTACTCCGTCCAGCCCAGCCTTTAGAGCAGACCGACTAGCCTGGATCAATAATCTATTTGAACAAAACAGTGGTCTAGTTTTGCTCTCTTACTTATTCCTGTATACTTTATGAACTCAAAACTATCAGACTATACTATAGCCCTATCTCTACCCACACTTTTCGCACACCCCTTCCAGTACAAGGTGTGTTTGCTCTACCACAAATCCTGTAGGCACTTTTACCTGTGGATTAATTGCTCCTTCCAGGCAAATCGTTTCATCACAATTGGTACAGTGAAAATGAGCGTGTTCATGATGATGTTCATGTACCGTACAATCATCTCTACAAAGGGCATATTTGGCAGTTCCTGAATTATCAACTGCCTGATGGATAAGGCCTTTTTCTTCAAAAGTTTTGAGCGTTCGATAAAGCGTGATACGATCAGCACTTTTCAATGCTTGCTCTATATCTCGATTAGAGAGTGCTTTTCCTTTTGATTGTAAAAACAGCTCTAGCACCTCCCTACGCATATTTGTTTTGCGCAGGTGGTGTTTTTCTAATTTTTTTTGAATGTCTTCCTGCATTACATTTATTATATAATGGAATTGTTCAAGGACTGCTACCATTTCACAGCAGTCTTTGAACAATTTCAATAAGGCAATATACTATATCAACAGCATTTCTGCAACGAGGTTGCAGGGAATAAAATACTCTATTATGCTTCGCAGCTCGTGCAGGTAGCCATATTAGCAATCAGTTCTTTAGAAACACTCTGGCTTCGCTGATAATATAGTGTCTTAACTCCTTGCCTCCAGGCTTCAATCAGCAGGGCATTTACTTCTTTGACAGGCAGGTTTGAAGGAATATTTAGATTAAGGCTTTGTGCCTGATCAACATATTTTTGACGAATAGCTGCTTGTTGAATTATTTCCAGCTGGCTTATTTCCTTAAAAGTTTTGAATACCGCTCTTTCATCTTCTGTCAAATCTCCCAGATGTTGTACACTACCCTGATGAAGCATGATGCTCCTCCATGTTTTTTCAGTATCCAGTCCCTTTTCCTGGAGTAGCCTATGCAAATGCTTATTCTTCCTCATAAAATTACCCTTCGCCAATCCTGCCTTATAATAATTGCTACTAAAAGGTTCAATGCCTGGAGAGGTTTGGCCTAATATCGCAGAGGAAGAGGTAGTTGGCGCAATCGCCATCAATGTTGTATTTCTCCTGCCATACCCCTTCAGCACTTCAGGTTCACCATATCTTTGGGCCAATTCCTCACTTGCATTAAGAGCGTTTTCACTAATATCTTTAAAAATGAGATGAGTCAGGCTTCTGGCCTGAATTCCTTCGAAAGGAATATTATTTTTTTGAAGATAGGAATGCCATCCCATCACTCCCAGGCCTAATGCACGATGGCGCTTTGCAAAACGGTTGGCTGCAGCCAGGTAATGATTACCTTCCGTCTTGGCAATGAACTCCTGTAATACCGCATCCAAAAAGTAGATGGCTAATTGAACAGCATTCGTATCCTTCCATTCATCATACAATTCCAGATTCATAGAAGAGAGGCAACAAATGAAAGATTCATCAGCACTGGATGGCAATGCAATTTCGGCACAAAGATTACTGGAATGGATCATCATTCCCTGTTCCTTGTATACTTCTGGTTTGTGGTTATTGATATTATCCGTAAAAAAGATATAAGGCAATCCCTTTTGCTGCCGGCTCTCTAACACCATAGCCCAGACTTCCCGCTTTGATCGATCACCATCAATCATTTCCTGCATCCAATAATCCGGTACACAAACGCCAAAGAATAGATTTTGGATAGGATGGCCAATCTTTTTTATACTTAAAAACTCTTTGATATCCGGATGATCTATATCCAGATAAGCAGCAAAAGCCCCTCTGCGCACTCCTCCTTGAGAAATGGTGTCCATTGCAGTATCAAATAACTTCATAAAGCTCACGGCTCCACTGCTTTTACCATTATCTGTCACTACGCTGCCTCGTTCACGTAATTCACCAAAGTAGCCCGAAGTACCGCCGCCTATTTTCGTTTGCATGATCACTTCCCCCAATTTGTGAGTGATCCCTTCTATTGTATCTGGCACATAGACATTAAAGCAGGAAATAGGAAGCCCTCTTTCTGTTCCCATATTAGCCCAGATAGGAGAACTTAAGCTCATCCATCCCCGTTCGACTATTTCTGTGAAGGCACTCGCCAACTCAGGCTGATGCAACCTATTAGCAGCAGCTTTGGCTACCCGTTCAATAGCCGATTTAGCGGTTTCTCCTTCCAATAAATATCCTCTATTTAATATATGCTGACTTTCCTTATTTAGCCACCAAAGTCTTTCCATTAGTTTAATTTTTTATGTAACCGGAATCGGATTTCTGTTTTCATCAATTGCAACGAAAGTGAATGTCCCTTGTATGGAATGGCGCCGTTTTTTCTCATACATCTCTTCCTGGTAAATTTCCACCTTCACATCAAGGCTTGTATTACCAACCTTAACGACCTCTCCTACCAATTCTATAATTGTATCGGCAGGGATAGGCTCATTAAAATCAATCTTACTGGAAGAGACGGTGACCATTCGCTTTCTGCTAAATCGCGTAGCAGTTATAAAAGCTACTTCGTCCATTAATTGCATAGCAGTTCCACCAAACAGCGTATTATAATGATTAGTTGTATTGGGAAAAACCACTTTAAAAAGCCTGGTTACAGAGCTTTCAATTCGCTCTTTATATTCGGTCATATTTATGTTATTTACTAATACTTCGAAAGCATTAGAATAGATCATCTGCTGTAATGCTCTTATCGTGTTTGGTATAATCAACTGGCCTTTTGGCAAAAAAATCATCCAGGCTATTAGCAAAAATTTCCTCTTCAAACCATTTCATTGGCTTATAATCCTGTTCTGAAACGAAGAATTGTTTTTCCAAGCCTACCTGTTCCATGCTTTCATCTGCACGGAATTTCATAAAATTGAGTAAATCGTTTTTGCTGATATTTTCCAGTTCACCCTCTTCAAATATCCAGTCGAGTATTTCTGCTTCTACATCAATAGAGTAAGCTACTATTTCCCGAATTTGGGTTATTGTAGTTGCATCAAAAAAATCGGGAAACTCTCGCCTGATTTCATTGACGATATAAATCCCTGCGTTTGCATGTATTTGCTCATCTATTGAAGTCCACGCTATGATATTGCTCACATTCTTCATCACCCCCTTAAAGCGGGTAAAAGAAAGCAGAATTGCAAACTGGCTGAAGAGCGATACGTTTTCAATAAGTATGGAGAAAAGTATGAGTGAAAACAGGTACTTTTTCTTGTCATCTGCTTTCGTATAAGCAAGTGCTTTTGATAGATAGTCTACCCGTTTTCTAATCACTGGAACCTCTATGAGCGTAGCAAACTCATCATTATATCCAAGTACTTCTAACAAGCGAGAATAAGCCTGGGAGTGGCGAAACTCACATTCCGCAAAGGTGCTACCCAAACCATTAAATTCAGGCTTTGGCAGATGATCATATAGGTTGCCCCAAAAAGACTTCACCGCTACCTCTATTTGAGCAATCGCTAATAAACTTTTCTTTACAATCTGCTTTTCCTCTCCAGACAGATAAGTATGGAAATCTTGTACATCTGCTGTGAAATCTATTTCAGAATGTACCCAAAATGATTTATTGATGGCTTCTGTGAAGTCTAGAATTTCAGGGTATTCAAACGGTTTGTAGTTGAGGCGTTTATCAAAAATGCTCATCTCTTTCTATAGCTTGTTCGGTTAGTAAATCAGCGCAAAAAGCAATAAAAGTCCCAAACAAGCACCAGGGCGGGTATATAGTTATTACTATAATGTAGGTACATGCTTCGGCTATTACTTTTTTTGCGAAAGCAAAAGCCAACAAACAAGGAAGGTAGCCTGACTTACAGAAACAATTGATCCGTTCACAGTTGCGCAACAGCCCGCGATTTTCACGCGGTTCCCCTTTTTTTATGCACTTAGTACTTTCAGTCGCTTTATAATCTAGTGCACAACCTTGTTGTTTTTTATGCGGTCAAATCTATGCTAAAAAACGCTGGCATCTCGTTGAAAGTTATCCACATTTTGTGGATAACTTGCTCGCAAATGAACCTCACCCCTTATAAACATTGGCTGTTAAATAAATGTAAACACCCGAATTGAGCGTCTTTAAAAATAAATGTATCATTCATAGGTACGACCGGACAAATGATTGTACAAATGCAAGCCAACTAAGGCAATTGCTCCTATATACATAAGCGCATGCCCTACAAAATGAAAGTGAAAAGTCTCTGCCAAAATAGTTAGAGCCACTAGTGACCAGGCAGACCACATGCCCCATTTAATCCAGGATTTTGGATTCTGCCTCGTAGTATGCCAGATAGCCCAAAAAGCTATTAGTAAAAAAGCATAGTCTATCAATAACCAATACCAGGGTATTTCTGAATGCCCCGCTACTTGTGTCCCAAAATGAACTGAAGCTTGAGCGATAAAAACAAGTGGTGTAAGCGCACAATGGATCGCACATAATCCACTAGCCCAGGCGCCAACAATATCTGCATTTATTTTGCTTAAAAACGTAGACATAATTAATTATACTTTAAGTCAAAATGACTGATCTCTCAAAATCCATTTAATTAAGTAAGGGAGCACATTTAATTAATCTTTTTATGATGGCATTTTTTTACCCATATCTGCGTTGCGTACTCGTGTTAATAGCTATGGCTATTACACTCCGCCACGCCTTGATATGAGCAAAAACCTGATCCACCAAAAAAGCAACCTAATTATGCTCTCTTACTTAGAATCTATTAAATATTAATGCATGGGTAATTCTAGTATGTCAACAACTTAAAATGCAACACTGTTGCAAAAATAGGAAAGTTAGCAATAAATGTTATATTCGCAACGTTGTTGCATTTAAAATAAGAAAATGAATTTCTCTCGATTAATTCTCTGCCTTGGATTTTCTCTATTCACGCTGTTTACAATCAAAGCACAAGAACTGATTGATTGGAAATCATTGGCAGATGTTCGCTTTAAGAGCCAATATTCAAAAGACCTGGGAGCTTATTATCTGATCCCCAAGTTTGGAAGTACTATATCTAAACTAGATGAACAGGAAGTTATTCTGTCTGGTTATTTCATACCATTTAATGAGCAACAAAAATTCTATGTTCTCTCCAAATTCCCTCTGTCTTCCTGTTTCTTTTGTGGAGCTGCAGGACCTGAGACAATAGTAGAGCTTCAGTTGGACCCTACTGTTACAGAGCGCTTTAGAATGGATCAACAGCTCACTTTCAAAGGGCAATTGATTTTAAATGATGATGACCTTGACCACTGCAATTATATCTTACGCAATGCTGAACCAGTAAAAAATTAGTATCCAATGAAAGACAAAGCCTTATTCATACTTCTACTATTATTTATAATGGCGGCTTGCACGAATGAGCCTATCGATCCAAAGCTCGAAGCAGCAGCAGCAATACATGAAGAAGCTATCAAAACGGAGCAGCTAGTAAGAACTACACTGGACAGCCTGAAGCAGCATAAAGAGCAACTAAGCACACAGGAGGATACTCTTTCAGATTCTGATCAAGTTTTTATTTCACGGTATGATAGCTTGCAATCCGATTTAGCATCCTGGTCGGAAAATCTCATTGAAGTTCCTGGTTTTGAACATCACCATCATCATCATGGTGAAGCTTGCCATCACGATCATGGTAAAAAAATACCCGAAGTAACACCAGAACACATGCTTAGTATTCAAAAAGAATTTCGGGATAGTATAATGGCTATAAAGCATAGGGCTGATCAACTGATCTCGCTGTGATTTTTCTCTGCTGAAACCCACGACCAATCAACATAAAAGACTTAGTCTTTTTATCGCCAAATTTCAAATGCTTCACGCTCCAAAGATTCTCTGTGAGCCGGATGAGCAATGCTAATCAGCAGCTTAATGCGTTCGCGTATACTCTTACCGTGTAAGTTTACAGCACCATACTCTGTTACGACCCAATGCACATGAGCACGTGTCGTAACGACACCAGCTCCTGCTTTCAGGCGAGGTACAATTTTACTGATTCCTTTTCCCGTCACAGATGGAAGAGCAATAATTGGTTTACCTTCTTTTGAAAGAGAAGCTCCCCGTATAAAATCCATTTGTCCTCCTACACCAGAATATATCTGAGACCCTATAGAATCGGCACATACCTGTCCTGTAAGATCTACTTCTATTGCACTGTTGATAGCAGTAACTTTAGGATTCTTTTTAATAACCGCAGTACTATTTATATACGCAAAATCCAGCATTTTCACCATAGGATTATCATCGATAAAATCATACAGTTTTTGTGACCCCATTACAAAAGAGGCCGTAATCATGCCGGGGTGTTTTTTCTTATTACTTCCGTTAATGATTCCTTTTTCTACTAAAGGTAAGACTCCATCAGAAAACATTTCTGAATGTATTCCCAGGTCTTTATGGTTTCCAAGAGAGGCCAAAACTGCATTTGGGATTGCTCCAATTCCCATTTGCAAGCATGCCCCGTCATCTACCAATTGAGCGACATAGCGCCCAATAGCCATTTCTGTTTCACTCAGAGGATGAGGTTCCACTTCAGGTAGAGGTTCGTCATGCTCTACCATAACATCAATATGATCAATATGGATGAGGCCATCGCCATGTGTTCGAGGCATATGTTTATTCACCTGGGCAATTACGAACTTAGCACTTGACTCCGCCGCCAGAGAAACATCAACCGAAGACCCTAACGAGCAAAATCCATGCTGGTCTGGAGGTGATACAGAGATGAGTGCTATATCCAAAGGAATAATCCTTTCGCGGAATAAAGCAGGAGCTTCACTTAAAAAGATCGGTATATAACTACCACGGCCGTCTCTAATAGCATGCCTGATATTAGGGCCCACGAATAATGCTTTAATATTAAATGCATCACCACAACTTTCATCTGCATATGGTGCATCCCCTTCTGTATGAATCTGATATATATTTACCCCTGTCAATTCAGGAGCACGTTCTGACATTGCTCTGACTAGAGCCTGCGGAGCAGCAGCAATCGAGTGAATATATACGTTGTCACCTGATTTAATATGCTTTACTGCTTCCTGAGCCGTAGTTACCATGGGTTGGAAAGTTTTGTGGGTAAATACCCAATTGTTATCTATGTCGCAAAAGTAAATGAATGAAGTGCCTGTACACAGTGAGATTTATCATTCCAGAGGTTGATATTCCGTAATATTTGTCTTTAATCACCTATTATATTCCGACCTTTAGCAGAAAGCAGGAGAGCCATATCTAAAATTCACAAAAGCTTAAAAAAGGCTTCACTTGTTATTCACAAGAGTTGTCGTTATTCACGCCAAAATCAACTCCTGATTATTTATGAAATATTTACTATCCTTATTAGCACTTTGCACTACCTCCATTTATGTTAGCGCTCAAAGTGTTCAAGATTCTTTTTTGGTAAAACCCTATCTGCAATTTGCTACCCAAAATAGCATGCATATTCTATGGGAAACCACTGCACCCGCTTCCACTATTGTAGAATATGGTGAAGCGCTCCAAAAGGCCAATGAGCCTAATCTTCCGAAGATTGAAATAATAAAAGGTACTAGAAACTTACACGAAGTTAAACTGGATAACCTCAAGACTTCTACTAAGTATTTATATAAAGTAAAAAGTATAACTGAAGAAGGGCAGATAATTGAAAGCCCTGTTTATACTTTTAAGACTGCTGTCAAAGACGATGAAGCTACTTTTTTTGCTTTCATTGGTGACACCCAATTTAATAGCCGTACTCCCTGGGCATGGGGAAAAATAGCAAACAGAGTTTGGAGTGACCGCCCTCACTTTATCATACATGCTGGTGATCTGGTAGATACTGGTACCAGAAAAACGGACTGGACCCAACATTTTTTCCCTAACGGGCATGTAGCAATGAGCAGGTTTCCAATGTATACGGTGTTGGGCAATCACGAACAGGACGCACAGTATTATTATGATTATATGGTCAATCCCGCTCCAGAATATTATTACACTTTCCACTATGGAAACATCCAGTTTTTTATGATAGACACTAATCGAGACATACATGAAGGCTCAGAGCAATATGACTGGCTGGAATGGGAATTAGCTAAATCTGATGCAGACTGGAAAATTGTAGTACACCACCACCCTCCCTTTTCAAGCGAAGAAAACGATCATGGAGATACTTATATTGGTGCGAGTACTTATGGTACTCATGCACGTAATCTCGTCCCTCTCTATGAAGCTTATGGCATAGATTTTTGCCTTTTTGGGCATACTCATTTATATGAGCGTACCTGGCCTTTGTTTGAAGATGCGGTCAACCTCAAAAATGGCGTAGTATATATCAACTCTGGAGGAGCTGGTGGTGGATTAGAAGATTTTGACCCAAGCCGATCCTGGTTTACCCAGGAATTGCAAACAGGACATCACTACTGCACATTTGCCATTTATGATAAGACGCTACAATTTAAAGCCATTGATCATGAAGGCAGCTTATTTGACACCTTCCAACTGACAAAAGAAAGTAACAATTCTTCTGGTAATAGTATGATTCAGCCTCCTGCTCCACACTTTAAAACAGGCCCAACGATTTTCCAGGAAAGCAGCAGTCTAAGTATGGAGCCATTGGAATCTACTCACAAAATATACTACACAATTGACGGTACTGAGCCCAATATGCAATCAACACCATATGAAGGGCCTATCTCCATTACTGAAACACTTACTTTCAAAGCAAGAGTTTATACGACAGACGGTAAAGCCAGTAGAGTGGTAGAAAGATCATTCCAGCAAATGAATCCCCAGGCTGCTTCTAAAATCAAAGGCACCAAAGCTGGTCTCGCCTACAAGTATTACGAAGGCGAGTGGGACTTCCTACCTGATTTCAATAAACTATCTATCCTAAAAGAGGGAACGGTATCTACTGTAAATGAAAGCCTGATTGAACATAGAGACAATACTTTTGGTATTGTTATGGAAGGTTATGTAGACCTGCCTGCAACAGATACCTATACTTTTTTCACTCGTTCTGATGATGGTTCTAAGCTTTATATTAATGGCCATTTAGTAGTAGATAATGATGGTCATCATGGTGCTTTTTGGGAATACGGCACTACCATATTGGAAAAAGGAAAACACCATATACGTATTGAATATTTCGAAGCATATGGTAGCGAAATGCTACGTGCAGGCCTACTTGATCCAGACATGGGCAAAGTACCTTTCCATCCAGGACAATTGAGCCACTAAGCATTCTTTATCGATTGAAAAAGTTGGTCCACTAATTTTACCAATCGCACGAATTCATTATCTTCAAATGCTGTTCGTGAAATAGGTAAAATTAGTGGACTACTATTTAGCACTCTTTAAAAAATCAAAAAAAATTGGCTTCTATTGAGTACAAAATGAAATAAGGTGTCTCTTAATATAAGTAAGTGCCAAGACAAATTAAATCACATATTATCTTGAGCCAATTTTCATCCTATGCGGCGTTAAATCCCGATAGCTATCGGGACGTCGAAGCACCACTTCGCCTGTGTTTTTTACTCGGTCAGGCCTCGTGAGAAAAGTTGCCTTGTCTAGAATGAAAATTCATCTCAATATAATGGTAACACAATTGTGTCTTGGCACTTATAGGACCTCATTAAATCTGCCTTTCCCGACTACTCAATCTCTATTATTCATGAAGCCAAAATATATACTCTTACTAAACCTCTTTTTAATATCGCTGCCACTCTTTATATGGTGTCAACCAGAACCTTGTGATATTGAAAATCCAGCAATGACACCTACCTGTGTAGAAGCATGCATTATCTGTGACATTGATGGATTTACTGGCAGGCATGAAAGTAGTGTGCTAGGTTCCTTGCCCTTCGATTTTTGCACTTTCTTTGTTCACAATGCTCAGTGGATTGCTTTTCAGGCTGCTTCTACAGACATCAAAATACGACTAAGTGTTTCCAATTGTGATCTGGGCAATGGACTGGAGATGGCAATATACAAGAGTATTGATTGCAATACCTTCGAAATGGTTTCCAACTGTAGAGGGGGAGGCAATGCCGTTCCAGAGGGGACTTCCGCAGAATTTACAAATACAGAACCTCTCATTATTGGCCAATATTACTATCTGGCAATGGATGGCAACTTTGGAGACAACTGCGACTGGACATTTGAAGTACTAGAGGGGTCTACAGAACTATCTCCTCTCAGTATTACTGCTCCAATAGAAGGAGTTGATGAAACCTGCCCTGATGTTTTGCAGGCCTACACTACAGAAGCAGAAGAAGGAGCAGTGATTTTTGAATGGACATTAAATGGACAACCTATTGGAAATGACACCTCTACTTTTGTCGAATTAGCATTTGACGAAGCTGGTATATATACCTTGTGTGTAACTGCAAAAAATGCCTGTGATGAAGCTACTCCTGCTTGCAAAACAATTGAGGTTTTCACTCCACCACCTACTCACATTACTGACTTCTTTTGTGAAGGCGATTGTTATGAAATAGACGGAAACATTTATTGCGAAACAGGTATTTATGAATATATCATCCCGCTTGACAATGGGTGTGATAGCATCATTATCCTTGATCTAACAGAGCTGGAGCAGCCAATGAACAACATCTCAATCAACATATGTGATGGCGATACTATTTTTATAGGAGATATGCCCTATTTTACCACAGGCCAGTTTTCGGAAACATTGCTAACAGATATTTCATGTGACAGTATTGTCAATCTAGATTTAAATGTTATCATATGCAATATGGAGTCTCAGCATGCTACTACCCCAACTATTTGCTATGGGGAAGCTAATGGAACCATTGCTTTTTCTGTTGGTAGTGGCTCTCCTCCATTCTATTATACCTGGCTGCATTTTCAAACTGGATTGACCAATAATGGTACGATTGTTTCTTTGACCGAAGAAATAACCATTGAAGGTTTGCCAGTTGGAGATATTGTGATCGAAATTTATGACAGTTTTGGAAATGCCGATGTAATAATAGCTGAAATTTTACAGCCAGCTCCTCTTACTATAGAGGCAGAACTTTCTGACTACAATGGCTACGATATAAGTTGCAATGGCTTCATGGATGGTAGCATTTCATTATTACCAGAAGGAGGGCAATCTCCATACGCTTATGAATGGTCAACTGGTAGTATTACCCCTTATATTTCAGCATTAGGTGCAGGTAATTACTCCATTTCTTTAACCGATGCTTTTGGTTGTGAAAAGGTACAAGATTTTACTTTAAATGAACCTGACGAGCTCAAGGCTGAAGTAATATTTACAAATCCTGGCTGCGAAGGATTGGAAACAGGTACAATAGAAATAATTAATGCTTCGGGTGGTACTGGTTTTTATACTTATTCTATTAATGCAGATTCCTTTTCTGATGCAACCTCCTATCGTTTCTTAGCACCTGGCAACTATGAAGTAGAAATAATAGATGATAATATGTGTCTATACCAAACTTCCGGAGAATTGACAGCCCCTGAGATTCCCCTTATCACAGGAGCTACAGAATATACAACTCAGTTAGGATATTCAATCCAGTTAAACACTTACCTCAACAATATAAATACCCAAAGTATTCAGTGGAATAATGCTACTTTTCTGGATTGTATAGATTGTCTTTCTCCTGTAGCTTTTCCACTACAAAATTCTAATCCTGTTTTAGTGGTCACTTCTCAGGATGAATGCTCCGATAGCCTATCGATTCAAATCACAGTAGAAAAGACAAGAGCCTTTTATGCCCCAAATGCATTTAGCCCAAATGGAGATGGCATCAACGATATTTTCTATTTGCATGGGAGCAAAGAGGTGGCAACTATTGACCTATCCATTTTTGATCGTTGGGGAGGCCATATCTATGAAGCCAAGGGGATGACATCCAATGATGCGTTAAATGCCTGGGATGGAAAATATAAAGGAGAAATACTCAATCCCGGCCTATATACCTGGCTTGCTAACATTCATTTTATTGATGGATATTCCAGCCTATACAGTGGAGGTGTTTCACTCGTCAAATAATCAAATATCAATAAAAAATATCAGCAATTTGGATTAAACAAATTTTAATTTTATATTTCTAATTATAAACAATATTTATTAGGGCTACTGCTGATACAAATAAAATATACATTTTCGTTCATTAACGAAAACTCCCCTAGAGTATGCTTCAATCGTAAGACCTAAGCATGCTTTTATTATATCTCCCACAAATAAACCCTTGTATCAGTAGCGAAGAATACTGATATGACAAAGAATTATACTTTTTTATTGTCAATATACCTATTGACAACGGTGACTGCTATCTCACAAGAACCGTTTGATTGCAATGGCAGAATGTTTAGGGTTATTGAAGAACACGGCGGTACTTTCCTTCAGGAAGTACATATAGAATTAGAGGCTGAAGAAGCTGAATTTGAAGATATCCATTTTTTTGAGCGGCAAAAAATAAACGGAATTGCCTATCGCCCTGCTGATAATTTAATTTATGGAGTGCTGCTGGAAGAGCCCTATGTATTATGCCGTATAGATGCTAACTTTCAACTGGAAAGGCTGACTGAACTTCCTCTACCAGAATCTCTTTTATTTGTATCTGGTGATATTTCTCCTGATGAACGCTACCTGGTTTTATTCGGCTTTAGCACAAAAGAAGAAGGCAATTTATTGGCATTAGTAGATTTGGAAACTCCAGGCTATCCAACTATTATAAAGCCTTTAGCAAAAAGTAATCCAGCAGAATCCGTTTATTGTGCCGATATAGCTTTTCATCCGACACTCGACAAGCTTTACGGCTTTGAACATTCAGAGGGCAGGCTTATTACTATTGACATCAATAATGCGCTCATTGATAATACATCTTATCCGCTTATTGATCCGATTAAAGGAAATGTCCCGTCTATATTTTTTGATTCATTTGGGCATCTATTTGGAGTAGGAGCAGAAGAATGGGCGTTATCAAATCGTAACCTTTATCAATTTGATCTTGAGGATGGTAGTGCGCATTTATTTCAGGAAATGGTGTACGAGCGCAATCAAGATGCTTGCTCCTGTCCGTTTAAAGTAGAGCTTTTAAATAGGGTTTCCAATCGATTTGCTTTCCCTTGCACCAGGCTCGACTTTGAATTTACTTTACTCAATCGCACAGATAGAGCACAAATTGACCTTACATTTACAGATACTTTTCCAGAAGGAAGTAAGATAGTAACGATTTCTCCTCTCCCTTTTTCAGGAAATATTACCAGCGGCATAGGTTCTAATATTCTAGCTATTGAAGATATTGATCTTCCAATCGAACGTTATACTTTTTCAGTAAGCATAGAATTGCCAGAAGGCATCCCTCCTACTAATATCTACAATAGAGCATATCTTGATGGACTATTACTTTCTTCTCTGGAAGAACCATCTTATATATATTCGGATGATCCCGAGACCGCAGTAATAGATGATGCTACTTTTTTTTCTATCCATTCTCTAAGTGTATCAATCAATGAAGAAGCGGCTGCTATATGCCCTGGTGATACCCTCTGGTTAGATGCAGGAGTTTATGGAGCAATGGGATATGAATGGAGCAATGGTGCTACCAGCCCTACTATAGCAGTGACTGAAGCAGGGCATTACGAAGTGACTGTAAGCACTGGCTGCGATGAAGCAGAGGGAAGCACTTATCTTCAATTAAGCGAAATTGAAATTGAACTAGGTGATAATCAAATCATCGAAATAGGAGAATCACTAGCATTAACCCCTTCAATTACTTCCGATGCTCCTATCCGATCTTATTTTTGGCAAACGTCAGAAGGCCTTAGCCTCGATTGTTATACATGTCCAGAAGCAGTAAGCTTTCCTGATCAGCCTGGTCATTATCAGCTAACGGTAGAAAACAATTGGGGCTGTCAGGCAAGTGATCAAATACAGATAAATATAAAAGGGTTTAAAGTATATGTCCCTGATGCATTCAGTCCGAATGGAGATGGGAACAACGATTTTTTCTATTTACAAAGTCAAAATCCTTATGAGATAGAAGTATTTCGGGTATTCAACCGCTGGGGAGATTTGGTTTTTGAAGCAAAAAATGCTTTTTCCAACGATCGGCTTGCAGGATGGGACGGTAATTTTAATGGAAAACCACTTCCGGCAGGAGCCTTTGCCTGGTATGCCAATGTACGTGCATTGAATGGAAGGAATCATCTATTAAGTGGAGAAGTGAACATGCTCAAATAACAAAAAAGGATGGCCGAAAAATACGGCCATCCCTCTTTACTCACTAGATATATTGATTAGTATGAAACTCCTTATTTTGCTTCCCACCAAACCGGGGTAGTAATCTCATCTGGCCCCTGCCGGTCTATTGCGGCCTGACGGCTAGTAGCGTTCAGTGCCTGTTCTTTTGAAGGATATTCAAAACGGCTTGGGTAATCACTGAAGAATGCATCAGGGCCTGGCTGAATAGTAGTAGGATATCCTGTACGCTTGAATTCAATGAAACCTTGATAATCCGTATAGAATAGAGCAATGTACTTCTGGTTTAAGATTGTTTCCAGATTGCCATCATATGCAGCCAATTCCGTTAGGTAGTTGCCTGGCATTTCAACATTCCAGTAATCAAAGCTAGCTGTCACAGCTGCATTGTAGTAATCCGCTGCATCGCCACTGATCCATCCTCTCTTAGCTGCTTCTGCGTAGATGAATTGTACTTCAGAGTACTGCATCAAACGGCCTTCATTGCTATTTGGCTGAAAGTGGAAGAAGTCAATGTTGAACTTAGACAGGAATGCATCACCACCTTTGTACTCATAAGCAGGGCCGTCTACAATACCATTCTGCATACCAGAAATCATAGGATTACCTTCTTCAACTGAATTAGCAGTAGGGTCTGCAAAAAAGTCCAGGCGAGGGTCTTCGTTATCACGCAAAATACCTTCCAGCGTTTCTGAAATACGGTATTCATTATAAGAACCCACACGATAGCGATTTGCTTCTGAGATAGGGTGTGCATTAGGATATGCTCCTAGGAAAGTTAATACTGCATTGTCTGCATTGCTTGCCATTACAGGGTATTTTCCACTTCCATCAGCAAAAATCTTAGCAATTTCTGCTTCTGCTTTAGCAGCATCGATTTCGCTCAAGCGCATTGCAACTCTCAGGTGTAAAGAGTTAGCAAACTTTTGCCATTTTGCAAGGTCGCCATTAAAAAGGATATCCCCCTTAATAGCAGGAAGGTTAGAACCACTTAACAGCGCATTAGCTTCTTCCAGTTTTTCTAAAAGACCCTTGTAGATGTCACTTTGAGTATCATAAGAAGGTTCGAAAACTTCTCCTTCTGACTTAGCCAAAGAAGCATCAGAATAAGGGATGTCACCCCACATATCCGTCAAAATCTGGAACATCCAAGACTGCAAAATAATTGAAACTGCTTCGTAGCTTGAGTTTTCATTTTCTAAAGCGATCTTTTCCAATTCTTTTGCATCGCGAATAGACAGGTATAAACGATCCCACTCACCTGATTGATCTCCCCAGTCAAAAAGGTCAAAAGAAGTAAATACGATACGAGCACCGTACTGTGCCATCAAATTACCTTCACTCCATGCCGCACCAACCATACGGTTTACTGCATCACGCTCAATACCTGTTAATAATAGTTCAGGATTATTAGAGATGGAGCTTGTAACATCCGGGTTTTCATTGCTCACATCAAATTCATCACAGGCAGTAAAAGAGAAAGCTGCCAGGATGAGAATAGCCAAAAAAATTATATTTTTCATGGTTTATTTTTAAAAGTTTCTTCATTAGGAAATGAATATCGAACTCAGTATCAATGCTCTTAGAATTCAATATCAAGAGCAAATCCAAGGCTACGAGCAGTAGGAACCGTTGCGTTCTCTACACCAGGTACATAGCGACCACCACCAAAAGACAGCAATTCTGGATCACCATGGTTGAAATCTTTTGCCCACAACCAGATATTGTTACCTACTAATGATACTTTCAATTTGCTGATGAACGTATTCTCCAGGATATTGCTAGGCAATGTATAGCTCAAGCTAGCCTGGCGCAGTTTGATAAAAGTAGCATCGTACATACCTTCTGTTTCATTACCACGGCGGTAGCGGTTATTGTGGTATGCATTTGCAGGTACAATCACGTCGTTGGGTACATAAGTAACATTACCATTTGCATCTACTTCTTCTCTTACACCAGCACCAATTACACCATCAGTACGAGTTTCTCCAGAAGATTCATCAATGTAGCTCAAACCAGAATCACTGATACCATCATGAGCACCACCAAATTCAGGATCACGTCCCCAAAGTGTTTCTACAACATTACCAGATGTAGCAGCAATTAGGCGAGTACGCGATAGTAAGTCACCACCTTGTCTCCAGTCAAATAGGAAATTCAAAGAGAATCCTTTGAAGGAAATTTCATTGTTCCAGCCAAGATTGAAGTCAGGGTTGAAGTTACCAATCTTACGTAGTGTGTTATCCTGCTGGATTAGTCCGTTCTTGAAAATCACCTCACCGTGGTACGGACTTGAAGGATCATCAACTGTTACCAGTCCAGTACCCCACATGTCTCCAAGCGAACCACCTTCCTGAGCAACCAATGTAATACCATTTCCACCATAAACATACTGATCAACACCTTTAGGCAGTTCGATCACTTCGTTTACATTGCGAGAGAAGTTGAACATAGTATTCCAGGTCAATCCACTAGTTGTCTTAACAGGAGTTGCGCTCAATAGCAATTCTACCCCCTGGTTTTCAATCTTACCAGCATTAATAACACGAGAAGTCTTACCAGAAGAAGCAGGCAATTCGATTGCCAAAATCTGGTTTTCAGAAACAGAGTTATAGTAAGTTACATCTAAACCAATACGGTTATTAAAGAAACGCAAGTCAGCACCTACTTCGTAAGAAGTTTGTAGCTCAGGTTTTAGATCAGTCGGAGGTAATACGTTTGATGGAGAAGCAATTGCATTATCTTCCCATGGAGTATCACTAAATACAAAGAAGTCATTCAAACGGTAAGGGTCCGTATCGTTACCTACCTGTGCCCAGCTAGCACGAAGCTTAGCAAAAGATAGTGCACTGCTTGATGGCAGATCTAACATATCACTTACAACAGCACTCAAAGATACAGATGGGTAGAAGTAAGAATTATTATTTGAAGGCAGCGTTGAAGACCAGTCGTTACGACCAGTAATATCCAGATAAACAAGGCTTCTCCATCCAAGCTGTGCGAAACCATATAGAGAGTTAATCTGACGTTCTGGACGGTTGATAGCCTGAATCAGGCCACCTTGAGCGTTAGTGAAAGAGTATACACCTGGGATCAACAAACCATTAGCCGCTACTGCGTTGAAATGGTTTTTCTGGATCATGCGGTTGCCACCAAAGTTTACATTCAAGTCAAAATCGCTAGACACTTGCTTTGTATAATTCAACAAGAAGTCAACATTTGTTTCATTGAAGTTGACTTTATCTTCACGGTATTGTCCATTAGGGAAACGCTGAGTAGAGTAAGCACGCTTGATGAAGCGGTATTCAGAGAAGAAATCACGGCCACCACGTAGCATAAAGCTCAACTCAGGAGTAATTTTATACTTAGCAGAGATATTACCAATGATGCGATCTTTCTGAAGGCCATTGGTATTCTCATACATAGTGAAATATGGATTATCGTGATAGTTGTAGTTGTAGTTATACTGCTGGAATCCTTCCAGTCCATCCTGCCAGTAGTTACGCAGGCCTCTTACATCAACCTGCTGTCCCCACCATACAAACAAGTACATTACAGATTCTGTACCATAACCATTTACGTGGCGGTTGTCGCTATCTGTGCGAATGTAGTTTACTTTAGAAGACACTTCCAAACGATCCGAAAGCTGATAATCACCAGAGAAAGAAACCGTATTACGGCGCAAATCCGTGTTAGGAAGCATACCTTCATTATCGAAATTGGTATAAGACACACGGAAGTTACCTTTATCATTGCTGCCATAGAAAGACAGATTATTAACTAATGTACGGCCTGTTTCCAGGAAGTTTTCAACAGGATCACCTGGATCAATGAAAGGAGTAGGAGTAATAGCTCCTCTGCGGTTTAAGTCAACACCACTCGCACCCAATACGAAGTCCAGGCCGTGAATGTCCCCACCGCGAAGTCCGTTAGCAGTTGGAGAATCGTGCTGTGCAATCAACTGGCCTTCCATACGAGGACCCCAGCTTTCATCTACACCATCGAAAGTACCATTACCGTAGCCATCAACGAATGCAAAATCAAAGTTTTTACCTTGTCCATAAACACGCTGGTATTCAGGACCAGCCAACATAGATTCGAAAGTCGTTTTTGAATTAACAGTAACGCCAATTCCTTTTTTACCTTTTCCTGATTTTGTTGTAATGATCACCGCTCCATTAGCAGCACGAGAACCATAAAGGGCAGTTGCACTTGCACCTTTCAGTACAGAAATAGATGCAATATCATCAGGGTTGATATCAGCAGCGCCATTACCGTAGTCGATATTCATATTGCTGGCAATACCGCTGGTGTTTGTACGAGTATCCGTGATGTTGTTGATAGGTGTACCATCTACAACAAAAAGAGGTTGGTTGTCACCTCCCAGCGATGAATAGCCACGAATAACAACACTGGCAGACTGGCCTGCACCTGTACCATTAGTTACTACCTGTACACCTGCGGCACGACCAGCTAAGGTACTTACCAGGTTAGCATCACCTGTTTGGCTAATATCCTCGCCGCCAATTTCCTGAACAGAGTAACCCAGTGATTTTTCCTCACGAGCAATACCCAGTGCAGTAACAGTGATTTCATCTAATGCGACCCCTTCAGCAAGTTCGATATCAATAACATTACGGCCATTGATAGCAACCTCCTGAGTAGCGTAACCAATAAAAGAAAAAGTTAGCACCTCGCTTTCAGCAGGCACATTTACAACGTACTTACCATCAAAGTCTGTAATCGTACCGGTAGTTGCATCTTTTACCAATACATTTACACCAATAAGCGGCTCTCCGCTATTAGCATCTGTGATGGTACCTGAAATTTGAACGTTTTGGGCTAGAACTGGCATGCTGAGAATAAGAAGTGCCAGAATGCAAGTTACACGGCATGCAATATGGGCAAACCGGTGCAAGCCTTGCACAGTACGTGAAAGTTCCATAAATTAGGAGTTTAAGTAATTAAACGTGATGTTAGGGGTAGACACAACTGCCATGTTGAGTTTACCCTTTTTTAATATGCGCTAAGAAAAATCTTAACACGCGGCGAAGTTCTAAATTCCCTGCTTTTATGTTCCTTGCACGATGTTTATCTTTTGGTTAAGGAATGGTAAACTATCCATTAATAGGGATGCTTATTTCTTAACCTTCATTTTACCAGACAGGTAAAACCACTTCCAGTATTAACGTTATGATTAGTATTTGAGACCACTAATTCCGTATATAAACAATTAAGGCAGAGGTTCTTTCCTCCGCCTTAGTATCATTTCACGTTAACAGTAAAATGATAGCAACAACAACTATTTTATAACATATTTTTACTATTGCCTTTGTATTATTGACCCCATCAAATTTGTTTCATTTGCTCTCCACACGATCAATGCTTCTCCTATCTCAGGCCATTCCTCTAGCAGGAGTCTCTTTTTTTACATTAAAAGTTAATTTTTCCTTGAAAAACTTCATCTAAAAAACATAAAAAGCGGACTGCACTTTTATACAGCCCGCATACAAAACTAATTTATTGCTATTATCATATTA
>JAKSDI010000049.1 GCA_022360175.1 Chitinophagales bacterium
TGAAGTAGAATCTGATCTTTTGCAGTGGGCAGTTTGTCAGTGGGCAGTCTGCAGTTCATTAGTAGGCAGTATCAGCGGGGAGTGGAAGCTGTGGGTGAAGTAGAATCTGATCTTTTGCAGTGGGCAGTTTGTCAGTGGGCAGTTTGTCAGTGGGCAGTCTTTTAGGGGAATAATCCTATACCACAAAATATGTCATCAATATGAAAGTTGCCGCTTATTTAGTCTCCAAAGTAATGAGTGTTTTTGTGCTCTTATTCATGAGTCAAGTGATACTGGCACAATCGGGCATTAAAATGGCTGCACAGCAACTAGCGAATGATCCTGTTATCAGGAATGGGCGCATGGCTATTTGTGTGATTGATATCTCGACCGGACAAATACTGGCAGCTGCTGATGAGCATACAATGGTTGCACCAGCTTCAGCTCAAAAATTGCTTACTACAGCCACTGCATTAATCAAGTTAGGGCCTGGTTATCGATATCGTACAAGCCTGGAATATAGTGGTCATATAGATCCTGATGGCAACCTCAATGGAAGTCTTTATCTACATGGCTATGGCGATCCCACTTTAGGTTCACCTTTACTTGAAGGTATACCTAAAGCGGGCAATGTACTGTCTACCTTAGCAGTGGCTGTACAAAGAGCTGGTATACGTAATATCAAAGGCCAGATTATCGGAGATGCATCTGCTTTTGAATCTAATGCCTGTGTTCGTACATGGCAATGGGAAGACATGGGCAATTACTATGCAGCAGGTATCTGGGGGCTCAATTGGCATGAAAACCTGCATTACCTCAATTTTCAGCAACAGCCTACTCCTGGCCAACGGCCTTTATTAGAAAGCCTGGAACCAGATATTCCAGGCTTGCGATTTGCCAATGAATTAAGAAGCGGCGCCCGCAACTCAGGTGATAATGCCTATATTTTTGGAGCCCCTTATCAGTTCGATCGATATATTCGTGGAACGATTCCTGCGGGAAATAGCATCTTCACGATTAAAGGGTCTATTCCCAATCCTCCTCTGCTAGCAGCCCAGTTGCTAGAACAACGGCTTGCAAGTATTGGTATTGCTGCAGCAGGTTCTGGTAGTCTTATTGGCGTAGCACCAACTCCTGAAAGAACCATTATACATCAATTCTCCTCCCCTCCTCTTAGCAAGATAGTAGAACGTGCGAATATGAAAAGCGTAAATTTATATTGCGAAAGTATGCTAAAGACGATGGCTTATCATGAAAAAAGCCTGGGTAGTACAAAGGGGGGAATAGATGTAATTTATGCATTTTGGAAAAATAAAGGCCTCCCTGTAAAGGAAGTGCATTTAGAAGATGGAAGTGGCCTATCTGAAGCCAATCGTATGACTGCCAATTTTATGGCTCGTATGCTTGCGCAAATGGCAAAAGAGGATAGAACTGCATTTGATGCCTTTTATGCGTCAATTCCTGTAGCAGGGCGTTCAGGGAGTATGAAAAACAGATTAAGAGGTACCGCTGCTGAAGGACGAGTGAGAGCGAAAAGTGGCACCCTTGAAAATGTACGAGCATTGGCAGGTTATGTAGAACGTGCCGATGGCAAACGATTAGCATATGCCCTGATAGCAAATGATTATAATTGCTCAGGCGGACAGATGCGACAAAAATTGGAACGATTTTTAGTTCATTTATGTAAGTAACAGAAGTCGATCAAAAATGACTTTTTTATTGCTAGATTATATAGATAGCTTATTGCTTTAAAAGGTGCAAAAATTAAAGTATAGTCGAAAAACTCAAATGATAAAGCTATTTTTTGATTAGTAACAAAATAGATTTCTAACTTTACAAAGTAAAAAATTAATCCTTCTCTTTATGGGGCTAAGAATATTTTCATCTCTTTTGCTGGGTACCTTTTTGCTGATGCAAATGGCTTGCCAGCCTGATACCGGCGACACACACAATGATAATGGGCAGCATACCCACGAAAATCCTACTCATGAAGAGTCTAACCAACAACCGCCATCTACTTTGTTGGGTATTACCGAGGATTATGAGAACACCAATCGGGTAATTTGGCAGAAACCTGAGGTAGTCATCAATTTACTAGGAGACATAACTAATCAAACCATAGCAGATATTGGTGCAGGTACTGGTTTTTTTGCTCTACGCCTGGCTCCAAAAGCAGAAAAAGTTATCGCTATTGATATAGATGAACGTTTCATTAATCATATTGATAGCGTAAAGTTATTAGAACTACCTGAAGCCTCACAAGATCGTCTGGAAACACGCCTTGCCACTCCTAATGATCCTAAATTGGCATCTAATGAAGCGGATGTTATTATGATTGTAAACACTTTCATTTACATCCACGACAAGGAGGCATATTTACAAACTCTATACGATGCCATATCTGAAGGTGGCCGTTTGCTGATTATTGACTTCAAGAAAAAAAGGACACCACTAGGACCTCCTTCTGCTATTCGCTTACCGCTTTTCGAAGTGGAAAATATGTTGATTGAAGCAGGGTACAAGAACGTGACCACTAATGACACCGTACTTGATTATCAATATGTAGTAACGGCAACGAAGTAGGATACAAAAACCTACCGGTACTTTTCTAATAACTGAAAAAATTCATCTTCTCCCTTCTCCCTGGAAGGCATCAATCTTTTTTTCTTTAAATATAGTACGTCCTGAGTGACTACATCTTCTATATAAGGTGGGTCTGTAGCATATGCAGCAAAGCCTCCATAATGGACATTATCAGTGAAATAACCAGGGGAACCGCATGGGCTGGAAGCATTTTCATCCCAGTCTTTGCCAAAAATAATCATGGTAGAAAGACTACCGCCTTTCATTGGCCTTTCAAGGAGGTACCTGGATTTAGAAGGAATAAACGCCTGATCAATATAATCCTTGCCATTAAAGAAAAAAACCAGTGCATCATGTGAAGCATCGCCTACTATTGTCACCTTCCTCATTGTGCCACGAGAGCGTACTGTAGGAAAACAATAAATTAATGGTGCACTTCCTTTTTCTACTATTCCTGAGGAAAGATCAGCAGATGCAGCACCTCGTTCATACCAGATCAGGTTTAGATAGCGGGTATGCGAAGCATCCACTTCCGGTCCCCATTCCATCCCTTCACTACCATAGGATTCAGAAGGTTTTCTATCATTATCTCTTGCTAAAAGATTTTTGTCAAAACCTCCAAAATAGTAGACACCAGCCCCTAGTATTACAAGAATAACGATAGCTGAGATGATCGTACTGACTCCTACTTCTTTACTTTTTTTCTTCCCTCCTGAGTGGAGTGAAAGTTGCTGAATGACTTTACTTAACTTTTCTCTATAAGCAGGATCACCTTGTATGCGAACAGCATATCGAGCAATCGCTAATGCCAATGTTGGATTTTCTTTAGACAGATAGTGTACTATGTGCCCGAGAGCACGGATAATTTGCTGACGTTGGTCACTGAAAACAGTATCAGGCAATGCATTCAATACCTTTATGGGTATTTGTTCTCTAAACAATTGTAAGCCTTGTAGTTGATGCTCAAGCGCTTTATCTGTTTTTAGCTCTTCTAGTAGTTGCCATAATCCATCTTCTCTGCTTTTCAGTATAGCTTTACCATCAGCATATACTTTTTCCTGAAAATCAATCCCTGCCTTGTTAAGCTGCCGTCCAAAATGCAATAAATCATCTACTGTTTCTCCATCCAATGCCAATGCAATGGTTTCTGTAGCTTTAGGAGATAGAATCTGTAGTAAATGCTCTTTTATCGATGGATCATCTACTGCCAGGCTCTCTGTTTCTATTTCTATTTTATTATCCCCTTGCAAAAAAGTAGCCAAAGCCGGGTAGGTGGCCATATAATAATAAGAACGTACTGCTTCTTCCGATTGCAAAAGAGTGACTGCCCGATCAATCATTACTTCCGTCACTACCTGGCCTTGATAAGTAACCGTCTCTGAGTTGATCTGCACTTTGAGCCTATTAGCAGCTCCCTGGATAGTATCCTGTGTAATCCGGCTCGATTCGTAATAATTTAGTTGTAATAGTTCAATGGGGTTGAGAGTCATGGCATGCTTATTTTTGGAAAGCGGGAGATGAAAGTCGGAATTCGAAAAAGAAGAATTGGGAGTGAAAAATATCCTATCTCTAATTTCCGACTTTCATTTAAATATTATACCACTGGACTGGTTTCTCTTACGATTAATTTTTTACGCTCTGGGCCAGTAGAAATCATAGTCACTGGCACTTCCAGTTTTTGCTCCAACATTTCCAGATATTGGCGCGCAGTATCAGGAAGCTGTCCATATTCTACAGCATTATCTAGTGACTGTTGCCACCCTGTATGGTTTGACAATACAGGGCTAATATCTGTATCACAAACATCATAAGGCAATCGCTCTGTTTGCTGGCCATCTACCTTATAAGCCTCAGCAGCTTTTATTTCTTCAAAGTTATTTAGCACATCAATCTTTGTAACCACTAGCTGTGTCACACCATTGAGCATAATGGTGTACTTAAGTTGAGGCAGGTCAATCCAACCACAACGACGAGGCCGCCCTGTTGTAGCACCAAATTCTGCACCTTCTTTTCGTAATAGCTCTCCTGTAGCACCATGTAATTCTGTAGGAAATGGCCCAGAACCTACACGTGTACAATAAGCTTTAGTAATTCCGATTACTTCACCAATCCGGCCAGGAGAAACGCCCAATCCGATGCAGACTCCAGCAGTAATCGTGTTTGAAGAAGTTACAAAAGGATAAGTTCCATAATCAATATCCAGCATAGATCCTTGAGCACCTTCTGCCAGAATACGCTTCCCTTCTTTTAATTTATTTTCAATATAATACTCTCCATCTACCATTTCCAAAGAACGTAAAACAGACAAACTATCCATCCACTTTTGTTCTTCTGCTTTTAAGTCAAAAGCTACTTCCGGGTAAATATTAAGCAAATTGAGGTGTTTCTCTTTTAGTATATTATAACGGCTTTCAAAATCAGCTCGCGTAATATCTCCTACACGCAATCCATTACGCCCTGTTTTATCCATATAAGTAGGGCCAATTCCTTTTAGGGTAGAACCTATTTTCGACTTGCCTTTTGCATTTTCTGATGCTGCATCCAAATAACGATGAGTAGGCAAAATAAGATGAGCCTTTTTGGCTACCAACAATCGACCTTTATAATCCACTCCTGCATCTTCCAAGGACTTGATTTCCTTTGCGAGTGTAATAGGATCAATTACAACACCATTGCCAATCAAATTGAGCAAACCAGGACGGAAAATTCCTGATGGAATAGTATGCAGTACAAATTTCTTTCCGTCGAATTTTAGGGTATGCCCAGCATTAGGACCACCTTGAAAACGTGCTACTACATCATACTGTGGAGCCAGATAATCTACAATTTTTCCTTTTCCTTCATCCCCCCATTGTAAGCCTAAAATTACATCAATCGCCATTAGATATCGTTCGTTTTAAATTATAAAAACCTAACGGATGACCTGCATCTGTTAGGTTTTTAAAGATAATGATTTATTTCTGTTGTTCGTTCATGCTTTTTCCGAGAGTACCTCAATGGCAGCCATTACATTTGGAGCCATTAAAAAGATATCATCCAGTTTAGTCATTTTGAGTAACTGCAACACTTTTGTAGAGCAGTTTGTCAGCACTATTTGCCCACCAGCTTCTTTTGTCTTCTTTTCCAGGCTAATCAAACAATTGAGCCCTACACTATTCATAAACTGGATATCAGACAAATCGACCACAAAGTTAGATAATCCTTCTGCAATTTTTGAGTTTACAGCCTGAACTATTTCTTTATTAGCATATTCTCCCAGTAAATCCCTTATAATGAGGATTGGAATTTGCTCTTGAAAATGAAAGGAATAAATAGCATTCATGAAGTGATAAGGTTTTGGGATGTTTATGCAGAATGAACAAAGCAGGGGCTATTGATCGTTAGATGCCGTTGTTATCGGTTCTTTTTTTTCAGCGGTACGAGGGCAGGCACCATCGCAAAGCCCATACAGGTTTAATGAGTGATGGGTAATCTTAAATTTCAATAACTCTCCCATCATGTTTTTGATTTGCTGAATGCGAGGATCACAAAACTCCAGCACTTTCCCACAGTCTACGCAGATGAGGTGATCATGCTGCTTAAAGCCATAAGATTTTTCGTATTGTGCCAGGTTTTTACCAAACTGATGCTTTTTCACCAGGTCACAATTCACCAGCAACTCTAAAGTATTATAGACCGTTGCCCGGCTCACCCGATAATTCTGGTTTTTCATATGGATATATAGCGCTTCTGCATCAAAATGATCCGTACGCTTATATATTTCTTCCAGAATAGCAAAACGTTCTGGTGTTTTGCGAAGATTATTTTTCTCAAGATGAGAGGCAAAAATACTTTTGACTTCCTTGATTATTTCCTCTTGTGTTCTTCCCGCATTCATAATTAATATAGTCTCAATACTTAAATTATCTCAGCTAGTAAAGGTAACGATCTCTCAGCAGCTTACCAAGAGCGTTCAATTACTCTACTCTGGTAACAGTTGAGATGTGGTCAAGGTTCTGTAGTGCCCTAATTGCCATCTGTAATTGATCTGTATTTCGAACTAAAAGACTAATTTTTCCTTGAAAAAAGCCTCCTTCGCCTTCAATTGAAAAAGAACGAATATTCAACCCCAAATCACTGGAAATATTGCGTGAAAGCCGCTCAATCACTCCTGGCCCATCATCAATACCCGTAATCATAAGATCAGCAACAAAGGTTGAATTTGTAGTAGCTACCCAATCAGCCTTCATAACCCGATAGCCATAATTAGCAATCAAGTTCATGGCATTTGGGCAATTAGCCCGATGTATTTTGAGCCCTGCATTAGAAGTCAGAAAAGCAAACACCTGATCACCTTGTACCGGATTACAACAATTAGCGAAAGAATAATCAAACTGCTCTCCTGGCTCTCCATTTATCAATAAGCGAGGTTTGCCTGTATATTTCTGTTTCCTGATTTTTGCCGGTTTTTCCTCTACCACTACCGGCACGACAGGCAATGGCTCCGTAGCTTCTACCAAATGACGAGAACCATCTGTAAAAGTTTCTACCTCGAAAGCTTTCACGATATCTCCAATGGAAATATCTTCTGTAGCAATAGCATAGTATAAATCAGCATGGGAAGTAAGCTTGTAGTATTTGACCAGCAACTCCACACTTTCTTCGAAATCTACTTTCAAGCTATTCAATTTCCGCTGCAAACCTTCCTTTCCTATTTCTCCTACTTTTCTTCGTTCTTCTTTCATGGAAGAGCGAATCTTAGCACGTGCCTTACCCGTAACAACCATCTTAAGCCAATCCTCAGAAGGCCTTTGATTTTTGTTAGTAATGATATGTACCTGGTCTCCGTTTCGCAATTGATAACCCATTGGCACCATCTTATTATTTACCTTGATGGCTTTGCAATGATAACCTATATCAGTATGAATATTAAAGGCAAAGTCGAGTGCTGTAGCACCTTTTGGTAATATGCGCATATCGCCATTAGGCGTATATACAAAGACCTCTTCCTGGAAAAGATTATTGGATTTAAAATCTCCCAAAAATTCTACTGCATCACTTTCAGGGTCTTCGAGAATTTCGCGTACACTATCAAGCCAGCGTTCGTATATATCTGGGTGACGAGAAACGCCCTTATATTTCCAGTGAGCAGCAAAACCTCGCTCTGCAATTTCATCCATCCGCTGGCTTCTTATCTGGACTTCTACATACCTCCCCTTAGGGCCAATCACTGTTGTATGTAAAGATTCGTAACCATTAGATTTAGGAGTTGTGATCCAGTCTTTCAACCTCTCAGGAATAGGGGTATGTACGTCGGTCACAATAGAATACATCTGCCAGCATACCAGTTTTTCCTGGTCAACAGGCACATCTACAATAATGCGGACAGCAAAAAGATCATATATTTCTTCAAAGGGGACTTTCTTATTTTTCAATTTATTCCAGATGGAAAAAATAGATTTTGGCCGCCCTACAATCGTGTACAGCACCCCAACTCCATCTAGTTTTTCACTCAAAGGTTCAATGAATTCCTTTATGTATTGCTCTCTAGAGCGTTTGGTTTCAGCCAGTTTCCGCGCAATATCTTTATAAGTATCCGGGTCTGTAATCTTCATACACAAGTCCAAATACTCAGTCTTTATCTTGTGCAGTCCCAGGCGATGCGCCAGCGGAGCGTAAACATAACTGGTTTCTGCGGCAATTTTCAACTGCTTGTGACGAGGCATTGCACCCAGTGTACGCATATTATGCAGGCGGTCTGCCATTTTGATAAGCACTACCCTTACATCATCGACCAGTGTACTTAGTACCTTTCGAAAATTTTCCGCCTGGGGGCTTTCTGCATTATAGGCTGCATCTAATTTTGTTAGTCCATCTACAATCTTAGCTATTCGCAATCCAAATTCTACTCGAATTTCTTCCAATGTAACATCTGTATCTTCCACCACATCATGTAGCAGTGCACAAATAATAGCCGTTGGCCCCAAGCCAATTTCGTCTGCACAGATTTTTGCTACTGCAATAGGGTGTAAAATATAAGGTTCGCCAGATTTCCGGCGTTGCTTGGAGTGAGCCTCTACCGCCAACTCATAGGATTTACGAATATTTATCTTATCCTCTGTCGACATGTCTGTCTTCATAGACTTCAGCAAGTCCCTGTAAGCACTCTGTATGAGTCTCTTTTCCGATTCGTTAATTGCCAATACCTCTGCCATAGTGATCCTAAATAATTAACACGAGTTTCAATACTTTTCAATTGATCAAACATGAGCCTCCCATGATTTTCCAGATGGAAAAACGAATAGGCTACTTTTGATCATTTCTTACTAGCCAATAAATTTATAGGCGATTTTAGGAATTGTGTTCTATACAAATCTAATAAAAAAGAAAATCAATTACACTACTGTAAGCAAACCAAAAAAAGAAGTGATCTCCATATTTAATGGTTAAAAGCTAAAATTTTGCAAAAAACTGTTGAGTTTTTCCAATATCTAGTCCACTTCTTTAAAGTATATATATCCTAATATTTCATACTAACGATTCTTCTGCCTCTTGATCCTTTCCTGCAGCTAGCATGTTTATTTCTGACTACATCTCCTATTTATTAGGCTATTGCTTGTTAGGCCAATAGCCTGTTATGGAGTACCATAAATTCTAGTACTTACTTTGTCATAATAATGTCACAAAGCTTATTTAGTTATAAAAATTCGAACGTTCGTTTGATTTTTTTCGAACGTTCGTTTGACTCTTTTGTAAATCCCATATATATTTGTATCAAAATAAAAAATTATGTCTGCTGACACCAAAGAAAAAATAGCAGCTACGGCTCAAAAACTATTTGGGGAAAAAGGATTCCACGGCACTTCTGTTCGGGAGATAAGCCGGGAAGCGGGAGTTAGCCTGAGCATGATTAACTACCACTACGGCTCTAAAGAGGGCCTCTTCAATAATCTGGTACAGACGCTTTTCATTCGTATGCATAAAGGGATTGAAAACATACAATCAGCTCCTATTTCTGCGAAAGAAAAAATCAATGCTTTTATTGATTTATTCACTGATCAAATCCGTGAGAATGAGGATCTCATGCGTTTTTTGGCCACCGAGCTTATTATGGAAAACAATACGGAGCTGACTGGTTGGATATCAGAAAAGATGGAAATAATCAATCAAGCTATAGAGGATATTATCACTGAAGGAATTGAAAATGAAAATTTTCAACTCAAAGTAGATTTGACTTTTTTAGTCAGTGTTCCTTTTTCCTTATTTACCTTTTGGCTTAAAAATGGAGCAATGAAAGAAATGCAAAATCACTTCAGTTTCCGGTTGCCGCTGGAAGCATATAAAGAAAATGTCAAACAAACCATATTTGCACTAATATGAGCACATAATTATTTGAAGAGATAGACAAAATTATTGGATTCCTTTGAGGATTTATTCCTAGTCTATTCTCTTTTAATTTCCTGGATACAGCAATGTATTTTTTTATTTCAAGAATCGAACGAACGTTCGAAACAATACCGTATTGACTAAATCAAAATTAAATCACTCTAAAATAGAAAACATGAAATTCAGAATAATGCCTTTTTCTCTCCTTCTTTTAAGCGCACTAGTTGTTCAGAGTTGCGTAGAAAAAGAGGCAGAAGCACCCAAGGAGGCAAGCAGGTATGTAAAGGTTGAACAAATTACCAATGGGCATTCCAATAATCAAATGGTTTTCAATGGAAAAGTAGAGGAAAGAAGCTTAACATCTCTTTCTTTTCGGGTAGGAGGTATACTTCAGAAATTACTTGTAAATGAGGGAGATTATGTGCGTAAAGGTGAGCTTATTGCCAGTGTTGACAAGCGAGATTATCAGTTGCAGGTAGATACTAGGCATGCGCAATATATGCAGGCTAAAGGGGAGTATGAGCGATACAAAGAACTCATGACAAAAAGTAAAATACCTGAAAATACTTATGAAAAAATCGAGTCAGCTTATCTCATTGCTCAATCAACTTATGAGAATGCACTTAATCAGCTAAAAGATACAGAATTAAGAGCTCCTGTATCTGGTTATGTCTATGAAAAATTTACTGAAAATCATCAGGCAATCGGCCCTGGGCAGCCTATCATTTCAATTCTCGATCGATCCAGCCTGGAAGTAGTGATCAATGTACCAGAAGATCAGGTTTTGGCTCTAAATAAAGGGGCTAAAAACTATCTATCTATCAGAAAAATTGATGTAATAGATGTGCCCGTAACTCTTTCTTATATAAGTGGAAAAGCTGGAAACGACGGCTTATATAAAGTACACTATACACTGTCCAACAAAGATAATTCAAACATTTTACCAGGCATGACCGCTTCTCTGAAAGTGGTTACAGATAAAGCTCATGGAGTGGTGCACATTCCCAATAGCGCTGTTTTCTTGAATGATAATAAAAGCTGTGTCTGGATTTATGACGAAACAACACAGGCTGCCCAAAAAAGAGTGATCGCCATTGCAGACCTGCGCTCGGAGGGAGCTTTAGAAGTGCTTGATGGCCTACAAAAAGGCGAATACATTATTACTGCCGGTGTACACTCCATTTCTGAAGGACAGAAAGTAAAACCCATCAAACCTATTTCATCAACGAACATCGGAGGCTTATTATAATGCTAGAAAGAATATTAAATCAGAAAGCGCTGCTAAATACCTTATTAGTAGCCGTGGTTATTGGAGGGATTTTTGCTTACCAGAGCATTGGTAAGCTGGAAGATGCCGAAATCCCCATTAAGTCGGCAGTTGTGATGACCTTATATCCCGGAGCAACTGCACACGAAGTAGAATTGGAAGTAACTGAAGTACTGGAGAAAGCCATTCAGAAACTTGAGAACATTGATAATATTGAATCACGTTCTTTACCTGGATTTTCTCAAATCACCATCAATGTTGAACCGAGTGTCCTTACTAAGGAGATGCCCCAGTTGTGGGATCACTTAAGACGGAAAGTAGATGCTGCCAAGTCCAGTTTGCCCCAGGGGGCTTACGAGCCCATTGTAAACGATGACTTTGGGGATGTATATGGAATTTTTGTTGCCGTCACTGGTGAAGGATATACTTATAGTGAGCTGTACGACTATGTAGAATACCTTAGAAGGGAATTTTTGGAAGTAGATGGCATAAAAAGAGGAGAGCTTTTTGGTACCCAAACAGAAACCATTGAAATATCTATTTCCAAGGAAAAACTTGCAGGCCTCGATATCAATCCAATGTTGATTATACAGGCGATGAACGATCAAGGTGAGGTAGTGAACGCGGGAAGCATTGTTTCGGGTAGAGAAAGAATTCGCCTGAATGTAGGGCAAAAGTATTCAAGTATAGAAGAGATCAAAGATGTCCTTATTCAAACCCCAGGAGGGGGCAATTTCAGATTAGGAGATGTGGCAGAGGTATACCGTTCTTTTTACGAGCCCAAGAATCAGAGTTTGATGTACAATGGAGAACGGGCAATCAGCCTGGCAATGTCGATGGAGAGCGGTGTTAATGTGATAAAAATTGGAGAAGCCTTTGATAAAAAACTAGAAGAATTAAAGCAAGATCTCCCCCTTGGGATCGAAGTAAACAGTGTTTTCTCTCAGCCAGATCGGGTTGCCTACTCTATCAATGGTTTTATTACCAACCTGATTCAATCTGTGTTAATCGTAATAGTGGTCATTTTAATTGCAATGGGCATGCGTTCTGGTTTATTGATTGCAAGTGGCCTCTTATTTACTATTCTGGGCACTTTCATTGTAATGCTCATTATGGATATTGAGCTGCAACGTATATCTCTAGCAGCTATTATAGTAGCCATGGGGATGCTGGTTGATAATGCCATTGTAGTAGCAGAAGGGATCATGATGGATTTGCAACGAGGATTAGATCGAAAAAAAGCATTTACCAATTCTGCCAAGCAAACCGCTCTACCTCTATTAGGAGCTACCCTGATTGCCATTTTAGCTTTCCTCCCGCTTGCAATGTCTCCTGATGCTGCGGGAGAATATTTGAGTTCTTTGTTTACAGTATTAGCCATTTCTTTATTCCTTAGTTGGGTATTTGCTATGATACAAACACCTTTCATGGCCACCTACTTCTTCCGAAAGGATACTAAGAGAATGAAAAACGGAGCCTCAAAAGACCCTTATGATACTGCTTTTTATAGAGGTTTCCAACGCATCGTAAAGTACTCTTTATCACATAAATGGGTTTTCGTAGGCTTGAGTTTTCTGATTTTGGTAGTTGCTTTTTCTGGTTTCAAGCATGTCAATTTCATGTTTATGCCTACGCTGGATTACAATCAGTTCATCGTTGAATATAAGCTACCACAAGGAGCAGAGATCAGCGCTTTAGAAAAGGATATCAAAGAAATCAGCAACGAAATTGTACAATGGGAGGAAGTAGACCAGGTAACAGCTGCTATTGGTAGTACACCTGCCCGTTATTCTCTTTTAAGGCCAGTAGCTAATCCGAGTTCATCCTATGGCGAATTGATTATTGATACAGAAGATTATGAAACTTCAGTAGTTGCCGGTAAAAAAATAGTTGATTACATCAGGGAACACTATCCACAGGCATCAAGCAGAAAAAGGGTATATGGCCCTATTTTCAGTGAATATGAAATTGAAGTTCAGTTTTCGGGCCCCGACCCTGCAGTATTACGAAGGTTAGTAGAAGAGGCAAAAGCCATTATGCGCAATGAACCAACGGCTACAGCAGTAACTGATAACTGGAAAAATGAAATTAAGGTATTAAATCCTCAATATTCTGTTGAACTGGCTCGCCAGGCGGGAATCACTCGCAATAATTTAGCAACTAGTATTGCTGCCGGTACCAATGGGTTGACAGTGGGTGTCATGCAGGAAGGTAATAGTAGTTTACCAATACAATTTAGCCTGGACGAATCGATTAGTAATAATGTAGAGCAATTGGGCAATCTACCTGTCTGGGGTGCTTATAATGCTTCCAGTATTCCATTGGCACAGCTTGTAGATAGTATTGCCCTTAAATGGGAAACCATTGAAGTTTTTCGCTACAATACCGAGCGTGCAATCCGGGCGCAGTGTGATCCTATGGAAGGCTATTTAACTACTGATGTAGAAGAAAAGCTGAAACCCATGATCAATGCAATCGAAATTCCCGATGGTTATAGTATGGAGTGGAAAGGCAGTGGCGAATCCAGTGCAGAGTCACAGCAAAACCTCTTTCGCTTCTTGCCTCTAGCACTAGGGTTGATGCTATTAATAGTGATTGCATTATTTAATAATATCAAGCATGCGATCATCATTTTCTCCATCTTTCCTTTTGCTTTTGTAGGGATCGTACTGGGCTTCCTGACTACAGGTGCAACGCTCACCTTTATAGGTATTATTGGTGCTTTAGGTTTGATTGGAATGATGATAAAAAATACGATCGTCTTGCTAGATGAAATCAATCTGAACCTCAGCAAAGGTAGAACCTCACTAAGGTCTATCATTATGGCAGCATTATCCAGGCTTCGTCCGGTAGTAATGGCTTCTGCAACTACCATTTTGGGTATGCTCCCTCTACTGTTCGATGTGATGTTTCAGTCCTTAGCCATTGTTATCATCTTCGGCCTATTGGTAGGTACTATTATTACATTACTTGTAGTACCGGTTATGTACGCTGCTATCTTCCGAGTAGATATTAATGCATTGAAGAAAGCACGAAATAAATAAATCATCCATTTTTTCAGTCCATAGTCCATGGTGATTTTAAAAATCACCATGGAATGATGGACTGAAAAATGCAAAAAAATAAAATGAAGAAGTCAATTATATTATTACTGCTATTCAGCTCCCTGAGTGTAAGCATACAAGCCCAGCAAACGATGACACTGGAAGCATGCCGACAGATGGCAGTCGAAAATAATCAGGAGTTAAAAAAAGCCCAATTTCAAAAGCAAGAAGCACTAACGTATACAGAAGTAGCCAAAACTGCTTATCTACCTAGCTTTAGTGCCAATGTAAGTTCCATCCTTCGCCCCAGTTCTCTGGATGCTAATGTACCCGGAGGTTTTTTGCCCACTGCCGAAAGTGCCGAAGCTGCACAGAATGGTGAATTCAACGGGCTCAGTGATGTCTGGTCTCCTGGGCTATCTCTAGATTTGGATAATCTCTTTTTATTCATGGCAGATGTCTCTATTGCCCAGCCGATCTATACAGGAGGCAAAATAAAATATTCAGAGAAGCAAGCAGAAGCTGGCGTAGAGATGGCTAGCAATGCCTATGCCTTAACTTATTCTGACATCATAGAGCAAATAGATCAGGCTTATTGGAATATGGTAAAGATTACCTCCAATGTGGATTTAGCGAATCAATACATTCTCATGCTTACAGAGTTGGAAGATCAGCTGACAGAAATGCAAAACCTTGGCTTAATAGCAGCCAGTGAAGTTTTGAAAGTAAGCGTACAAAAGAATGAAGCCGAACTGAATTTACTAAGGGCTGAAAATGGTTTGAAGCTTTCAAAAATGTACCTAAATCGATTGATTGGGCAAGACCTTGATATTGATATTCAGGCAGTAGATTCGTTGGAAACAAGCGTTCAGGTTCGAGACTTTTCAAATGGAGTACAAGCGGCTTTGAGCCAAAGAAAAGAGCTACAGTTACTGGAGACCCGATTAAAAATATCTGAATATGAAAAAATGATTGAACAGGCAGATTATCTACCACAAGCAGGTATCAGCCTGGGCTACTCAGCTACCCATATCAGAAATCTTACTGACACCCCCAATTTCAGTCCGATGGTTTCTGCTCAGGTGAGTGTCCCTATTTTCCAGTGGGGGCAAGCCAAATACAAGGCTCAAGCTGCTGACTTAAGAACGAAACAGCTAGCCATTGAGCTAGACAATACTCAAGAGTTGATCAATCTTGAGGTACAAAATGTACGGATACAGATGGAAGAAGCCTACGAAGCCATTGTACTAGCTCGAAAAAACATTTTACAAGCAGAAGAAAATCTAGAGGAAACCCAGGCAAGTTTCGAAGTAGGGCTAAATACGACTAGCGAACTCCTTCAGGCCAAAGCGGACTGGCAAAGTGCAAATACTCGATTGATCAATGCATTGGCACAATACAAAATATTGGATACTAGCTGGGAAAGAGTAACTGGCAAACTGAGCAATTCTCTATAAAAGAAAGAGTATGAACAATAATAATTTTTCAGTTTACTATTCGGCTAAAGAATATATACAGGAGGTGGTTGATAACCAGCCATTTCCATACAAAACCAGCCTGGATTTCACGCCTTTGTTGAATAAACTAAAGGAGGATGAGCCTAACATGCTATATAACAAAAGTGCACTGGAAGAACTTAGTGTAAAATTAAATGCTGGGAAATCTGCCTTTGAAAAGGATCAAGAACTGCTTCTTTACAAAGATTGCTTTGATCGTTTCTTTGCCTCCCTTTTTCCACTTTTATTCCAACCAGATTTGATTGGATGGGTCAGTGCTCCTTTCCACAGTACTTTTATCTATGCAACCCCTACCTTTCGTAACCTCCTGAGTAATACGGCATTTGAACTAGAAGGCAATACACTCCCTTTGGAAGATATTCAGAAGAAACAGGTCATGTATGCTGCTCACCTGATTCTTAACCGACATTATAAAACCCAGATTGAACTGGAATTGGGCGATACATTGACCGTTAGAAATAAGAAAAGCTTGCTGGAAGAACATTATCAATTGAAATCCAACCAACAGTTTATTGAGGTTATTCCTACCAAGCCCCTCAAAGAGATTAGCCAAAGGCAAGTACATGAGTTACTTAATAATCAGCAGGATATAGATGTAGACAAATGGCTGGAGTTGTTTCCTCCCGAAAATTTTGAATTTAAAGGCTTAAGTATAAACATTCTAAAAAATATAACAGACGAAACCATTATTGCTTCTTTTAAAGACCTGGTAGCCAATCATCAGAAACTTTCTGCATCCAACCCAATATTGCTTTTCGAGCCATCGTTCCGGTCTTTTTTAAAAATTCCAGATTTGAGTATTGGTATCATAAAATGCCCTCAAGCTGATTTTTTAAAAATTCCAGCCCAATTTTCTCTAATGAAAAGAGAAACTCCCAGTGAAGACAGTTTTCCCAATGGTTCGCTTTACCAGCAGGTGATAAAAACAGGCCAAACACTCATCGTCAACGAACTTAGCCAGCTTTCTGCTCCTACTCCAATAGAGCAATTATTACAACAAAAGGGATATGCAAGTTTGATGCTTATTCCTCTTCAAGGCATGAATAAACAGATTGTCAGTATCCTTGAGTTAGCTACTCCTAATGCTTTTAGTTTCAACACGTTTCACTTAATGAAACTTAAAAGGTTACAGGCTCTGTTCAACATTTCGATGAGCCGTACTCAGGAATGGGCCAATAATGAAATTAATCTACTCATTCAAGAGCAGTTTACCTCTGTACATTCTAGTGTTCAGTGGAGATTTAGAGAAGCAGCTGCCAAAATAATGGAGCAGCGAATGAATGGCACAAAAGTATATGAACGAGAAGATATCGTTTTCAAAAATGTTTTTCCCATCTATGGCCAAACAGATATTGTAGGGTCTTCTACCTTACGCAATCAGCATATCCAGGATGATATTCTGGAAAGCCTGCAATTACTCATTGATATACTTGATTTCTGCTTTCAGGAAACCCATTTCTTTCTCTTAAGGATCTACATCCGGAAAGCAGAACAGTACGTAAAAAAATTGCAACAACACTTTACTTCCAGTGATGAAGTAGAAATTCTGGTTTTCCTAAGTGAGGAAGCACATCCTCTGCTAAACCAGTTGATGCAGCGGTATAAGAAACAATTGGGAGAATCAATAGGTACTTATTTTGAGTTTATCGACTGTGAAACGGGTATGGTTTACAAAAAAAGAAAGGCCTATGAACAAAGTGTTGAGATATTAAACCAAACGATAGCACACTATTTAGAAGAAGAGGATGCAAAAATGCAGAGCCTTTTGCCTCATTATTTTGAACATTTCAAAACAGATGGCATAGAGTATAATATATACTTAGGAGAATCGATTGCACCCAACAAACAATTTTCATTACACAGCCTAAAGAACTTCCGCTTGTGGCAATTGGTACATATGTGTGAAATAACTCAATTAGTTGCTCGTACTCAAAAAAATCTGCCCGTCGAGTTAAATACGGCACAGTTAATTTTTGTGTATGGTTCCACTTTGAATATCAGTTTCCGAATGGATGAAAAGAAATTTGATGTTGATGGAGCATACAATGTGCGCTATGAAATCATTAAGAAGCGGATTGATAAAGCAACCATAAAAGGAACCAATGAACGCCTAACACAAAGTGGAAAAATAGCTATTGTCTATCTTCAGGATAAAGACAGAATGGAATATTTAGAATACTTACGTTTCCTTCAACAGGAAAACTATATAACTGGTCAGATAGAAGAATTAATCCTCGAAAATTTGCCAGGAGCAGAAGGGCTCAATGCCTTACAGGTGGAAGTCGTCAAGGATAGGAAGGAAGATTGAGCGCCTAATATCTTATGTAGAATAGAAGGGTAATTAAAATAACAATTGTCAAAATAGCAGAGCCAGGCACTAAATCCAGCACTAAATCGTTTAGCCCTCGGGTAATAGAGTAAATTTTCTCTTTACCTCTTATTCACGTTAAACAAGTTGATAGGAAATTTACACAAGATGAAAAAGTTAATTTTGTTTGCGCTACTCGCGGGAATAATGAGTAGTTGTGCAGAGGATACTGGAAAAACGCAGGCAGCTCTGCAAAATATCTATTCTGCCATTAGTGATGGGAATCTGAATGAAGCTAATGCAAAACTAGCTAGTACCAATCAGTTAAATGAGTCCCCTTTGGTAAGTGATGGTTATACTAAAGAACTATACGGCCAGGTCCATGTAATGGAAACTTACCCTATAGGAACAGAGGATGAATTGATCATTTACAAGCTGGAAAAACACGAACGCAACCGCATGATGCAGCGCAAGCTGGATTCAGATGAGTTCAAAAAGAAAAAAGCAGCTGGCCAGATAAAATCTATTGATGAAGAAAATGGCATTATCGTTTATTCCGAGCGTAAATATGCTTTTAAAGTCATGGAAGAAGGTAATGCAAAATATGTAATACGCCCTACTTCTAAAGATATGAATACTCACTTTTCCAAAAACAAGGATAAAGTGCAAGCATTGGTACGTAAACACTTTTAAAGTTTAGAAGGATTAAATAGGTTTAGGGTAGTTTATAATAAACACTAAACTGTCCTAAACCACCTCCCCCCTTAGACCTTTCTCCCATACCTTTTATACCTCAAACCTAAGACTCAACACCATATACCTCTCTCTCCTCTGTTAATCCATCTTTAAGTTTCTCGCTAATGTTGTGCATTGCTTTCCCTTTGTCTATTTTAGCCGAAAAATCAATAATTACCATGAGAATACGAATTTTATTGCCAGCGCTCATACTTCTAATGACCGTTTCTGGTTGCATGGATAAATACCAACGTTTAGCTTATAATGGAAAAGCTAAAAACATCATTTTATTGATAGGTGATGGAATGGGTTTAGCCCAGGCTTCTTCTATCTTTTATTTTCAAGAAGAGACTCCCAGTTTTGTACGTTTCCAACATATAGGCCTTCATCAAAATACTCCGACTGATGCACAGATCACAGATTCGGCTGCAGGAGCCACTGCATTCTCTGCTGGTGTTAAGTCATATAATGGCGCTATCGGTGTGGATAGTGATACAATACCTCAACCAACTATATTGGAAATGGCAGCAGAAGCAGGTTGGAGTACTGGAGTAATTGCTACCTCTTCAATTACTCACGCTACCCCAGCTTCATTTTATGCACATGTTAAGTCTCGCAGACTTGCAGATGATATTGCGTTGGGGATGTTAGAAGCTCCGGTTGATTTCTTTGCCGGTGGCGGGCTGGATTATTTTGCAAAAAGAGAAGATGGTAGAAATTTGATTAAAGAATTGGAAGATAAAGGTTTTGTCATTAGTACAGATGCTATGAATAAGCCTGCCAATATGAGCCTAAACAATAATTATGGATTTCTTCTAGCAGATGATGGCATGCCTGAAATGACAAAAGGCAGAGGAGATTTCCTTCCTGATGCTACCCAAATAGCTATAGACTTTCTAAGTCAGGATAAGGATGGTTTTTTCCTTATGGTAGAAGGCTCTCAAATAGATTGGGGTGGACATGCTAATGATAGTGAATATGTGATTGAAGAAGTAAAAGATTTTGATAAAGTGATCAATGCAGCCCTTGATTTTGCAGAAAAAGATGGCAACACACTAGTCATTGTTACTGCCGATCATGAAACTGGTGGTTTTTCCCTATCGGCAGCTGAGGTGCGCAAACAACGTGATTACAAATATATTAAGCCTACGTTCTCCACTGGTGGACACTCTGCAGCACTGATCCCAGTATATGCTTATGGCCCAGGGGCCGCCAACTTCCAGGGAATTTACCAAAACAATGACATTTTCAAGAAAATGTTGGAAGCAGCAAGAATGAAATAAAACGAAAAAGTTTAGAAGGGGCTATTGGGGTTTAGGGTAGTTTAGAAAGTATCAATTAAACTATTCTAAACTACCCCAAACCATCTAAGCTTTTCTAAATCTACCTTTATCCGACTAAGTTGGGATATCACCAATCACTTTTCACCACATCACCCTTCGCCCAACGTAGCTGATAAGCGAAGTTGGGACATCACAATATCACCACATCATCCCTCACTCCTTCCCTCTTAATCCATTGGCTTATCCGGCACTGGTGCACTAGCATGGAAATCATTGTGAATATGATGAGCATAAATATCTAGCAATTCTAAAATTCGCTCTTTGCTATCAGATTGAATGATCATTCCTATATGATAATCTTTGCGTAAGCGCCAACATATTTCTGGATCATTAAATCTACTATCATCAGGATATTGGAAACGAGAAAGAGACACTACTATCCCAGCATATCGCTTTTCAATTTTTGGCAGTATGTACTTGCTTCCCTGAGCCATTGCTGTTTCAATCTTAGCCCATTCTCTCCACAGGCTAACACCGGAGGAAGCTTCTACCATTTCCGTGAGGTGTGCCCCGCCTACACGCGAAGAGGTTTCTAAAAAATAATACTTGCCATCTTCATGAGCCTTAATAAACTCCGTATGAGATGCACTAAACTGCATGCCGAAAGCCTTCATCACCTTCGCATTCAACTTTTGCAGCCCTTTATCATCTTCACCACCAAAATCAACTGTATGAGAACGGAAAATCCCACCACCATGTGCTACTTCGAAAGGCGTATTGAGGTACTGAGAAATACGGCAAAATTGTACTTTCCCGTCCGCTGTCAGGGCATCTGCATGATATACATCTCCAGGTTTGAATTGCTCTACCAAGTAGCGATGGCGCTCATCTCCTAATTGATTAATGGCGTCCCACAATTCTGCTTTATTATGCACTTTACGCATACCTGTTGCCGATGCTTCTGAGCGAGGCTTTACAATCCAAGGTGCAGGAATAGTATCCGCAAATTCATTAATCGATTCATCATTAAAAAGAGCTGTAAACGCAGGAATAGGAATCCCTGCCTCTTCTGCTTTCATGCGCATAGCCAGCTTATCCCTAAAATATCGAGCAGTAGTTTGTCCCATGCCCGGCACCCTAAATTCTTCACGGAGATAAGCTGCTTTTTCTACATCAAAATCGTCTAATGCTACAATCCGATCTATCTTCTTATGCCTCATCAACCAGGACATACCTTTTGCCATATTGGAAAAATTTTCCGGGCTATTTTCATCAGAGTCCAGATAAAAAGCTTCATCAATAGATTCCCATGGCCAGGGATCATCCTTTAATGATTGCTTCGTAAGTAGATATACTGTATTCCCAGCAGCTTTACAAGCTTTGAGGTAATCACTGCCTTTAAAATAACAGCTAACACATAAAAAACTGAGTGGACGCTTCATAGTTATGAGATATTGTGGTTGAGATCAGCATTTGTGCCAATACAATACATGATTTGGAAATACGAAGAGCTACTTATTCAGATGCATACAATGCATTGTCAAATTTTTGATTATAGCACCTAAACTGCCTATCCTGAAAGAGGATGCTTTTCTCCGCCTTCAGAACGAGCTCTATCTTCACCTACTGCCTACTGCCTACTGCCTACTGCCTACTGAAAACTAACTCCTCTCCCTTAATCCTGCTCCAGAAAATCCAGCAATAAGCGAATACCAAAACCCGTAGCACTCTTCTGCATGGAAAATTCGGTATCATTAAAAGCTACACCTGCAATATCCATATGTGCCCAGCGAGGGTGATCGTTTGTAAAAACTTCCAGAAATTTGGCAGCACCAATAGCTCCAGCAATAGGGCGACCGCTATAATTCCTTACATCTGCTACATCTGATTTGATATCTTCTTTGTAAACATCCCACATAGGTAGACGCCATAAACGCTCTCCTGTGCGTTGCCCACATTGACTCAGTTGCTCTGCTAATTGATCGTTATTGCTAAATAATGCTCCTGCATGGTAGCCAAAAGTACGAACAGCACTTCCTGTTAAGGTTGCTAAATCAATAAGGATTTCAGGCTCAAATTTTTCTACCATATAAAACAATCCATCCGCCAAAATCAAACGGCCTTCTGCATCTGTATCAATCACTTCTATTGTTTTCCCACTATAAGAACCTATAACATCACTCGGCTTTACAGCATGAGCATCTACTGAGTTATCTGTTGTAGGCACAATCCCAATTAGATGGATTGGCAGTTGCAAACGAGCAGCCATTTCCATTGTTCCTAATACAGCCGCAGCACCTCCCATATCACTTTTCATAAGGTGCATATTTGCAGAAGGCTTAATTGACAAGCCTCCAGTATCAAAGGTGACGCCTTTTCCTACCAAGCCTACTTTTTTATTAAGCCGCTTGCCTTTGTACTCCATCACAATAAAATATGGAGGAGTAGGGCTACCCTGGTTGACTGCCAACAAAGCTTCGAATCCTAATGCTTCAATTTCTGCTTTATCCATTGCATGAACAGAAAAGCCATGGTTTTTACCGGATTCTACAGCCCACTCTGCCAGATGCTGGGGTGTTTTTTTATTACTTGGAGCATTAACTAAATCAAAAATGCTCATTTGAGTCTCAGCCATTGCAAGTCCGCGCTTGGCAGCAATAATGGCTTTATCTTCAGCAAGCTTTGTTAATACTGATACTTCTGCGTGAACAGTAGCCATTGGGTGCTCCTCTTCGGTAGCATCATTTTTATATTTCCCAATGTTATACTGCCCCAAAAGAAGCCCATTTACAGCGGCTTCAATATACGTTTCTTCATCAATGCCTTCTATCAGGTTATCATGTAGTAAACTAAGGGTAACCTGAGAATCCAGTTTATTGGTATGCTTATGAGAAAATAAGCGCATACAACGTGTTAAGTCTACAGGAGTAAATTTACTCCCCATACCAAGCATTACGATTCGAGTGCCATTATTATAGAGCGTATGAACTTCTCCGGCATCACCAGAGAAGTCTTGTTTCAGGGCATCCAGCGAGATATCAACCATCTCTGCCACTCTCTGAAGTGCGGTTTCCTGCTTACTGGCAATGGGTATAATCAGGCTTTTAGGTTCGGTTTCAAGGGTGTTACTTATTGAAATCTTCATAAATCGATTTTCTTAAAGATTTAATTGCCTTTAAAAAATAGCCATTCTATAGCTCTGGGAAATTCTTTTCCCCATCTGGCTTCATTGTGCCCTCCTTTAGGGTCAATAGATAGTTCAAAATCTACCATAGTGCTGGCTTTTTCTTCAAAAGCTTTTTTAAATCGGCGGAGGCTAGGCACCATAGTTTCACTCTCACCTTCACCGCCATATAAATATACTCTCATATTTTGGGGATGATAAAAATTCATGAAATGAAAATGCATATTTGGAGTCACCCAAAGTGATGGAGAGAATATCAACAATTTACTAAATACTTCAGGATACATCAATCCTGCATAGATACTAATTAGTGCTCCCATCGAGCTCCCGCCAATACCTGTATGTTCGCGTTCTGGTTTTGTACGGAAATGCTTATCGATGTATGGTTTCAGAGTATCCGACAGAAAACGGACATATTTTTTTCCTTCCCCTATTCCCAAACGGGTATGATAAGAAGGTGTAAACTCCTCTATTCGATCTTCCTTTGCATGATCTATAGCAATAACGATTACCCCTTCCTGCTTCTTATTAGCCATCATTGCTAATTTTTTATCCAGCGCCCAATTTCCATAAGGAGCATAATCATCAAACAAATTCTGGCCATCCTGTAGATAAAGTACAGGATAGTGTTTATCTGTTTTGTGATAATCATGAGGCAAGAGTGCTGTTATCCGTCGGGTCTTGATTAATTGAGGAATTTCAAAATGCTCTGAAATAATATGAGGATTGGGTAAAAATTGTTCATCATAATACTTACCATTAATCATCCAGTGAGGCACATAATCTGTTACTTCATCTTGCTCATTTAGATTAATAACTCTATTGGACGCAGACTCTCCAAAAACATTCAACTCTACTCCATCCCAATTATCTTGATGGTATTTATACTCAAAATTTGTGGAAAAAAAAGACCTGTCAGGAAGTTCTAAACGGTATTCAGTTGCACTTATTTTCTCTAATTGATAACGAGTATCTGCTGCCTTCCAATCATTGAAATTGCCAGCAATGTATATAGCCTTTTGTGTAGGCCCGCCAATTTTCAGTTTCAGTACCAACTTATTGCTCACGTGTCCTAAAAGTTCCGGCCTAGATGAGGTATCCTCATTCATATTATTGCTCCTTCTGATCTATCTAGTGTTCAAGCGTACTTGAAGCATGTATTCAATGTAAAATAAAAAATTTCACAAAGCTAAAAAATTCTTATCAGGAAGGCTTATTTTAGCCGCTAATTGCAGAACTGATTCAATTGTTATGGAACCACTTTGGGGAATAGATTTAGGAGGCACCAAAATAGAGGGTGTTGTTATATCACAATTAAACCCTATTAAAGTAATTGCTCGCTTACGATTGCCTACCGAAAGAGAAAAAGGGTATGAACATGTTATTGCTCAGATAACAAAAGTGGTAGATAACCTAAAACAAGAAACAGGGCTCCAGCCGAAATGTATAGGAATTGGAACTCCGGGTACACTAGATCCACAGACACAGACTATGAAAAATAGTAATACCACCATTCTCAATGGGAGGTCATTACATAGCGATCTGGAAAAAGCACTGGGCATTCCAGTTGCAATGGCCAATGATGCCAACTGCTTTGCGGTAGCAGAAGCCCGGATGGGAGCAGTAGTCCAGGCAGTCCCGGATGCGAAAGTTGTCTTTGGGGTAATTATGGGAACAGGAGTAGGCGGTGGACTTGTTATCAACGGACAAGTACGCAATGGACAACATGGTATTGCCGGAGAATGGGGACATAGTTTTCTTGATGAGTCAGGAGGCCCTTGTTATTGTGGCCTTACGGGTTGCATCGAACAAATTATTTCTGGCCCTGCTTTAGAAAGGTATTATGAAGGGCAAAGTGGTAGTCACCTTTCACTTCGAGATATTTATCAACACCATTTGGATGGTACAGACCCTATAGCTAGTCAAACGATTCAACGGCTGATCCATTTCTTTGGTAAAGCAATTGCATCGGTAGTTAATATGCTAGATCCAGACGCTATTGTATTGGGAGGTGGAGTTGGAAATATCGATCTACTCTATACCGAAGGCGTAAAAAAAGCAGCCCATTTCAGCTTTAACCCAAGCCTGAATACGGCCTTTTTAAAGCCCGAATTAGGGGATAGTGCCGGGGTATTTGGTGCCGCTTTATTGTGGGCTTAAAGAGATAAAAAGAAGCATTTTTTGTAGCAGTACAGAAAGTATAAAGTTTGTCAGATTAATCGCAAATGACATATACTACTCATGAGGGTAGGTTCATTTGTTCTTTTTTTCACGTTTATTTGTGAAACGACTTTTAAATAATGAAAAGTTGTGTTTGCTTCAAAATGAATGCAACTTTCCCCTGTTTTAAACGTCATTATTTTAGGACTGCTTAAAAACCAGTTCTTAATCATACACCCGACTAAACAAAATTTATGATTTCCGTGGCAATCGTTGATAGCAAACGGGATATCAGAGATGGTATACGTGCGCTATTAGAAGCTACGGAGGACATCACTTGTACTGATGTTTTCGCAACCGCTATGGATGCGCAACAAGGTATACTGAAAAATCCTCCGACAGTTGTTCTACTAAATTTTAACTTGCCTGACCAAACAGGTATAGAATTGATTGGCGTGCTCATTAAACAACAACCCAATCTTAATATCATTGTACATACTGATGTCACTGATAAAGAAGTGATTTTCCAATCTCTTCAAGCAGGGGCTATTGGTTACATTCTTAATCACTGTTTTCCTTCAGAACTCATAAGGGCTATAAAAGAAGCTGCCCGTGGAGGAGCGCCACTTAGTCCAGAAATTAGTCGACGAGTAGTAGCTACTTTCAGCAAACAAAACGATGCCATTGAGGCATTATCTGAACGAGAGCATGATGTGTTGGTGCTATTATGTGAAGGACTTAGTTATAAAGAGATTGGGGAGCGCTTATTTGTTAGTGCCAATACGGTACGTTTCCATTTAAAAAATATATATAGAAAATTGGGTGTCAAATCCAGATACGAAGCTGTTGCAAAATCTGTTCGTGCTGGCCTGTTGATGCTCAGTTAAAAAATACACATTTGAGATGTGAGCGTTTTTTTCATACTAATCCAAGTTTCGGTTGCCAGATAGTTTTTATCTGGCAACTTTTTTTTATCCCAACTCAAGCCTGAAAACTACCCGAATGGGTGGGAAAAAACATTATTGTCTATATTATATTTGATAAGAGAGTACACTAGTTGAGTTAGAGTGTATTGAGAACTTATTAACTAGCCTTATTTTCACTAGATCGTTTTTGTGCCCAAATGAAGATCCAGTGGATAACATCATCTCACTACAAATTCTCCGATACACTCAATAAATAAGTACTACCACTTCATCATCATCCTTATTTATTACAGCCTACCGTCAAGCTGCTTAAGAAGCAATTCTTAAGTCAGTATTTCTTGTATTCAAACTGGCCATTTGTGCCAATATGACCACGTGTATCTACACGGGCTGGTATTGCTATGCCCGGCTGTTATAAACTATTTCTTTAATTAAAACTCAACATTATGAAGAAGCTTTTGCTGATTATGCCATTGATCTTATTTACAACAATGGCGTTAATAGCTCAGCGCAGCATTTCAGGTTCGGTAACCGATGAAAAAGGAGAACCTTTAATTGGTGCCAGCATCGTTGTAAAAGGTACCGCATCAGGAACAATCACAGACATAGATGGTAATTATCAAATAAACGTCCCCCCTGAAGGCAAATTTTTAATATTTAGTTATACAGGCTATGAATCTAATGAAATACCTATTAGCGCATCAAACATCATTAACGCTCGCCTTAAGGAATCTTCTACTCTACTCGATGAGGTAGTAGTAACTGCTGTAGGGCTTTCAGCCAATAAATCCGATTTAGGATACTCTATCCAGGCTGTTAGAGGGGATGAAGTAAACCGTTCTGGAGAAACCAATATGGTTGCCGCCTTAGCAGGTAAAGCAGCTGGAGTGCAGGTAGCCAGTTCGGGCGGAACGGCCGGAGCAGCTGCTCAGATAAGAATACGGGGAAATAAAACCGTTATCGGTAGCAATTCGCCTCTTTTTGTAGTGGATGGTGTACCTATAGACAATAGCACCCTCACCACGGCCGATGCCCCAGAAGACCCTGTAAGTGATCTAGGCTCCGGAGGTGTTAATAACTCCAACCGGGCAATAGATATCAATCCAAACGATATTGCCTCAATGACTATCCTCAAAGGCCCTGCAGCTACCGCTCTTTATGGAATACGGGCTGCGAATGGCGCGATTGTTATTAAAACAAAACGTGGGCAAGCAGGCAAACCTCGCATTCAAATTTCTTCCTCTGTATCATTGGACCAGGTCAATAAATTGCCTGAAGTTCAGCAGGAATACGCCCAGGGTAATCCAGTAGGTGGTGTGCCTACCTTTCAGGGTCCTATGACAGGTTCTTTTACTGGTTTCAGCTGGGGCCCTGCCATTTCAAGCTTGCGTTATGCTGATGAAACATCCATGTGGGACAGCAATGGTCTAATAGTTTCAGCCGATGACCCTAGAGCAACTGGCCGTATGGTGAATGCCTATAATAATGCGGAAGACTTTTTTGAAACAGCTACTACCTTTAATAATTATGTCAGTGTAAGCGGCGGTACCGATAAGATCAATTATTATATGTCTGCTGGCAATCTAATGCAAACAGGTATTGTACCTAACACTGATTTTAGCAGGACTTCTTTCAAAGCGACAGTAGGAGCAAAATTGACCGACCGCTTAAATGCGACTGTTGGTGCCACTTACATCCGCTCAGGTGGGAAAAGAGCCCAAAATGGGTCTAATACATCCGGTGTAATGCTAGGATTAATGCGCACCACTCCTACTTTTGATAATCGAAATGGTGTCGATCCAGATAGTGATGCCTCAGCTTATCAGTTTGAAGATGGACGACCACGCTCTTATCGAGGCCTTTTAGGAGACAGAGCTATTTATGATAATCCGTACTGGACCGTTTATAAAAACTACCTGACAGACGAGGTCAATCGCGTTATAGGCTTTGCACAATTATCTTATGATCTTTTTGATGGATTTACTACTACCGCTCGCCTAGGAGTAGATAATTATAGTGACTTCCGGAAATTTAGAAACGATATAGGATCTGGCACTTTACCTGCCGGGCAGATAGTCAACCACAATATCAACAGTACAGATTTAAATGTTGATATACTGGGTACCTATAAAAAGGAATTGTCATCTGGTATTGGAATCAATGCAACTGTAGGTTGGAACTTCTACGACAAGCAAGTAGAAAACCGTAGAGAAGATGGGCAAGGCCTTGCTTCTCGTGGCTTTTTCAATATGGCAAGTGCCAGTGCTGTAAGTGTAGTAGAGCGCCCTACACATAAGCAATTATATGGTGTATATGGAGATATTAGAATAGATTTCAACAATACTTTCTTCCTTAACCTGACAGGGCGTAATGACTGGTCTTCTACCCTACCGGAAAGTAATAATTCATTCTTCTATCCTGCGGTAGCAGTAGGTTGGGCATTTACAGAAACTTTCGGTATCAATCAGGGCTTCTTCTCTTACGGAAAACTTAGAGCTTCTTATGGAAAAGTAGGTAATGATGCTCCTTTTGCCCTCACTACTACTGGTTTTGCTCAAGCGAGAGTGCGCGATGGATGGACAACACCTAATGGCGTCATTTTCCCTGCACTAGGCGTCAACTCATTCATTCCTGATGCCACTTTAGGAAATAATGAGCTTAAACCTGAGTTTACAACTACCACAGAGCTAGGAGTAGACTTACGCTTGCTCAATAATCGAGTAACAGCAGATATCACCGTTTATCAGGCCTTGTCACAAGATGTTATCAATCTAGTAGATATTTCTCGTGCTAGTGGATTTTTGCAGCGTGCTATCAATACTGGTGAAATCGAAAACCGAGGTATCGAAGCAGTCCTTAGTGGTCTTGTTTTTGACAATGGCAACTTCAGCTATGAAGTGGGGCTTAATTACAATAAATACGAATCTGTTGTGAATGCAATAGCTCCTGGCCTAGATGTCATCACTATTGATCCATTCGGTACACAGCGTATACAAGTAGGAGAATCTTACGGCATTTTCTTTGGTACTCGCTTCCTTAGAGATGATCAGGGCAGAATGGTTATTGACCCTTCTACTGGCATTCCTTTACAAGATCCAGTTAATGGCAAAGTAGGAGATCCAACTCCTGATTTCACTCTAGGTTTCAGAAACACTTTCAATTATAAAGGTGTAAGCCTTTCTTTCCTATTTGACTGGAAGAAAGGTGGTGATGTCTATAATGGTACATCAGGTGTACTCAACAACTTTGGAGTTGGTATAGAAACCCTTGATCGAAATGAGTTAGTCGTTTTTGACGGAGTATTAGCCGATGAAAATGGTAACCCAACTGATGTAATCAATACGATGCAAGTAGTAAAGGGCGGAACTGATGGAGGTACTAACTTTTACCAAAACTATGGTTTTGTAAACCTTGATGAGCTTACCGTACAAGATGGCAGCTACTTCCGTTTGCGGGATGTAAATCTAAGCTATACAATACCTTCCAGCAATTTGGGAGGAGTGATCCAATCTGTCGGCATTACACTTTCTGCCCGCAATGTTTTCCTCATTACTGATTACACAGGTATTGACCCGGAAACCAACCTTACGGGAGATGCGAGCAACGTATTTAGCTATGACTACTTCAACAATCCTAATACCAGGAGCTATGGAGTAAAATTGAGCCTTACGTTGTAATCCATCCAATTTTTTAATGAAAAAAGAAAACAAATGAAGTTTATCAAAATATTTATATGCTGTTTATTAGCCTTCATGGCTGCCTCCTGTGAATTTGGAGATACCAATATCAACCCTGCTCTGCCAGAAGATGTCTCCACTCAAGCAATTGTACCAGGAGCTCAAGTAGGTATGGCTTTTGCCATAGGTGGTGAAGTAGTTCGTATCAATGGATTGTTTATGCAACAATTTAGAGGTATTAATGCACAGCAATTTGACAATTACAAATACTTGGTAGATGCGGCTGATATGGATGGCGTTTGGCGACGCATGTATGCCCATGCACTCAACCCTTTAGTAAGTGTACAAAGAAAAGCAGAAGCTGAAAACTCCAATCATGCTTCCGGCATGGCTAAAGTTTTAATTGCTCATTCAATTGGTACCCTTGCTGATATGTTTGGGGATGTACCTTATACGGATGCATTTAAAGGCCTTGAAGATAATTTCTTCCCCGTATATGATACGCAAGAAGGCGTCTATGCTAGTGTACAGCTTCTATTAGACGAAGCCATTGCAGAGTTGAGTGGAGATGCAGGAAGTGGCCCATCACTTGGAGGCGACTTAATTTACAGTGGCTCTAGTGATGCATGGGTACAGGCAGCTAGTGCTTTAAAAGCCAAATATTATTTACATACCTCCAAACTAGATGATCAAGCATATACCAAAGCCCTTGATGCGCTTAATAAAGGTTTAAGTGCTAATGAAGATGATCTGGAATTAATCTTTGGAGAAGGCCCCAATGAAGCCAATCCTCAATATCAATTCACTCAAGATAGAGGAGGAAATATTGAAATAGATGAATTCTTTTTCAACCTTCTAATAGATAATAACGATCCACGTACCCCCGCTTTTCTTACCGCAGATTCAGATGAGCCTACGGGCTTTAGCAAAAACTTTGACTCTGGCACCTACTATTCAACGATCAGTAGCCCTGTAGTTTTCATGAGTTATGCCGAGAGTAAGTTTATTGAAGCAGAAGCACAATTGATGGGCAATGATGATGTCAGTGCTGCTGAAACGGCTCTCCAGGAAGCCATTACAGCTTCACTAGCAAAAATCACAGGCACTGTTGATGATGATTTCGTTATGACTCATGGCACATTAAGCAGTCTTCCTGACAAGGAGAGCCAATTAGAGCAGATTATTACACAAAAATATATTGCCCTTTATTCTCATGGCCTGGAGTGCTGGACTGATTTCAGACGCACTGGTTATCCAGCTATCACGCCTGTAGAAGGAGGTACCAATACATTTAATATCAATGGGGAAGTCCCTCGACGGCTTCCTTACCCACAGACAGAAATTGACTTGAATAGTAGTAATGTACCTATTACATCACCAAATTTCCAGGATAGATTCTGGTGGGATAAGTAAAACTGTAAAATAGGAAGTAGGAAATCGAAGTCGGAAAATTCCGACTTCCGATTTCCCATTCCAGATTTCAAATTACCATCCTGGTATAATATTTAAACCAAAGGTTCCTTTCACTTCTGCTCCCTTTTGTAAAGGAAAAGCATAATAAGGCTCTAGTATAAGGGCTCCAAACAAGTTTACTCTCATTGCAATACCTGTACTCACAATTGGTTGTGCTTTGGGGTGTAATACCAATGGATTGCCCAATGGATCTGTACGCACTTCTCCATTGGAATAAGTCTGATATACAGGATCTTTAAATTGACCATAATCATACCAGGCAACACCTGCATCTACAAAAAGAGCCAGTTCTGTATATAAAGCGCTCGATTTAATCAGTGATAGTTTTTCAGGGCCCGTAAATGGTAATCTCACTTCGAGATTGGCCACTCCCATTTTGCTACCAAATAATTCATTGATACTTCTGCCATTTTCACTAAGTAGTGTACTTGCATCAGAGGTATTATAACCGCGAACAAACCAGGAGCTTCCCACAAACATGGGATACAAATCATCGCTCCCTTGTCCATATCGGCCAGAGTGCATAACACGAGCAGCAATACTAACAGGTTTTAGGAAGAAATACTTACGGTAATCGGCCGTGATTTGGTAAAAATTGAATGCTCCAAAATATCTATCTACCCCCAGGCGAAAACGTTGCCCATCCAATGGCCCTACTAATCCAGAAACAGAGTTGTCACCAACAAAAGCAGCACCCACAGTCCAGAGATTGAAACCATTGCCACTCTCTATCTTTTCACGGTCCTGCCCTATTTGGCGACCTATAAATGTTCCATCTGTCTCATATATGTTAACATACTGGTCTAAACGGGAAGAATACCTTGCATATGAAGCACTACCTTCCAGGCGTAGACTCGAAGAAAATGGGTAGTGAGCAAAAGCAGTCAGCTTATCTTCAAAAATGCGCCTCACAAAGAATGTATCTGCCACTACAGGAATCGTAACATCCTCTCCTACCTGATAATTTTCAATCCCTGTTCCCCCAAAAGCAAAACTGCGAAATGGTAAATGAGATAGGGATGCTCCCCAGTTAAACTGTTTTTCACGATTTATATAGGCTATAGCGCCACCAATATCTGTAATTTCACCATTCAGTGCTACACTCGTATAAAGCTGGTTGTCACCTAGCATATCCCCAAACAACAGATCAACACCGCCTGCTAATCCTGATTGAGTTCCAAATGTATTATTAGTACCAAGCCCAACTCCTGCACTTCCACCTACATAGTCTAACTTAAACTGAGGTTTATATGCTTTTAAGGTGGTACTATCTTTTGAAAGATGGGCAGTAGCTGGTAATTTATTAAGCTGAGCATCAACCAAAGCACTTGCTTGCTTATTCACCCGAGGCAGAGCAGCAGCCGAAAAATCTACCTCATCAGGATTCACTTCTTTATTTAGAAAGTCTTCAGGCCGGGCGCGATAAATAGTGTATTTATTATCAGAAAAATGGGTATATACTATGCGATCCCTTCTATTGGCGATACTGATAGCGGGAGCATATTGGGTAATGCCACTAATCCCTGTAATCACATCTGAAAGTTGATACACTTTGCCTGTGCTTATTTCATATTTATACAGATTGCGTATACCATCCCGATTCGATAAAAAGATGATGTTTTGTGCTGTATCCAATACAGGGTTCATATTATTAGCCCCTGGAAATACATCGATATGATCAGTGACTCCACTTGCCAGGCCTAACTTTGCAAGGTTGAAAACCCATTTGCCATGCGTTCGTCCTCGTTTGCGACTCAACTCATCCGTAGCAAACACTAAATAATTACCATCACCCGACCAATGAGGGTGCATTTCAGAATATTCATCATCTGTAAGTTGTTTGACCTTTCCGCTATTAATGTTTACTGAATATAAATCGACCTGTCCATTTACCAAACCCATTACAACAATTTGCTTACCATCAGGAGACCAGCTAGGGTTACTAAAGCCTTGTACTCCTTTTATGGCAAACTCTTTTACTGTTTTTCCCGTAAGGGCTTCCTTAATAATTAGAATATTGCGCCCTTTACTAAATGCAACGAAAGCAAATTCTCTACTATTGGGCGACCAGGTACCTGCTGATTCGATGTAATTAAAATCATCAATATGGCTTCTTTTGCGACTGCTGGCTACTTTTCGAATGACCTCTCCGGTACGAGCATCTGCCAAAAATAAATCGATGGAAAATATTCCTTTTTCAGAAAGGTAAATCACATGACGTCCATTAGGGCTTAAAACAGGAGCGATGTTAATATCGCCAGAATTATCACCACTCAATAGCTCCTTACCAATTAACTGTTCCTTCCTTCCTCCTATCATATCACCATAGTGCCTTTTCAAAGCCTGTTGCCATAACTCTGATAAATTCTCCAGGCTCATGCCTAATTCTTTCAGACATGCCGCTTCCAGGCCGTATTTAGCAGTAGCCACAAAGAAAGGTTCTATGATTTCATCTCCTTTCAAGCCAGTAAGGAATACCCAAAATGCCTGGCCATAACGGTAGGGAAAATATTTAGGATTATTAAGGTCTTTTAGAGACGGTACCTCATCTCTCAACACCGCATCACGCATCCACATTGCAGTATGGGCATCTACACTTCCTATAGACAAATACTCCGCCATGCCTTCTACCATCCATAAAGGTAAATTAGCAAGGCTTTGCAGATTCGTAGAATCACCGTTGATAATCATATTGTATTGAAAGGCATGCACCAGTTCATGTCCAAGTACATGATTGGTTTGTTGGTGAGACATAGCAAAAGGAAGCACTACTCTATTTTTGAATGCTTCTGTAACACCTCCCGTTCCAACTCCTACTGAACCGGAAATAGCATTGGTTTGCTGAAAATCAGCATGGTCATTATATAGGATGATTGGATTGTGGTTGGCAATAGTATCTCCCAGTATTTTCTGGTGGAAATGATACCATTGTTCACTCTCTTCAGCATATTCATGCAATCGTTCTGGATTGTCCAGGTAATGATATATTTCAAAATTAGGAGTCTCGTATACTTCGAAATCGAAGTCTTCATAATTGACCTTGTTTTTGCCAAAATATTGAGCCTGAAGATTACTACTTATTAATAATACCAAGCCCAGTGCAACTAAAGCATTTTTGATTTTTCTCATAGGACTTTTTTGTACATGTGGGGAAATTATTCATCTATCATATTAACACTATTTAAAGTCCGGAGGTGTAATAGATATTATAGAAATGATGGTTAAATATCTCTTAAAGAATAGTTTATGTCGTATGGAGGTATTATGGAATTGTTAAGAGCGTAGTTTTTTTAATATCTTTTTATCTTGCCTCTACATAAAACCTCACTAATATGATCAGAGCAGCTTGTTTACTCTCGTTCCTGGTACTGTTCATTCATCACTTGACTGCCCAATCCACCTTACCTATGCTTTCATTTGAAAAAGACAATAACACAACAGCTACATATGAAGAAACCATTACATTCTTTGAGACACTGGCTGAAATCAGCCCTATGCTCAAGGTAGAAAAACATGGAAATACAGATAGTGGCCATCCCTTACATCTAGCGATATTGGCAAAAGGAGGAACTTTTGATCCTGTCACCGCTCGGCAACAAGGCAAATTGGTATTGTTTGTTAATAATGCTATTCATCCCGGCGAACCCTGTGGAGTAGATGCTAGCATGCTTTTATATCGAGATATTATTCAAGATCAATCACTACATTCTTTATTGGACAAGCTGGTAATTGTTACTATTCCCTTTTACAATATTGGTGGTGGCCTTAATCGAGGTAGTTACAGCCGGGCTAATCAGATAGGCCCTGAAGCACATGGTTTTCGTGGTAATGCCAAAAATCTTGACCTGAATCGAGACTTCATCAAGTGCGATTCTCGCAATGCACGTACGTTTAATCAGCTTTTCACTCAATGGCAGCCCGATGTTTTTATCGACAATCATACTTCCAATGGTGCAGATTACACCTATACCATGACAATGATCGCCACCCAATCGGACAAACTAGATCCTTATTTAGCAAAATACCTGGATGGGAAATTAATGCCTTCCTTATATGAAAATATGGATAAAGCTGGTTGGGAAATGACTCCTTATGTATACGTACGTAATACCCCAGACGAAGGTATTGCCGGCTTTCTAGACCTGCCTCGCTATGCTTCTGGTTATGCAGCTCTGCACAATACCATTAGTTTCATACCCGAAACCCATATGCTCAAACCCTATAAAGATAGAGTGATGAGTACTTATGCCTTTATGAAAATCATGCTGGAAAGAATGAACGAAGATTATAATAATATTCGGAAGGCACGCGCTAATGCTCAACGCAATACTCAAAGTAAAAAACAATTTGATCTCAATTGGGAAATGGACACTTCTAATCCTTCTACAGTTACCTTTAAAGGTTATGAAGCTAAGTACAAAAAAAGTGAAGTTTCTGGCCTTGACCGCCTGTACTATGATAGAAATGAACCTTATGAAAAAGAGATTCCCTATTTTAATAAGTATAAAGTAAGCAGTAGCATAGAGAAACCGATTGCTTATATATTTCCTCAGGCTTATCAGGAAATTTTGGAACGACTGCAATGGAATGGTGTTGAGGTAAAAGTATTGCAGGAAGATATTAGCATCCCCTTAGAGATGTATTACATCCGCGAATATGAGACCGTAAAATCTCCTTATGAGGCTCACTATCTCCATCATAGTGTACAAGCAGATAAGGAAGAGATGGAATGGACTTACCATAAAGGAGATTTAGTTGTATTTGTCAATCAGGCCTCCAATAGATATATTGTAGAAACACTAGAGCCTCATGCTCCGGATTCTTACTTTGCCTGGAATTTTTTTGATGGGATTTTAATGCAAAAAGAATATTTTAGCAGCTATGTTTTTGAAGATCTTGCGGCAGAAATGTTAAAACAGGACCCAGCATTGAAAAAAGCCCTGGAGGCTAAGAGAGCAGAAGATGAAGAATTTGCTAAAGATGCTCGTGCTCAACTGAACTTTATATATCGACGTTCGCCTTATTTTGAACCGACCTATCAACTATATCCGGTAGGCCGCATTGTAAAGCCAGTTGATTTGCCTATTAAATAACTTTAAAACCAAAAAATGTAAAACTCAAAAGGCAATGTAATTCAGAGGGATTCCTTTGAATTTTACATTCCATCGTTTTGCATTTTACATTTATCCAGTGCCATGTTATTAGCCTTTATTGGTGGTTATTTATTGCTGACACTCCTCATAGGATGGTGGGCCTCTACCAAAGTCCATTCTACAAAAGACTTTGTTATTGCAGGTAGGAATTTGCCTTTATTTATTGCTGCGTGTGCTCTTTTTGCTACCTGGTTTGGTTCAGAAACCATTATGGGAGCTTCTTCTGAATTTGTAGAACACGGACTGATTGGTGTGATAGAAGATCCTTTCGGAGCAGCTTTATGCCTTGTACTAGTAGGTGCCTTTTTTGCACGCCCATTATATCGATTAAACATTCTCACTTTTAATGATTTTTTCAAGTTGCGCTTTGGCCGCAAAGCAGAACTACTCTCTGCTGTTTTTATGGTCCCTTCTTATTTTGGATGGATTGCAGCTCAGCTTGTTGCAATGGCAGTGGTTCTTAACGTCATAGCTGGCCTAACAATTCTCCAGGGAATCGCTCTTTGTACAATAGTAGTTGTGATTTATACCTATATAGGAGGAATGTGGGCGGTGTCTATCACAGACTTCATCCAGACGATTATGATTGTAGCAGGCTTGCTTTTTCTAGCCATTCAACTGAGTAATCAGGTAGGAGGTGTAGAAGCAGTAATAGCGTCTACCCCTGAAGGATTTTTCAAATTTCTTCCTGAACCCGACTTTCAAAGTATCATCTATTATATAGCAGCATGGATTACCATTGGGCTCGGTTCCATTCCACAGCAAGATATTTTCCAGAGGGTGATGGCTGCCCGATCGGCAACTACAGCTGTTCGTGCGTCCTATCTTTCTGGCGCGATGTATCTCACTATTGGCTTTTTGCCTCTTTTTATAGGACTTTGTGGCCGTATGTTATACCCCGAACTGGAGAATGGCGACACTCAAATGGTCATTCCTTTCATGGTGCTCGAGCACAGTAGTATGTGGCTGCAAATTATGTTCTTCGGAGCATTGCTTTCCGCTATATTAAGTACCACTTCTGGTGCTATTTTAGCACCTGCCACTGTGATTGGTGAAAACCTGGTTCGTCCTTATTTCAAACACATGTCTGATCAGCGGCTATTGCATGTCATGCGATTGTCTGTAGTGGGTGTAGCTTTATGTTCTGCTATCATGGCCGCCTGGCGACAGGATATTTATGAATTGGTAGCTCAATCATCTGCTCTTAGCCTCGTCTCTTTATTCATTCCTTTAACGGCAGGTTTGTATTGGAAAAAAGCTTCGAATGTAGGTGCATTAGCAGCTATCATTGGAGGTATGGCTGTATGGATTGTTTGTGAAATCATAGGCACAAGTATCCCCAGCCTGATTTATGGCGGGCTGGCAAGTATGCTTGCAATGATAGTGGGTAGCCTGGTAAAGCCAGATGAGACATATGAGATGTTTAAGCATGCTACTAAAACAAAATCCAATGAAGTCTAATCATTTATAAAACAGATTTCAAAAACACCACAAAACACTAACAACCAACGCATTAATGCATCAATCCGACATTTACAATGTCCGTTAATAGTAGATTTGATTAAAAATTCCAACCTGCTTTTTATTTGTACAATCTTTAACTTTGATGCTCACGAAAAATCATAGAAAATGAGGCTTAGAATGAAAGAATTGTTATTTTTTGTACTGCTTATTTTGAGTTTCTTTTCCTGCAACGAGCATAAAGAAATCAACGTAGATTCAACAGACAATTCTTTCATAGAATTTAGAAATAGTGTCAATAACATAGTAACTACACTAATCACGGATAATCAATTAACAGGAGCATCTGATGACTACGCTCATATAGAATTTCTTGTAAGTGACAACGTAGTTGGAAATACCATAACTTTCGATCTACATATAGAATCTCATTATGATTTTACAGCTATCTTCTCTGTTAACCAGGAAGATGCCGATGAATGGAGAATTCATAGTTTAATAGAAACAGGAACTAATAATTTTAATGTTGTAATGAAGAATTCCGCCCAAATTGCTTGCTGTATTGCACAAGAAGAAGTTGTATGCCTTCTTCCTTCCGGCGATCCCATTGGCTGTGATGCTTGTTTCGATCCTGAGAACCCCAAGAAATGCATTATCATCACGACCTATAATGAAATGGTAACTAATGGATAGTCATTGCTTTTAAGGCATTGCTATTTCCTTATATTTTTCTAATATCCATTCTCGATAAAAAATCTCTTTGCTTTGGCAATAATTGAGAGCAAACTGTTCGATTGCACTTGTTGAAGCATTCTCACTCAATTTTTTCAGTTCTTTTATAGCCTTCACAAATAAGCTGTAATTAGCTATATATTGAGCTGAAAATGCCTTTTCTTTTCTTATATACTGTAGAGTCGATTTCATATAAGCATCTAGCGCCAGAAACTCTTTAAGCTCATAATAAATCCTTAACTGAAGTGATCTTCCTACTATTTTATCACTTACACTTTTAAAATCGACTCTTGCTAACAATTTAAAAGCCGCTTCAAATTTTTTTTGATGAAATAAGATATTAGCACTAGACAAACTAATTACATTTTCCCTTATTTCTTCTTTTAAGTAGCAGCTAAACGCCTGAATAAATTGTTTTGCCCAGTTATATTCTTTGGCAGCACAACTGATCGTAATCGCATTAACAAACGTTCGTCTGCTAATATATTCGTAGTGAATTAAAAGGCCTTCTTCTATTTCAAAGCGAATGACATCAAAAAGATCAGCCGCATTTATAGCTCGATTGTAATAACACCATACAGTATAATCCTTAAATACAGCATAAAGAACTCTCTTGGCATGTACCGAAAAGGAGTGAATGTATTCAAAAACCAGCTTTTTAAGCTCACCAAATCTTGAATAATCTTCTTTTGTGACTGCATCATATAACTGGAGTAGTAAACGCAGGGTAATTGATGCTTTTGGTCCAAGTTCTCTTATTGCCTCTATAAGCTGATCATGATTAAAAGGAGTGGTGGTATTATTTTCTATTTTCCGCCTGTGCGCTAATTCCAATACTAAAATCATCCGATGATGAAAGTAATAGTTATCCAGATATTTCATCAAATTCATTAGTGAAGGTTGGAACTTCTTTGATGTTTGGATACTATAAGGGTGGTCATATTTTGTGATGGACAACCAATACTGATACTCATAGTAAACTCCATTTTTTACTTCTTGTTGGCCTAGTTTACTCTGAATCTTTTCTGTTTCTTTTATAAAAAGGCTGTCAAGCTTTCTTCTTTTACAGGCTAAGAGTAGTAGCTTATCCTTCATATTTTGCTGAAGCTCAAGTTCCTTACTTACAATGAAGTCTTTTAAATCAGTATACAACAAAGACATTAAATCTGTTATTCGTTTAAGTCTTTGAGATTCACCATATTCTGGATATACTTTTTTGGAGAGATAAAGCTTTGTCAGATTTTTGGAGTTAAAATCAGGGTGGTATCTTTTCAAAAGCGTCAATAAATGTAATCCTCTTTTCTTTTCTTTTGGGCCACTCTGAAGATATATGGTAAACTCCCTCAACTCTGACTTAGTCAGTGATTTTAAGAATTTAAGCAATTTCGAATCCTTCATGTTTTCGTTTAGGTTAGTTTTTGACCAAAACCTTTTCCAGAAATAAATCACTGATAATCAATGTAATAACCCCCTACCCTTCTCAACAATGCACTTAAAACAGTATGTTTTCCTATAAGTTTCTTCAAAAAAAGTTGGATTGCTATAAGCTTAGCGAAGAGCTATTATTGGGTATAATTAACTGCAAACAAAACTTAATTCTAAACCAACCACAAATAAATTCAAAACTCCAATTTATTGTAAATAAAATTTAATTTATAATTAACTTGAAACATTTTCATTATGAAAAACCTATTCTCCATTTTACTATTAACAACAGTTATTGCTTTTTCTGCTAATTATGCACATGCTCAATGTCTACCTGAAGCTGAAGAGCCTTGTTTGCCAGATTGTCCGCAAAGTCTATTTAGCGCTTATCAAACTATTCAAGTTACAATTCAGCCAGGATGTGTACTTGAAGTAACATATGCCTCACGAATTGCTTGTGGAATTTGGTATGACTATTATATAAGCAATGTACGAATTTTACAATACGGTTGTTGTCCATTTCTTGCTAGTGATGTAGCAACTATTTTAGATTTAGCCACCATTGCACTAATGGACGCAAACCCTGCTGGTTTCCCACCCAGCACACCATCTTCTGGACAAAACTGTTCAGTAAATTGGAGAGCTAATAAAGGAGCTTGTTGGCAACAAGTTGGAGATTGCCTGGTGCCTTGTACTCCAATGACAGACTGTTGTTTAGCAGCCTTTGAAGTTTGTGTTGATGCAAATGGCAATAAAACCATCACTAAACTAGGTAACATCTCTAATCCTCCAGCACCATGTCCAACAACAGGTGATGGTGATTGTGTTGATGTTTGTAATAACTAAAAATTAGATGTAAAATCATTCACACCAAATAGGCAATCTTATTGGTTCTTAGACAAAACAGGCCTCGTGGTTCAAAGCAAATAGTTTGAATGAAAATCCTACCTCTTTTGGGTACATTTTTTCCATCCAAACCATTTCCCACGAGCACTGTCTAAGAAAGATTTTATTTTCAATAACAAAATCGAGGAAGGCCGGGGTATTTTCAATAGGATACTACAATGCCCATCCTTTAATTAAAAATTAGATACTATGAATTCAATTAAATTAATTCTATTAATAGTAGGCGGGTTCATCTGTAATCTTGCATTTGCCCAGTCAAGTAATTCTAAAGCCATCGCAGTAACAAAGGCAACTTCTATCAACGACTATGTGAAGTTGAAAAATGGTTATTGGATGAAAATAAATGACCTTGAATGGACAGCAGTCGAAGATGAAAATACGCAAATGCCCAAAAGGCTTGTTGAACAAAACACAATAGGTAAACCTAACATTACTTATTCTAACGCCAGAGAAGTATTTAGCGTATACCCAAACCCATCCAACGGGATAAGCAACATCCAAATAAACAGTGCAAATGGGCACCATTTGGAATATGCTATTTACACACTTAGTGGGCAACAGATGCAAGAAGGGAACATGATACTAAACGATAACGATCAAGGACAAATTGACTATCAAACCTTACCGGAAGGCGTTTACATTTTAAAAGTAAATGTTGGAGGACAGGAACAAGCACTGAAGCTGTTGAAGATGTAAAAATCATTTTTTATCTAAACAAGTGGTGTGGTAATGGGTTAAATCAGTTGATGGAATGTTGTGGTGCAGCTTTCCAATAATGCCCCGCAAACCGGAGAAGATCACCAACCAATTTGATCCATTACCTATCATTCTAATCTCTCTCACTATTTGATACTTGACAGGGAGCCTTTCTTGAATCAAAATGCCCTGATGAGACTTAAAGTAACTACGGCAGAGCATGTTTAGGTTTTATAAAAATCTGTATACCTTACAACAGCCTGTTAATTAAAAGCAGTGCCGCAAGATAATCAAACAACTAATTGTCAATACCTTACATCGAAAAGACATCACAATTAAGCCTTAAAATAATTGGTTTCGATAAAAACTTAAACTAATTACTTTATCTGTAGAACCTTAACTTTGATATTCACAAGTTAATTCACAGATTAAAAGGTTTAGGATGAAGAGAACATTATTTTTTGTACTAATTATTCTTGGTTTATTTTCTTGTGAAAAGAAAGAAATCCAAAAGGTCCCCACTGAGGTTTCATCTATCGAATTTAGGGACGGAGAAGAAGAATCGCTCGTTTCTGCAGAAATTACGGAGTATCAATTATTAGGAGAACCAAATGATTATGCTCATATAGAATTCTTTGTAGAAGACACTGATGAAGAAGAAATAAATTTTGAATTATACATCGAATCCAATTATGATTTCCTGGGTAGCTTTTTCGTTAATGAAGAGGATGAAGACGATTGGGACATTTCAAGTTTTGAGTCAATAGGTGACAATAATTTTATTATCCAATTACAAAATCTTCCATCTACATCTACTATTGTACAAGAAGAAATAATATGTATGCGCCCTCCTGATAAATGTGGAGATTGTGATAAACCTCATCCAGTCGATTGTGTCGATTTGTTTATTAATGATCTATAATAATCGGCCAGTTAAAACCCCTTAAACTTATTCCATCTATAAAAGCAGTGCCCAAAAAACCACAATCAACTGTTTATCAATTTTTTAAACCAAAAATCTTCAAGATTAATAATTGGTTTTATTAAAAAATTAGAATTTCTTCAATCTTACATAATCTATAGCTTTGGTGTTCATTAAATTTTAAAAGCTATGAAATTAGGAATGAAGAAAACCTTATTTTTTGTATTAATTATTCTTGGTTTATTTTCTTGTGAGAATAAAGAGGTTCAAGAAAGCCCTCTAGAAGTCACATCCATCGAATTTAGAGAAGAAGAAGAATTAATTGTTTCTGCAGAAATCACGGAACATCAATTATCGGGAGAAGAGGATAATTATGCTCATATAGAGTTCTCTGTTGAAGAAACCGATGGAGAGCTAATCTCTTTTGAGTTATATGTCGATTCTCAGACTGGCTTTTTAGCTTCATTTCTTGTAAGCGAAGAAGATGAGGATGATTGGTCAATCAAAAGTGTCGATGTATTAGATACAAACCATTTCGGAATCATGCTACAAAATCCTCCTATCCCAGAGGGAATCATACAAGAAGAAATTATATGTATGGTTCCTATCCCTTGTCCTGAAGATGCTGATCCTAAAGATTGTGTCGCTCTAGTTATATCTGGCCAAAGTGTAGAATAACAAAGTTAGTTTTAAAGCCTTTAGTTCAGTCAATTTATGATATAAAGTTGTTTGAAGTTTAGCTTTGGTGATCATCTCGTTACTGTTTTTGAGAAATGACTATTTGCTGATATTTCTCTAATATCCAATCTCTATAAAAGATTTCTCTGGTTGCACAATATTTAGCATAAAATTGGTTCATCAGTTTTTTTGGTGTATAAGCATCCAATTTCATCAAATCATTAATTGCTTTCACAAATAGACTATAGTTATCTATATATTGCTGGGAAAAAGTTGTTCCTCGTTTTATGTATTGTAAAGTAGCTTTTATATAAGCATCTAGTGCTATAAATTCTTTGAGTTCATAATAGATACGTAGCTGAAGTGATCTTCCTATAATTTTGTCTCCTACGCTCTTGAAATCAACCTTGGCTAAAATATCAAAAGCAGCTTTAAACTCCTTTTGGTGAAATAATATATTAGCCATAGATAAACTAACTACGTTCTCCCTTATTTCTTCTTTTAAGTAAAGGTTAAACTTTTCAACAAATTGCTTAGCCCAAGTGTATTCCTTTGCTGCACAACTAATAGTTACCGCATTAGCAAAAGCTCGTCTGCTTACAGATTCGTGATTAATCAACAATTTTTCCTCTATTTCAAAACGAATTACATCAAAGACTTTGCCTGCACTTATAGCCTGATTGTAATAGCACCAGGCTGTATAGTCCTTAAATACTAAATAAATGCTCCTCTTTGCGTATGAAGAAAAAGAATGAATATACTTAAAGATCAATCTTTTGAGTTGATCAAATTTCAGATAATCTTCGCTAGTTATTGCTTCGTATAATTGGATTAGTAATTGAAGTGTTATGGACGCTTTTGACCCAAGTTTTTTTATTGCATCTATAATCCAGTCATTATTAAACTGTGCAAAACTATTGTCTTCAGTCTTTCTTCTATGCGCCAATTCCAGTACCAAAATCATTCGATGGTGATAATAATAATTATCTAAGGATTCCATTAAATGAATCAAAGACGAGTGAAACTCCTTTGAAGAGCGCATGCTGTACGGATGATCATATTTTGTTATGGCAAGCCAATATTGATATTCATAATAAGCTCCATTCTTTATTTCTTGTTGCCCAAGCCTGGATTGTATTTTTTCAATTTCCTTTATTACAAAAGCATCTAGTTTTCTCCTTTTATAAGCTTGAAGTAAAATCCTATTCTTTGTTTCTTTTTGTAAATCCAGTTCCTTTAGAACCATGAAATCATTTAAATCATTAAGCAATGAAGACATCAAGTCAGTGATTCGTTTAAAATTACGCTCTTGCTTGTACTCAGGATATATTTTTTTATGGAAGTATGCTTTGCTTACATTTTTAGAATCAAACTCAGGATGATACTTTTTTAAAAGCTTCAATAAGTGTAAGGCTCTCTTCTTTTCCTTTGGCCCGTTTTGGAGATATACTGTAAACTCTCTCAGCTCTGACGTACTCAATACCTTTAAAAACTTAAGCAATTTAGAATCATTCATGGTGCTGTCTGGGCTAGTTTTTGTTAAAATCTGTCACTGCTAAACAATTGGAAATCAAGGCTCAAAAACTCCATTCCTCTAAGAAAGATATAAAATCGTGCTTTTTATTATATGGTTTTTCGGAAAAAGTTGAATTGCTGTAGGCTTAATAAAGCTTTATCCTTGGTCATAATTACAATACAGTGAAAATAAAAACATCAAAACAAATGAAATTCTTATTGCACTATATTTTTTATGTTTTAGTATTCCTTTCCTATAACTATAGTTATCTAAACGCCCAGGATACTGCTCCACAGGGATATTACTTATATGTGGAAGCATTGCCTACTTCCCCTTTACCTCAAGAAGAATCTCCTTCAAATACATTAAGCACAAGCGAAGAGTTGAATAATTATTTTGATCAATACAATGTGACCCAGTTCATTCAGTCTTTCCCTAATGCCCAAAATCCTGAGTTAGCTCATTACTATGAAATTCACGCAGAAGGGGATATCACGCAACTTAAAGAGGATATAAATGAGAAGGCTTACTTTGGAAAATTGTTTCTAGCTGATTACCCAGTCATAGCATCTTGTCCTAATCCTGTTGGTATAAATGATTATTGGATTACCCAAAACTGGGCCAATAATTATGCGCTGAATTTAATTGAAGCCCAATGTGCCTGGACAATTACTACCGGAAATAATGTAGAGGTTGCAGTAGTGGATACTGAAATAGATACTTCCCATGAGGATTTAACTAACCAAATCCTTAGAACAGTAGGCCCACCAGTAACATATGCTGCTTATCATGGTACAATAACCGCCGGTATGGTAGCAGCGCAAACAAATAATAATAAAGGGATTGCCAGTATTGGCTATAATACCAAGATTTCATTCTACCGTACATCTGGCTTTAATCTATGGCAAAGAATTTGGCAAGCTTATCAGGATGGAGCCAGAATTATTAATGTTAGCTGGTCAGGGATAGGAGCATATCCTAACCTTCTTGCTGTTAAGGAAATGATTACTAACGGCACCCTCATAACACTAGGAGCAGGAAATACCCCTAATGCTATGTTTCATAGTGCCTATGCTCACATTGACGGGGCTATTAATGTAAGTGGTGTAGATGCTCAAGATAATCATGGTCCAACAGGACATGCTCACAATTCCCATATTGATTTATGCGCTCCATCTATAAATGTAACCTCAACATATCAAGGTAATACATATGGTGGAGGTTGGGGAACTTCATTCGCGGCTCCACAGGTTGCAGGTACAGCAGCCCTCATGCGGTCTGTAAACCCATGTTTAGCAGCAAATGAAATTGAAAACATGCTCAAAGTAACCTGTGACCCCATTGCTGATGAATCTACTTATCCAGGCTTAGTAGGGGCTGGAAGGCTTAATGCTTATAGAGCTGTTGAAAAAGCACAAGCTGCCAATTCGACTACACTTGATTTATACATAAAGGATAGATATGATGATTTTGGTATCTCCGGAGGATATCACTGGCAAGCAACAAGAGACAACAGCCCTGATATTTGGGTTCGTAATCAAGCAGATGGTTTGACAAATCACACTCATCAAGATCCTGAATATCAAAGTGCTACCCCTGTATATGTTTATGTAAGAGTTAGAAACAAAAGCTGTGATACGACAAAACTGAATGAAGTCTTGCGCCTATATTGGTCGAAGGCTTCTACATGGTCTTCATGGCCTCAAAACTGGGATGGCTCCTCCCCTTTAATAGGGAATGTAATTGATAGTATACCCATCCCCAGAATACTCCCAGGTAGAGATACTATACTGGAATTCACCTGGAATATACTAAATCCTAATATCCACAATAATTGGGCAACTTGCTTACTGGCAAGAATTGAAGAATCTCCTATTGATCCAATTACAACATATCCAAACAGAATTGATGATGATGTTTATTTTAATAATAATATCGCATTAAAAAACATTACTGTAATAGATAGTCTTCAGGGAATCAACTCATTTGATGAAACCTTAAGTGCTCTGGGAAGATATTTATTCATTGGCAATCCAGAAAGTTCGACATCAAACTATGATATCCGGTTTTCAGAGTACCCTGAAACGCCCTCGGAAGGCTCACTAAGCCAAGAAGCAGAAATAAAAATATATACTGATCAAGAAGGATGGCAACTTTTACTACCTTATGTTGAAGTAACGGAAGGAATTGAGGTTTTTAATGAATTAGAAAAAGCCTTCTTAATCACTGAACCTGATGTCCGACTTCAGAATGTTGATTTTGGAGCGTTCAACAGGATACCTATATACGTAGGGTTCAACTTTCTAACCGAAGCAGTTGAGAATGATTATTTTACTTATCAAGTTCAACAATTTTTTACTGAATCCGAGCAACCCCTTGGTGGAGAATACTTCTATATATATAGAAACCCAAGGCCTCCTTTTTATGCCTATGCTGGTGAAGATCAAACTATTAATATAGGAAGTTCTGCTCTTCTTGAAGCTGAAATTATCGACGAACCAGCTATCTATAACTGGTATAATAGTAATGGAGCACTTATACATCAAGGCACTTACTGCGTAGTAGAACCATCACAAACGGAAACATATCAGCTAGAAGTCATTTCTATAGCTGATGGCTACAAAGACTATGATGATATTGAGGTGAGAGTAATCAAAAGCTGGATTAACAGCATTGCTCCAAATCCTGCAAGTGGAGATGGTGAAGTACATATCAACTACCAAGTAGAAGAAGGCAAGGATAATGCCTCCATAATGATATTAAATCAAACAGCTACTTCTCAAAATACTTATCCTATTGATCCTTATAGTGAAGAGCTAATCGTGAATTCATCTTCTTTTACCAGTGGTGCTTATACTGTTAATTTAATTGTAGAAGGAATAGTGATCGACTCTAAAACACTAATTATACAATAAGCTACCACACAAATCCTTGGGGAAGTATTGAGTTATTCCTGATAAATTTTAATAGGCATTTGCCTAAGTTTTAAGCTAACCTTCATAACACTAATAATTATGACTAGACTATTCTTTTATGCAATGTTTTTTTGTTTTTTAATTCTTTCTTTCTCCTGTCAAAAAGAGGAATTTATCTCTCCCATAAATGATATAGAAACAAATAAGTCATTACCTTCTAATGATGTACAGACTGTGTCGGCACGTTCTTTTTGCCAATTATCTGCTGTTTCTGCTCCAGATTATATTACATTAGCTACAACATTATTTGGAAATAGCGGAAATGGAATTGGCGGAACTATTAATAATTATTTACAGTGCAGTCCGACGCTTAACCTGGATGATTGCTGCCCGCCAGTAAATAATGTTTTCCTCCCCTTAGGGAGTTCTTATACTGAAATATGGGGGAGTCCTGTACCTCCTAATGTTCCAAACTTTTATGACTATTTAGCTAATGGAGTGGTGACTGTTGCTGAACAAGAGCAATTTCTTGCAAGAATGGAACAGATTATAGCAACTACTCCTCCCCCTTTATGTTCGTTAGGAGGATATAATCCTGTCTCTTATTCTATTGGATGGAGCCCTAGTTTTTCTGGTGCTAATGAGATATACATTCACCTAATAGTTAATTACCTTCCCTACTGTTTTTCTTTTTCTAGTTAACTTGAAGAATAAAAGTTATACTTTATAATGTAACTAACAATCCCGAATACCGACAAGAGTCGGTATTCGGGATTATTTTTTTGAAAAAAAATATCCTCCTCATGCAACGAACCTAGCAAGCACCCGATATAGAGTGTGAAAGAGCTTATTGAGGTTTTAGTAATCCAGTAAAAACTCAATAAGCTTCTAACGTAAAACAGATCTGTAAGCGTTCGTATTTCCTCAGAGAGTACTTTAAATGAGTGAAGGACATAAAATATGAATATCAATGCAAAGGATACTATTCTTTTTATTAATATCTATTCTAGCAATCACTTCCTGTCGAAAAAATACGGAGGAGGTGACAAAAACAGAAAACCCTTATGTTCCTCCAATTATAGAGAATTGGGAACAAGCAATTGCACCAGTTACTGGAGATTTGACAGGGATGATAGTAGATGAAAATGGACAGGCAGTAGCAAATGCTTCTATTACTTTGGGCAATCACATTACTAGTACTACACAATTTGGTACGTTCCAATTTAAAAATGTAGAACTAAATGCCAGAGGAAGCCTGGTAAGGGTAGAAAAAGCGGGTTATTTCCCTGGTAGTCGACGCGTATTTGCTGTAGACGGAACAGAAAATAGAGTAAAAGTAGAATTGATACAAAAAACATTTGACTACTCTATTGATGCAGAGCAAGGTGGGGAGATTGTTATGAATGGTGGTGCTAAGCTTAGCTTTAGCCCCAACTCCATCAAGACAGAAGAAGGATTGCCCTATACAGGTACAGTACGAATAGCAGCCAAGTGGTTAAACCCGGAAAATCTGAACACTTTTGACCAGATGCCTGGTAATCTTCAGGGTGTTAATCAACTAGCTGAAGAAGTAGCCCTAACTACGGCCGGTATGATGGCAGTAGAATTAGAAAGCCCAGATGGCCAGGCACTCAATATCAGAGAAGGGCATACGGCTGAAATAGCGATGCCTGTTCCTTCTTCTCTTTCGGCAAATGCCCCACCTAGTGTACCCACCTGGTCATATAGTGAAGAGCATGGGGTATGGGTAGAGGAAGGTAGTGCTAGCCTGCAAGGAGACTTTTACGTTGGTAAAGTCAGCCATTTTTCTTTTTGGAATTGGGATTATTATGGCCCTTTAGTTTCTTTCACTCTTACCCTATTAAATGAAGAGGGTACTGGTATTGAAGGATATGAAGTACTAATTAAAGATCCAGCAACGGGAACGTGTGGCTATGGCTATACAAGCACTGATGGAATACTTTCTGGTGTAATTCCAGAAGGGATAGAATTGTCATTGGAAGTATACGGACTTTGTAATGAAGTAATACATCAAGAATTAATAGGGCCTTTTAATGAGGATGCTGATATTACGATTACAGTAACTGAAATTTATCCGATAGCAATAACAGGAGAACTAGTGGATTGTGACAATAACCCTGTTGGTAATGGATTGGTAATAGTTGAATTTGATGGTTATTACCCACTATATCATTATACAGATGGTACTCCATTTCAGGTCAACTTCTTCGAATGTCAGAGCATATCAGAGGCAACAATACAAGTTGTAGATTTAGGTAATGCATTGCAAAATGATCCTATCACGATTAATGCTCCATTCGATGAAAATACAGACCTGGGACCAATCACAGTATGCGATAATGCGATAGAACATTATATTCAAGTGACAGTGGATGGGACTGAAGAGCTTTATTTCCCTGTTGGTGGATATTATACACTCTTAGATACTGTAGGGGGAGTGTTTCAGTACGGAACTATTATCCGATTTGAGGGAGGAAACGATATTAAGAACGTATTCTTTTTGTTTCCTGGTGATGATGTTGGAGATTATGGTGCAAGTTCAGGCAATCCTGCTACCTTTAATGAGTTGGTTGAGGAAAATCATAATTGGTATTTCAATTCGAATAGTGGGGTTTTAGAAACCTTTGAAGTAAGTGCTTACGGTGAAATAGGTGAACCTATCATCGGTAGTTTTAGCGGCAATTTAGTAAATCAGTCTACAGGATTGGAGGTTCCTGTATCGGGATCATTTAATGTCATAAGGACTCAATAAGTCTATATAAAATAAGAGGTTGTTTCATGAAACAACCTCTTACAAGTTTTAATAATAAATGTAAGGGCTTTATAAAATAGAGCTATTACACAATAATCATGATTCGTTGATAACGGAAACGCAACTCATAAGAGATTGTAAAAGAGGAAAAAAGTCTAGCCAGTACCTATTGGTACAACGCTATTCAGGTATGCTGCTTTCTGTGTGTCAGCGATATACACGAGATGAAGCAATGGCAAAGGATGTATTACAAGAAAGCCTGATTCGTATTTTCCAGCATATAGATCGTTTTGATCCCAGCAAAGGATCATTCGAAGGCTGGATGAGGCGTATCGCTATTCGAAGGTCTATTCAATGGGTACAAAGGAGCTGTTTTCAACATGAGTTAACTCCTATATCAATGCCAGATAAAGCAATTGAAGTACCTGCGGTATACATAGATTTAGAAGTCGCAGATATTCTGCAATTGGTCAATTCTTTGCCTACAGGTTTCCGCACTGTTTTTAACCTTTTTGTTATAGAAGGTTATAGTCATAAAGAGATTGCAGATTTACTGGGGATTTCAGAAAATACCAGTAGGTCGCAATTAGTTAGGGCGAGAAAAGCCCTTCAAGAAAAAATACTAACACAGAATTCTGATAGATATTATGTTCGATGATTTAGGAGGGAAAATGTATTCTATAATTACATTTTTCCTGCCTGAGTCATATATAGCTTAGCTTTTATCAAAGAAAAAAATGTCATAATGAAGTGGCGTCTGTTTGAGCAGAAGGTTGGTAAACAAATATTCAGTCATCGTACAGAAGTAGATATAGATGTCTTATGGACATCTATTGAAGGAGATGTAGATCGAATCAATCGCGACAAGCGTAAAAAGCGATTGGGTTTTTGGTTATTCTTATGGGGAGGGATGATTGCAGCAAGTACTTGTGTATGGGCGGTTTATAAACTAGGGACTTTATCAGCCTACCAAACTTCCAGTTTGTCTGCTATTGAAGATCATTTGCCGAAAGGCGCCTTATCAATTGAAAATAGGCATGCAGAGGATATAGAAGAGATAATGGTACCTTCTTTATCAGATGTATCCCCAACTAAACTACCTAATGAAACAAACGATTATTTAGAGCACACAGTTGAACATAAGTCAACTTCTCCAGAGCGAGAAACCCTTTCTTCTATGGAGTTAAGTAATCGCCCTGATCAATCTCTTGAAGACACACCTAATTCATTCACAAGTATAGATCAAGGAGGCAATGAGCGACTAGCAAACGCAAATATATTGGCAGCAGACATTAATGAATTTTCCACCGATAATAATGCTGCTCATTCAGAAGAAGCAACTAGTGAGCTTTCTTATGAAATTCAATCCGTCAAACATTGGAATACAACATTGATTCCTACTAGACAAACGCTACTCACATCACAGAAAAGGAAATTAGAACAGCCATTAATAGGTTTGGAAGGAAAGCTTCCATTGCCTTATAAAAAATCTAATAAAAGCCCTTGGTTTTTATCCATTGATGGCACTATTGCTTTTGCCTCCAGAGAACTAGCTGTACAAGATAAAGAGGACTCCCTCGCTATTCTGTTAAGAGAGATAAGAAATGATACAGAAACATCACTGGAAACAGTTGCATTTGGGTTCCAGGCTGGTAGAAGATTATTAGGCGAGAAATTAGAGCTATCTACAGGTATCCATTACACCCAAGTAAATGAACGCTTTGAATATGAAAATACCTTAAGTAGAGTAGATTCTATTTATGGAATTCAGTTTTTTGTAAAGACTATCGACAATAAATTAGATACCATATACGGCCTGGTACCAGATGAAGAAACGATCAGTACACGAAAAACTTATTTTAATAAATTTCAACTTATTGATCTCCCTATCCTGGTAGCTTACCGCTTTCCTTTAGAACGTATTGACTTAGGAGTGCAAGCAGGTATTTTTGCGAATATACGCATGCGTACAGAAGGCCATATATTTAATACAGATCATACAGAAATGGACCTATCACAAGCAAAGATTTTCAAGTCGAGCATTGGCATAAGCTACTTCCTGGCTTTGCCCGTTGAATATGCTGTTAGTGATCAATTAAGTATTGCAATTGCTCCTTCGATACGTTTCTTCCCTCAAAGTTTTAATGAAGAGAGTTACCATTTACAACAAGAGTATATAGTTTATGGCTTAAAAGGAAGCATAAAATACTATTTCGGATCGAGGTAAGAAATAGTTAAGTATAAATTTCCGCAATTGTTTTCAATATAAGTGTCCATCGTGGGAGTATTCCACGATGGCATCTGTTTTGATGGGAGGTTCAGATAAATCCCATCCCTTAGGAGCGCATAATTAGGTTGCTTTTTTGGTCGAGCAGACTTTTGCTCAGATCAAGGCGCTGCGGAGTGTAATAGCCATAGCTATTAACACGAGTACGCAACATAGATATGGGTAAAAAGATGCCACCATAAAAAGATAAATTAAATGTGCTCTCTTAAGTGCCAAGACAAAATTGTGTTACCATTATCTTGAGAAGAATTTTTATTCTAGACAAGGAAACTTTTCTCACGAGGCCTGACCGAGTAAAAAACGTAGGCGAAGTGGTGCTTCGACGTCCCGATAGCTATCGGGATTTAACGCCGTATAGGATGAAAATTGCCTCAAGATAATATGTGATTTAATTTGTCTTGGCACTTACTTAATCCCAAGAATGATAAAACCCGAATTTTTGCATTACGCTAAAAATTCGGGTTTATTTTATTTATCTGAAGATTAAGAGCATGAACTCTAGGGTTTTGCAACTTAATCCAGCGTCTGCTTAATTTCTACTATTTCGTATGCTTCAACTACATCTCCTACCTTAATATCATTGAAGTTTTTGATATTAAGACCACACTCCATGCCCGATTTCACTTCACGAACATCATCCTTGAAGCGCTTGAGCGATGCCAATTCAGCCACTTGTCCTTCTTTAGCAGGATAAACCACTATACCATTACGGATAAGCCTGATTTTACTGTTACGTTGTATTTTACCATCTGTAACATAACAACCGGCAACCGTACCCACTTTACTAATTTTGAAGGTTTCGCGTACTTCAACTTGTGCTGTAATTTTCTCTTCCTTCGTAGGTTCAAGCATACCCTCAATCGCTGCACGAATTTCTTCGATCGCTTCGTAAATGATAGAATACATCTTGATTTGTACTCCTTCACGTTCCGCTAGTTTACGTGCACCACCAGATGGACGTACCTGGAATCCGATGATGATTGCATCAGAGGCAGAAGCTAATAGTACATCCGATTCAACGATTTGTCCTACTGCTTTGTGTAAAACATTTACCTGTATGCTCTCGATTGATTGCTTGATCAGTGAATCAGAAAGGGCTTCTACAGAACCATCTACATCACCTTTAACGATAAGGTTAAGCTCTTTAAAGTTACCCAGTGCAAGACGGCGTCCAATCTCATCAAGGCTAATACGCTTGGTAGCACGATTGGCTTGTTCTCTTGCGATTTGCATCCGCTTAGTAGCTATCTGACGTGCTTCCTGATCAGAGTCAACAACTTTGAAGCGTTCACCTGCCTGTGGAGCGCCACTCAACCCTAGTACAAGAACAGGAGTAGAAGGTCCCGCTTTATCAATACGTGTACCGCGTTCATTAAACATTGCTTTGACTCTACCAGAGTGCTCACCAGCTACTGTTGCATCACCGATCGAAAGTGTACCCGTTTGTACCAGCATTTTAGTAACATAACCACGGCCTTTATCTAGTGACGCTTCAATTACTGCTCCAATAGCTTCTCTATCTGGATTAGCTTGTAGTTCTAGAACTTCCGCTTCCAGTAGCACTTTTTCTAATAGTTCGTCTATACCCTGCCCTGTTTTGGCAGATATATCTTGTGATTGATATTGCCCTCCCCATGCTTCAACAAGCAGGTTCATAGAGGCTAGTTCTTGCTTGATACGCTCAGGTTGTGCACCTGGTTTATCTACCTTGTTAATGGCAAATACGATTGGTACACCAGCTGCCTGAGCGTGGCTGATTGCTTCTTTTGTTTGAGGCATGATACTATCATCTGCCGCAATAATGATAATGGCAATATCTGTTACTTTCGCACCTCTGGCACGCATAGCGGTAAAGGCTTCGTGACCAGGCGTATCAAGGAAAGTAATCTTTTTGTTGTCGTCACCAACATGTACCTCATAGGCACCGATGTGCTGTGTAATCCCCCCTGCTTCACCACTCGCTACATTTGCTTCACGTATGTAGTCAAGTAAAGAGGTCTTACCATGGTCAACGTGACCCATCACCGTAACAATTGGAGCACGAGGTTTCAAATCTTCTGGATCATCAATGATCTCTTCCTCTTCTTCTGACTGCTCTTCTACACTGATGAACTCAATCTCGTGGCCAAATTCGTCTGCTACCAGTTCGATGATTTCTGCATCTAAACGCTGGTTAATGGAAACTATCACTCCCAGGTTCATACAAGTAGTAATCACATCAGTTACTGGCACATCCATCAGGTTGGCTAGCTCCTGTACAGAGATAAACTCTGTAACCTGTAACTTCCCTGTCTCCATCTCCTGCTCGCGAATTTCCTGCTTTTCACGCAATCGTTCACGATTATCACGGCGCATTTTCTGGCGCTTCTTTTTACCCGCACCAGAAATGCGGGCCATTGTAGCCTTGATCTTTTCTTCGATCTCCTTTTGTGAAACCTCTTTAGGTTCGTCTGGCTTTCTTTGGTTTCTGCCACGTCCTTGTCCTCTTCCTCCAGGTCTTGATGAATCTCTGCGGCGATCATTACCACCTCCGCCACCTGGAGAAACCGTTTTACGTTTTCTACGGCGCTTTTTGCGTTCATCGCTTCCTGCACTACTACTGCTACCTCCGCTCTTATTATTATTGTTGTTGTTGTTATTATTGCCGCCCCTAGATGCATCAGGCTTACGCTTTGCCTGCTGTGGCGTACCACCCTTTTTCTCGTCCTTTTTCTCCTGCTCTTTCTTTTTCTTGCTCTTCTTAGGGCGCTCGAATTTATTCAGGTCAATTTTACCCTGTATTTTCAGTCCTCTAAGTTCAGGAGCATTAGCTTTGATCAATTTGCTACCCTGTGGAGCAGTTTCCTTTGATTCGCCCTCCTTGCTCTCGCTCTTAGCGGCTTCTTCCGGTGCTTTTGCCTCTGGAGCAGCTTCTTCCTTTTTCTTTTCTGGCGCTTTTTCCACTTTATTTACCTGAGGCTTAGGCTTGGCCTCACTTTCAGGTTTGGACTCCCTTTTAGGAGCTGTTACCTTTTCTTCCTTTTTCTCTTCAGGTTTAAGCTTTGATTCAGCTTTCTTTTCCTCAGTCTCTACCAATTGTTCCACAGGAGGTTCTGGTTTTGAAGGTGTTGGTTTTTCTTCTTTTGCGAGAGCCTCTTCCTTTTTTTCCTGCTTAGGCTCAGGTTTAGAAACAGCTGGTTCAGGCATTTCAGGAGTTGATGGCTTCTCCGCCTTATCCTCTGTCTTAGCAGCAGGCACTTCTTCTTTCTTCTCAGGTACTTTTTCCTCTACTGGCTTTTCAACAGGCTTTTTATCCTCTACCTCAGGCTGCACTGGCTTGGGTTCCGGTTTAGGCTCCTCTTTCTTTTCAACCTTAGGTTTTGGAGGCTCTACCTTTTCTTTTTCTTCTTTCTTAGGTTTGTCTTTCCCAAGATTAATTTTACCCAGTACTTTCAGGCCACGTGCTTTTCTAGGCTCAGGCTTGGCTTCCTCCTTTTCTGGCATGTCAACAACTTCCTTTTCGGCAGGAGTTGTTTCCGCAACAGGTACAACAGGCTTCTCTTCCTTAGGAGGAGGTGGTGGTGTAGCTGTTTCCGCCTTAGGTTCTGCTGGTGCAGCAGGCTCTTCTTTTGGTTGATCTTTCGAAGACGGAGTAACCCGGTTCCCAATTACCAAAGAATCCGCTTTCTCTTTGATAGCAATAGACTTCTGGAACTCCTTCAGCAGCTCATCATACATCTCATCCGAGATCTTTGCTGTAGGCTTGTTCTCTATATCAAACCCCTTGTTGTTCAAATGATCAACAATGGTGGTTGTCCCCACATTTAACTCTTTTGCTATCTTAACTAAACGTTTGGCCATTCTTAAATTTTAGTACAAATTGTGCAGCAATTAATTCCCAGCAAAAGCTTCTTGTTGTATAGCTTCCTTGATCAAATTTCACCGTTTATGTGGAAAAATAAGGAGTGGCTTTCAAAAAACTTTCGCCTATCAATATATCATTCAAAATATTAAGTTTCGGGCTATCCCTACATGGTTGTAATTTAAAAATAAATCTACCATTTGTATCTTTCATCCACGCTTGTATAAACTATACTTGAGTGGTTTTTTATACTCATTCCGCTTTCAGCTTAGAAGGGTTTTTCATTGTCGATAAACCGAAAAACGGTAAATTTATTTTTAGATCATTTCATAAGGTGCCGCGTAACAGCCCGAAAAACTTTTGCAAAGATAATAGGATTACGCTCTATTATATAACTCTACAGCACAAAAAGCTTAAAAAAGCTAAGTTATAGAGCATATTCGACTACTATTCTTCAAATTCAGCAGCTAGAATATTGAGTACTTCCTCCACAGTCTCTTCTTCTAAGTCGGTACGTCTCAGCAATTCATCCTTACTCAATTCTAATACGCTTCTTGCTGTATCACACCCAATAGACTTGAGTGAATTGATTACCCACTCATCTATCTCATCTGCAAATTCATCAAGATCTACATCATCAATCTCAATTTCTTGAATATTGTTCCTGTAAACATCAATTTCACATTCTGTAAGCCTGCTAGCTAGCTTAATATTCGTACCTCCACGCCCAATAGCAAGAGACACCTGGTCTGGTTCAAGGAACACATTTGCCCGACGACGCTCCAGATCAAGATCTATAGAACTAACAGCAGCAGGAGTCAATGCCCGCTGAATAAACAATTGCTCATTATTAGTATAATTAACAATGTCTATATTTTCATTGCGCAATTCCCGAACGATACCATGAATACGAGATCCTTTCATCCCCACACATGCTCCTACTGGATCAATACGATCATCATAAGATTCTACCGCTACCTTAGCACGCTCTCCAGGAATACGAACAATTTTCTTGATGGTAATCAATCCATCTTCAATTTCCGGCACCTCTTGTTCCATTAGTTTTTCGAGGAAGAGTTCAGCTGTACGAGACATAATAACCACTGGATTATTATTACGCATCTCTACTCTCTTAATGACACCACGAACCATATCGCCCTTACGGAAAAAATCTCCTTTAATCATTTCATTACGAGGCAACACCAGTTCATTTCCTGTTGCATCGTCTAAAATGAGTAGTTCTCTTTTTAGTATCTGATGAACTTCTCCTAAAATGATATCTCCTACACGTTCACTATAACGACGGAAAATTTCGTCTTTTTCCAGTTCCATAATCCTGGAAATAAGCGTTTGGCGTGCGGCCATAATAGCACGACGGCCAAAATCCTCCAGATGAAGTTGTTCATAACACTCTTCACCAATTTCATAATCCTCATCAATGGATAGCGCTTCAGAGATAGAAACCTGGCTGCGATCATCGGTCACCTCCCCATCAGGAACAATCTCACGTACCCGCCACAATTCAAGGTCACCTTTAGTAGTATTGACAATCACATCAAAGTTCTCATCTGAGCCATACTTCTTTCGGATCAGCGTACGAAATACATCTTCCAAAACCCTAACCATTGTAGGTCGGTCGATGTTTTTTCCGGCTTTGAAATCCGAGAAAGTGTCTACCAAATTCATTATCAAAAATTTTAATTCTCAGGCCACTGTATTACCTGAAAAGATGATATCTAAAAACTTATCTTTATTTTAGCTTTTGCAATTTGATCAAACGGAATTTCACTCTCCACTACCTCTGTTTTCTTCCGCTTCCCTTCTTTAATACGAACTTTTGCAGAAAGGGTAATGCTTTCTTCATCAACCTTGATCAAGGTACCTTCCTTCTTACCATCTTCTAGAGTAGAAACTTCCAGTTTTCTACCTACATGTTTTGGATACTGTCGTTTCATCGTTAGTGGGCGGGTCGCTCCAGGAGAAGAAACCTCTAAGGTGTACTTCTCACCAAGCCAGCCTTCCTCATCCAGGTATGCTTCCAGATAACGGCTGATTCTTCGGCAGGTATCAAAACTTATACCCGTGTCACTATCGATGTATACTTCCAGTTTTGTATTATTCAATTTGAGATCTACCAGAAAACAATCATTGAATTCTTCTTCTTGAAATTTTTCCTCCAGCAGATCAGTAATTTTTGCTTCTACCACTTTCTGTATTTGGGTTAGTAAACGCAAAAGAGGGAACATGGTGTTCCCTCTTTTGGTGAGATTTCGTTTGATCTGCCACAAAGATACGACAATACTAACAGAAGTGCAAGTCCTTATAAAAAGGAACACTTTCTGTTCTTTCAGAAAAAATTGAACCAAAGTAGTTTCATTTCTAAACCAGCCCTTTGTATCTTTGTTGAAGTTGAAGACTTAAGAGAATAATTATACTATGATAAAAGTGGATGAATTGCTCGAACGAGCATTGAACCTGGAATTTCTAAGCGCGGAAGAAGGTGTTTTCTTATTCGAAAATGCGTCTACTGCAGAATTAATGCATGTTGGGCATCAGTTGAGAATGAAACATGTACCCAATGATGTTGTCACCTGGATCATTGATCGTAATTCCAATACGACAAATGTATGCATTGCCAATTGCAAATTTTGTAATTTCTATCGGCGCCCAGGTCATGAAGAGTCTTACACTACAACGATCGAAGAATACCAGCAAAAGATTGATGAGCTATTCCGCTTTGGAGGCCGTCAATTATTGCTTCAGGGAGGGCATCACCCTGATCTTGGTTTATCATTTTATGTTGATTTATTTAAAGAGCTGAAATCACTTTATCCAGACTTAAAGCTACACGCTTTAGGCCCACCTGAAATTGCGCACATTGCCAAACTGGACCAGGCTTCTCATATAGAAGTATTAAAAGCCCTTAAAGATGCTGGCTTGGATTCTCTTCCAGGTGCAGGTGCAGAAATTTTGAGTGATCGTGTAAGGCGGTTGATATCTAAGGGAAAATGTGGAGGACAGGAATGGCTAGACGTTATGCATGCTGCTCATCAGGTTGGGTTAACGACCTCTGCCACGATGATGTTTGGCCATATCGAGACCAATCACGAGCGCATGGACCACCTGGTACGTATGCGTGAAGTCCAAGCTATGAAACCCAAAGAAGCTAAAGGGTTTATAGCTTTTATCCCCTGGCCTTTCCAGGATGAAGATACCATCTTAAAACGCTTGAAGCGCGCTCGCAATACATGCACAGGTGATGAGTATGTACGTATGATTGCCATGAGCAGAATCATGCTGCCTAATATTACCAATATTCAGGCTTCATGGTTGACAGTAGGCAAACAGGTTGCACAATTATGTCTCTATGCTGGTGCTAATGATTTTGGCTCTATCATGATAGAAGAAAATGTAGTTTCTGCTGCAGGAGCTCGTTTCCGCTTTACGGCCGATGGCATTCAGGAAGCAATACGAGAAGCTGGTTTCCAGCCACAACTCCGTACTCAGGAATATGAATATCGGGAATTACCTAAAGATATGATCAACCAAGAACTGGATAAAAAGGCCATGATAGTAGATTAAGTATAGAATAACCTTTTGAGTACAATCGTAAAATGTAGAATATATAAGGTATGCAAACAGCACTTTTTGATCAGATAGAGGAAGCACTACAATATATACGAAGTAAAACAGATTTTAAACCACAGTTTGGTATCATCCTTGGCACCGGGCTAAGTGGACTGGCAGATGAGATTGAAGTGATAGCCAGTATTCCATATAGTGACATTCCACATTTTCCAGTTTCCACAGTACAAAGCCATAAAGGCCAGTTGGTATTTGGCAAATTGGATGGTATAGCGGTAGTGGCTATGGCAGGGCGCTTTCATTATTATGAAGGATATAGTATGCAGGAAATTACTTTTCCTATACGCGTGCTAAAGCATCTCAACATCCAGCGCCTTTTCATCAGTAATGCTGCTGGTAGTACCAACGAACACATCGAAGCAGGTGATTTAGTGTTTATAAAAGATCATATCAATTTACAGGCAGGCAACCCACTACGCGGCCCTAATGATGAAAGGCTTGGTCCTCGTTTTCCCGATATGTTGCATGCCTATGATGGTAAATGGAATGCTCGCGGACTCACAATTGCTCGCCAATTAGGGATACGTGTCCATGAAGGAGTATACCTTAGCCTACAAGGCCCAAACCTTGAAACACCTGCTGAGTATCATTTTGCCAATCTTATTGGAGCAGATATGGTAGGGATGTCTACCGTGCCAGAAGTCCTGGTAGCGCGCCATATGGAATTGCCCGTTTTGGTAATGTCTGTTGCTACCAATAAATGTTATCCTATTGAAGAAATTAAGGAAACTTCTGTAGATGATGTCATTGCTGTAGCAAAAGGTGCAGAACCTAAAATGACCGCTATAGTCAAGCAACTACTGAAAGAAATGAGTAATTAATACACACATTATAGTCAGCATATATAATTATCGGAGCCAGCAAATGAATGGATACATTTGCTGGCTTTTCAATATAATTTTTCACCAGGAAAGCTAGAGCAGCAGTGAAAAGGAACAATATCGTATTCTATAAATACTATTATTATATTTGACTAATGAAGCGATTCTGGCTTATATTATTACTTCTCCTTCCTCTATGGATGCCTGCTCAAACCGCAAGTATTGATAGCCTTACTATATTACTTACCCAAGCTGATAATGATTCAAGTCGTTTTTCATTATTAGAACGATTGGCGGCCAAATTACGTCGAGCAAATCCTGCTAAAGCTGAAACATATGCTAGCGAAGCTTTAATTATCGCTCAAGAAAATGGCTGGAAGCGAAGAGAAGGTATTGCTTATATTCGCCTTGCAGTAGTCGCTTCTAATTTAGGTAATTATCAAAAAGCTAAAGAAAAGGCAGAAAAGGCTCTACAAATACATCAAGAAGTAAACGATAGCACTTACATTTCTTTTGATTTATTAATATTAGGTAATTCCTGTCGGCATCTGGGAGATTATTCTAAATCATTGGAACATCAGATTCGAGCACTTAACATTCGTAAAGCAACCAATACCAATAAAGCAGATATTGCCCGAAATTATACCAGTATAGGCAATGTTTACAGCCTATCCGGGGATTTTGAAAAATCAATAGAATATTATGAAAAAGGGCTTGATATATGGAAAAAATATGGAAGCCCAGAAGATGAAGCCAATAGCTACGCCAACATAGGCGCTCTTTATCTTACTAATCTAAAACCTGAAAAAGCACAGGTTTACCTCAAGCGGTCGATGGAAATATTTGACAGTTTGCAAATACCTTATGGAATAGGTGCTACTGCAACTAATCTCGGCAATGCATATATGCTGTTTGGCGAGTATGAAAAAGCCAGGGAAGCCTCTTTGAAGGGACTTGAAATATATCGCCAGCAAGGAGATCAGGCAAGAGTCGCGATGATTCTCACCCAGTTAGGAGAGATACAGCAAGAAGCGGGGCATTACTCAAAAGCTATCAACTATTATCAACAAGTACTTCCACTTGTAGATTCTATTGGCTTACTCGACACCAAAAAGCTAATCTTTGAAAGACTTTCTGAAGCCTATGCATCTCAAGGGAAGCACCAGCAAGCATTAGAAGCCCGGCTAGTATTTGAAACACTGAAAGATAGTTTACTCAATGCTCAAACCCTACAGCAACTCAATGAACTCGATGCCCAATATCAAAGCCAGCAAAAAGATCAGGAAATTGCTTATTACAAAATTGACCTGGAGCGCCGTACTCGTGAACGCAATGTTTTACTGTTTGGCTCTGCACTGCTTTTTATACTTGGTGCTTTGGCCATCCTGGCATTGATTTCAAGGCAAAGAGCTTATCGTAAACTTCAGAAAGAACAACAACGTACGGCCACACTTCTAGAAAAACTGCAGGCTACGCAAGCTCAATTACTTCAATCAGAAAAAATGGCATCTCTTGGACAATTGACCGCAGGGATCGCGCATGAGATCAATAACCCTATTAATTTTATCACTTCTAATATTGAAGCGCTCAAATTAGATTTTCAGGACATCAATCAATTACTCGAACTACTTAGCTTGTTAGATACTGATCATCAACAAAAAGCTATAGACCAATTAGTAAAGCATACCAAGGAAATTGACATTAATTTTCTAAGAGAAGAGATCAGCCAGCTATTGGCCAGCATAGAAAGAGGAGCTCACAGAACGGATGAAATAGTAAAAAGCTTACGAAATTTCTCTCGCAATACGACGGAACATTTTCTAAAAGCCAACATCCATGAAGCTCTGGACGCCACTATTCTGCTTGTTAAAAACAACTTACCAGAAAAGGTATTTATCCATAAAGAATATGGCCAAATTCCTGAAATATCCTGCCAGGTAAGCCGCCTCAACCAGGTTTTTCTTAATATTCTCACTAATGCGATCTACGCTACAAAGCCTTCTGGAACGATTTCCATTAGTACTCAACTATTAGGTTCGCAGGTAGAAATAATCATTGCCGATTCAGGAAAAGGTATGGATGCTGCTACTCAAAGCCGTATTTTTGAGCCCTTCTTCACTACCAAAGCAGTAGGACAGGGTACTGGTTTAGGTTTATCTATTAGCTATAGTATTATTAAACAGCATAATGGAAACATTACTGTAAAGAGCCGGCTCAATGAAGGCACTGCTTTTCATATTCTTTTGCCAATAGAACAAAACACCTCTACTGAGCACCTTTAAATTATTAACATATACTATACTAACCATTAAGGTCAGCTCCTCTTTATTACTTCTTCACTTCATTCATTGCCCACTTCACTTCATCAGTCTTTCCCCCGGCTGCTATGCCCTCTATCTTTGCACCGCAATCATGCAAACAAAACCAACACCCAAAAAATCAGAACCCCAAAATTCTGAATGAAAACACTTACCAAAAAATCCAAAACCATTTGAATCATGAGAAACCAATTATTTTTCTTTGCTTTTATTTTAAGTATTACATCCATTGGCAATATAGCATCAGCACAATCAATGGAACAAGGACAATCTATCGCTCAAATAGGTATAGGCATCGGTGGATGGACAACTACTTATACTTCCTCCCAAACTCCATTATTCATTGCAACATATGAAACAGGCATTGTAAATGATCTTGGGCCTGGTAACCTATCAATAGGCGGAACAGTGGCTTTCAAGTCAGGAACTTATAGCTATTGGAATGACAACTGGGGATATAACTACACAGCATTGGCCGTACGTGCTAACTACCATCCAGATTTTATTCAGGCTGAAAATTGGGACTTCTATGGAGGTCTTTCACTTGGCTATTATCGCGTAGCGGTAAACACCAATCGGGTAGATCTTAATGGTATTGATTTTGCCAGTAGCGGTATCGCGTTGGCAGGGCAGATAGGAGCGCGTTATCAATTCCACGATAACTTTGGCGCATGGGCAGAGCTGGGATATGGCCTGGGTGCCCTAAATGTTGGCCTTTCTTATAAATTTTAGGGTTATTAACTACAGCCGGGCTGCACATTGGAGGGCCCGGCTATTTCTATAACATACTCAGTTATAATGAAAAAACCATGCCGCTGCTGAACAACATATTACAAATACAATACGTAAATACTGTTTTTCTTGCACCGGTATTCATTCTATTTCTATTACTGTATACCTATTATATCCGCCGTAAGGCAAATAAACAGATCAACTACTTACAACAACAACTGATTGCTTTCCAGGCTGAGGCAAAAATAGCAGCTAACAAGCTAATCCAAACTGAGAAACTGGCATCTTTAGGACAGCTCACTGCTGGAGTAGCTCACGAAATCAATAATCCTGTTACTTTTATTGGCACTAGCATCGAAGCACTAAAGTATGATTTCAGAGATCTTCAGCTGTTGCTAGACAAAATTATGTCTCTTGAAAAAGATCAAAATGAGCCATCACAATTAGATGACTTAATAGGATTCCGGGATGAGCTCAACACTTCCATGCTTAGGCGGGAAATGAATGGATTAATTGCTAGTATAGAACGAGGAGCCTATCGTACAAGCCAAATTGTAAGTGCTTTACGTACCTTCTCTCGCAATACGGATGAAGAGTTTACAGCTACAGATATTCATCAATGTATTGAATCTGCCTTAACCATTCTCCAGCATAAACTCAAAAACAGAGTACTGATACATCGACACTATGAAGAATTTTCACCTGTTGATGCTTTACCAGGTAAACTCAATCAGGTATTTTTAAATATTCTGGATAATGCCAGCCAGGCAATCGAAGGCCGGGGAGAAATACACATAAGTACCCAAATGAAGGATGGAACCGTGATGATACAATTTAAAGATAATGGGATAGGTATGTGTGATGAAGTGAAAAACCGTATTTTTGAACCATTCTTCACTACCAAAGGGGTGGGCAAAGGCACAGGATTAGGGCTTTCAATCAGCCTTAAAATTATAGAGCAACACCAAGGTTCGATACAGGTAGAAAGCATATTAGGTAGCGGTTCGATACTAACTATATGGCTCCCCCCGAGAGCAAAATTTGTAGACTAATGGCTTATCGTATTTTATATGTAGATGATGAGCAGGATAACCTTTTTTCTTTCAAGGCTGTATTTCGTAGAAATTATGAGGTACTCCTTGCAGGAAGTGGAGCAGAGGCATTAACAATATTAGAAAAAGAGATGGTTGATCTCGTTATTTCTGATCAACGAATGCCTGAGATGACAGGGGTAGATTTATTTGCTATACTCAAAGAAAAGTATCCAGATACACTTCGTATTATCCTTACTGGTTATAGTGATATGCAGGCAGTTATTGATGCTATCAATAAAGGAAATATCTACCACTATATCACAAAGCCCTGGAAGGCGGAAGAAATGAGGGTTATACTCGAAAAAGCCCTGGAAGCTTATCGCCTTAGGTTGCAAAACAGAGAATTGGAAAGAAAAAATATTGAAGCACAATTTGAAATACTTAAAAATCAAATCAATCCACATTTTCTGTTCAATAGTATGAATATCTTGAGTGCACTCATCAGGCAGGATAAAGAACGGGCATTACAGTTTACCAACCGTTTTTCAAAGCTGTATCGTTCTATGCTGGAACTAAGACAACAGCAGGTAATTTCACTAGAAGAAGAGATGCAGTTTGTTGATAATTACCTGTACTTACAAAAAATAAGATTTGATGAAAACCTGATCCTGAAAATAGAGATAGATACTAAAGATCTACAGGCCGCTTTGCCTCCTTTTGCCATCCAGTTGCTGGTAGAAAATGCGATTAAACATAATATTGTATCTAACAAACAGCCGCTCACCATTGCTATTTATGTAAAAAATGAGTACTTAATAGTAGCCAATACCTTTCAACCAAGAAATAATGTAAGTGACTCAACAGGTACCGGCTTAGCCAATTTAAAAGCGCGATATAAACAAATATGCCCAACACCAATTTTAATTAAACACCACCAGGAATGGTATGAAGTCTCATTGCCACTTATTCCTGAATAACCCCCACTCTACTATGAATGTCATTATCGTTGAGGATGAAAAATTTGCAAGAGAAAACCTGGAACAATTACTAACAGAATTAGCCCCAGCAATCAATATCGAAGCTCACTTTGACACCGTACATGATACAGTAGAATGGCTCCGTAACAAACAAACTGATCTTATTTTTCTGGATATACATTTGGCCGATGATTTAAGCTTTAAAATATTTGAACAGGTCAATATCAAAACGCCTGTTATCTTCACTACTGCCTATGATCAATATGCCCTCAAAGCTTTTAAAGTAAACAGTGTAGACTACCTACTGAAACCTATAGACAAGAATGAATTAAGTGCTGCACTCGACAAATTTAAGGAGCGGCACCAGGAGCAATCTATTGATTTTTTAAAATTGCAAAGCATCTTAAATGAACGTGCCGAAAAAGTATATCAGCGACGTTTTCTGGTAAAGCGTCGTGATAAAATAATGAGCGTCAAGACCAGCGACATTGCTTATTTTGAAGGAGAAGATCGCTATGTCTACCTCGTAAAAAACGACGGTAGCCGCTACATAGTAGACTACAAATTGAGCCAACTGGAAGAAGACCTGGACCCAGGTGTTTTCTTCCGCCTCAATCGCAGCTTCATCGCCCACTTTGACGCCATTGATAAGATAGTTACTCTATCTAAAAGTCGGGTCAAGGTTTATTTAGACCCTTTACCTGATAGAGAAGTGATTATCAGTACTGAAAATACCCGCAATTTTAAAATGTGGCTAAACTCTTAAAAGATTTTATTCCTCAGCCTCTTCCTTTACTTCTTTCTTCTCTTCTTCAGGTTCCTTTCCAAAACTTAGAGTATCATTCTTTACTTCTACATAAATGGTATCACCAGCAGTAAAGTCACCTGCTAAAACGAGCTTAGAAAGTTCATTGACTACTTCTTTTTGCAAGACACGCTTCATTGGGCGAGCTCCAAACTGAGGATCATATCCCAATTCTGCCAGATGATCAGCTGCTTCTTCAGAAAGTTTTAGCACCATGCCCTGTCGAGCCAACATCTTATCTACCTTGCGTAATAGTAGTTTCAGGATTTGCTTGATTTCCTCTTTCGTCAGTGGTAGGAACATGATCTGCTCATCAATGCGGTTGAGAAATTCGGGGCGCAACTCCTCTTTCAACAAATCAAAAACTTCCTCCTTCGTAGCATCTATGATTTCTCCTATACGATCCTCCCCTACCATATCCAGGTCTTCAAAGTTTTCGAGTATCGTCTCCGCCCCCATATTAGAGGTCATGATAATGATGGTATTACGGAAGTTAGCTACTCGCCCTTTATTATCCGTCAGACGACCATCATCTAGTACTTGTAGTAATATATTGAAGGTATCAGGATGAGCTTTTTCTATTTCATCCAACAGTACAATAGAATAAGGTTTGCGGCGCACTGCTTCTGTCAATTGTCCCCCTTCATCATAGCCCACATAGCCTGGAGGCGCACCCACCAGGCGAGAAACAGCATGGCGCTCCTGAAACTCACTCATATCGATACGAGTAATTGCTTTTTCATCATTAAACAATACCTCTGCCAGTGCTTTTGCCAACTCTGTTTTACCAACCCCGGTTGGCCCCAAAAAGATAAAAGAACCAATAGGACGCTCATCATCCTGCAAGCCCGCTCTGTTACGGCGCACGGCATCAGAAACCGCTCGCACTGCTTCATCCTGGCCAATCAGGCGTTTGTGTAGTTCTTCTTCCAGGCGAAGTAGTTTATCTTTTTCGCTTTGCAGCATTTTATTCACAGGAATGCCCGTCCAGCGGGAAACAACAGCTGCGATATCATCTGCTGTTACTTCATCATTAGTGAAGCGCTTTTCCTCTGGCAGTTTTTGCAGCTTCTCTTCTGAAGCTTTGAGCATAGCCTGCTGTTCCTGCATTTCGCCATAACGAATCTTAGCTACCTCTTCAAAATCACTATTCCGTTCTGCTTTATCAGCTAACTGCTCCAGCTCTTCAATACGTTTTTTAATATTTTGAATGGTATCAACTATTTCTTTTTCATTCTTCCAGCCAGCGCGTATGGAGTCGCGTTTCTCCTTAGCATTAGCTATATCTTCATTGAGTTTTTTGAGTTTCTTCTTCTCCCCTTCCCGTTTAAGTGCTTCCCGCTCAATTTCCATTTGTCGTACCTTTCTATCCCAGTCGTCTACTTCTTCCGGTACAGAGTCCAGCTCTAATCTCAGTTTGGCGGCAGCCTCATCAATCAGATCAATGGCTTTATCTGGAAGATGGCGGTCTGCAATATAGCGGTGCGATAATTCCGCAGCCGCTACCAGTGCTCCATCCAATATTTCAATTTTATGATAAACCTCGTAGCGTTCCTGCAAGCCGCGAAGGATGGAAATGGTATCTTCTACACTTGGTTCTTCAATCAATACTGTTTGAAAACGGCGTACCAGAGCTTTATCTTTTTCAAAGTATTTTTGATATTCATCTAGTGTAGTGGCACCTATTGTACGTAATTCACCACGAGCCAAGGCAGGCTTCAGGATATTGGCTGCATCCATAGCTCCTTGTCCACCACCTGCACCAATCAAAGTATGTATTTCATCAATGAATAGAATGATCTGTCCATTGGAGTTGGCCACCTCTTTAATCACTGCTTTGATGCGCTCCTCAAATTCACCTTTGAATTTTGCCCCTGCAATCAAAGCCGCGATATCCAGCGTCATGATTTTTTTCTCGCGTAAATTTTCAGGTACATCCCCTTTAACAATCCTCCATGCAATACCTTCCACAATGGCTGTTTTTCCTACACCAGCCTCCCCTATTAGTAGCGGATTGTTTTTCCTACGCCTACTCAAGATGTGCAGTACTCTGCGTATTTCCTCATCCCGGCCAATAATAGGATCTAATTTTCCGGTTTCGGCCCGCTCATTGAGGTTAATGGCAAACTTGGTCAGGGCATTATAACTTTCTTCTGCACTCTGATCCGTAACCGTACGCCCTTTGCGCAACTCTTCAATCGCAGCTTTAAGGTTTTCTTCTGTTACACCCAGTTCTTTCAATAACTGCCCCCCCACATCATCACCCTGTAGTATTCCCAGAAGAATTAACTCTATAGAAATATAGTCATCACCAAAGTCAGGCAGCATTTTCTTAGCTCTGGCCAATGCTTTATTAGCGGTTTTTGTTAAAAACTGCTTTTCCGTACCCTGTACTTTTGGGAAAGCCTTTACCTCTTTGGAAAGACGGATTTTGAGCGTAGATATGTTGATATCTGTTTTACTAAAAAGGAAAGTAGCAACGTGTTCATCGGTTTCCATGATCCCCTGTATGAGGTGTGGGGTTCCTACTTGTTGTTGTTCTAATTTAGCAGCAATCTGCTGTCCACGGCGGATTGCATCCTGCGCTTTTATCGTGAAATTGTCGTATGTCATTAATGCTAATTATCATTTACGGACATGAAGTTAACATTCCACCTGCAAAAAGGCAACTTCAAAAAGACGAATGAACGATTTGAATCGAAATAAGCCCTGTATAGGCTATATAACATGGTGTTTTTTAAAAATTACCATGTTATATAGCCTATACAGGCAGCGAAATAAGCATTCAGGTAGTCATCTAAACGGACTTGCCAAAATAAAGAACCGAAAAGTGTACTACTTTTCAAATTAAAGGGTATGTACGTGTAGTACTATACACTTTGTTATCTATGGTTCTTTTCTTCAGCAATTCATTGCTGGATGTACTTATTACATTTTCATTTTATCGCCGAACAATAACATTTACGCTTTCGCGGAATCACTAAATCATTATTTATGAATCGGAGTGTTTACATCCTCTTATTAGTAGGTTTTTGTATGCTATTCCATCAGCAACAGAGCCAGGCTCAGCAGATTGTTTTTGCTGACCAACTTCCTTATTACTGTGATACGATATGCGGTACACTCATAGTAGAAGGCATTGACTATTCTACTGTTGAGGTTATGAGTTGGTCTATTGATGGACAGCCCGTATTCACTACAGGTGGCAATAGCCTTTTTGAGTTATTTGGCTGTTTTCACTTCAATCAGATTGATGTATTCATAATATTTGAAGATGGGAGTACACTCCAATTATCAGAATACCTATCTCCCAGTATTCCGCCTATAATCTTTGAAACCTATACGGATGCCAGTCAGTTCTGCCCGGCTGCAAACCCTCCTCCCGGCTCCACCATACCCAATGCCAATTGTGATGCCATCGTATGCCCTGGAACGACTGTCACCTATGACTGGGAATTTGAGGGTGATATTTACGACATCGCAATTTCAAGTGTATCCGGAGGCCCATTAATAGGTGCGAGCAATATTGTAATCAGCCCTAACTTTGATTTCATGCAAATTACCTGGGATGAACCTGGAATTTACTCTTTTTCAGTAGCTTTTCTGGGTTATTGCGGCTCTGCTATCCGTTCTTTTTGCACGGAAGTGCTGGAGGAACCCATTGCTAGTTTCAATAGCATTCCAGAGGCATCTAATGATACGATTTATGCTTGTCAGGGGCAATCTATAAGCTTGGAAAATACCAGCCAGTTTGCTACCTCCTACTTATGGAATTTTGGCAATGAAAGTACTTCAACAGAATCCAATCCTATCATTACTTATAATCAGGCTGGAACCTATACTCTAGAGTTAACCGCTTATAATGATTGTTTATGCGACAATAGTACTTCAAAAACAGTCATAGTAGAGGAAGCCATAATACCAGTTATCGACTGCATTAGTACAATTTGTGAAAACAGTATCGCCACTTATGAAGCTACTGCTAATTGTAGTGGATTCCTCTGGGATGTAAGTGATAATGGCACCATTATAGATGGCGGCGGCCCCACTGACAATTATCTCACCATCAATTGGAGTGATGGCCCGGAAGGTATTATTGAATTAACTTTGATGGACTGTGTAGATGGGGAAACGTGTAATGCTCCGGCACAACTTCGCGTCCCCATCATTTCTGAAGACAATGCTATTGTGGGGGATGATAATGTGTGTAGAGGACAAATATCCTATTATCAGGTGCCTCTCTATGAAGGTACTTCCTTCGATTGGGAAGTTTCTCCTTATGGTACCATCCTGGAAGGAGATGGAAGCAATCAGATCATTGTAGAATGGTTTAATGGTAGCGTTCCTTCAGGAACAGAACATTGGGTGGCTATCACTTACGAAAATTGCTACTTGGGTTGTGGAGGACAGGATACACTTGATATATTTATCAATCCTGATTTTTATACAAGTGGCCCACTCGAGACATGCCAACAGGATAGTAGTACCCACACCGCTTTTGACAACCCTGGCAGCAATTTCATCAATTGCCATTGGGAGGTTTTAGATAATAACAACAACCTAATTTGGTCTTCCTCTTCCCCTTCTCATGAAGTAATGATTCCCTGGAACGTTACTCCTGGCACCTACCAAATATACGCCAGCCCCGAAGATACTTCCTCTAATTGCGGCCAGTCCTATCGCACGCTGATGAACGTCATTTCCATGCCTGAAATAACAGGTAATATAGAAGGAGATAGTCTTATCTGCCCTGGTGAAGTATATACTTTTTCCGCTTCCGCAAATGAAGAAAGAAGCAACTTCCTTTGGACCATTACTGATGGGAATACCACTATAGAGATGGAAGGAGATGCTATCAATTATAGCTTTGGTAGCAATCCCCCTTATGCAGTGAGTGTTTATGCTATCAATCCATTTGGCTGTGCTTCTACAAGTGTGATAAAAAACCTAAGCCCTCTGCCAGCTCCCTTAATCATAGGAGCATTAGAAGCTTGTGTAGAAACTACCACATCCTATACGGCCACTCCTGCTTATTCTGATTTTTCATACGAATGGAACATCATTCCTGCTGAAAGAGGCAGCATAGTAGGGCCTAAAAATGATCCTGATATCGAAATACTCTGGCATCAGGAAGGCCCAGTAGAAGTAGTGGTTGCTATTTGTGGTCAAACCGATACAATAGAATTAATGGTACACCCCTTGCCTGAGCCTATGGTAAATGCACCGGATGCTGTTTGTCCGGGCGAGCAGGCAGTGGTTCAATTTATTGGTACCTATGATGCCTATAGCTGGCTAAATGCAGCTGGCAATGAAGTAGGAAACATAGCCACAGCCCTACTCCATCCAGGCACTTATCAACTGGCAGTTACTGATGAGAATGCCTGTATGGGCACCACCATTTTTAATATAAATGAACACCCGGAACCTTCTGTCAATATCACAACACCAGATCCAAATGTATTCTGCAACACTACTATCTCCACTCGGCTTTTTGCCAATGCCACTGCAAATGGATATACCTATCAATGGTATCGGGATGGAATACCAGTAGGCTCTGATGCTCCTGAACATACCGCCGCGGATATAGGCACTTATATTGTGCAAGTCACCGATCTGAATAATTGCACGGCAGTATCCAATCCAATCGACGTACTTGAAGACTGCACTTTGGGCCCTCCTCTCCCTCCTGGATGCCCTGCTACTCCTACTTTTGACATTATAGCTGCCGCCGAATGTGACGTCCGCTCTTATCAAAACACCTCTCCAGGCGTATTATCTACTTCCTGGGAATTTGACGACCCGAATAGCGGTTTCAATAATTTTGCTACAGGCTCCAACCCTACACACACGTATAGCGGTGTAGGCTTTTATCGAGTACGAATGACCTCTGCATTTTCTCCAACAGGCGATCCAGACAGTATTGTTCTTTGTACTACCTATAGAGTAGATACCGTTCTTGTAAAAGCTGATTTCACTGCTGATACAGTATGTATTGGAAACACTACTACTTTTGAAGATTTATCAACCTTTATGCCAATGACAAGCATTAGTAGTTGGCAATGGGATTTTGGTGACCCCTCAAGTGGTATTAATAATACATCTTCTCTACCTAATCCAAGCCATACTTTTTCAGGAGCTGGTTTGTATACTGTCATATTAAGCATTACCGCGCCTACTGGATGTACTTCCACTCAAAGCCGCTTAATTGAAATAAAGGACATTCCTGTTATTAGCTTTGAATTACCCTCAGCCAGTTGTGAAGATATTGCACTACCCTTTAATGCCCTTACGGAAAATGACATTACCGGCCTACAATGGCTCTTTGGTGATCCCGACAGTGGGGCCGCAGATACTGCTACTGTTGCAAATACCTTCCACGATTATCAGACACCTGGCAACTATACCATTACATTATCAGCCGAGAGTATCTATGGTTGTACCAATGATACCAGTCAGCTATTAACAATTGTGCCAAATACCCTTTCGGGAAATATCATTATCAATCCTTCTTCCCTCTTATGCGAAGGAGACACTGCTATTTTGTATGCTCCTCCAGGTGGTACTAGTAGGCTTTGGAATACCGGAGCTACAATGGATTCTATTCTTGTCACTCAAACAGGAACCTATAGTGTTACTATTACGGATGCTACAGGCTGTCCTTATAGTCCACAAGAAGTAGCGGTCACTATTCAATCACCACCAGAAACAGTGATCCAGCTAGTAGAATACAACCATCTGGGACAAATAATCAACTATGTATATGATGATTATGAAGCTTGTGAAGGGACTGACATCACACTAGGAACAACCATTTCACAACCTAACATCAGCTACCTATGGAGCACAGGTGCCACTGCTTCTACTATCAGTTTTCTGGAAGAAAGAGATGAATTACTTTCTGAAGGCTCCTATACTTTTGATGTGACCATTACTGATAATACAACAGGCTGCTCAAGCGTAGCCCCTCCTTTTGAAGTAATCATACATCCAAACCCTGAATTTCCTTTTATTACTGCTGACCCCATTGGCCCTAATTGTGAAAACACCCCTGTCACACTTGAAGTAAGCAATATACAAGATAGTATTACCTATGTTTGGAATAATGGAGTAGAAGGCATCAGCACCATCGTATCAACAGGAGGGCAACACTTTGTCACTGCAAGTAATGCTTTTGGGTGTGAAACGCAAAGTTTTCCGTACAATATCATCCCTGGCCCGGATATCAGCCTGGTTCCTAATGGCTGTTATACACGTTGCAATCCTGATACAATTTGCTTGCCAAGTATTCCAGATATCGTTGCTTATCAATGGCTGCTAGATGGTGTACCTATTTTTATTCCATCCAGCACACCTCCCGAATTAGAGGTCACCTCTTCTGGCTCTTACCAATTGCAGATGGAAAACACTGCAGGTTGTACGCTCCTATCTGATCCTCTTGATATAGAACTTTTCGATGGAGTAGGTAGCTTCTTTGGACAGGTATGGGTAGATGTAAATAATAATGGTCTCATTGATAATATTGACACCCTCTATACAGGTGCCATCATCGATTTATACCAAACCAACATTCTTCAGGCTTCTACCTCTAGCAATCATCTGGGCAATTATTCCTTCCCTAATATCGAAACCAATGACTATACGCTCATTCTTGATACACTAAGTATTCCAAGCTGGATGCAAGCAGTTTATACGCAAGTGGATACTTCATTAGTTGGCTGTGATAATCAAGTACCTATAAATTGGTTATTACAAGACCTGTGTCAGGGAGATACTATTTTTGAAATACTGACCGCTTGTGATTCATTGGCTTATAATGGGGTAAGTATTTATACCGACACCAGTTTTATTAATACCTACAGTTCACTTATTGGCTGTGATTCTATAGTACAAACAACTATCACAATCAATAATAACTCTGATACCACTTTCATCAATCTGACAGCCTGTGAAGGAGATACCATTCTTTACGATGGGCTCCTGATAGCCGCAGGGGAAAGTACAAGCATCAATTATAACAATTTCAGCGGATGCGATTCTACAGTAGTTGTAAATATTGCAGCATTAAGTAGCACGGATAGTACTATTACATTCCAAGCCTGCCAGGGCTCTATTGTCACTTATAATGGTACTAACTTAATCCCTGGAGAACAGCAAACCTTTTCCTTTACCAATATACAAGGATGTGATTCCAGTATTACAGTCATAGTGGAAGAACTATTACCTAGTGATACGACTTTGATGCTAGGAGCTTGTGAAGGTAACAGCGTCAACTACAACAATACAGATATAGCAGCAGGACAACAGATAGACTTTGTATTTACCAATGCTGTTGGTTGCGATTCTACCGTCACGGTTATTGTAGAAGCTGCTGCTCCAAGTGATAGCACTTTACTACTACAAACATGTGAAGGAACTTCCACTTCTTATAATGGTACAGATATCCCGGCAGGACAGCAGCAGGACTTCACGTTTACTAATGCCGTAGGTTGTGATTCCATCGTTACCGTTATCGTGCAAGCACTACTGCCAAGCGATAACACGCTAACACTTCAGGCGTGCGAAGGAGCTTCCGCTTCTTATAATGGAACAAACATCCCAGCGGGACAACAACAGGATTTTACTTTCACTAATGCTGTAGGTTGTGACTCCATCGTAACCGTCACCGTGCAAACGCTACTGCCGAATGATAACGCGCTAACATTACAAGCTTGCGAAGGAACATCCGCTTCTTATAATGGTACAGACATTCCGGCAGGACAACAACAAGATTTCACTTTCACTAATGCCGTTGGTTGCGATTCCATCGTCACTGTCATTGTGCAAACGCTACTGCCGAGTGATAACACGCTAACATTACAAGCTTGTGAAGGAACATCCGCTCCTTATAATGGTACAGACATTCCGGCAGGACAACAACAAGACTTCACTTTCACTAATGCCGTTGGTTGTGATTCTATTGTCACTGTCATTGTGCAAACGCTATTGCCAAGTGACAACACGATAACGCTTCAGGCTTGTGAAGGGACATCTGCTCCTTATAATGGCACTGATATCCCGGCAGGACAACAACAGGATTTTACTTTCACCAATGCCGTAGGCTGTGATTCCATCGTAACCGTCATAGTAGAGGCAGTAGAAATTTTGCAAAACAGCCTGGAACTAACAGCCTGTGAAGGAGATAGTATCAGCTACAATGGACAGCCTATAGCGGCAGGCGATACTCAAATATTCACATATATGAGTACTGCCGGTTGTGACTCAATTGTTACCGTGGAAGTCTTACCCCTTATGGGAAGTACCAACAACCTTAGTTTAACTACCTGTGCAGGAGAAGGTATTCTCTATAATGATTCTCTCTTATTCGGAGGAGCCCAGGCAAGTTTTGTATTTACCAATGCTGTAGGCTGTGATTCTGTGGTAAATATTAGCGTAAATGAGACGGCAGCTATTGCAATTGACATTTCTACCTCTAATTCTTGCCCTAATATTGCATCAGGCATCATGGGTATAGAATACCTGCCTGGCTCAGCTAGTCCGCTAGCCTTTTCAATTGATGGCAGTGAAATGATGTCTAATTTCACTTATACAGGCTTGGTAGCAGGTGCTCACACGCTCATTGCTCAAGATGATAATGGTTGTGAACAAGAATACGAGTTTAATATTGAAAGTGATCCTCCACTGGTCATACAATTTGATCAAACACCGATCAGTTGCGAACAACAGATAGGTCAAATTATAGCCAATATACTTTCTGGAGACGATGGTGAACTCCAATTGAATTGGAATGAAGGAACCACTGGAGCGATGCTCAGCAGCAACACTCCTGGCAACTATCAATTACAGGCTATCAATGGTTGTGAAGAATTGTTGCTGGAAACAGCTCTGGAAGATCAACGGCCCAACGAAATTTCTCTAATCTATATACCCAATGCTTTCTCTCCTAATGATGATGGAATCAATGACACCTTCCGCGGATATACTGCACCCAAAGCGGCCTGGTTGTCTTATCACCTGATGATTTTTGATCGCTGGGGAGATATGTTATTTGAAACAAATGATCCGGCCTTGGGCTGGGACGGTACACTCAAAGGAGAACTAATGAATGATGCAGTGCATGTATGGCATATAGATGGAGAGATAGAAAGCTGTGGGCGAATATTTAAAGTAGAAAGAAAAGGAGAAGTAGTGATTGTGAGGTAGTATTTGAACTCATGACTAATCTGGCCAGTATGTTTAAATTGCTGACCAGGTTCCCATACAAGGTTATGGAGCATATCAAGTTCAAGGTTAGTCTTTCTACAAGCCCGGATATACAATTTATAGAAAGACCTGCATATAAACGATTGCAGATTATTTAATAAACCAAACCCTTGGACTATGATTTTAAGACTGATGCGAACTTTCGCAATTACGTGTCTTACACTACTTTCAAGCACTCATTTCTTGCAAGCACAAGAACCTGAGATTGTTTTTGAAATCGATCCTCCTTTCTGCGGAGCCGATTGCTATAACATTACAGCTATCGTTACTAACATTGGCCCAGGAGGCTCTTATTCGTACCAATGGAATACCGGTGAAACTGGACCAGAGATATTCACCTGTCAGCCTGGCACTTACAGTATTACTGTAGTTGATAATCTTGCAGGTTTAACAGGAGTTGAAACTATCGACCTTGGCCCGGGCTTCTTTTATCCACATGTTATTGAGCCAATAGATGCCTGTCCTGATTCAATCTCCTTAGATCTGGGAGACAGCCTTATATACGAATGTATGCGTGTATGCGTGGGCAGTACCAGCGAGTACCTATCTTCTATCAACAGTGGATATCTCGATGAGTTTCTTAATATCTACAATATAGAAGGAGGCAATCCACTACCCTACAACCTTACTCAGGGAGGCTTCTCCGTTTCCTGGGAAGAAACAGGTAGTTACCTTATCAACTATTTCGATCCTTTTGATAGCAGTTTTTGCAATACTAATATCAATCTCTGTGTCAGTGTTATGGACCCTCCCGAAGCTGCTATTTCTTCTCTGCCGGCTGCCAATAATGGCACACTCACTATATGTGAAGGCCAAGCTGTTTATTTCACCTATTCAGGGACCAATGCAGATGAGTTGTTTTGGGAATTTGGAGATGGAGGAATCAGCACGAAAGCGACCCTTCAATATACTTATACACAAGCAGGAACTTATCAATTAATGCTCACCGCCTCTTCTGGTTGTGAATGCGATGACACCGTAATATTAGATGTAATCGTAGAAGCTGCTGAAACGCCACTTGTAGATTGTGTAGGAACCTTGTGTGAAGGCATGTTGGGCACTTATACTACTGATGCAAGTTGTGGCACCTATTTATGGTCCGTAAGTAGCAATGGTATTATTGTCGACGGAGGTGGCACTAGTGATGATTATATCAGTGTGCAATGGCTGGAAGGACCAGAAGGTACCGTTGAATTGCTTACTGAAAACTGCTCCGGTAGTAGTTGCCCAGTACCTGCAACTATAAAAGTGCCTATTATTTCTGATCTTTTAGTTATTGATGGGCCCGATAAAGTATGCCGGGGAGACCAAGCTATTTACAGCATCCCTGCATACGAAGGCGCCAGTATACAATGGACCATCAGTGGTGGAGCACAGATTACATCCGGGCAAGGTACCAATGAGTTGGAAGTACTTTGGTCAAACCTGGCTTCCCTTACTCAGCCATACACCGTGAGTGTTACTATCGATAACTGTTATCTTGATTGTAGTGCGAGCAGTAGCCTTTCGGTAAATGTAAAATCAGCATTCAATATCAGCGGGAATATTGAAGTATGTGCCAACAGTACAGAAATTTATAATAGCATTGATCTTGGACAAGGGACTTCATTTAATGCTTTATGGACACTTTACAATCCACAAGGGGTTGATATCTGGCAAAGCGGAAGCGCCACTTCTGCTCCTGCAATAACATTCCCGAATGAAGCAGGCGTTTATAGATTAGTAGCAACCCCATCTAATCCGGATGACTTTTGCCAGGAGGAAAGCATCAAATTCATATATGTGCTTCCTATTCCACCTGCTGTAGATGCAATAGATGGCAATACAACTATTTGTCCTGGTGAAGTACAGGCATACGAAGCCATTAGCAGTGAAGACAATGTTTACTTTGAATGGTTGGTTGTAAATGGTGGTACCAGTACTACACTTCAGGGTAATCCTATTAATGTGACCTGGGGTAATACCCCTCCTTATGAAATATCAGTAGTCCAAATTAACACTCAGGGAGAACACTGTATTTCATCAGCCACTATGCTAAATGCTTCTGCCTTTGGCAACCTAAGTCTTCAAGGCCCTGTAGACGGCTGTGTAGATGACATCTCTACTTACAGCACCACCTTTGCTGAAAATATTACCTACGAGTGGGAAATTATACCAACCGAAGCAGGCACCATCGTTTCTGAACCCGATGAAAGTACTATTGATATTATCTGGCATCAAGCTGGAAATGTAACGGTTAATGTTACTGCATGTAATGAAAGTGCAAGTACGACAACTACGGTCCATCCTCTACCTGAACCCCAGGTTATACATCCAGACTTTCTTTGTCCAAATGAGACAGCCACCGTACAAACCACTACATTTTATGCTTCCTATGAGTGGAGAGACGAAAACAATAATCTCGTTTCTACAGCTGTAGGCCCGGACCTTCCTCCAGGGCGTTATCTGGTAATTGTGACCGATGATCTTGGTTGTACTGGACAAGAAACATTCCATATCCAAAATTATCCGGTATCACAGGTATACATTTCTACACCTGATCCATGGTTATTCTGTAATGAAGCGCCTTTCACACGCTTGTATGCTGAAGACACAGAAGAAGGATATCAATATCAATGGTATCAGGATGGAGTAGCTGTAGGTGCCAATCAGTCAGATTTTACAGCTACTGCTTATGGCGATTATTATGTCGAGATCGTTGATATTTATGGTTGTACCTATACTTCAAATACGATCACAATTGAAGAAGACTGCAACTTCGGGCAATGTGGTGGCAAAACTGGCCCTTCTGCTGATTGTGAAATTTTTGATTTTGATTACACCATCAGTACCGGAAGTGTTTGTGAGGAGCGGGTTTATCAAAATATTTCTACTGGATATGTGCCTGGCTCTACCATCTGGCAGGTGTTTAATCAGGACGCTATCGTAATAGCCAGTTCTACCGATGAAAATCCTGTTTTCACACTTGATATTCCTGCTTATTATCGGGTTCGCTTGATATTGACATTCCCTGACCCACTCAATCCTGGGGAAACAGTGGCTTGTGAGTATTACAAGGTAGATAGTGTACGTATGGTTGCCGATTTTGAAGCTACCACAGTTTGTGGTGGAGAAACAACAGAATTTGAAGACATCACAACTCATCTTCCAATTACATCCATTACCAGCTGGCAATGGAATTTTGGTGACCCTGCCAGTGGTGCCAATAATACTTCAAATCTACAGCATCCTACTCATACTTTTTCTGCAGCAGGCACCTATACTGTTGAATTAGTGGTTACCGATGCAAGTGGCTGCATCAGTCGTAGTACACAACAAGTAGACGTAATTGCCCCTCCGAGTATCGATTTCGCTGATCCGGAAGCTAGCTGTGCTAATACTGCATCTATGTTTATAGCAGATGCTCCAGGTGCGATTAGCTATAGTTGGGATTTTGGTGATCCTGCTTCTGGTGATGCTAATATGATGCAAGTAGGAGAAGCTTATCACCGTTATGATGCACCTGGCAATTATACCGTTTCGCTTTATGCAGAAAACATTTATGGCTGCGGCCAAACTTTCACCAAGGCTATAACAATTGCTCCTAATCCATTAGGTGGAGATATAATGGCCAATCCGGCACCTCCGCTTTGTGAAGGGGATTTAACAACATTAAGTGCTCCTCCGGGTGGTGTAAGTTGGGAGTGGAGTAATGGCGAAACTACCGAAACTATTAGTGTTGGAACGGAAGAGGTATATGAAGTAACTGTTACAGATGTGAATGGCTGTACTCATGAGCCAGATGCGATTGAAGTTGATATTATTCCTGCACCAGAAGCCTATATTCGAAGCGTTGAATATGATGAATATGGGCAACCTATTGCTTATTATTATGACTCCTATGAAACTTGCTATGGGGAACCCATCTTCCTGGAAAGCCAGGAAGACATTAACTATATCTATAATTGGAGTACTGGTGAAACGACTACGATGGTTGAATATTCAGAGGAAAAGTTCAACGAGTTAAACCCTGGTGCGTATCTGATTACATTAGAACTAAGCGATATCAATAGTGGATGTACTGCTATAATGGGGCCTTTTGAGGTAATTGTTCATTCATTACCACAGCAGCCTGTCATTACTAGTACACAGCCCCAGCCTATCTGTGAAGGTGGAACAAGCACGCTTTCTGTAAGTAATCCTCAAACCGGTGTTACCTATCGGTGGAGCACAGGAGAAACCGGTACCAGTATCACCACTGAAGAAGCAGGTATGTACACCGTAACCGCCATCAATCAGTTTGGCTGTGAAGAGGAAAGTGAGGTATTTGAAATTCTTTCTGGCCCACCAATCCATCTTATTCCAAATGGTTGTTATACTCGCTGTAATCCTGATACTATCTGCTTGCCAGATTTACCAGGGGTAGTTGGGTATCAGTGGTTTTTCAACAATAATCCTGTAAGCCCTCCTGATGGTACCATGCCAGAATTGATCATCAATCAGGAAGGAAACTACTATCTGGAATTGCTTTATTTTAATGGTTGCGTATTGCAGACTGATCCTTTAAATATCACTTTGTTCGATGGTTTCGGCAGCTTGGTAGGGCAAACCTTTATGGATGTTAATGATAATGGTATTATTGATGGGCCAGATACTTTGATCAATGACATTGGTATTCAGCTTTGGCAAAACGGAAGTCAACAGCAAAGTACTCAAAGTGTGCAAGGTGGCTACAGCTTTATCGATATTCCATCCAACCTGGATTACGAATTGGTACTGGACAGCCTTAATCTGGACCCAATGTATAAAGCAGTATGGACCAATGTAGATACGAATCTTGTGGGTTGTGAACAAATCATAACGATCAATTGGTTGATACGCCCCGATTGTACGCCTACTGCGTCTACTGTAATACTTGAGGCATGCCAGGGAGAAAGTGCAGACTATAATGGTACTCCTGTAATGGCTGGCACCTCCATGGACTTCACATTTACTAATGTAGATGGATGTGACTCTACTGTCACCGTGCAGGTAGGAGAATTGTTAGCATCGGCCTCTACATTAGTGTTTGAAGCTTGCGAAGGAGAAAGCATTGATTATGGTGGTTCTTCTGTCCCTGCAGGTTCTTCTATGGATTTTACTTTGACAAATGCTGCTGGTTGTGATTCTATACTTACAATACAAGTTGACGAAATACTTTCTGTAGAAGAAAATATACACCTTATTACTTGTGAAGGAGAACCAGCTTTCCATGATGGACAAGCCCTGGTAGAAGGACTTAATACTTTCCAGTATACTTCTGCAGCAGGCTGTGATAGTACATTATCGGTTATACTGGAGGTAGAGCTAGCCAGCACAACCAATGTGGTGCTTTCTATTTGCCCAGACAGCACTATCGATTTCCATGGTAATCTTTTAAAAGCGGGAGAAAGTGCTTCTGTATTACTATCCTCTCAAAATGGTTGTGATTCTACTGTAGAAGCCAGCGTCATGCCCCTTCCATTGCCTGAAGCAGAATGGCTTTCGATGCCTGCCTGCCCGGACGTGGGTGGAGCTATAAGCATAAACATTACAAGCCCTACACAAGCACCGTATACCTACACGCTGAACGAGGATAATATTAGCATTTCTGCTGCCTTTACCGACCTGGAAGGAGGAGCTTATGAGTTGACGATTCAAGATGCAAATGGTTGCTCCAGTTCTTATGATATAATGATCCCCGCCATCGAACCTCTGGAAGTATTGGTGCAACAGGATAGCATGAGCTGCGAAGATATGACCGCTACTTTAATGGTGAATATTATTTCAGGTGATGACGGCCAGCTTAATTTTGCATGGAATGATGGTACTACTGCACTCCAACGTGCAATAGAAACACCAGGCATCTATACACTTGCATTAAGCAATAGCTGTGAATCCATTACTGAAAACATTGAGGTACCAGCTCCAATGCTCGACGCTGCCTCACTCATATATATCCCTACCGCCTTCTCCCCTAATGGCGATGGTGTTAACGATCTGCTAGAAGCTTACTATGGTAATGACACTGAAATACTCAATTATGAGTTGGCAGTATTTGATCGTTATGGTGGACAAATTTTCCAGAGCGATATACCAGAAAAAGGCTGGGATGGTATTTTCAAAGGACAAATGATGAATACAGGCGTGTATGTGTGGCACCTGAAAGCCAGCGTAATTGCCTGCGGACGTGAATACAACATAGTATCAGAAGGAGATGTCGCCTTACTAAGGTAAGGTTTGTTTAGACGTCCACGAATTACACATATTACACGAAACAATTCATTCGTGCTATTAGTGTAATTCGTGGACTTTTTGGTATGCTAGATTATTGATTCCTCGCAATTTTGATACAGCAAGCTTATATTAATGAACTCAGAATAATACATATAACAAACTGTAAAAATAGGAGGAATATTCTCCAGGCTAAAACTAGATACACTATTTGAGTAGGGAATATCCCCCTCATTATTCCTCCCCCAGTGGAGGATACTTTTAAGCTCATTTTAGAGTATCATTGAAGCTTATGGTAATTAAAGAAATAGAGTGCTTTCTATTCAATATGTTAAGTATAAAATTCTTCTCAACATAATAGCAATATTTCATCCTGCTACCAACCAAAGGGACAGAAATCACCGAAGCACGGTAACCGTTCCTTTTCTCACCTCTTCTACTCCATTTACATATCTCACCCAGGCTTCCCAGGTATAAGCACCTTGTGGAACTGGTTGATTACGATAATCTCCGTTCCAGCGTCCAGAAGGATGCCCCTCATCCAACACATCTGTACTCCATACCAATTGCCCAAAAGGAGAATAAACCCTTAGATAATATTCCGCAACACCTGAACCTACTGCACCAAACTCTCTCACGACAGGATCACCATAATCTGGCGAGATGGCAGTAGGCACTTCAAAGCTGGTAATCCATTCCGGGGCTATAGGTAAGCTGATAGTATCTGCACACAAAAACTGCCCTTCGTTACTAGTGCTGGCAATCAAGTGCACCGTAACATCCCGATTGATATCATATTCATGCACAGGCTCAAATACAGTACTAGTGGCACCGTCGCCAAATAACCATAGATAATCTGTAGCATTTTCTGACAGGTTGATAAAGCGTACATCTCCTATTACGCCTTCTAATTCATCTGCCACAAAATCAAAATCTGCGTTTGGCTGGGTGAAAACCGTAATAACATTTTCAAGATCCAGTGTATCGCGACAAATATCATTATAAATCGCAATCAACCGAACATCATAAGTACCTGGTTCATCAATTGAATAAGTAACTACCAAACCTGTATCAGGCTGAAGACTAGGCATTAGGTACCATTCATAATACAAAGCATCTGTGGGAGTGGCAATAAAATCTACTTCAGTACCAGAACAAGCCAGGTATTGAGAAACACTAGCTTCTGCTACCGGTTGACCGTATACATCAATAGTTTGAGTAGTAAAGTCTGTGCAACCAAAATCTGTAGTGACAGTAAGCATTATTTCATAATTTCCGGATTGCTCATAAATATGCACTGGATTTAAAGCGGTAGAAGAAGTACCATCTCCAAAATCCCAATCATTTTGAAGGTTTTCAACAGAAGCATTGGAAAAAGTAGCCTCCAATGGTGTACCACATATAAAAGGCCGATCAATCGCAAAATCCGCAACTGGGTTAGGATGAATAGTAATCATTTCAGTCACTCTATCTTCAGGACAACCATTATCATTTGAGACAATAAGCGTCACAGAAAATGTTCCTAACAGTTCATATGCAATGGAAGGATTCTCTTCTGTAGCCCCTGTCCCATTGCCAAAATCCCAGAGATAATTATCGCCGAAAGAAGAAGAGTTCTGGAAATTGATAAATTCGCCAGCGCAGGCTTCTGCGGGATTAGGATCAAAACTTGCGATAGGTGATACTAGTACTTCATACATCTGTATACTCGTATCTGCACATCCAAAAGTATTAAGAACGATCTGTTGTATATCAAAACTGCCAGTAGTAGCTGGTATTACAACAGGGCTTGGTTCATCATAAAACACACCATCTATCCACCAGCCTGTATTTACTGCATCAATAGCTTCACTCAAAGGCATCAAGGTATCATAGCCCAGACAGTAAGCTTCCTGAGCCAGCGTAAAAGCACTAACTGGTTCTGGATGAACCGTCACCATCCCAGTCGTTGTATCACTAAAACAGCCTGCATCATCATAAGCAATAAGGCTAACAGTATAAACTCCTGTCTGTTCAAAAATATGAATAGGATTTATCTCCATAGAAACATTGGAACTATCACCAAAATCCCATTCGTAATTGAGATTTCCTACCCCGGTTGTTTCATTATCAAATGCTACTTCAAAAGGAGGACAAGCAGCACTAAAAGGAGGACTGAAAGCACTTTGCGGCAGGCCTAAAACCGTCACCATGCTACTATCGGAAGCAGGACAGGCATTTTGACTAGAAATTGCAGTATAGGTGATAGTATAAACGCCTGCCGTATCAAATACATGTATGGGATTGTATGCATTACTATTATTACCATCACCAAAGTCCCAAAAACTATCAGAAATTTCCTGGGAAGTATTTTGAATAAATAATGTATCTCCCATACAGACATTTAGATCATGCGTATAAGACAAATCAGGAGCGGGTAATACTTCTACAAAAGCAGTATCTGTATCTTCGCCACATCGCCCAGCATACAATATAATCGTATAAATACCTGGATCTGGCAATACGAATTCTGGTTGTTCACCTACCCCACCACTTACCTGACTCCCATTAGGGCCATATACCTCCCACGTAAGAATAGAACCAGGAGTGCTATAGGATACTGGCTGTATACTTAGTGGCTGACAGCCCTCCGTTGTATCCATTTCTATAAATGCCTGTACATCTGGTGGATATACGGTGATTTCTTTTGAGAGGGTATCTATCCCACATTCATTAGAAGCAATCAGTGTTAATGTATATACACTTACAGAATCATCCGGAGTAGTAAATGCTGGCAAATCGGGTATAGAATCATTAGAATAAAATACCCCATCTATCAACCAGGTGAAGATATCCGGATTGCCTAGTGTTATGTTTGTTAACGGCGGTATAAAAGGAGAACATCCTTCATCTATCGCTATACCAAAATTAGCCAACGGATAAGGATGGACTAATACGGATGCGCTATCTATTACCGTACCACAAAGGTTAGTAACTTCCAATATGACGGGAAATACGGTATCATCTGTAAGACTATCAAATACGTATACAGGAGGAGTTTCTCCTAAAATAGTATCTCCATTGATCAGCCATTGTTGCATAATGCTATCACCATAGCTATGGTTTGTCAAATCTAGTTCGAAAGGAGCACAACCTTCATCATTATTCACTACAAAATCGGCAGTTGGAGGACGGGTAATATGCAATTGTTGACTAGCTGTATCCCGACAGTCTTCATCAGTGATAATAATTTGTGTCAGCGTATAAGAAGCCGAATCAGTATAGACATGTATAGGCATTTCAGCAGTACTAGAGTTCATATCACCAAAATCCCATTCATAGTTTTCACCTGTTTGATCTGGAATCAAAGTAAATTCAAAATCAATGCAAGGAGTCCCATCAAACGAGAAACCTGCTTCTGGTTTTGGATGATAGGATAGCATTTTAGGTGCACAGGCTGTACACCCGGCAACCAGGTCACTTTCCACACAATAATTATACTCATACATTTCTCCTGGTGTCAGGCTATCCAGGCGGATCAATCCTGCAATATCATCAATAACGCCAATACCAAACCATACACCATTATCAGGAGTGCCATTACCCAACATAAAAGTATTAGGGCCTTCACACACTTCTTCGTCAGGCCCTGCCGCCACATCCTGCCCTAAATCAATAATTTCGACATCAATATTTCCTGTTTGTTCACAAGAAGTTCCCTCTGCATAGATATATGTATATTGATGCGTATCTCCTCCAGCATCTTGTAGATCGATTATACCATTATTATCTATCCCCGGCCCAGACCAGTTTCCTCCTGGCAAGTTGGTTATCAACTCTAAAGTATTTTGGGAAATGCAGACGGGTTCAACAGGCTCAATAACTAATGGTTGCTGAGCAGTTAGTATAATGAATACAGAATCACTCACCTGACAATCGTTACGAATATAAGTTACGTATACAGTATAAACATCAGGAGAAAGTCCTTCTATATCAGAATTATAGGTACCATCAGCATTAATAACCCCATCTCCAGACCAACTAAAATTACCTCCTGCCGGATTCGCTTCTATGCCAGTGACATCATTCAGGTCAATATTCTCTGTGGTTTGGCATAATAATATTGAATCTGGAAGATTAATAGCTGGCAGGGCCTCTACCGTAATAGTAGGACTCGCTTGTACTTCACAATTATTAGCATCTATATAGGTATAAATTGGATTAAAAATACCAACACCTGATACCATTGGATCAAATAGGCCTGTATTGCCATCAATAATTCCTGTTCCTTCCCAAGTACCACCACTTGGATTCACTACCAAGGTATCACTACCACTATCAATGCAAAAGATATCATCTTGTGGGGATACTGTTTCTGAAGCAACTACGGTCACCATTACTTCCATTTCATCATTACAAGGAGCATTATTCAAAGCATAAGTTAGGGTATAGGTACCTGCTCCAACAGAGGGGTCAAAAACACCATTACTGCTAACTCCTGTACCACTCCAGCTACCTCCTGGTGGATTTGCTGTTAAGGTATCTGGGCTAGAACCAGAACAGTATTGAGGTATAGCAGGTATATTAATAGCCGTACTTTGATTAACCAATACATCTACAGATTGCTGTAAATCTCCACATTCTCCAGAAACGGTTAGTATAACCGTACCACTTTCTGTAAAAGTAACCTGCCCAAAATCTTCTCCATTAGCTGTTGTGGGAGTACCATTTATAAATTCCCAATTGATATCATTATAAGAACCGTCAATGCTAAAATCGAGATCATCAACAGTAATCGTAGTTTCATTGCAACTTACATTTGGTGCTTCCAAATCAACATCGGGTGCTTCTTCTACTGTGATGGTAATACTTGTTTGATCATTGCCACATACATTACCAGCAGTTTGTGTCAAAGTATAAGTTCCTGCTTGTTTAAATTCAACTTCTATGACACTAGATGCCAGATTCATCAAAGTATCTGTAAAACACCAATTTGCATCGCCTCCAGGAGTAAGAGACCATATGGCAGTGCTAAATGAATTGGACTGATCTATAAACTCAAGTATAGTACCTGCACATATAGTGACATCTCCCTGATTGATGCCTGATACTGGTTCTCCAACAACTGTAATTGTTCTGGTGGCAGTATCTGATCCACAATCATTACTTACAGTATAAGTGACGGTATAGGTACCAGGAGTATCATACTGATAAACTGGCACTTCATCTGTAGAAGTGTCTCCATTACCAAAGTCCCAAAGGAAAGTTTCTCCATGACAATCTACTGCATTAGGAGAAAAGTTGGTATTTACGCAAATCTCTTCCTCCAGAGCAAAAATAGCCAGAGGCGCTGGCCGTATACCAAAAGTATAAGAGCCTGATTGGCAACTATTACCTTCATCACAAATGGCGATTCCCGTAAAGTCTACACTAAAAGAAGATTGTGGTGTTTGGCATACTACACTATCTGGTATATCATACTGATGTTGTGCATTATTGTAATCATAAAGCGTATCAATAGCGCCATCTCCCCACTCAATAATAAAAAAATCGAAACCCGGAGCACTTTCATTAATCAAGGTAATGGTAGAACCTTCACAAAAAACTACTTCTCCTGAATTGTTGAAGTTGACATTAATATTGCCGCAATCTACAGAAGGACAGATAATTTCCTGAGCGATCAAGCCAGAAGACAAAAACAATAGCAGATAAAAAATGATGTATCTAGTGTTCATTGGTTATGGAAGTTATTGCGGTGAACAGTTGGTACTATGCAGATTGTTTCTCAACCCCATTCCTAATCAGTTATTCTTATACCAGATATTTTCGTAAATCTTATTACGCCCTGCGCTTTGCAGCAGAGTAGGACATTGATATAATTGTTTTCCTGTATACTTCGGTGGTTGCCCTGCTAAAGAGCAGGCAGGCCCTGCAGCAAAGCTAAAGCGAAGGCTTAGTTCGTATATATTGCCGATAAAATTTCTCAATCCCGATACATTAAAGGAATAGCCAAAGCCAAGGTCGACACGACTTTTAGCTCCTGTAAAAAAACCTGTCTCTACCTGTACACTACCCCAATTTGTACTTGTCTGATTTTCATAGGGGCTACTGGTGTGGTAATAAGCTCCTAAGGTAAATTGTCGGCTAAAGGAGATATCGCCTCCTATTTCCAAATAGGCAATACCTCTCTGAGATTGCATAAATGCCTGTGGTTGAATAGCAACATAATTCCTTCCTAAGCTACCTGCAATCTTTTCCCAAGACAAAAAATAGGTTAAACGTGGTACGGTAGGAGTGCCTAAACCTAGTACTGACCATGAATGCCCACGCCCATTCGCTCCTGTCCAAGGTACTAGATTATGCATGGCAATACCCATATTAATATTAGAAGAGCGAGGGTTTTTAGGGTTTAGAATAATACGCAAACTAGCCCCTCCTGATGGTTGAAAATACCAATTGGACAAACCGGCATTGGGAGCAATAAAAGCAGTAGGAATTGCTTGTCCATCGGGTCCTGTCAATCCATATTTAGGATGCAGCTGATCTATAAATAACAATCGGCTGTAATCTACAGATTGCTGCCCCCAGTAGATTCCTATACCCAATCTTAACTGTAGAATATTTTTAGATTGTGGTGGTGATAAGCGGATAGGTGCAGCCAACATACCACCAAACTGCATGGTACGCAAATGCCCATCCCCTTCCTGATCCTGAGTTATAGCCAGGCCATAGTCAAAAAAACTGCATGGCATGCTCTCTTCATAAACGAGCTGGAAAGTACGATAGCCTTCCAATTCCGGAGAATGCCATTGCTGCTTGGCTTTCAGCCCAATGCTCAGTGCTCCTAACTGTCCTACCAGTGCTGGATTAAATAAAGATTCATTACCATAAAAATGTGTATAGAAAGGTCCTTGAGCATGTAATGAAAACGCTAATAGCAAACTCAGAAGACTGAGACAAAGATTTTTCATTTTGATATATTTTGGGGACTCCTTTCAATCGGCGAATTACTGTTATAGCTAGTCATAAACGCAATAGATTCTAATCAAAATCGAATTGTGTTTTATACGAATACAATCAGAAATTACCCAGTGAGCCGTATTACAATGCTGGTATGATAAAGATAGAAGTAATTATTAAAAGAGATGAGGTATTCACATATGAATTTCAAGGTGATTCGGCGAATAAATTCGCCGGTACGAGCAATCAGAAAACCGAATTATACAAAAAGTAGGGTTGTAGTGCTTTTAGATTGTATGCACTTTGAATGTAAATCGACTTTTAAAAATTGGACTATGAAACTAAAGCTAACGTATTCGATAGCCTTAATGACGCTTTGCTATCTACTCATCACTACCAAAGGATATGCCCAAGATCCTTTTATTTCACTTCAATCTATTAACTATTGTGAAAGTGATTGTTATTTTGTCTCTGCTCTAGCTACCAATTTTGAGCCTGGCCCTTACTACTACTCGTGGAGTGATGGCTCTAGTGGATCTTCCAGCATTACGATGTGTTATCCTGACTGTTATAGCGTAACGGTCGTCAATGGGCTGGGAAATGAGATGGATACTTCTTTTTGTGCTATTGATATCTTTGAATTCGAAGCTGCCTTTGAGGCAGATTATCCATGCTCTTCAAGCATTCACCTGGAGGAAGAAGATTTAGACTGCGAACAGGTATGCGTTGGCGCAACCATATCTTATTCTTTTGAAATGCTAGAGCTTGACCCTGGCACTCAAATATTCATATCCCCCCTAGATGTCGGAGGAGTAACACCTATAGCTACTGTTTTTGAAGATTACTTTGAAGTCACCTGGGATACTCCCGGCAATTATACGCTGGAAGCACTCGCCACTTATTCTGAAGGCCCGGTTAATTGCTTTGCAGAAATGTATCAGTGTGTTTCGGTCACAGAACCTCCTTCAGCAGCTATCAATAGTACACCATCACCCATTAATGACACTTTATATTTATGCCTGGGACAACCCGCTTACTTCGAATACATAGGCTCAGATGCAGATAGCCTATATTGGGAATTTGGAGATGGAGGTATTAGCTCAGAACTGGAGCCTGACTATAGCTATACAGAAACGGGCGTTTACGAACTCCAGCTAACCGCATTTACTGCTTGCACTTGCAATGATACCATCACCATGAATGTCGTAGTAGAAGATGCCGAAACACCTATTGTAGACTGTGTCGGCACTTTATGTACGGGCATGTTGGGTACTTATACAACGGCTTCTAATTGCGATGTTTTCACCTGGTCAATAAGCGACAATGGAAGCGTAGTTGACGGAGGTGACCTCAATGATAATTTCATCACTGTTCAGTGGAATGGAGGAGCAGAAGGTACCGTTACCCTTTCTGCACAAGACTGTACGGGAGCCACCTGTCCTGAGCCTGCTACTTTGCAGGTCCCCATTATATCTGAAGATATTAGTATTGAAGGCCCTGAATTAGTTTGCCGGGGAGAAATTTCCATCTATACCATTCCTGCCTATGAAGGCACAACTATTGAATGGGCAGTGAGTTCAGGGGGTATTCTACAAATGGGCCAGGGAACCAATGAAATCAGCGTATACTGGAGTGATAGTGCCCCTTTTGATCAAGATCAAACGGTAAGCGTTGCCATCAATAATTGTTATTTGGATTGTGGGGCTACAGCAGAAAAAACAGTAAGCATCAAGCCAGAATTTCTGATAGAAGGATCTATTGAAGCGTGTGAAAATGAAACTGGTATTTATAATGCGGTCAATATTGATGATGGTAGCCCTCTTAATGCTTATTGGATACTTGAAGATGCCAATGGCAATACATTATGGCAAAGTTCAAACGCGATAGATAGCCCAGTAGTACCCTTTCCTGCTGATAATGGGATATATCGTTTATCCGCATTTCCTGCTAATCCCGAAGATTTTTGCAAAGAAATACAAGTAAAAACCATCTTTGTACTCCCTACTCCTCCTCCGGTAGAATTCATTGTTGGCAATTCTATTGTGTGCCCTGGTTCATTACAGAATTATCAGGCCATTACCTCTACTGAAGATATTACCTTACAATGGCAAGTAGTAAATGGAAGTGAAACTTATACAATTGTAGGGAATCCAGTCAATATTATTTGGGGAGACACTCCTCCTTACGAATTATCAGTAGTACAGATTAACACATTAGGTTTACCCTGTACTTCTGAGGCTGTTTTCTTTGAAGCAGAGCCATTTGGAAACCTGACTTTAGACGCTCCTGTGCAAGCTTGCCAGGGTAGTATTAGCACATTGACCACTACACATACTGATTTTATCACTTATAATTGGACCATTACCCCTGCAAGTGCAGGTACTATTATTTCTGAGCCTGAAAAAAGTAGTATAGAAATCATCTGGCACGAAGCAGGCCCTGTAGAAGTGAGTGTTACTGCTTGCGGCAGTACCGCTAGTACCGATTTAGTTGTATTACCTCAGCTTTCGCTAAATATTATACACCCTACAGAACTATGCCCTAATGAGGTAGCAAGTGTGAGTACTCCACTAGCTTACGAATCCTATGAATGGATAAATGAGGCTGGAGTAATTGTCTCTACCGCGAGTAATCCAGACCTGGGCCCAGGCTATTACCTCCTGATTGCCACCAATGAATATGGCTGCACTATCCAACGATCATTCCATATTGAAGCACTTCCCTCTTCTGAGGTACATATTTCTACTCCTGACGAATGGTATTTTTGCAATCAAACTCCTTTCACTCAATTATTTGCGACCAGCTCTACAGCAGGGTATCAGTATCAGTGGTTTAAAGATGACGCTCCGATAGGTAATAATTCACCTACCTATACTGCAACAGACTTTGGCACTTATTATGTAAGCATCATTGATGAAAATGGATGTACCAGTATTTCTAATGAAATTGAGGTAATAGAAAGTTGTGCTCCTCCATGGGGAGGGAGTTTTCCTGCTTTAGGAATTAGTTGTGGTGATGTAGATATGGACTTCTCGATTGAAGAAGGGGCCTCCTGTATAGAAAGAGTTTATCAAAACCTCTCTTCCGGAATGATCGCCAATAGCGAGATCTGGTTGTATTTCAATCCTTCTGGTAACACCACCTCATTTGGGAATGGACCTTCTGCCTCTATTGAATTTGAAGCTCCAGGTTATTATCAGATCGGCATGATCAATGCCTTCCCCAGCCCATTAGATCCTAATGACTCTATACTCTGCATACTAACAAGAGTTGACACGGTCTTAGCTGTTGCTAATTTCGAAGCCTCCACCGTTTGTATAAATGGAACTACTGAATTTGAAGACTTGAGTACATACCTTCCTAACACAACTATTACCGCCTGGCAATGGGATTTTGGAGACCCTGCCAGTGGAGCCTCTAATTTTTCCGACTTACAGCACCCTAATCATGTATTTTCTACTTCAGGTATATTCACCGTCACTCTTACTATTACTGCCGGAGGAGAATGCGTTAGTCAATTTAGCAAAGAAGTGGAAGTTATAGCTGCTCCAGAGCCAATATTTGATGAGCCAGCAGCATCCTGTGCCAATACTGCATCTCATTTTACTGCCTTTGTTTCTGGTGCTATTGTTTATGAATGGGATTTCGGCGATCCCGCCTCAGGAACAGCTAATCAAAAATACGGGTCTAGTACCTATCACCGATATGATTCACCAGGTACTTATACCGTAAGTTTATACACCGAAAACATATATGGTTGTGCTGCTTCATTTAGCCAGGATATCACCATAGTTCCTAATCCATTAAATGGAGCAATCAGCAGTAACCTTCCCTCTCCTATATGTGAAGGAGATACTGCTATTCTGGAAGCGCCTCCTGGTGGTATTAGCTGGCTTTGGAGTAATGGGGCAACAACTCCTTCTACCAATGCTTTTTTAGAAGGTATTTACAATGTGACAATTACTGATACAGATGGCTGTGTTTATATACCTTCTCCTATTGAAATAGATGTAATACCTGGCCCCGAAACATATATTAGAGGGATAGAATACGATGAATATGGACAGCCACTCGCCTATTATTACGAAGAATACGAAACCTGCTATGGAGAGCCCGTATTTTTGGAAACAGAAGAAAGTACCAATTACAGTTATGAATGGAGTAGCGGAGAACCTTCCACTATCGTAGAATATTCTGAAGAGAAAGAAAATCTATTGGAAGTAGGCACCAATGAAATTATCCTTACCGTTACTGACATTAGTACTGGCTGTAGTTCACTGATAGGACCATTCAATGTAATAGTACATCCTTTACCAGATTTGCCTAGCATAAACAGTACACAAGCAGATCCGATTTGTGAAGGAGAAGAGGTGACACTTTCTGTCAGCAACCCTATTCCTGGTATTACATATGAATGGAATAACGGAGAAAGCGGAACTTCTATTACTACTCAGCAAGCAGGACTATACACAGTCACCGCCATCAATGAATTTGGGTGTTCTCAAGAAAGCGAAGCCTTTGAAATACTCCCAGGCCCTCCAACTTTTCTCATTCCCAATGGATGTTATACCCGCTGTAATCCAGACACAATATGTTTACCTGAGATCAATGGTGTGGTCAGCTATCAATGGTATTTTAATAATAACCCTGTTGCTCCCCCTTCTGGAAATATGCCTGAAATCATTATCCAGGAAGAAGGAAGTTACTTTCTGGAAATGTTGGGAGAAAATGGATGTGTATTGCAAACAGACCCGCTGGATATAACACTATTTGATGGCCTGGGCAGTTTTGTGGGGCAGTCCTATATGGATGTCAATGAAAATGGAATCATTGACACTGCTGATACATTAGTTAGTAATATTGGTATTCAGCTTTGGCAAAGCAATAGTCAGCAAGATCAAATAAACACAGAAAATGGTAGTTATGGTTTTATTGGTATTCCCTCTAATCTCGATTACGAATTAGTCATTGACACTACTACGCTGGCGGAATTTGTTCAGCCACTGTGGATGTCTGTCGATACTACTTTATCAGGATGTGATGCTGTAATTACTGTCAACTGGTTATTCACATTAAACTGTAGCAGTTCTACACTAGTTGAGTTAAGTGCTTGTGCTGGAGAAATTATCCATTACAATGGGATTGATATACTAGCAGGAGAAACTGGCGAACTAGTGTACTCCAATGCAAATGGATGTGATTCTACAGTCACAGTGCTGGTAGAAGCGATCCCTGTTTATGACAGTAGCACAAACCTTATTGCCTGCGAAGGAGAAACCCTGTACCATGATGGACAAGCACTACAGGTTGGTACCAATACATTCAATTATACTTCCATCTTAGGATGTGATAGTACTATAACCATTCTCCTGGAAAACAATACTCCAAGCATCACCAATATTGTTTTGGGAGTATGTCCTGATAGTAGCATTCTATTTCACGGGGAAGAGCTATCTATGGGAGATAGCACTAGTATTCTCCTTACAGATCAGTATGGATGTGATTCTCTAGTAGTTGCCTCTGTCGTTACCCAGGCTGTACCCCAGGCTACATTCGAAGTAGATGGGCAATGCCCAGATTTTCCAGGGACAATCAGTACAAATATTGATTTACAAACCACTCCCCCCTATTTTTATGCCATTGACAATGGAACGTTTACCGGTCTGGCAGCATTTACTGATTTAGAAAGCGGGCAATATCTTATTTCTGTTAAAGATGCCAATGGCTGTAGCAATGAATATGAAGTTTTTGTTCCTGAAATTTCGCCCCTACAGGCTACTATTACTCAAGATGAAATGAGTTGTGACAATCTTTCTGCGACCTTAAGCGTAGATATCCTTTCGGGAAATGAAAACGGCTTTGAATCCTATTGGACAGATGGAATAGAAGAACTTTACCGGGAAATAAATATACCAGGTGTATACACGCTAGAAGTGAGCAATGAATGTGAAACTATTAGTGAAAGTATACAGGTATTGCCTCCTCATTCAGGGAATGCCCAGCCGATCTATATACCATCGGCATTTTCACCAAATGGAGATGGAGTGAATGATTTATTTGAAACCTATACAGGTATAGATATTGAAATACTTGAGTACGATCTGATGGTTTTTGATCGCTGGGGTGGTATGCTTTTCCGAAGTGATACTATGGATGAAGGTTGGGATGGGCATTGTAAAGGACAATTACTCAATACTGGTGTCTATGTGTGGGTATTAAAAGCAAAAGTCATTGCTTGCGGGAGAGAAATATTGATAGAGGATGCAGGAGATGTAGCCTTGGTGAGGTAGGAAAGAGAAAACTCAAGTGCAAAATATTGTCAACTACGCTTACGCTTAAAAGAACTTGTCCACGAATTGCACTGATTGCATTAATTTTTCGTGTAATCAGTGTAATTCGTGGATGTTCTTTCTCGATTCGAAGATCAGGCTTACTTGATCACTTTTTTTGTAATACTTAACTGGCCATCAACAACCAACTGCAGCAGATACATTCCTTGTGGTAATGATTGAGTATTCAATCCTATACGCTGGTGTGGCGCTTGATCAAATGCAGCAATTACTTCTCTGGCTACAACTTGTCCTGCTGGAGTAATCAACTGTAGGTATGCATTTTCTACATTTTGCGGAAGCGTATAACTCACTGTCAGATAATCATTGAATGGATTTGGCTGAGGTATCATATCCAGTGAGTGGCCAACTGCTGACTCTATATCTACAATAGGCTCTCCAAGGACAGAAATGCTAAGGTCATCGAAATAAAAACCATCTCTGGTGGAATAATTATCACTTCTCAGCTGAAAGGCAATACGAAGATCATCATTACCCGCATATTCACTTATATCTATTTCTTCAAATACCCATTCTGTCTGTGTACCATGGTAAAGTGGTTCTCCTTCAGGCTGGAAGCCTCCAGTACCTGGCCGTGTATATTTTCCGCAAAGGGGAATAAATGCACCACCATTAACAGAAATAAGCACCTGAACATAATCCCAACCTTCTTCAATATCCCAACGTGTCCAAAAATTCAAATAAGCAGTAGCTCCTTCTTCCAGAGAAAATGGAGCATTTGCTACCAGGATATTTTCTACCCCGTTCTCATACTCTCCATTAGGGCTATCTGTCATGCTATAAGGAGCACTTACAAAAGCTTCATTGGTAATATCCCAGTCACTTCCTGTGGTCCATTGATCTGCATTAGATAAATCATCCGTAACAACCTCATCTGGCACACTGTTCAGATAGAACAGGCTCAAAGTATCGGTATGAACATAAACGCCATAATCTATGTGGATTGCAAACTTCAATTCCTCCAGAGCATTTGTAGTAACCCCCATAGTATATTCAAAAGAATGTACATCTGTTTCCAGCGTATTGAGGTCATACATAACCTCATTAGGGTTTACAGTTACATTAGTACTTGCTGCTGTAACTGAAACGGCTACTGGCCCCTCTGCTAATCCATATTTTGCGATATTTAAATCTATTGCACCATTCTGAGCGGTCAGCCATCCTTCTACTGTAGGAGTAATCTCAATATAATTATGTAGCAAATAAGCTGCTGCCAGGTTTTGCCACATAGCTGTTTTATTCAGTTCATCAATAGCTGATGCTGGAGGCCAAAATCCAAAACCGCCAGGCCCTACTTCAGGGGTCATAGAGTAGATAGGGTTTTTCGTTTCTGTTTCTCCATACATCCAGTCGTCACTGCCCCCATTCACTACATAACCTACTGTTTCTGTGCCCGTGCCTAAGGTATAATTATTGTATTTGGTCATTACCTGGCCCAGGCCTTTGAAAAGTGCGTCTTCAGCAGTTGGAGTATCATTATATCCCCAGGGATGGATGAGCAGGTTACCATAAGTATGATAATTGAAAGCAATCTGAAACTCATGTGATTCGCAAAAATACTTGACGGCTTGTGTTTCCGGTTCAGAAAAAGGAGCAGGGCCTCGGAATACCTGACTACCTGGATCTGGGGAAGAGCCATTATCATCAGCTCCCCATTCAAAACCGTAGTTTCGATTGAGGTCTACACCATGAATGGTTCCACCTTCATCAGCCCAACGATTTTTACGCCATAAACCACCACCGTCTGGGTTGGTTGTCTCATTGTATACGTACCCATCCGGATTAACACATGGAATGAAATACATTTCTGTATTATCTACCAAGAATTTAATCTCTTCATCAGAATCGTAATTTTCCAATAGGTACCACAAATAAAAAACCAACTGTGACAAGCTATTAGGCTCTCTGGCATGATGTACTGCGGTGTATAATACTTCAGGTTCTGTAGTTTCATCGGTATCCGGATTATCCGATACTCGTAGCCAATATATAGGGCGGCCTTCGTGTGTTACAATATCATCAATTGGTTGGCGAACAGAGATAAGATGAGGATACAACTCTCGCATCTTATCCAACAAGGCCAACATCTCCTCATAAGTATAGTATCCTCCCATAGAACCAAACTCATAATTTTCAGGAGTCTCGTATTCAGCAGTTGGTATTTCTTCGCAGCCATTAGAGCGGAAGCTTAATTCAAACAGATCCGCACTTTGATTGATATACCATTGTTGAACATCCGCAATCAGTATTTCATAATTAAAACCATTAGCTTCCAACAAGGCTATTTCTTCTGTTGAATAATCATTGATGATATAACGCCCGGGAGCAACCTGGCCATGATCAGCCTCCAGGCCTAATGCTCCTACATCCTGCAAAGTATGCGCCCCAAGGCGAATTTTCACTCTGGAGTAGGTGGTATTTTGTTGTGCCAGAAGAAGGCTGGAAGATATCAATAAAAATATAAAACCAAGGAGTAGTGTTTTTTTCATAACTATAGTTTAGTTGCAGTGTGTAAATAACCAGTCTCTTTTTCAAGAAACTCTAATTTACTGGTTTTGCAGAAGTACACAGCCAGAAAAGGGAAAAATAGCCTTAGATGTCAGAAGCCATACGAATGGCACCCCAAACTTGCGAGTTACTTATTATTCTTCACGTATTAAAGCCGACACTCGCATTGCTCTCAAGGCAGGTGGTAGGGAAGCTAATAAACCAATAACAACCACCGTAATTGCTACAATTAAAAAATCCGATACTCTCATGCTAATAGGGTAAGCATCTACTATAAAGTTTCCTGGTACCGAAACGATCCCAACAGTAGTCTGTAAAGTGTATAGACCAATAGCCAGTACAAAACCGATCAACAAACCTAACAAACAAAGCAACAAGCCTTCATTGATAAAAATATTGCGGACAGAAGTATCAAGCATGCCCATTGATTTCAGAATTGCAATATCCTTTTGTTTTTCCAGGACGATCATCCAGAGCGCTCCAATCATATTAAAAGCAACCATCAACATCATCAGGCTGGCAATAGCATAACTTAGCCACTTTTCTACTTGCATCAACTTCATGAAAGCTTCCTCCTGTTCGAAGCGATCCTTGACGATATATCCCTCCCCCATTATGCTGGCAATACCAGCCATTACTACTTGTTTATCTGCTGTTGTTTCCAGGCGAAATTCCAGCGCGCTGACTTCTTCATCCAGGCCCAACAACTCACGAGCAAACGCTAATGAGCTAATAATATATTGATTGTCAAACTCCTGTTGAATGACAAATGTCCCTGCCGGGTAGATATATCTACGGCGGAAAGGTTGCGCTGCCATGCCAAACATGCCTGGTTTTGAGTTTCTTTTGGGAGTGTATACCGCCAATTCTGTAAAACGATCTCCAACATTGGCTGCCAATTTGTTTCTCATCCCCAAGCCCAAAATGGCATATTGCCTTCTTCCTTCTATTAGTTTATACTCGCCTTCTCGTACCGTGGAATCCATCCCCACTACTTTGCTGAAGTTCTGATCAACTCCTTTTAGCGTACCAAAATCCTGATTGTCCTTGTATTCAAAAAATGCAACCTCTTCTAAAGTCCTGGATACAGCAGCAACTCCTTCCAGCTCCATCAATTTTTCCAGTGTAAGCGTGTCGACTTCAAAAGTTTTTCCCTTTGCAGGAATCACCTTCACATCTGGATTAAAATTGCTATACATATCTGTGATCAAATCTTCAAATCCATTAAACACCGATAGTACCAGCACCAATGCCGCAGAGCCTACAGCTATACCAAACACAGCAATGCCCGTGATGAGATTAATAGCATTTGTAGATTTTTTGGCAAACAAATAACGCCGAGCAATACGAAGGGAAAGCTTCATCTAGTTTAGATCAATTATATATGGGCACCAAAGGTAATAAGAAAAGAGGAGTAAAGAAGAATAGGGTATAAGGTTTAAAGGGTTTGGGGCAGAGGAATTTTGGAAAGATTGGTGATTGGGGGCTCGTGAGTTATAATTCGTGACTAGTGACTGGTGATTTGGGGAGAGGTAGTAATGAATGCCATAAAAAATATACCTGTGACAAATTACTAAACACTACTCAGCCCGAAGGACTACACATTATTGCACCTTCGGGAATATTTTATCAACAGTACGAACTTCTTAATGAAAAACGGCCTAAGCTTCCTGTGCTTCGAAAATACAGCGTATACGCAATACCAACTCTACAGGCTTAAAAGGTTTGGTAACAAAATCATTCGCTCCATTTTTAAGTGCAAGAAGCAAGTCATCTTCGTGCTCCAAAGGAGAGATCATAATAATAGGAGTATCATTCAATAAATCTTTACGAATGTAGTTAACTAACTCGACCCCAGTAACATCAGGTAAGTCAATATCTGTGACGATAATATCTGGCAGCTCTGTTTTAACAAGTTGGCGCGCCTCTTCGCCATTAGAACAGAGTAGCAGCTCATAGCCTTGTTTTTGCAATCTAAACTTAAGCGCGGTAAGAAGGATTTCTTCGTCTTCGCAGATGAGAATTTTTTTCAATGGTATAGTTTTTTGGCTTTCCTGAAACGTTTGCAGTCATTTCAGGAACAGGGATTTACAATAGCTTCTCAAAAAGCCCAAGATAATAAAAATTCGAGACTACTGTTTTAGCTCGAATTCAAGCAACTTTAATTCATTTATTACCATCGGAAGAATATTTAATATATCCTGCCATCTAGCTACAAGCTGACCATTAATATTTCCAGCTTGAGCCGCAGCTTCAATTGCTTTGATATTTTCCGTAAGCACTTTATTTCCTGTAAAAGCAAAAGTAGATTTAAGGTGATGGCTCACCCGTTTCACCCCAATTTTATCTTTATTTGCTATAAGCTGTGTCAAGTTCGGCACTTCTTTTTCTAAATCAGAAAATAGCAATTTTAACAATTCCTGCTCTGTCTCTTTGTCTCCAGATGACATTTCGCGCATATAGTCTAATGTGATATAGTAGAAATTCATGAGAAACGCTTTATCGCTGTAAATGATACTGTATTTTTTTAAACAATTCGTCTGGATCAAAGGGTTTTAACACGAAGTTATCGAAGTGAGCTGTTCTATACTGCTCATGGGCAGTGACATTCGCATGAGCGGTCATTGCCAGGATAGGAATTTTAGATTGGGGAGCATCCATTTTCTCGCGTATATATTGGGTAGTCGAAAACCCATCTCTGCGAGGCATTTGAATATCCATCAGTATAATATCTACAGGAGGGTGCTGGAGCAAAAACTGAATAGCAGCCTCTCCATCATCAGCAATATGTACATACACTTTGGGCCACTGTTTTTCCAGGGTTTTCTTTGCTACCAGCTGATTCATTTTATGATCTTCAACTAATAAAATACTGAAGGGTTCATCAAAAGAAGTAATAGGCAGTGCATTGGTTAAAAAATCTTTATTATTGGGTAATTCTTTTTTGTATGATATTTCAAAATAAAAAATAGAACCTTCTCCAAATTTGCTTTCTACCCCAATTACTCCTCCCTGCTGTTCTACTAATGATTGCGTAATAGGAAGCCCCAAGCCGGTACCTTCATAGATACGGCCTGGATGTAACACACGAGAAAAAGGCTTAAAAATATCATCAATAGTATCTTCTTTTATCCCTATACCTGTATCCTTAATCAGCACTTTTAAACGAGCCATCTCCTCTGTATTGTCTATCAATCTTACTTCGATAACCACCTTGCCTTTGTCTGTGAATTTGATTGCATTACCTACCAAGTTATACAATATCTGATTGAGGCGTACGCTGTCACCACAAAAATGATCAGGCACATTTGGTGCAATGTTCAATTCCAACCCTAGCTTTTTTTCAGAAGCTTTGTGTTTCATCAGATTGATCAGTTGATAAAACAATTCCCTCAGATGAAAATAATGGTTGGTAAACTTCAATTGCTCATTTTGTATAGCAGATGCATCTAATATATCATTAATAATTCCCAGTAATACTTCTGATGATTTTTGAATAGACACGATAAACTCTTCCTGCTCGCCAGAGAGTCCTGTTTTCATTAGCAGGTGACTCATTCCAGAAATGGCGTTCATAGGTGTACGCATTTCATGACTGATACTTGCAATAAACTGCTCTCTTACTCTTGCTGTTTGCTCTGCTAAATCACGGGCTTTTCGCAACTCTTCCGCTTGTTTGCGTTCCGTAATATCTTGTATAATCCCGTAGAAAATGTAATGTCCTTCTTCTGTTTTTGTTCCTGTACAAGTCAAACTAACAAAGCGTTCTTCCTCATCTTCTCTTTTGATCCAACAATCTTTCTGTATTTTTTCCCCTTGCTCTGCTTCTTCTTGTAATTCCATAAAGAGGTGGAAAGGAGAACCTTCTTTGAGAATATCCTCACATGTTAGTGGATGTTTGAAAGGACGGCCAAATATGCGATAGACTTCATCTGATGCATTAAAAATATGCTCTGATGGGCTACACTCCCAATGTCCAATATGTGCCAAACCTTGTGTTTCTTCAAGACGTAGCAATATATTATTACGCTCTATTGAATAACGAAGTGCCTTGGCCAATTGATCTTCGTCAAACTTTCCCTTTACCAAAAAATCCTGCGCTCCTGCTTTCACTGCTTCCACACCTAAACGCTTGTCAGACTGGCCAGTCATGACAATCACATTTAACTTTGGAAAATGGGTCAATAAATTGTATAAGGTTGAAAATCCCTGGCTATCAGGTAGGCTAAGGTCTAATAACACAACAGCATAATGCCCTGGTTTAGCCATTAGTTCATCCATTCCTAATTGCAAGGAAGGACAGTGGGTAATCGTACAATTGAGTAATTCCGCTTCTAACAAGTATATTTCCACCAACTTGGCATAATGGTGGTCATCCTCTATCAATAATATTGGATGATTAGTGGTTAGTTTGGAATTACTCTTTAGCATATTTGGTTTTTCTAATGCTCAACTCCAGTTATTTCACAACAACCTGAGTCAAATAATTACCGGGGCAGAAATATAAAATTAGCTCCCATATCACTCAACACAAAGAGGCATAAAAACTGGCCAGGGTCCTTATAAACCTGCTTAAAATCATCAAGCTTACTCATCTCGATGATCTTTTTAGTAGCTAATTCTTCTAAGGTGCTGGCGTTAACAGACCACTCTGCCTCATCAACCCCTTTTTGTAAAATAGGTATACCTATGTCTACCTGATGCTGATGTACTACAAATATTGGATATAAAGATACTTCCTGGTCCAAAATGGCATCTGCTGCTTTACTCAAAATATTCTTTTGAGCACTAATCTCTTCTTCCATTTTAGCAAAACGCTGCTGTACAAACTGCTGCTGATCCATATATAAGTTAATTGCTATTGGATAAATATAAAATGAATTTTAAAGCTTTGCTAATTTGCCATTATTTTACTTCACTAATCTCTACTTCCACTCCTACTCTATATACCTCTCCTGGCTGCTGAAGGCTTTGGGGCAAATTTTCCTTTATCACTGATGTTAAAGCATTGAGTACCTGATCTCTGGCATAGCCGTCATAGACAACCAGGCTAATTTCTCTGGCAGGAACAGGAGGATGAAAAGGCTTAAGTCTTTTCTTGTAAGCATCCTGCAAACTATAAGTAGCCAACTTCGGAAGAATGGTAATACCTTCCTGTGAGTTGACCAGTTGAATCAATGTTTCGATGCTACCAGCCTCATAATCCAAACGCTGACCGCTCTGCTCCCTTAACTCACACAGTTTTAAAACCTGTGATTGAAAACAATGAGCCTCCTCCATGAGCCATAGCTGGCTAGGGTCAATATCATTAGGTAATAAGTATTCTTTTGAATAGGTATTTGTGGTGTAAACTACAAAGGGTTCGTAAAATAGAGGGTATTCTTTTATTCCTGGATACTCTAATGGAGTAGCCAATAACCCCATATCCAATGTTCCTGCCTTCAGATGATGTACAATTTGTTCAGTAGTATATTCCCAAATTTTGAGCTTAATTCGAGGGTGTTTCTTTAAAAACTGACTTCCGAATAAAGGCAATATATAGGGAGCTAAGGTAGGAATAATACCCAAACTGATCGTTCCTTCTATTTCTCCCTTGTAGGAACGTACCCACTCAGATAGCCCTTCCGCTTCCTTTAAAATTTTGCGAGCTCTTTCCAGAATAATTTTTCCCGCAGGAGTAAGTTGAACAGGTTTTCTATTGCGGTCAAAAATCTGTACTCCTAACTCTTGCTCCAGTTTTCGGATCATCATGCTCAAAGTAGGCTGAGTCACAAAGCATGCTTTTGCAGCTTTGGCAAAGTGCCGATGACGAGCCACTGCTGCTACATATTCAAGTTGCTGTAATGTCATCTTAACATATCATCTTAAAAGATAAATATTATCTATCCAAAAGTAAAAACAATCATTTTTACTTATCTATAACACTACATACCAATACACTATATCCTTGACTTTTGTTACCCGATAAGCGCTTTTTTATAAGTCATTTCTTATCTTCCCTTCAGAATACCTTTCAACTATGGACAGAAGAAACTTTGTAAAAACGGGATTGGCAGCTTCTGCTGCATTAGCAAGCTCCACTCCTATCTTAGCCAATAAGCAGGCGAATACATTAAAAGGAGAAGCATTCAAGATGAAATTTGCGACTCACCTGGGAATGTTCAAGGAACACACAGGAGGCGATCCTATTCGACATCTTGAGTTCATAGCAGAACAAGGGTTCCGTGCTTATGAGGACAATGATATGAAAACAAGAGAAATTGGCCTGCAAAGCAAAATGGGGAAACTCATGGAACAACTAGGTATTGAAATGGGAGTCTTTGTCGCTCATAAGATTTATTGGCGAGAACCCAATCTCGCAAGTGGCGATCAGGCATTAAGAGAAGCCTTTCTTAACGATATTCGCGAATCAATAGAGGTTGCTAAAAGAGTGAATGCAAAATGGATGACAGTAGTACCTGGCCATGTGGACTTACGGCAGGATATGGGGTACCAAACGGCACATGTAATCGAATCGCTCAAACAGGCAAGCGCTATTTTAGAACCCCACAATATTGCAATGGTATTAGAGCCCCTCAACTTTTATAATCACCCAGGCCTTTTTCTTACTAAAGCAGCTCAAGCTTACCAAATATGCCGAGCAGTAGATAGCCCTTCCTGTAAAATTCTTTTTGACATTTATCATCAACAAATTCAGGAAGGCAACCTTATCCCTAATATCGAAAAATCATGGGATGAAATAGCGTATTTCCAAATCGGTGACAATCCCGGAAGAAAAGAACCTACATCTGGGGAAATCAATTATAAAAATGTATTTAAATACATCCATAAAAAAGGTTTCGATGGAATACTCGGCATGGAACATGGCAATTCACTTCCAGGAAAAGAAGGTGAGCTAAGAGTCATAGAAGCATACCGAGAAGTAGACATCGACAAGTAAAAGAATTATTAATATTTGTATTATGGGTGTTAAGTCTTTCATTTTGAATGGTTTTTTATATTCAAAATGTGTAAATTGGGCGCCGCGATTAAAATGTGCGCCCTATGCATAGAATAAATATAGAAATCAAAGCCCGCTGTCAGCATCCTGAGGAAATAGTAGATTTTCTGGATAAACAACAAGCAGAATTCAGAGGAGTAGACAAACAAACTGATACTTATTTTAAGGTAAAAAATGGTAGGCTGAAACTCCGTGAAGGGAATATTGAAAATGCACTCATACATTATCAACGCCCCAATCAGGCCGGACCTAAAAAATCAGAAGTCACTATCTTCAAAAACAATCAAAATTCAGGCTTAAAAGAAATATTATTGCAAGCCCTGGATACGGTGGTAGTTGTTACAAAAAAAAGAAGCATCTATTTCATTGAAAATGTAAAGTTTCATGTAGACGAAGTAGAAGACCTTGGCTCTTTTGTTGAAATTGAAGCGATTGACAAGGATGGTACTATTGGAGAAGAAGCCTTACAGGCTCAATGTCAGACCTACCTCAATCTCTTCCATATCAAAGATGAAGACCTAATTGAAGTTTCTTATAGCGATATGCTGTTGGATAAGAAATAATCATAAACTTGTAAAGGTTTTGAGGTGTCATTATTACCATTGCGGAGTAATACCTTAAAGCTTTCATACTATTCTCATGCCGCTACAACTCCTCATTTTTGACCTGGACGGTACGCTCGTAGACTCTCGATTTGATTTGGCGGATGCAGTAAATCACGCCATGAAAAAGTTGGATAGGCCTACTATTTCCTATGAGCAATTACCCGGGCTTCTAGGAAGTGGACTTAATCATTTGCTGAAAACCGCAGCAAATAGCTCTGAAAAAGCCTTATTGCATACTGCACGCAAGCATTTTGATGAGTATTATGAGGCCCATTATGTCCACAAGACCCGCCCATATTCTGGCGTATTAAGGACACTTGGAGAGTTATCAAAAAGATCACAGCTTGCAGTTTATAGCAACAAGTTGCAGTATTTCACAACTAAGGTAATAGAAGGCCTAGATCTTGCTCCTTTTTTTGACGTCATTCAAGGAGCCGCTCCTGAACTTTATCCGCTCAAGCCACATCCGGCAGGCATTGAGCGCATCATGAAACAATTGGGTATTTCAGCAACAAATACGATGATGATCGGCGATTCCACTCATGATATAGAAGCAGGAAAAGAAGCAGGAGTAAGAACCTGTGCCGTCACATATGGCTATAGGCCAAAAGAAATCCTCCAAACGACTACACCAGATAATATGATTGACCGCTTTGAGGATTTATTGGATATGATATAATTATTGCACTTGACACCTGAACTTAAATTTGATACTTCCTCCTGATCTTAGCTGCGACGACAATAAGTCCTAGCCATTCATGCTATATTTTCAACAGAAGTTGTATAAATTCGCGCATTACTCCAAAAGCCACCCTAACCAAAACATCAGCAGGAATATGAGCAAAATGTTTACCATTAGCGCTGACCCGCTTACGCTAAAAGACTTTAGAGATTTAATTAATGGTTCTTACCAATTAGAACTTTCTGAAGAAAGTCGTAATAGAATCCAACACTGCCGTGAGTATCTGGAAAAAAAGCTGAATGAATCTGATGCGCAGTTTTATGGAATCAATACAGGATTTGGGTCTTTATGTAATATCATTATTTCTAAAGAACAAACCCAAGAGCTTCAGCATAATCTAGTGAAATCCCATGCCTGCGGTACAGGTGATCTTGTCCCACCTGAAATTGTGCGATTGATGCTCTTACTGAAGATCAAAAACCTCTCCTATGGCTACTCTGGTGTACGCCTGGAATTGGTAGAACGGCTTATACGCTTTTTCAATGAAGGTATTCTTCCTGTTATCTTCCAACAAGGTTCTTTAGGCGCATCGGGCGACCTTGCGCCACTTGCTCATTTAAGCTTGCCTCTTTTAGGCATTGGAGAAGTTTATTACGAAGGTGTACGACAGGAAGCAGGCCCTTTGCTAATAAAACTGGGTATCCCCCCCTTACAACTACAAGCAAAAGAAGGGCTTGCATTACTCAATGGTACTCAATTTTCTACCGCTTACTGCGCCTGGAATCTCATCAAAGGCAACAAATTCCTTAAAATAGCTAATTTATGTGCTGCTTTATCTGTTGATGCATTTGATTGCAGACTTTCCCCCTTTGATGAACGGCTACATATAATCCGGCGTCATGAAGGGCAAAAAGAAGTAGCTGCAAGTATTCTCAGATGGCTGGAAGGTAGTGCCTTATCTGTCAGAGAAAAAACTCATGTACAAGACCCTTATGCATTCCGCTGTATCCCCCAGGTTCACGGTGCAAGCTGGGATGCTATTGCTCATATTAATAGCGTACTTCTTAATGAAGCCAATGCAGTAACAGACAATCCTAATATATTCCCAGATTCAGATGCTATTCTTTCCGGTGGTAATTTCCATGCACAACCACTAGCCCTGGTACTTGACTACCTGGCAATTGCTCTTTCAGAGTTGGGTAGTATTTCAGAGCGCCGGGTTTTCCAACTCATTTCGGGTATACGAGGGTTGCCACACTTTCTCATTGCCAATGCCGGCCTTAATTCGGGCTTGATGATTCCTCAATATACCGCAGCTTCTATTGCCAGTCAGAATAAACAACTCTGTACTCCTGCTTCTGTTGATTCTATTGTAAGTAGTAATGGGCAGGAAGACCACGTCAGCATGGCAGCTAATGCTGCTACCAAATGCTATAAGGTTGTTGATAATCTAGAGCGTTTATTAGCGATAGAATGGATGACAGCTGCACAGGCTATGGAGTTTCGCCGTCCGTCAAAAACTTCACCACAACTGGAATCCTTATTAGAAGAGTATCGGATGCTGGTACCTGCATTAGAAAATGACAGAGTACTTCACCAGGATATTAAGGCTACCGTGACATTCTTGCGGGGACTAAGGTTATAATCAAGTAGTTTATGAAATTGGGCTTCCAACTTATTTATAGCCCAATTTCACGAGTTGTTTATTTAGCGGCCTACATGTATCAATAATACTGAAATATCGGCAGGAGAAACACCACTGATACGGCTCGCTTGCCCTAATGTACGAGGGCGCAGCTTACTCAGTTTTTCTCTAGCCTCCATAGATAGCGATTGCAGTTCGTGATAATCCAGTTTATCACTTAATCGCACAGCTTCTAGTCGATTCATTTTTTCAACCCGTTCGCTTTCACGCTGAATATAACCTTCGTACTTGAGGTTTACTTCTGCCAGATCTGCATATTCCTGAGCATAGCCATTCAAAAACGCCTCTACCTGAGGTAACACTTTTCTTAAATCAGCCAGGCTCACTTGCGGGCGCAATAATATGCTTTGTAATTTGACCTTTTGATTAATAGGTGCGGTTCCTTTTTCTTCCAGGAAAGCATTAAGCTGTCCGGGCTCTACACTTTGCTGACGGAAAAAGCGCTCTATTTCTTTAGCTGCCTCTTGTTTAGCATTCACTTTTTCCATTCTCTCTTCAGCTCCTCTAATACCTAGTTGGGCAGCCAATGGAGTCAAGCGCAAATCAGCATTATCTTGCCGAAGTAAAATGCGATATTCTGCCCTGGAGGTAAACATTCGATAAGGTTCTTTTGTGCCTTTGTTGACCAAATCATCAATCAATACTCCTATATATCCTTCTGAGCGCTTGATGACAAATGGTTCTTGCTCTTGTACTTTAAGATGGGCATTGATCCCAGCCATTAGCCCTTGACATCCTGCTTCTTCATAACCTGTTGTACCATTGATCTGGCCAGCAAAAAAGAGGTTTTCTACCAAGTGAGTTTCGAGCGTAATCTTCAATTGAGTAGGTGGGAAAAAGTCGTATTCTATGGCATAACCTGGTCGGAACATTTTCATATTCTCAAAACCACGGACCTTGCGCAGAGCCTTGTATTGTACATCTTCAGGTAATGAAGAGGAGAAACCATTCACGTAAATTTCACACGTATTCCTGCCTTCCGGTTCCACAAACAACTGATGTCGGTCACGGTCCGCAAAACGATCTATCTTATCTTCAATAGAAGGACAATAACGCGGCCCTAAGCCTCGAATTCGCCCATTAAACATAGGAGATCGGTCAAAACCTGTTTTAAGGGTATCATGTACCTCTGCACTCGTATAAGTAATATGGCAGGGCACTTGATTTTCTAAAGGAGGGGTTTCCGTATATGAAAAACGCCCCGGCTTCTCGTCTCCAGGTTGTATTTCCATTGCGTCCCAATCAAGGCTACGGCCATCTATACGAGGAGGCGTACCCGTCTTCATCCTTCCTGACTCAAAACCCAAGTCAATCAATTGCTCTGTAATACCTTTAGCCGCACGTTCACCTGCCCGACCGCCACCAAATTGCTTTTTGCCAATATGGATAAGTCCATTCAGGAAAGTTCCATTGGTAAGTACAACTGCTTTAGAAGGAATTTCCAGCCCAAGGCCAGTATATACACCATATGCTCTGCCATCTTTCACTAAGATACCAGTGACCATCTCCTGCCAAAAATCGATATTGGGATGAGCCTCCAGCAATTCACGCCACTTTGTTGCAAAAGCCATTCGGTCGCTTTGAGCTCGTGGGCTCCACATAGCAGGGCCTTTGGAGCGGTTCAGCATGCGAAACTGAATCATAGTATGATCTGTAACGATACCCGAATACCCTCCTAAAGCGTCAATTTCCCGCACAATCTGCCCTTTTGCCACACCACCCATTGCCGGATTGCACGACATTTGGGCAATCGTGTTCATATTCATCGTTGCCAACAGCACCTTCGAGCCCATATTGGCTGCTGCTACTGCGGCTTCACAACCGGAATGACCGGCACCCACTACTATCACATCGTATTCTGGAAACATAGTTTTTGCATTTGCGTCTGCAAAATTAGCACATCTTTTCTAATAAGTCCATAAAATCATTGTGCACCATCATTTTACTCGTACTGTAGCAATGCAGTTCGAGTGATATAAAAGAACATGCAGCAACATTGAAGAACATTTATACTGTAAGATTGGGTTGTTTTTGTGTTTATAGTTAAACACCACTAAATTCTAATTATGGCGAAGTTGAAATTACAAGGAAGGGGTGGTGATTGAGATCAGAAGTACGTTTTGCCGATCAGGAGATCGGCAATTACTTTAAAGGGCGGGCATGATGCAATATTGGCAATTGCCCACTATATGCTTTATTGATATTTTCCTGAGTAAAGGTAGTAGTGGTATCGCCATAGGCAATCAGTCGCTGGTTGAGAAGAATCACTTTATCAAAATAAGAGGGGACTGTAGAAAGATCGTGATGTACCACCATTAAGGTTTTACCTTCAGCAGCCAGGCGCTTAAGAATATTAATAATTTTCTCTTCAGTTGTAATATCTACTCCGACAAAGGGTTCATCCAATAGAAAAATATCTGCCTCCTGGCAAAGCGCCCGAGCAAGGAAAACCCGTTGTTGCTGCCCTCCTGAAAGCTCTCCTATTTGCCGCTGAGCGAAGTCCTCCATTCCCACTTCTTTCAGAGCCTCCATAACAAGTTCTTTATCATGAGTATCTAGTCGTTGCAACAATTTCTTGTGTGGGTAACGTCCCATCTCGACTATATCGTAAACGGTAGCCGGAAAAGACCAATCTACATCACTTTTTTGAGGAACGTATACTACTTTTTTTCGCTTTGACTTGATTGACTTACCCTCAATTTTCACTACTCCTGCATTAATTTCCAGTAAGCCAAGTATAGCTTTGAACAGGGTAGACTTTCCTGCACCATTAGGACCAATAATGCCATATATATTTCCTGGTTCTATGTCGAGAAAAATATTCGTTAAAACACGCTTTCTTCCATAAGAGACAGACAAACCATTTATTGTTATTACTGGCTGGGGCATGGTGTGATATTGTGATGTGGTGATATTGTGATTTAGTGATATCCCAACTTCGCTTATTGGCTACGTTGGGCAAGGGTGATTGGTGATATTATGTATTTTACGCAGACATTTTTCTGGCTACCAATAAAAAACCACCTATTAAGACAACTCCTAACAAAGCATAGAGCCAATAACTGGAGGTTTCATCATCACTTTCTTCTTCTTCTGCTATTATTTCTTTTGACAGAGCATCGACGATGGTCTTTGTATTATACTTAAGCATATCCAGATAGGTTGGAGCAGGGCTATCTTTATCTCCTATTGAATCTGAATAGAGTGCTCCTCCTATTGCTACCTGATTATCACTGGCAATCTGCTTTAATAATTTTGGGTTCACTGTGGTTTCTACAAAAACAGCAGGTACCTTATTCTCACTAATTACTTTATTCAGGCGCATTATATCAGAGGTCTGTGCTTCCGCATCTGTTGAAGTACCCAATATAGCTTCTACCTGGATACCATAACGCTTGCCATAATAACGGAATGCATCATGAGATGTAATTAATACACGCTGTTTTTCAGGAATAGCCTGGACTGCCTGTTGAATTTCTAAATCCAGTTCCTCTAATTGCTGGCGATAAATATTGTAGTTGAATTCATATTTATCTGCATTATCTGGATCCAGTTCAGAAAGTGCATTTTTAATATTTTCAATATAGGTGAAACCATTTTTGACATCCATCCAGGCGTGAGGATCAGTCGAATTTTTATATTTGATGCTTTCTATTGGTTGAATCCCCTCAGTAATTCTAACGACCACCGCTTTAGAGCCTGAATTTTCGATTAACTCACTCATCCAGCCTTCAAAAGTTAGCCCATTTATCAATATTAAATCAGCTTTAGTAACTAATTGAACATCGCCAGGAGTAGGCTCATAGATATGAGGATCACCACCTATTGGTACAATACTGGCAACCTCTACCAAGCCTCCACTTATGTTCTCTGCCATATCGGCAAAAATTGATGCAGAAGCTATTACCAATGGCTTCTCCTGTGCTTTCGCAAATGCTGGCAAAACCAACATCATTATGTACAACAAATATCTTTTCATTTCCTGCTAATTATTCTCTACCTGAACAAAAAGGTTTTGACAAACTTTCTTCGAAAGTGTCCTACTATCTTGCTCTCCAATAGCCACTTTCATTGATTCATCATATTCATAATATTCCAGGACCTTTAAGCTGGTACCCAATACCAAACCCATTTGGTCGAGGTATTGCAAAAAAGGAGTTGTGTGATCCTGTACTCCTACTACTACCCCTTTTGCTCCAATTGCCATATCTGAAAGCTGGATTTGTTTTCGCGTAGCAAAGATGCCATCCGCATCAGGAATAGGATCTCCATGAGGATCAAAGCGAGGATATTCTAAAAAACCGTCGAGTTTTTCTACCAATTCAGGAGATTTGATATGCTCTAGCTGTTCAGCAATTTCATGCACCTCATCCCAGGAAAACCCCAGTTTATCTACAAGAAAAACTTCCCACAAACGGTGTTTTCTGATTAGATGTGTAGCAATACGAGCCCCTTCAGCAGTAAGCGTCACTCCTCGATAACGTTCATAGTTAATGAGTTCTTTTTCCGAGAGGCGTTTAATCATATCTGTTACCGAGGCAGCACTTGTTTTCATTTCACTGGAAATCGAATTTGTACTGGCCGGCTTATCCTGCTTCTCAGATATTTTAAAGATCGCTTTTAGATAATTTTCTTCTGTGTGTGATATCTCCATTCCTTATTCAGCGGTGATATTGTAAATATATATTAGGGTAGGATTCAGCAATTTTGCTTGACTCATAATTCTTTCTTGCATCACCTAAGGACAAAGATAACTATTTTTAGACTAACTTAAAAATATTTTAAAATAAGACCTTACAAATCCCAAAAAGACCGAGGCCTACGGTAAACAATCAAAGTATCTCTTGCCGTAATTAAAAAATAAACAATCAAACTTGCTCCAAGAAGTAGGGCAATCCAACTCTTCAACCAATAAATCATTACAGGCAAAGACAGCAGTAAAATTGGCAAGAGCCAAACAAAGACAAAACGCTGTTTATACTGATGTTGATGGAACAATTCAACAGCACTCCCCAACTGCCACAAAGTAAGCAATGATACAAGAGTGATCAACCATCCTTGTGAAGTAGTCAACGAACAAACCACCCCTGTGCTTATTAATATAATAGCTTGTCCTATTAAATCTTTTTTCATCCGGCCTCTACTTATCATTATACTGTATCTATTTTAGGATCATAAATAGAATCATAAGCTTTTACATCCCTATGACTTTGAGTATAATACCAAACAGCACCAACCAGAGGAGGCAAACAAAGTACCCACCACATTGCTCTCAGCCATTCATAATCCTGGATAAGAGGTATACTATCCGTATGCTCTACTCCCCATATAAGTAATAAACAATAAGCAGTCGCAGCCATGAAATAAGTAAAATGCAACTTACTACGCCATGCAATACCTTTAATCAGACTACTGCCCAATTGCCAGCCTCCAAGTGGTATGCTAACAAATAATGTGAGCGGGAAAAAAACCATCAGGCATAGCATAATCGACTGAATGATTATATCGGTAGTCAACAGCATCCTCTTCATAATAATGATCTTGTTTATATATTTACAAAGTTAATTATATTTTTCATAAGTTTCAATTATTTCTGAAAATAACATAAAATGTCAGCAGAAGCCATTAATGAGATCATCAAAAACCGCCGAGCCATATTTCCTAATACTTATATAAATCGCCCCATCCCTGAAGAACATATCCAACAAATTTTAGAAAATGCCAATTGGGCCCCTACGCATAGAAAAACCCAGCCCTGGAGATTTAAGGTCTTTCGCAAAGCAGCATTAGAACGCCTGAGTGAATATCTGGCTGACTGGTATAAGGAGCATACTCCAATGGCTAAATTTTCAGAAAAAAAACACGAAAAGACTAAAGCCAAGCCCTTACAATCGGATTGTGTTATTGCCATCTGTATGCAACGAGACCTCGAAGAGCGGGTACCAGAATGGGAGGAAATTGCAGCAGTAGCTTGTGCAGTACAAAATATGTGGCTAAGCTGCACAGCCTATGGAATCGGTTGTTATTGGAGCTCTCCTAAATCGATACTGGAAGCCAATGATTTTCTAAAACTGAAAGAAGGCGAACAATGTCTTGGATTGCTGTATATGGGCTATCATGAAATGCCGTTGCTCCCTGGCGACAGGACACCCATTGAGGAAAAAGTAATATGGCTAGAGGAATAAAGCCTTCATTATTCAACTCCTTTATATGTCCGGTCTTTGTCCCACTTTCCTGGTCAAAACCAGTATAAGCAGTTCATTCAGTTGGACATAAAACAAATTTACAGTAGTTTTGCAGGCCGAACGAAAAGCCGGTAGAAGTTTCTTTCTTAAGGAAGGATCAAAAAATAACTTAATTGTCTTTTGTTTATACCAAAGAATAAATGTCTGTACGGGCTGAAATTAAGGTGCAAATAAAAGTTTATATGATAAAGTTATTTTCTTGATAAGACTAAATGATAGAGCTTCCCCTTTGAAGTAAATTTTATTTTATAAACAAAAGATTATGGGTCAAACGATTACACTTTTAGTACCAGCATTTGGTGTACTTGCACTTTTGTACACTTTCTGGCGCTCTAGTTGGGTTTCCAAGCAGGAAGTAGGAACTGAACGCATGGGACGTATTGCAACAAATATTGCAGATGGTGCAATGGCTTTCCTAAAAGCGGAGTACCGCGTACTTGCAATTTTTGTATTAGCAGTAGCTATACTGCTTGGCATCAGTGGTAATAATGCAGATTCTTCTCCATTGATTGCTCTTTCATTTATCTTAGGTGCAATTTGCTCAGCACTAGCTGGTTTTATTGGTATGCGTGTAGCTACTAAAGCAAATGTACGTACTACTAATGCCGCCCGTACAGGATTAGGCAAGGCACTGGAAATCGCTTTTGCAGGTGGTTCTGTAATGGGTCTTGGTGTAGTAGGTTTGGGTGTATTAGGCCTTGGAACTCTATTCCTGGCTTATTCTAGCATTGGTTGGGATGTTAACCGCGTGATCACTGTTATCACAGGTTTCTCTTTTGGTGCTTCTTCTATTGCATTGTTTGCACGTGTAGGTGGTGGTATTTATACAAAAGCTGCAGATGTAGGTGCTGACCTTGTAGGAAAGGTAGAAGCAGGTATCCCTGAAGATCACCCTCTAAACCCAGCTACTATTGCCGATAATGTAGGTGATAATGTAGGTGACGTAGCAGGTATGGGTGCCGACCTTTTCGAATCTTATGTAGGTTCTATCATTGGTACAATGGTATTGGGTGCTGCATTTATTGGTGTTACTGGTTTTGAAAACACCAATGATTTTGGTGGCTTAAATGCAGTATTGTTACCATTAATACTTGCAAGTGTAGGTATTATAACTTCTATTCTTGGTACTTTCTTTGTAAAAGTTAAGGAAGGTGGTGACCCACAAAAAGCACTAAACCGTGGCGAATTCCTGTCTGCTGCATTGATGCTTGCTGCTACTTTTGCAATCGTACGCTGGGTGCTTCCTGCGAGCTGGACATTTGAAGGCACAGAATACTCTTCAATGGGTGTTTTCTGGGCGGTGATCTTTGGCCTTGCTGGTGGTTTGCTAATTGGTATGGTTACTGAATACTATACTGGTACTGGCACAAAGCCTGTAAAAAGTATCGTTGATCAGTCATTAACTGGTTCTGCTACTAATATTATCGCTGGCCTTGGTGTGGGGATGCAGTCTACTGCTATTCCAATCCTTATTTTAGCGGTAGCAATTGTAGGTTCTTATTCTTTTGCTGGCCTTTATGGTATCGCTATTGCTGCGGTAGGTATGCTTTCTAATACAGGTATACAATTGGCAGTAGATGCTTATGGCCCTATTTCTGATAATGCGGGTGGTATTGCTGAGATGGCAGAACTTCCAAAAGAAGTACGTGGCCGTACTGACAAATTGGATGCTGTAGGTAATACAACTGCTGCAATTGGTAAAGGTTTTGCAATTGGCTCTGCAGCTTTGACTGCACTAGCACTTTTTGCAGCCTTCATCACTGCTTATAATATCAGCCACCCTGATGCAAAACTAACAAGCATCAACATTACTAGCCCTTATGTAATGGCTGCTCTTTTTGTTGGTGGTATGTTACCTTTCCTTTTTTCTGCACTTTCAATGGGTGCTGTAGGCCGTGCAGCTATGGATATGATCCAGGAGGTACGTCGCCAGTTTAAGAACATCCCTGAGTTGAGAGGTGCACTAGATGCAATGAACAGAAATGAAGGCAAAGAATTCAGTGACTGGAGTGATGCAGATCAGAAGGCTTTCGAAGCAGCTGATGGTAAAGCGGAGTATGGCAAATGTGTAGAAATATCTACTGCCGCTTCTATTCGCGAGATGATTCGCCCAGGCTTGTTGGCAGTATTAGCTCCAGTAGTAGTAGGTTTGACTCCTGGTTTAGTTGGCCTTGGTAGCCAGTTGGGAGCAGAAATGCTTGGTGGTTTGCTAGCAGGTGTAACGGTAGCAGGTGTACTCATGGCTATCTTCCAGTCTAATGCAGGTGGTGCATGGGACAACGCCAAGAAGATGTTTGAAGAAGGTGTTGAAATCAATGGTGAGATGTACTATAAAGGTTCTGACCCTCATAAAGCAACAGTAGTAGGTGATACTGTAGGTGATCCATTTAAGGATACTTCTGGCCCATCACTAAACATTCTACTTAAGCTTATGTCTGTAGTAGCATTGGTAATTGCACCACTGTTATAATAAGATATAATATTTTGCTATAGAAGAAAGGCCTTTCTGCAATAATGCAGGAAGGCCTTTCTTTTTTTCCCTTTTTTATATGATAATCGTTACCATTTCGTTAAAAAACTATCAATGAACGGATGTGATCCAACCATTTAGATAAAATACAGTATATTTATTAACACTTTTTGGTATCATGTTTGATCCACAATCCTTATAGCGGCTCTTTTGAATTTGTCGCTTGCAGTAATGAAATAGCAAAATTAGAAGTATAATGAAAATTAGAGGCCCGATTTTTTTCTCTTTTCTAGTGGCAGGCTTTTTAATAGCTGCCTATCTCCCCAAAACAGACGTCGCTAATCCTCAAAAAGAAGCGCTATTAATGCAAACTGTAATGAGTGGTTTTAGCCAATTACATTACAGTCCAAAAGAAATTGATGATTCTTTCTCTGAAGCACTTTATGACCTTTATGTTGACAGAATCGATTATGGCCGTCGTTTCCTGACACAAGAAGACTTGCATAAGCTAAGTCCTTATAAGCAGGTTCTTGACGATCAGGCAAAAAATGGCAAATTTGAATTCTTCAATCTTTCGGTAGACTTGCTGGAAGCCGCATTAGATAAAACACAAGCATACTACCGAGAAATCCTTGCGACTCCCTTCAATTATGATGAAGAGGAATATCTAGAGCTGGATGCAGAAAAAAGACAGTTCACCAAAAGTGATGCTGAGCTTAAAGAGTTTTGGCGTAAATACCTGAAGTATGAAACCCTCCAACGCGTGGTTAATGCTATAGAAGAACAGGAAGATAATGGTGAAGAAGAAGTCAAGAAATCCTTTGACGAGATGGAACAAGAAGCTCGCGAAGAAGTACTAGAATTTTTTGACGACTGGTATAGTCGTATGGATAAGCTAAAGCGTGAGGATAGACTGAGTGTATACCTTAATACTTTTGCCAGCTCATTTGATCCACACTCTGAATACTATAAGCCGATTGATAAGGAAAATTTCAACATCCGCTTTTCTGGTAGATTAGAAGGGATTGGAGCCCGCCTTCAAACTGATGGTGATTATACCAAAGTGTCTCAAATTATAGTAGGCGGCCCCGCCTGGAAAGGAAAAGAGCTGGAAGAGAATGATATCATCATGAAAGTGCGTCAGGAAGACGAGGCGGAAGCAGTAGATATTACAGGCATGGTCATCAATGATGTCGTACAACTTATAAGAGGTACAAAAGGTACAAAGGTGACCCTTACGATAAAAAAAGTAGATGGAGCAACAGAAGATATTACGATTGAACGCGATATCGTTATTATCGAAGAACAATTTGCCAAGTCATTAATCATTGATGGCAAGGATGACAAAAAAATAGGCCTGATCAATTTACCAAGCTTTTATGCTGATTTCCAAAATAGTAATGGCCGCTTCTGCTCTACCGATGTAGCCAAGGAAATCGAGAAATTAAAAGCCGAAAATGTTGATGGAATCATACTCGACCTTCGTAATAATGGTGGAGGTTCGTTGAGAGATGTTGTAAAGATGACTGGCCTATTCATTGAAAAAGGGCCGATTGTCCAGGTAAAATCTCGTGGCCGCAATCCAGAAGTACTTAAAGATTCAGATCCTCGTGTTCAATACGACGGGCCACTAACTGTTATGGTAAATTCCTATAGTGCCTCTGCTTCTGAAATTTTGGCAGCAGCATTGCAAGATTATGGAAGAGCAGTAGTGGTTGGTAGCACTTCTACTTTTGGTAAAGGTACTGTTCAGCGTTTTATCGACCTGGATCGCACACTACGTGGATATGACGACATCAAGCCATTAGGTGAAATCAAACTAACTACACAGAAGTTTTATCGCGTAGATGGTGGATCTACTCAACTAAAAGGAGTAGAACCAGATATTGTCCTTCCTGATAATTTCTTCTACATTAAAACCGGAGAAAAGGATAGAGAAAATGCAATGGCCTGGACGGAGATTGATCCAGTAAATTATGGTCAGAAAGTCACAGATTTATCTTCGATCAACAAAATCAAGAAATCAAGTGCGAAACGTGTCAAAGAAGATGCTACATTCCAACGCGTATTAGAAAATGCTAAGCGCCTGGAAACACAGAGAAATCAAACCTCTTATCCTCTTAACATGGAAGCTTATCAGGCATTCCTGAAGGAGCGCAAAGATAATGCAGAGCAATTTGATGATTTATTTGACAACGAGGTGAATACTGCTGTTAGCAATCTTGATGTTGATATCCCAGCACTAGATGCAGATGAATCGAAAAAAGCTAGAAATGACAATTGGCTAAAATCTGTCAAAAAAGACATATATATCCATGAAACACTCAATATCATGCATGATATGTTGAGCATGGAATAATTAGAACTTGTTAAATAGAAAAGCCGAAAGTACAAGCCTGTACTTTCGGCTTTTCTTTTAGAGTAGAGTTTATGTATTCAAATTTAGTAACTTGCATCATACTAAGTACTAATCGAAGAGAAACTGACGAGCATTGAATTATCTTACACTAGAGAACGTAACTAAGTCTTATGGGGAAAAGGTCCTTTTCCAAAATCTAGACTTGCAAATAAGCCAGGGGCAGAAAGTAGCATTAGTAGCAAAAAATGGTTCTGGTAAAACGACCCTTTTACGTGTCATAGCAGGACAGGAAGGAGCAGAAGGCGAAACTTCAAAAGTGTGGGTACATCGCGATATCCGCATTGGGTATCTGGAGCAAGAACCAGATTTTTTTGATGAACATACGGTACTCGAAGCAGTACTCGACTCCAACAACCCCATTATTGTAGCCATTCGGGAGTATGAACATGCAATGCTTTTTCCCGATGAGACAGATACCATGCAGAAAGTCATTACACGTATGGATGATTTAAAAGCATGGGAGTTTGAAGCTCGTATCCGAGAAATCCTTACCAAACTAGAGGTGAGTGATTTAAATCAAGCAGTAAAAAACCTCTCTGGCGGACAGAAAAAACGCCTGGCACTTGCAAAACTCATTATAGAAGAACCTGAATTTATTATACTCGATGAACCGACCAACCATCTTGATCTTGAAATGATTGAGTGGTTAGAAGAGTACCTCCAACAGGCTCGCCTTACATTGTTCATGGTTACTCACGACCGCTATTTCCTGGAGCGAGTCTGTAATACTATCCTTGAGCTAGATCAAGGGAAACTTTTTAGATATACCGGTAATTATTCAGATTATCTGGAAAAAAAGGCTATCCGTCATGATGTAGAGGCCAGTACGCTCGATAAAAGTATTAAGCTTTTTAAACGAGAATTGGAATGGGTACGCCGCATGCCCAAAGCCAGAGGCACTAAAGCAAAAGCTCGGGTTGATGCCTTTGGCGAACTAAAAGAAAAGGTAAGCCGACGAAGAGAGTTAGAAGACCTACAGATTGATATCAAAGGCCAGCGATTAGGGAAAAAGATACTGGAAGCTCATAATATCAACAAGAGCTTCGGAGATAAGAAAATTGTAGATGGCTTTTCATACAAATTCAAAAAGAAAGAGCGAGTAGGCATAGTAGGGCCCAATGGAGTGGGAAAAACTACCTTTCTCAAACTACTCACTAAGGATATCAGGCCAGATGGGGGTAAAGTAGTAGTTGGAGGCAATACTGTATTTGGATATTACACCCAGGCAGGCATACAACTAAAAGAAGATAAGCGAGTCATTGATGTGGTACAGGATATTGCCGAATACATTCCTATGGAAAAAGGGCAAAAGCTTACTGCACCACAAATGCTCGAACGCTTTATGTTTAGCCGTAAACAGCAGCGTGTTTATGTTTCTCAATTGAGTGGAGGTGAGCGTCGCCGATTGTATCTGCTTACCGTATTGATGGAAAACCCCAACTTCCTAATCCTTGATGAGCCGACCAATGACCTTGATATCATTACCCTGAATGTACTGGAGGATTTCCTGATGGAATTCCCTGGTTGCATCATTATCGTTTCCCACGACCGTTACTTCATGGACAAAATAGTAGACCACTTGTTCATTTTTGAAGGGAAAGGAAAAATACGTGATTTCATTGGAGATTATACGGATTACCGCGCCATCCAAAAAGAACGCGAACGCGAAGAGCGTCGTGCCGAACGCGAAGAACAAAAAAGGATTAAGGAAGTTAATCAACCGCAAAAACAAGGAGGTCTTAGTCAGGAGGAACGCAAGGAATTGAAGCGCCTGGAAAAACAAATACTCAAGCTAGAAGAACGCAAGAAAGAAATTACTGCCGCGTTTAATGACACCAGCATTTCTACCGAAAAAATTACCGAATTATCAAAGGAACTTTCTAATGTTAATGAGGAATTGGAAGAAAAAGAAATGAGGTGGATGGAGCTTGCCGAAATGGCATAGTAATCTGTTATATATGAAAAGAGGGGTGTTTGAGCCATGATTTCAGAATAATCATCCTTTATTTGATACTTGCCAAAGCACCAATTCACTCTTAAACCTGTAACATCATGCCCATGCTGCGCAATCACTTAAACCCTGCTGTACTTTTTGGATTGCTCATGCTGGGAGTCTCCCTCTTTGTATTAAGTATAGGTGGGCAGCTTTGGCAGGAATATATCCAACGAGGGTCTTATGAATATGGGGGCAATGAACCGCTTTCTGATTTCTATGCAAGAATCTTCTTTATCGTATTTGGTATTATTTTAACCTTTGTATCCGTAGCTTTTATACTGCGTTACCGTTGGGCACGAATCGTTATGCTAGCATTATTTTATATAGCAACAATAGCATGGACGGGCTTTATACTTTTCCTTGTAGCGGACAACAACATTCGGAATACAGAATGGATATTCTTCGGACTCTGTGCCGTGGTATTTGGCTTACTCATTTTTTGTACCCTCTTCCTAAATAACGAATGGGTTATCAGCCATTGGGATAGCGATTATGTAGATGACTCGCAGCACAGAAAAGACATATTGGATATGTGATAAAGGTTAAAGGTGTTTAGTTTATTAGCTAGGCTGGGTGAATTGGTGATTGGTGATTGGTGATTGGTGATTGGTGATTGGTGATTGGTGATTGGTGATTGGTGATTGGTGATTGGTGATTGGTGATTGGTGATTGGTGATTGGTGATTGGTGAAAAATAAGCCTATTCTGAGACTGTTCATACAAGTGTGTCTCTTATCTTAGCAA
>JAKSDI010000048.1 GCA_022360175.1 Chitinophagales bacterium
ATACCTGAAACGCCAACAGGTAGGAGAAACCGTTAGAGTTCTGGGACTTAAAGGCCAAAAAGAAAAAGAAGGTACCCCTACCATGGGAGGTATCATCATCATCATGGCAATTTTAATTCCCAGTTTACTCCTTGCTGACTTGAACAACGTATACGTCATACTACTCATTATCAGCACTATATGGATGGCAACTATTGGTTTCATAGATGATTATATCAAGGTTTTCAAAAAAGATAAAAAAGGGCTTAGAGGCCAATTTAAGATACTTGGACAAGTAGGGCTGGGATTGCTAATTGCAATTACGATGATCATAAATGAAGATGTGGTTGTTCGTATGGAAGTAAGCCAAGCTACCGAACTTGGATATACAGAAATGGTTGGCGATACGATCAGAGCGACTACAGGTAGAGGAAATGTTGACACTCCTGTCTTGAAGGGTGACTATAAAACAAATCTTACCAATGTTCCTTTTTTAAAAGGTAATCGTTTGGATTATGCGTGGTTATTACCTGTTAATGACCAATCTGCATCCAAGTGGGTTTGGTTGCTATTTATACCATTGGTTGTATTCTTGGTAACAGCCGTATCCAATGCTGCCAACTTGACGGATGGTTTGGATGGCTTAGCCACAGGAGTTTCTGGTATCATCGCTGCTACGCTTGGCATTTTTGCCTATGTATCAGGAAATGCCATCGCTGCTAATTACCTCAATATCTTACATCTGCCAGGTACCGGAGAGTTGGTAATATTTTCTGCCAGTCTGGTAGGAGCCTGCATTGGTTTTCTCTGGTATAACGCCAATCCTGCACAAATATTTATGGGAGATACTGGTAGTCTTACACTTGGAGGTATTATCGCAGCTTTAAGCATTGTGTTGCGCAAAGAGCTATTAATCCCTATTCTTTGTGGTATCTTCTTGATGGAAAACTTATCCGTTGTGATACAGGTGGCTTATTTTAAGTATACCAAGAAAAAATATGGGGAAGGAAGACGAGTATTTTTAATGTCTCCCCTTCATCATCACTATCAAAAGAAAGGCATGTCAGAAGTAAAAATTGTAACCCGCTTCTGGATTGTCGGCATATTACTGGCAGTATTTGCCATGATAACTCTGAAAATACGCTAAGGTGGAAGTCGTAATACTAGGAGCTGGAGAGAGTGGCGTTGGAGCAGCCATACTAGCGAAGCAAAAAGGGCATGATGTCTTTGTTTCTGACAAAGGCATAATAAAAGACTATTATCAACATGAGTTGGAAAAACATGGGATACCATTTGAAAGCCAACAGCATACTGTAAATCGTATTCTCAGTGCTGGACTGGTCATCAAAAGCCCAGGCATACCAGATCATGTTGCATTAATAAAACAACTGGTAAGCAAAGGCATACCAGTTATTTCTGAAATTGAATTTGCGAGCCGTTATACTAGCGGCAAAATTATTGGCATTACAGGAAGTAATGGCAAAACGACAACAACCAAGCTTACTTACCACCTGCTTAAAGAAGCGGGTATCGAAGTAAAGATGGGCGGTAATGTTGGTAAAAGTTTTGCCCGTTGTGTTGCAGAGGGAGATAGCCCCTACTATGTACTAGAGCTCAGTAGCTTTCAGCTGGATGGTATTCGGGACTTTCGACCAGATATTGCTTTATTGCTAAATATTTCTGCTGATCACCTGGATCGCTATGATTATCAAATGGATAAATACGTAGCTTCCAAATTCAGAATCGCTATGAATCAGCAGCAACAGGATAAATTCCTTTTCTATACAGAGGATGAGTTTATTCAAAGCTATATGAAGCAACATTCTTTTAACACAAATCTACTTCCCCTGGATAACTCGGAGATTACTCCCAAAGGCATCCAGATTCAGGAGCATTTCTTTGATTTAAGCCAGTCCAGATTGATTGGAAACCACAATTACCGAAATGCCTTGTTTGCTATAAAAGCTGCCTTGCTCTGGAATGCAGATAAAGAAGCGATCCAAAGAGGTATAAACAGCTTTTTTCCAGTAGAGCATCGCATGGAAAAAATAGCTACTATCGAAGGTGTTGATTACATCAATGACAGTAAAGCTACCAATGTAGATGCCGCTTATTATGCACTGGATGCTATGCAACAAACTATTGTCTGGATTGCTGGCGGGCAAGATAAAGGCAATGATTACGAAGTGCTCAAGCCATTGATCAAAGCAAAAGCCAGAGTAATGATTTGCCTGGGTGCTGAGAATAGCAAATTGATTGAAAACTTTGGGAAACTGGTAGAGGAGGTAAGAGAAGCAGATACAGCCGAAAAAGCGGTTGCATTAGCAGAAACACTCGCCCTCCCAGGAGAAGCCGTTTTACTTTCTCCGGCATGTGCCAGTTTTGATTTATTTGATAATTACGAACAACGGGGAATCTTCTTTAAAGAAGCAGTACTCCGTAGAAAAAAATAATTCTTCCATTCGTTCATCATCATATCATGGTGATTTAAAAAATCACCATGATATGATGATGAATAATGAAGGATAAAAAATAAAAAATGTCGCTTGGCAGTAGAATATCGGCTGAATTAAGAGGTGATCGTACTATCTGGGCTATCCTGGCAGTACTAGCCATCCTGTCTATACTAGTAGTATATAGCTCTACTGGTACGCTGGCGTACAAGGAGATGGGAGGCAACACCGAAGCCTTTATGTTCAAGCATGTTGTAATTGTAATTGGTGGGTTATTTCTTACGTATCTAGCACACCTGATGCATTATACAAAGTATTCTAAAGCGGCACCAATAATATTATTAATATCTGTTCCTCTTCTTTTATATACTGTATTTTTTGGAGCAGATATCAATAATGCACGACGCTGGATAGAAGTTCCTTTTGTAGGAATCACCTTCCAAACGTCGGATTTTGCGAAGTTGGCGCTAATTATATATGTCGCCAGAGCTATTTCCAGTAAGCAGGAATACATCAAGGACTTTAATAGTGCTTTTGTTCCTATTATCGTTCCGGTATTGCTCATTTGTGGGTTAATTGCTCCAGCAGATTTATCATCAGCAATACTGCTATTTGTAACCTCTATTCTGATGATGTTTGTAGGGCGAGTAGCCATACAGTATATCGCATTATTATTAATGCTGGGAGTAGTAGTCTTTGCATTTTTAGTGCTATTGGGAGAGTTTTTCCCAGAGTTGATTCGCTCAGAAACCTGGGTAAGCCGGGTACGTGATTTTATAGAAAAACCGGATGGCGGTTATCAAGTCCAGCAAGCTAAAATTGCCATGTCAAATGGCGAATGGCTGGGTTTAGGGCCGGGCAATAGTATTCAAAGGAATTATTTGCCTTCCCCTTATTCTGATTTTATTTATGCCATCATCGTTGAAGAATATGGTGTGTTAGGAGGCTTAGCAGTCGTATTCCTGTATGCACTGTTGTTTTTTCGAGCTACCCGCCTGGTTACCAAAAGCCCTAAAGCCTTTGGCGCCATGCTGGTAATCGGAATTAGTATTAGCTTGATTTTACAGGCTTTTATAAATATTGCTGTATCCGTTCACCTTGTTCCGGTAACAGGTGTAACACTTCCCATGATAAGTATGGGAGGTACCTCTATATTATTCACCTGTCTCTCCTTTGGGATGATTCTGAGTGTGAGTAAATATATTGAATCAGTGAGTGCGGAATAAACGCTAAATACTCTCAAATGAAAGTGATCATTTCCGGTGGCGGAACCGGCGGACATATTTTCCCGGCTATCGCCATCGCTGATGCAATAAAAAAACAAGAGCCCGATGCTGAAATCCTATTCGTAGGAGCAAAGGGAAAAATGGAAATGGAGAAAGTCCCAAAAGCGGGATACTCTATAGAAGGGCTCTGGATCAGCGGTTTTTATCGCAAATTGACATTACGGAATTTGATGTTTCCTATCAAGCTGTTGAGTAGCCTTCTTAAAGCAAATGGCATTCTAAGGCGATTTCGCCCTGATATTGCTATTGGCGTAGGAGGTTTTGCCAGTGGCCCGCTTTTATATATGGCGAGCCGAAGAGGTCTTCCTTGTCTTATTCAAGAACAAAACTCTTATCCTGGCATCACCAACCGCCTGCTAGCTAATAAGGTGGATAAAGCCTGTGTTGCCTATCCTGGCATGGAGCGCTTCTTTCCTAAAGACAAGATCGTCCATATCGGCAATCCGGTTAGACAGCTTATTCAGGAAAGTACAGCTAGCAAAGCGGAAGGCCTGGCTCATTTTGGGATGGATGCCAAGAAACCTGTATTATTTGTTTTTGGCGGAAGCCTGGGTGCCCGCTCCATCAATCAGGCAATGGCAGCCAATGCAAAACTTCTGGCAGAAACGCCCGATATACAGATACTCTGGCAACATGGTAAACTGTATGAAGAAAGCTTTGGCAATTGTGAAACAGCTCGCTTGCCAAATGTAAAGGCAAGTGCTTTTATTGACAGGATGGACCTTGCTTATGCAATGGCAGATGTTATTATTTGCCGATCTGGAGCCCTGACAATTTCTGAACTCCAGTTTGCAGGCAAACCAGCCATTTTCATTCCCTCCCCTAATGTGACGGAGGATCACCAAACAAAGAATGCAAATGCACTGGTTAGCAAACAAGCTGCTCTATTGATTCACGATAATGATGCAAAAGAGCAAATTATCAGTAAAGCATTGGAGTTGCTAAAGGACCAATCACTGTGTAAACAGTTAGGAGACAACATTAAAAAACTGGCAATGCCAAATGCTGCTAAAAAGATAGCAGAAGAAGCCATTCAACTGGCAAAGTCAAAGTAATAGTCCATGAAACTTGAATCTATCAAAAGCGTGTATTTTATAGGAGTAGGTGGTATCGGAATGAGTGCCCTTGCTCGCTACTTTAACGGAAGAGGATGCAAAGTACGCGGTTACGATAAGACAGAAACACTTCTGACCAAAAAGTTGGTCGAGGAAGGTATTGAAATACATTATACAGAAGACCTGAATCAGATTCCTGATGAGCTAGACCTGGTTATATATACACCAGCTGTCCCTGCTCATCATGAAGAACTACAGTATCTTCAACAATCAGGTATACCTGTAAAAAAGCGAGCAGAAGTGCTGGGTATTATCAGTCGTGGCATGAAAGCAATAGCCATTGCGGGTACACACGGTAAAACTTCTACGACAACCATTCTTACCTATTTATTAAGGGAAGGAGGTGTTGATTGCTCTGCTTTTTTAGGGGGAATAGCCCTAAACTTTGAGACTAATTTCGTAGAAGGGCAATCGGACTGGGTCGTTGTAGAAGCAGATGAATATGATCGTTCTTTTCTGCATCTCAATCCCGACCTGGCGGTAATACTGTCAATGGACGCTGATCATCTAGACATTTATGGTGATCGGGAGGCATTGTTGGAAACAGGTTTTCGGGCTTTCGCCAAAGGTTTAAAACCAGGAGGACAATTGCTTATTCACCATCAATGGGAATCTACACTTGGCCCAATGGGGAATGTCAAATCCTATGGTACGGATAGTGGTCATTTCCAGGCCCAAAATATTCGTGTAGAAAATGGCTACTTCACTTTTGATTATGAGGGAGGCCAACACCGAATTGAAGGTTTGCAATTTACGCTACCCGGCAAGCATAATGTGGAAAATGCTACGGCAGCAATCACTTTTGCTTTGCATTTGGGAGTAAGCCCTGAAAGCATCCGAGGAGCACTAAAGTCCTTTAAAGGAATCCGCAGACGATTTGAAATAATGTATCGAAGGGACAATAAGGCATATATAGATGATTATGCCCACCACCCTTCAGAATTGACAGCAACGATTACAGCAGCCAGGCAGTTGTTTCCGGGGCAAAAGATAACGGGAGTATTTCAACCCCATCTTTTTAGTCGCACCAGAGATTTTGCCGATGGTTTTGCCGAAGCACTAGACCTGCTGGATGATGCCATACTTTTACCCATTTATCCGGCAAGAGAGCTTCCAATAGAAGGTGTTACATCTGAAATGCTGTTGCAGAAAATGAAATCTGAACAGAAACAGCTTGTAGAAAAAGAAGCATTGCTGGCAATTATTGAAGATAAAAAGCCTGCCATCTTGCTTACGCTCGGGGCTGGTGATATTGATAAATTTAGAGAACCCTTAAACGCGTATTACGCACGGGAAAATGCTTAACGGCTTATCGCTAAATATTGATAAAGGAACATTAAAACTGCTCAAGCGATTGGGCTGGGCAGTTATTCTGTTTACAATAGCAGCCTTGGTGGTTTCTGCAATGGAACGTAAGAGTCAGAGTGAAGCTCGTGAAGTACTGATTGCGATAGAACCACTGGAAGGAGGAGAAAGCCTAATCAGTGATACAGATGTTCGCCTTGCAATCACGCGAAACCTGGGCTATCAACTAGAAGGAAGAAAAATTGCTTCCATTGATGTTGAACGCCTGGAAGAAATGCTCGAAAGTGAGTCATTTATCCTGAATGCTGATGTTTTTATAAGTGCCAACAATCAGGTAAGCATTGACATACAACAAAGAGTTCCTGTTTTGAGAATTATTGATAATAATGGTGAAAATTATTATCTGGATCAAAATGGAGTACAGGTACCGCTTTCTAAGCACTTTACTACCAAAGTACTGGTAGCTACCGGAAGCCTGCCTGCATACGATGAAAAATTTCAAAAGAGAAAGCGTAGTCGTATGAAAGATGCATTTGAATTAGCTCAACTTATTCTGGCTGATGATTTTTTACAGCCGATGATTGAACAAATGCATTTTAGCCCCAAAGGGATCATTACACTAGTTCCAAAACTAGGAAACCATAAGATAACCTTCGGTAAATATGAAAATGCTGAAGATAAATTAAAGCGACTGAAAGCATTTTACAAAGAAGCCCTCCCCTATGAAGGATGGCGCAAATACTCAAGTATCAGCCTTGAATACAAAGGGCAGGTAGTGGGCAAAAAGAGATAAACTATACTGGATGATAAAACTCCAAAATTGAAAACTCATGATAAATACAACTTATAACAAAAACGAGGTAGTAGTAGCACTGGATATCGGTACTACAAAAATCTGCGCAGTTGCAGGCCGTCGTAATGAGTACGGCAAGCTGGAAGTACTTGGCTTTGGCAAAGTATCTTCTGAAGGCGTATTGCGTGGAGTTGTTTCCAATATCGAAAAAACGGTAAAAGCGATTTCCGAAGCGGTGAATATGGCTCAGCGTGCTGCTGGCCAAGAGTTTAAAGTGGTGCATGTAGGTATTGCTGGCCAACACATCAAAAGCTTGCAGCATCGTGGCATTCTGACCCGTGATAATGATCATATGGAGATCAGCAAGCGCGATATTGACCGCCTCATTAGCGATATGTATAAGTTGGTATTACCACCAGGTGATAAAATCATCCATGTTATTCCTCAGGAATATACGGTGGATAATGAGCAAGGAATTACAGATCCAATAGGCATGTCAGGTATTCGCCTGGAAGCAAACTTTCATATTATTACCGGACAAATATCTGCATCCAATAATATTCACCGTTGTGTAGAACGCACGGGGCTTAAGGTAGCTAATATGACCTTAGAGCCTATTGCTTCTGCTGCTGCTGTACTAAGTGAAGAGGAAAAAGAAGCAGGAGTAGCACTCGTTGATATTGGAGGAGGTACAACAGATATTACTATCTTCCAGGAAGGAATTATCCGCCATACAGCAGTAATTCCATTTGGAGGTAATGTAATCACTAAAGACATTAAAGAAGGTTGTACAGTAATGGGCCCTCAGGCAGAAAAACTAAAGATCAAGTTTGGTTCTGCTTTAGCAAATGAGGTATTTGACAACCGAATTATCTCTATTCCTGGGCTAAGAGGACGCGAGCATAAAGAAATTTCTGAAAAGAATCTTGCTCGTATCATCCAGGCACGAGTAGAAGAGATTTTTGATTATGTCGTATGGGAAATTCGCCGTTCTGGTTTTGAACGTAAGCTGATTGGTGGTATTGTATTGACAGGAGGTGGTGCATTATTGCGTCATATAGACAAACTAGTTGCCTATCACACTGGTATGAGCACACGTATTGGTACTCCTGTCGAACAACTGGCTCATGGTTATCATAAGCAACTAGGTAGCCCTATGTATGCCACTGGTATTGGACTTCTGATGAAGGGGCTGGATGACCTGAAAGCAGGCCTGGTAGCTCCTCAGGTAGAAGAAAAAGAGGAAGAGCCGGAAGAGATGCATGAGGAGACCGGCGAGCCTTGGTACGAACAGCTGTTCCGCAAAACAAAGGAATGGTTTGAAGCAGAACCCGATAGCGAGTTCTAGGATCAATTTTAAGCTGATACTTCAATTAACCAATGTTGGATTAAAAAATGGTATTATTGTTCAGCAGACTTTAGATAATCCAGCAGTATATAAAAATAGCAGTTATGGTATTCGATTTGCCAAAAGACGATAGCCCTATAATAAAAGTTTTGGGCGTAGGTGGTGGTGGTAGTAATGCTGTTACCCACATGTATAAGCAAGGTATTGTAGGCGTAGACTTCGCTGTGTGCAATACAGATTCGCAAGCTATGGAACTAAGCCCTGTACCTACCCGAATGCAGTTAGGCCCCAACCTGACTGAAGGGCGAGGAGCAGGTTCCAAACCTAATGTCGGTAAAATGGCCTGCGAGGAATCTATAGAAGAAGTAAAGCAGTACCTGGAAAACAACTGCAAAATGCTCTTCATCACTGCTGGTATGGGTGGTGGAACTGGTACCGGAGCTGCTCCTATTATTGCAAAGACTGCTCGCGAGATGGATATCTTGACGGTTGGTATTGTAACCCTTCCTTTTACATTTGAAGGAAGAAGGCGTACCACTCAAGGGTCTGAAGGACTGGAAGAGCTGAAAAAAAATGTTGATACGCTCATTGTCATTTCAAATGATAAGCTTCGCCAGATACATGGCAATCTGTCTATTTCGGACGCATTCGGACGAGCTGATGATATCTTGACTACTGCTGCCAAAGGTATTGCAGAAATCATTACTGTACCTGGTTATGTGAATGTTGACTTTGAAGATGTCAACACTGTAATGCGTGATAGTGGTGTCGCAATTATGGGTACTGCTTCCGCAGAAGGTGAAGAACGTGCCAAGCGCGCAGTTGATGAAGCACTTCACTCTCCTTTACTGGAAGATAACGACATCCGCGGTGCGCAGCATATCCTGTTGAATATTACATCTGGTACTAAAGAAGTGACAATGGATGAAATATTCGAAATCACCGAATTTGTCCAGGAAGAAGCTGGTTATGGTACAGACTTGATCTGGGGTAATTGCTATGACGAGTCACTAGGCGAAAAAATAAGTGTTACTGTTATTGCAACTGGCTTCGAACACAGAAAGAATGCTAGCCGTCAGCAAGCTGAAAAAGGAGGCAAAATCGTAGTAAGCCTTGATGACGAGGAACCAAGAAAAGAAGATCCTGAACCCAGAAAAAAGCAGGGTTTGGCTGATATAGGGCTGAATTATACAGAAGAAACCAGTACGGACAATACCTTTGAGTTTGATGATGTCCGTGACACGATTAATAAATACCAGCAGCGTCATCGCTACTCCTATGATGAGCCTTATCGCAACGAGAAGGAAGAAACACGCAATGACGATGAGCAACGCAAAATGCTGGAAAAAGAACGTAAACGCCGCGAACGCCTGCAGAGCAATCGCGTAAAGCTCAACAATCCTAAAACGATTATTGAGATGGAAAACGAGCCTGCGTACCTACGTCGTAATGTTTCTTTAGATGATGTTCCTGATTCGGCTGAAGAGTCTATGTCAAAATGGACTATTTCTGAAGAGGACGAATTGGAAATACGCCCTGGAGGAAACTCCTATTTGCATGATAATGTAGACTAGGACAATAGTCAGTTGGCAGTATCCAATGAAATGTATTGCTCTTCTGAAATTTAGAATAATGAATTATAAAGAGGTTGTCTCAAAAGTAATGAGGCAGCCTCTATTATTTTAAGCAGGCCTAACTAGTATATAATTGCCCAAAGTTCATATCATCAATCATTACGCTCTCATTAAGCAACAAAGCGCTCTTTTTAATCCATATCCTGAGCACTCACAGAAAAATACGCTGTACTCACAGAATAAATGATCCATAGGAAACGGAAATAGCCATTTTTGAAAAAAACGACAGGTATGATTTCAAAAATGCATTTCTATCTTATTAATCTCCTTGTATTGCTCTCTTCAATAGTTTCTGCCCAGGATAATCTCCACATCAAAGGAAAAATATTAGAATCTGGTTCTAACACCCCAATTGAACATGCCTCTATTGCCATTATAAAAGATGGCAGCACAATTGATGGTTGTATTTCAGAGGAAAATGGAAAATTCAGGCTTCAGACGCTTAGTGATTTTCATGAATTGAAAGTGAGCTTTATTGGTTTCGAGCCTAAGGTAATTCCAAGGAGTGCGATTGAATCGAAAGACCTCTTAGAAATCTTTTTGTCCCCGGCTGAAGAGCTATTGAACGAAATTCTTGTAGAAACCGAACGAACCGTTACACAGCAATTAATTGACCGTAGGATCATAAATGTAGGAGCAGATCTGCAACAAACGGGAGCGACAGCACTGGAAGTATTCGACCAATTAGCAGAAATCCAAACGGACCTAAGTTCTGGTGAAATTTCACTTAGAGGAAGTAACAATATATTGCTGCTGGTAAATGGTAAACCTTCTGGGATGAGCCCTTCTGAATTGTTGGCACAAATACCTTCTTCGAGCATTGACAAAATAGAAATAATCACCTCCCCCTCTGCTAAGTATCAGGCCAACGGCATCTCTGGAATTCTTAATATCCAACTCAAAAAGAGGATTGAACAAGGACTCAATTTAAAATTCAATGCTGGTGTGGGTACTAAAAGGCATAACTATGGCCTGGATGGTAATTATAATTTTAAGCAAGTAAATTTTCGCTGGAACTACACGCAAAGCAAAAGGCGTATGTACAGCAAACAATGGATAGAGCGATCCTATAAAACAGGAACAGTTGAAAACATATATGCACCACAAGATTTTGATGGCAGTGTACAAAAAGCCTCCTTTGGCTTTGATTTTTTACCAAATAAGAAAAATGAATTCTCTGTAAGTTGGGACTATGTAGATGATGTTCATGATTTTTTCAATAAGATATTTTATAGTTATCCAACAGGTGAAGATTCAATTGATTATCTACGTACAACTTCTCATTCTCATCTCACCAATACATGGAATGTAAACTATAGGTACAAAATAAATGAAAAAGAACATTTTTTAGAGTTGGATTATAATCTCAATAAAAATGATAATGATTTTCCTCTTTCTGATTTTGAAAACAATGTTTTACTTTTTGAGGAGCAATATATCAATCAAAATACCCTACAGCGTCTTTCTTTAGATTATACATTACCTATTTCAAAACATTTAAAACTTGAGGCCGGTAGTAATTGGAATAAAAGAAATCTTCAATCACAATATCATTTTACCGAAAGTAATCATATCGATCAAAATCATTCATTATTTGATTACGAGGAAGATGTCTTGGCATTCTACAGTTCTTTTCGATGGCAAAAAGAAAAGAAATATTCCTTGCAAGCAGGGCTCAGATATGAATATTTTAAGTCCAGTGGAGGTAGAGAAGACGAACATACAAAGGTTAGTTTTTCATTTGCAGATATTTTTCCCTCCTTGCACCTAAATTATGAAATCGATGAATATCAAAAATTGAATCTAGGTTTAAGTCGACGCATATCAAGGCCTCACTTTAACCACATTAATCCCTTTAGACTGGGGAATCCTTATTTTACCTTTGTAGGCAACCCAGGGCTCTCACCTGAATATAGCAACAACATTGAATTGAGTTATAATCTGTTGAATGATAAAGTTTCCTTGGCAGCTACTACTTTTTACAGATACCGAAAAGATGTGATACAAAGAATAGATTCTTTTACTCAGGAAGGAATACAAAGAATAAAAAACATCAATGCAGGAAACAATACTTCATTTGGGATAGAGACCACTATAGGTAAGGATATAGTCCCATTTTGGCGTGCTTCTGTTGCTGCCAACTACTACTTCACCAAAATCCACCATACAGAATTAGTCTTTTGGGATAGGCTTTACACCTCTTCGATTCAGGTAAAAAATACCTTTAAAACTGGAAAAAAGTGGACAATGGATTTGAGCTACAGGCATACTCCCAAAAGGCAAAGAGCGTTTCAATATTTAAATCCAAGAAATAGAATAGATTTTGCGGTAAGAGCAAAATTACTTCAAAAAAGGTTATCATTAAATCTAACAATCATTGACGTTTTTGATATTAACCTATTTTATCGAACCACGAAGACTGATTTCATTACACAAAACACTACATGGAAATTCCAATCTCAAACAAGAGGTTTTTTATTCAATGTGAGTTATCAAATAATAAAGGATAGTAATTTTTCCAGAAGTAGAAAAAAACGTGACTATTCCCATGGCGGAGCAATCGAATAATGTATACATGCGGCAGCAAAACTCCTTTAATAAACTAGTTAGATACGAACCCTATTTACATGTACTTTTTTGGGTAATGGTTTTGATATCTCCATATATAAAATATTTAGGCAAAGAAGGAGGATATCCCAACTCTATTTTTCACGAATTGAATGCGTTATTCTTCTATATTGCCTATTCCTATTTTATTTACTTTCTCATTTTGAGGAATCGAATAAAATGGCAAATGGTAACAATTGTTGTAGTCGCTCTATCACTTGCTTATCTTCATGAGTTCTTTGATTCTTTTTTCCATGATGAGACATTCCAGAACTATTCCTGGAAACAACTTGCATCCCACTTAATTTCTTATGCTACATTTAGCATCGTTTTTTATGCCTTACATATCAGTAAAGATGCTTACCGCAAACAACGTGAATTATTGGTACTTCATCAAGAAAATCAAGCGGCTAATATGTCTGCTTTAAAAGCGCAGGTAACGCCTCATTTTCTTTTCAACACATTGAATACGATTTATAAAAAGGTACTCAGCACTGACAAAGAATCGGCCGAATTATTATTAATGCTTTCTGATAATGTTCGCTATTTTTTGAAGGAAGGGCAAAAAGATAAAGTCGGTATAAAAGAAGAGATTAATCATATTAAAAACTATATTCAGTTACAAAGTCAAAGATGGAAGAATAAATTAGATGTACACTTTTCCCAGGAGGGCATATATGAGCAAATTGAAGTGGCGCCTTTATTTTTTATTCCTTTCGTTGAAAATGCATTCAAATACGCTAGTCAATTAAGAGGAGGCGGACATATCATAGAGGTTCGTTTTTTAGTAAAGAACAGAACATTGACCTTTACATGTACCAATCCATACTCCAATAAAGCTCAGTCAATGATAGAAAAAGGGGACGATAGTGGTATAGGAATTCCCAATGTTCATAAAAGGCTTCAATTAATATACCCTAATAAACATGAACTAGAAGTAAGTACAAAGGATCAAAAATTCACTGTAAATCTAACATTAAACCTATGATAAGTTGTTTGATTTTAGAAGATGAACAGGATGCGCAAGAATTACTAAAAAGCTACATTGAGAAAGTATCTTCATTGCATATTTTAGGAATATTTGAATCGGGGTTAGATGTGCCGATTGACATCTTAGCCAATACTGATTTATTATTTCTGGATATTCAACTACCTGAACTTAATGGCATACAATATTTAAAAAGTATAGAGACCCCGCCTAAAGTAATTATTACCTCTGCTTACCAAAACTTTGCCATAGAAGCATTTGATTTAGCCGTAACAGATTATTTGTTGAAACCCTATTCTTTTGAAAGGTTTTACAAATCGATTAACCGAGTTTTTGAGAATCAGGCCGCTCCCTCCAAAAGTAAAGACACTTTTTTTGTCTATGCAGATAAAACAACACATAAGATAAAATCATCAGATATTTTATATATCAAAGCAGAAGTAGATTATGTAAAAATTAAAACTGTCAAACAAGAAATTTTAATCCTGGATAGTTTAAAGAATTGGAACGAAAAGCTGAAAGGGCAACACTTTGCTCAAGTACACCGCTCTTATATCGTCAATATGGAAAAAGTAGAAAGCATATCAGGGAACCAATTATGTATACAGGATGCAGAATACTTGCCAATAAGCAGCACTTTTAAAGAAAGAGTATTAAAGATATTTTTTGGATAAAGCTGTACAACTGTGATTGGTGATTGGTGATTGGTGATTGGTGATTGGTGATTGGTGAAACTAATCAATCAACTGCTCCAAAAAACATCGCTCCTCTCCTTCCAGTCCATTTACTTCTTTTTTTAAGGCAGTAATCACTTCCAATTGTTTCCGCACGAATTGTTGATGTAGCTCAGACTGTGGATGAAAAGGCTTATGTTGGGCAGCTCGCACTACTTTTTCTACCCTCTTCATTATTTGCAGTGTAGCATCTGTAAAACAAACTTTTGAGAATTGTTCCCAGATATAATCCACTGCTACTTCGCTAGGATGTGCCATATCTGAAGCATAAAACCGATAATCTCGCAGTTCATCCATTTGAATTTCATAGGAGGGGAAATAATGTACATTTTGTAATTGCTGACAAAGCTGGTCAACAGCAAGAAGTAGGCTAGCTTTACTAAGATTATTTTCCTGTATGCCATCTTTGAGGTGACGCACAGGACTAAGTGTTAGTATGACTTTCAATTCCTTATTTATTTGCCTCCACTCTCTTATTGCTTTTCCTAAAGGGAGTGTAATTTGTGGTATTGCCAAGCGTTCCTTTACAAAGTGAGCTGCCGGAACCTTATGACAATTGGCTACTATCTTATCAAAGCCTTTTAATTTGTATACAAAAGCCGTTCCCAGTGTAATCACCACATGAGTATAATGCTCCATATTTTCTGCCACAGCCATAAAACACCGATTGATCATATCAAGTGTTTCTGCCTTATTAGTGGATGAAAAACGGCTATGATGCTCATAGCTATGCCACAAACCATTATGCTCAAACAAATCATCCTGTGTATAGGCTTCTCCAGAAAGCAAGCGTTGAATTAATTGAGCAATAGAATAGGGATTATATATTATCCCGGAAGGATTAATGGATGCATTAAATTTTCTATTTACCAATTGCTTACCCATTGTTTCAGCGAAACAGGAACCTAGTGCTAACAACTGACTTTGATAAGTAATTTCAGGAAAAACAGAAGGCAATAGAACGCTTGTACGAAATAATGGCATAAGGATATTCTAGATTAGAGATTCTTGAAGCTGTTAAGATTTAGTTTTGGAAATATGTTATAGATCATTTTTATATCAATCAAGGCAGCAAAACCGGAGTTTAGCTGTAGCTAAATAAGGATTTTGAGAACGACGAGTGATATAAAAAGGGACATAACATAATCAAAAGATTAAATCTTTACAGCTTCTGAAGTAAAAGTACTATTTTTCGGGCTTAAGAAATGCTCAATTTATTGGTAACACAAATTTACCACCTACTTAAATAGTTTACGGACTTAACTGCATGTACCACAAATGAGTTTTATCAATCGAATTTTTGGAGGAAAAGCAGCTAGTAATAAAGATCCGAAAATCAGTTTCGGAAGATACAGCGATGCATATAAGGTACCTGCTCAATTTGCTGCCTGGGACAAGGCTCAATCGCTTTTCGAAAAAGAGCGTTACCTGGAAAGCTATAAAGCTTTTATGGAATATCTTCGGGATGAGGAAGAAGATAATGTAAGATATAATGAAGTAGCAGGAGGCCTTGAGTTTGAAATTTTTCAGGGCTCTAAAAAGATTACCGGTAAGGCAACTCCTTATCAGGTTAAAGCAGAAGCTAAAATCGTCAAAGCAGAATCCTTTAACGTAGGAATTATGCGTCGGCTCTTAGAGCAAAATTTCACCCTGCGGTATAGTCGTTTTGCATTGGATGAAGAAGGGAATATTGCTATTATTTTTGATACATCTACTATTGATGGGTCACCTTATAAACTTTATTATGCGCTACAGGAAGTAGCTACCAAAGCAGACAAGCAAGATGATTTGCTGCTGGAGGAGTTTAAAAATCTGGAACTAGTTGAGGCTAGTCATCTCGAACCTCTTCCCCAACATGAAAAGGAAGTTAAGTACAATTTTATAAAGCAATCCATTGAGCGTGTGGTAAAGGAAGCAGAGCGGCCTGATCTACAAAAAAATGGATATTCCAGTAGTGTGGGATATATGCTGCTTGATCTTATTTTCAAGTTAGATTATCTGATCAAGCCAGAAGGCTTTATGATGGAAATATTGGAACGCACCCATCGCCAGTATTACGAAAAAGATGGTTTGCCAACTACGAAAAAGAATAAGATTCTCTGTAATGGATTAAGAGAATTGTTGCGCCGCCCTCCAGAAGATTTCTATAAAGAAATGTATCGGGTTAAATGTACATTTGGTATAACCCATTCTGTCAACCACGATCGAGTAGCCAATTTCATAGCTAATGAGCTTCCTACAATGGATTGGTATCTCAATAATGGAATGCACCGTATGGCTATGTCAATCCCTGGATATATTGCTGGTTATTGTATGTTTAATTATGCAGTACCTGCACCTGACCGTACTTTTTTAGCCTTATATTATCAAATTACGGAGGCCGAGTATTTTAGAGATTTAGGTTTTCAGACGTCCTATTATGATTCAGTCAATCAAACTTTCAATAAAAGAGCTATCCGAAAGGCGATTAATAGGATAGCGGATACTTTTAAGGAAAAGTACCCAAAACTACAACCTGACACCAATATTCTCAACTATGACAACCGCCCTCTTTTTGCTCGTTCTTACCTGACGATGATCAGACAACTCAATCTCTTAAAAGCCGTCTAATAAACTAATAATAAAACCTTATTATATACCAATGGAAGAAAGTATTCTATTTGAAATAGCAGAAGGAGTCGCTTACATCACGCTCAATCGCCCTAAAGTTTACAACAGTTTCAATCGGGAAATGGCACTAGCAATGCAGGCTGCTCTGGATCAGTGCAAAGGAAACGAAGAGGTAAGGGCAATATACATTACTGGAGCAGGCAAAGCCTTTTGTGCAGGCCAGGATTTACAAGAAGTAGTAGCAGAAGGGGGACCTGAACTAACGACAATCCTTACAGAGCATTATAACCCTATTATTACCAGAATCAGGGAAATAGAAAAACCTATAGTAGCTGCTGTAAATGGGGTAGCTGCGGGTGCGGGCGCCAATATCGCGTTGGCCTGTGATGTAGTCGTAGCAGATGAAAAAGCATCTTTTATTCAGGCGTTCAGCAAAATAGGGCTTATTCCTGATAGTGGTGGTACTTACTTTTTACCACGCCTCATAGGCTTCCAAAAGGCATCGGCGCTTATGATGCTGGGTGATAAAATAGGTGCAGAAGAAGCCGAACGGATTGGAATGATCTACGAGTTTTTTACTAGTGACTGTTTTGAAGAAGAAGCAAAAAAACTGGCAAAAAAACTGGCCAGTATGCCTACTAAAGGATTAGGATATACCAAAAGAGCATTGAACTATTCTCTGAACAATGAAATGAATAATCAGTTAGCTATAGAAGATCAATTGCAATCTGCTGCTGGGCAAACCGAAGACTATAAAGAAGGCGTACAGGCTTTTCTGGAAAAAAGAAAACCTGTGTTTAAAGGGAAATAATTATTCGATTAAGAAAGCTTTAAATGCCGATCTGGAGATCGGCGTAACTAAAAAAGCCGTTGCCTACCTGTTTTTTAGAGAGTTCGGCAATTACTAGATCAACAAATAATTGCGGTAGCAGGTGGCAAACGGCCGTCTTCAATATCATAACTGGGAGTGCGCTTTAGTCTTCATAGCTTATTGGGTCAATACTTAGATTTTTATTCGCTTGTTTAATTATTGCTGCGAGGCATTCCACCTCGCAGCTTGCAGTAGTGTAGCAATTAGCGTAATTTTCTTTTACGCTTCAGAATGTATATATAGATTGTTACATTTGGGTTGATACAAAGCAAATGAAAAAGACTGAATACTACAATAGGTCAATAGTGCAGTAGAGAGGGTTTAGCAGAGTTTAACCCTTTCACTAGTGATTAAGGCTAAACGTTAAAGCACCACACTATCAATAAACCACTGTGAATCAATCACTTGCAAATATTGTTAAAATCACTATATCAAACAACTAAAAACATTAACAGTCCTTAATAAGTACTTATCATTCTGATTATGCCAGAAAATCCTCAAAATACCCGTCCGAAAGTAAAACAGGGTGTTATCAGCCCAGGCAGCCTCAATCCCAAATTGAGTGCAAAAAGGAGAGTTTTGCCTGATGTAGAGGAGTTAGTCAAAGGTATTTTAGGAGGTGACCGTATTCTGTTGGGTAGGGCCATTACTATGGTAGAAAGTCAAAAGTATACCCACCAGCGCATCGCTCAAGAAGTAATTCAGAAATGCTTACCCCATGCTGGCAAGTCTATCCGGATAGGGATCACAGGTACTCCTGGCGTTGGTAAAAGCACTTTTATCGAGTCATTTGGACAACATCTTATCACAGAAGGCTGTCGATTAGCCGTTTTAGCAATTGATCCTTCCAGCCAAGTTAGTAAAGGGAGTATATTAGGAGACAAAACGCGCATGGAGCAATTATCTTCCAATCCATCCGCTTTTATACGCCCCTCCCCTGCTGGAGATTCACTGGGAGGAGTAGCCCGAAAAACGCGGGAGTCGATTCTTTTGTGTGAAGCAGCTGGTTATGATACGATTCTGGTAGAAACGGTTGGAGTTGGGCAATCTGAAACAGCCGTCCATTCAATGGTTGATTTCTTTTTACTTTTACTGCTGCCTGGAGGAGGAGATGAATTACAGGGTATTAAAAGAGGTATTGTAGAAATGGCAGACCTTATTGCTGTTAACAAAGCGGATGGAGATCGCCTCAAATTGGCCAAGCATGCTAAAAGGGCTTATCAAAACGCCTTACATTTGTTTCCTCCCAAGGAGAGTGAATGGGTGCCCAAAGTAGAAATATGTTCTGCTATATCTAGCCTTGGAATACCTGCCATTTGGCAGTATATTAATGACTACAAAAGTCATACTGAAAGTAATGGTTTTTTTAAGGACAATCGTATAGGGCAAGCTAAATATTGGTTGTATGAAACCATCAATCAACGGCTTCAAACTTCATTTTTTGAATCAGAAGTAATAAAAAAAGCATTGCCGGATGCCATAAAAAGTGTAACGGAAGGGCAGCAAACCTCTTTCCAAATAGCAGAAGGCTTATTAAATGCTTTTTTAGGTTCGAATCAGAAATAGAGACTTTTTTACTCGATGGCCGTCATAATGATGCCGTTTGCAGAAAAATGTAAACCATTCCACAAATTTTGAATTTTTATTACCAAAACAAAACAATTAAAATCGAATGAGATCACTATTGCTAGCAGTTGTCCTTATTGGACTAGGGTTAATTCTTCTTGGCAGTGGTTGTAACAGCTACAACACTTTAGTAGACGCTGATGAAAATGTATCCAATGCATGGAGTAAGGTAGAAAGTGAATACCAGCGTCGTGCTGACCTCATCCCCAACCTTGTTAATACCGTTAAAGGAGTAGCTGACTTTGAAAAGAGTACACTTACAGAAGTAACGAATGCCAGGGCTCGAGCTACCAGCATCAACATAGACCCTTCTAATATGTCTGAAGCTGATCTTCAGAAATTTCAGGAAGCGCAGTCTGGTTTGTCTCAATCATTAGGCCGATTGTTATTAGTAGCAGAAAACTATCCTCAGCTCAAGGCCAATGAAAATTTCCGTGACTTACAAGTACAATTAGAAGGCACAGAAAATCGAATCAAAGTAGCCCGAAATCGATACAACGACGTTGTAACAGTATACAATAAAGGGGTGCGCCGCTTCCCTAATAGTATATTTGCCAATATGTTTGGCTTTGAACGTCATGCACAATTTGAAGCAGAAGCTGGAGCAGAAGAAGCTCCTAAAGTAGAATTTTAATCCCCTATGATTCAGTTTTTCAAACCGGAAGAAGAAGAGCTAATAGTAAATGCTATACTAGCTGCCGAGCGGCATACCTCAGGTGAAATACGTGTACACCTGGAAGAAGGATTAAAAGGTGATGCGATGAAAGTTGCAGAGAAAACTTTTATAAAATTAGGTATGCATCGCACCAAAGCTCGTAATGGTGTACTAATTTTTTTAGCTCCTGAAGAAAAGCAATTTGCAATAATAGGTGATAAAGGTATTAATGAAATTGTACCTGAAAACTTCTGGGAGTCCGAGCGAGACTTAATGCAACAATATTTCCGTAAAGGCGAATTTGCTAATGGCATATGCGCCGCCATCGAAAAGGTTGGGGAAAAACTACATAGCTTTTTCCCTTATCTGGATGATGATGACAATGAATTACCTAATGAAATTTCCTATAGCTAATAGGCTAAACTCCTTATTTTATACTTTACTATTACTGCTTGGTACCAGTTTATTGGTAGCGCAACCTGCAGTACCCACTCCTTCCAATTACCTCGTGAACGACTATGCTCGCATGATGAGCCAGCAGGAAGTAAACCGCTTGGGTACTAAACTAAGAGATTATGCGCTGGAAACTTCCACGCAGATTGTCATCATAACGGAGCCCAGCCTGGAAGGAGGTGATGATTTCGATCGTGCGCTGGCAATATATGATGAATGGAAAATTGGTGGCAGCGAAGAAGGAAGTAATGGAGTACTCATCTACGTAGCTCAGGAGGATCGTAAAATACGGATACTTACTGGATACGGTGCTGAAGGCTTTTTGCCTGATGCGATGGCTCGCAGAATCATTGATAATATTATTACTCCTGCCTTTCGGCAAGGAAGATACTATCAGGGATTTGACAAAGCCACAGATGCTATAATGGACCTTGGCGAAGGAGAATATACGAACGAAAATCAACAGCGAGATGCTGAAGGTGGCATTCCTGCTATTTTGGTCATTATATTTATTATTATTCTCATCATTATATTCTCCCGTATGGGAGGTGGAGATGATGACGATGATGGAGGCTACTATCGAGGTGGCAGATATGATATGGACCCACACAGAAGGAGTCGCCGCTCACGTGGTGGCGGTTGGATTTTTATTCCAGGCCCTGGTGGTGGCGGCTGGAACGGCGGCGGTAGCTCCGGCGGCGGTGGCGGCGGATTTGGTGGCTTCGGCGGTGGTGGTTTTGGCGGATTTGGTGGAGGCCTAAGTGGTGGCGGTGGTGCTGGCGGTAGCTGGTAATACCCAAACTCAACAAATATTTTTGAAGTGTCACTATTAGATTGATATAGTGACACTTCAAAAGCCTATCTCAGTTCATTGGTTTTCATCCATTTTTCCAACCAGGAATGATAACATAATGTAAGCCTTTGACTTCACTCAATACAATTACATCTTAGTACTTATTATTTGCTTACTATAGCCATCTTTATTAAGGGAATCACCAAAGCAAAACGAAGTAATACATATATGCTGGGTAGTGACCAAATCAATAAATCAAGTATAATTCCTTTAGAAATCGTATAGGCATCATAGTCTATTAAATAGGCTGGGCTCCCAAAGGGATATAACTCATAGAAGCAAAGAGTGATATAAAAAACAATTGATACAATATTGGCTGAACGAGATTTCCAGTCATAACCTTTAATTGTAATTATGAAGTTGTTTAAAAATATCTCAATGGTCGCTAAAAATATCTACTCTCCTTTTCATTTTTTTATCACTCCGTAGCCCCACTACGAAGTTCAAAAAAAATTCAAGGAGGGCAAAAATCTTATCCTAATCGACTCATCAGACATTCTTAAACAACTTCTATATATATCAATACAGTTAGTAATAATATTTGCGATCGGCCTGAGGATAAAACTTCAAAATCAGGAAACAACATTAGTAAAGCCAATATCAGGTTGCCAGCCACAAGTACATTAAGCAATTCTTTAGCATCCTCATAACGATATTCCTGAATTCTTTTTTTGGTTGCGGGGTTTATAAGTGCCAAGACAAATTAAATCACATATTATCTTGAGGCAATTTTCGTC
>JAKSDI010000047.1 GCA_022360175.1 Chitinophagales bacterium
TCTCGATTATGGTGTTTTTATGCTTGATTTGGTAGAATTGGAGGAGCTGGAAAGCCCCTTTATATTGCCAGGAGTGAGTTTATCATCTGTGGATGCTAGCTGGTGTGATGGAGATGAAGTTGGTGTAACTTATGAAGTATGTTCGAGTGTACCGGTAGAAATAGAGTTGACAGCCAGTAGTTCAGCGGCAGGCCTGATAGCTACTCCTGCTACTCAGACAGTCAGCTTACCCAATAATGGCCAAAACTGCATGGATGTTATCTTTAATTACACCGAATTGCAGGAAGTAGCTCAGGGTGAAACAATTACCTTCAGCATAGAATTGGAGACCTCCTATCTGGATGCGATATGCGATTATAGTGAACGGAGTGATTTTACACATGTCTATGAAAAAGACTGCTTTTCTGAATTCACCTGCCCCTGTGAGGGGCCTAATGCAATTAATATAGATGCAGGAGATATAGATAATGGAGAAGCGTTGTTGATATCAAGCTCTGATTTGGCAGGCCTTTTTGTGCCATCATCTTATAGTACTAATACCTACTTCAATACTTGCCTGGCAATACGAGGCAGGCTGATTATAGATGGAGATTATGCATTAATAGGAGGCGAAATAAGAATGCAACCTGGCTCGGAGATCGTAGTAGGAAGTGGTAATAAGTTATCTATAGCAGAAACGCATGAATCCTATGGAGGTGGTTCTATCCATTCGTGTGGCCAAATGTGGCGTGGGATTAGAGTGGACAATGGAGGGGAGGTTTCATTTGTGAAGAATGAAATCAGAGATGCCCAATATGCTATTCATTTTGGTAGTAATACGGCTATAGATGTTCGGATTAACAACTTTTTCGACAATTATGTGGGATTGTACAAACCACCAACAGGAGGAGGGCCAGATAATATTGTTCAACCCTATCCACTTGCTATCAACCACTTTTCGTCAGTTAATGGCTTATTATCGGAGTATAATGGACAAACACCGGCCCATGATGGAAAGGTACATGCGGGTATCCTTATTCATGATTGCCGCCTTTTAGAGGTGGGCTTAACTGCAAATCCGTTTTCAGCGAATGTATTTGACAATATTGAAAATGGCATCATTGCTTACAATTCAGGATTGAGTGTACACGAGAGTGATTTTGAACAGCTTATAGGAGATTTTAGTGCCACAACGATAGGCTCCCCACCACTGGAATCCCTGGGCATCGCTTCTTTTGAAGGTTTACTCTTTGAAGCATCAGGTAATGCCTTTGATGGTATGGAGCGTGGCATACACTTAGAGCACTTTATAGCTGCTCCGATTAATGTGAATGATTGTACCTTTAAAGCTGTACAGGATGGGCTTATAATCCACGCTCCAATTGGCAATATCAGCCTCGATATAGGAATGAATGATATCGAATTTCGTCAGTATGGGATAGCTTTGATAGATGCCCCAGCCTTGGCTTTGGGTGCAATCCATGATAATACAATAAAACTACTACCTGAAGGCGATACTTATGGCAGGATGGCAGCTGTTCGGCTATCTCATGTATCTCCTTCGATCTCTCCCATTGCACAAAATTTACTGGAGGTAAAAGATAATATGATCGAACTGTCTGATATTGGAAATGGAATCTACATAGATGAATCAGACAATACGAGAGTCACAGGCAATGAGATCACCTATATGGATGCTTCGATCAATTATATTAAATCTCAATCGGCGATATATCTACTGAACAGCCAACAAAGCCTGATATATGATAATACCCTGAATGACAATAACACAGGTACGATGTCCACACATGGTATTTCGGTGAGAGAAAGTGAAAATAGTACGATTTGTTGCAATTACACAGATGGGCATACTACAGGGACTTATTTCAAGGGAGGTTGTGTAGATACTCATTACAGGCATACAAGCATTAATGAACATGATGTAGGCTTACATTATACAGGTAATGCAATAACTGGTGAACAGAATGCAGCGGGCAATAGTTGGCTGGCGGCTGCTTCCTATGCTGATGTGGCGGCTAGGCATGAAGGAATTGACTTTACTATAGGTCAATCTCTATATTCAGCACATCCTTCTACCTGGCCTGGCTCTATTGATCTACCTAATGCAGGGGCTGCGATTTGGTTTGAACTAGGCCCAGATGCTCCTGAAAGCTGCCTACTAGATGAGGCTTGCCGAGAAGCTATCTTTCCAACTCGTTATACCCATTTAGATAGTGCTTTAGTTGATGGTACTTTATTAGCCTTGATACAAGATGTGGTACTAGATTGGAGAGCTAAGCAATACTTATATCACAAGATAAAAGAAAACTATGCATTACTGCCCTCTAATCCTTTGATGGATGCTTTTTATACATTAGCTCAAAATCAGCCGGTTGGAAAGTTGGATTCTATAGCTGCTGGCATTAAACATTTGATTGATCATAATAGTATACATTCATCAGCTATTTCTGAGAACAGAGAACAACTATTGGGATACCTGAGTGCTATTCGGGAGATAGATGGTTTGTTAGCATTAGCCAACACTGCTCAGGATTCGGTTACTTTATGGGGGCAGCGTCAGAGTAAAGTGGCTGCTATTCAAACAACCATTGGTATTATAGATAGTTTTAGTAATCTCATAGAGATAGAGCGTATGATTAAAGCAGGACAATTACTTAGTTATAATCAAGGTATTACAACAAGTAATGATCCAGCTACTTATGAAAAGATAGTCAATCAGGTATATTTAAATCATATTTTTACTGGCAGTGCTACATTTAGTCCTGTAGAGTATCAAACACTACTCAATATTGCTCAATTATGCCCGGATGAAGGAGGGCGAGCGGTTGGTTTTGCAAGAGCTTTACTACTTAAGGAAACATCATTAGAATTTGATGATGAAAGCCTGTGTAATAATCAAGGTTTGGCGGTTTTACCTCATGCTCCTGTAGAAAATTATGAAACACAAAAACTATGGATGATCCCCAACCCTGCTAAAGATTTCACCAGGGTAGTATGGCCGGATGAAAAGCACGCCACTTCTATTGCTGCCTACCATATAGATGGGACGAAGGTTTTATCAGAAGGTTTGGCAGAAGATGCAGCTTTTATGGACCTCAATATTAGCCAGTGGTCGACTGGTATATACATTATTCATGTTGAGATGCTGGATGGCAGTGTGCAGACTGGAAAATTAGTGAAGTAATCTTAATTTAGTACAGCCTGGTTATACTTTCTTTGTATACTCAGGCTTAATCTCATAGATGATGATGAAATATTTATACATTTTAATTTTTTGTTTATTCTCACTGTCATTATCAGCTCAGTTACATGATTATACCTGGGTATTGGGATATGCAGGTGGTAGCGAATCTCCAGATCAGGATAGTTTTGGTTTATCCATTTTGTCCTTTCAAAATGAACGACTCAGTATTGTAGACAATCAATATGGAGAAGCTGGGCTAAAAGATAACAACATTAGCTTTAGTGATGAAGGGGGAGCATTGATTTTTTATTTTGATGGAAAAACAATATATGATAGTAATCATGACCCTATTATCAATGGAGAAGAATGGTTTGAAGGCGAATTAAGTGGTGGATGGCGCCCCGCCCAATCAGGCTTGATATTTCAAGACTTGTATGATACTACCCGATTCCATTTTATCAATATAGAAAATAATTATTTGCCTATTCCACCTGTTGATGCAGATATTTATGGAGAGGATTTATTTTATTCAGAAATAAGAAAAATTGATAATGAACAAGGAGAAGTTGTTCTGCGTAAAGAATTATTGCTACATGATACACTAGGAGCAGGCAAGCTTTCAGCCTGTAAACATGCCAATGGTCGAGATTGGTGGATCATTGTGCCAGAGTGGAATTCTAATCGATATTATCGTTATTTATTAACTCCTGAAGGGATTGATATAGTGGGAATACAGGAAGTAGAGGAGCCTATTATCAATGGTTTAGGACAAGCACTTTTCTCTCCTGATGGGACTAAACATGTTCGATTTAGTGGATTATCAATTGAGCTTGGAGAATGGGTGTCTATCTATGATTTTGATCGTTGTACTGGTTTGTTGAGTAATGTACAACAAGCCAATTTGCCTCATGGAGGCCCTAGTGGAGGAGCTGCTATTTCTAAAAACTCTCGCTACTTATATACGACCTCTAATATCTACATCTACCAATATGACTTGAGTGCAGAAGATATACTTGCTACCCGAACATTGGTAGCAGAATGGGATGGATACTTGGACCCTTTTCCCACTAGTTTTTATCAGGCACAATTAGCACCTGATGGTAAAATTTATATCTGTGCAGCTAATGGGGTGCTCAGTATGCATGTAATTCACCAACCAGATCAGTTATGCCCTGATTGTTTTGTAGATCAGCATAGTGTGAAATTGCCTACCTATAATTCTTTCTCCATCCCTAACCTTCCCAACTACCGCCTTGGCCCAATAGATGGTAGCTCTTGTGATACACTAGGTATCAATAATATCCCCTTGAGCCGCTGGCGTTATGAACAAGACACACTAGAACCGTTGGAGGTGTTTTTTACAGATTTGAGTGATTATGAACCATCCGGATGGCTATGGGATTTTGGAGATAATAATAGTAGTACGGAGGTAAATCCTACACACCTGTACGCAGAGCCGGGTACCTATCAGGTATGTCTTACCGTGAGTAATGAAAATGGCAGTGATACCAAATGCAAAGAGTTAACTTTTGAGATTGTCAATACGAGTAATACTGCGAGAAATAGAGAGGCAGTAGCCAACGTATTCCCCAACCCATTCCAGCGCTACCTTACTTTTTCTCTCCGTGCAGGCTGGTTGCCTACAGATGCAAGAATATTGATCTATGATCAGGTAGGCCGTCTAGTACAGAACCGTCGCTTATCAGCGGGGATGAATACGTTGGATATGGGAGAGGTACCTGCCGGAGTATATTTTTATCAACTTATAGCAGAAGGGCAGATAGTAGAGAGTGGAAAGGTGGTCAAACAGTAACCGCCGATCCCCAGACCGGCATGGAGCGTACATGATATCCTCGACCTTCTGCCAGTAGTCCTTATGGAGTCGGTAGCAAGCATATGGCATCGCGGAAGCATTCCGCGACGAACAGGCGTATTACTGGACTCTTTTATATTAAGCAAATTACCTTTAATTTCCTCTCATGTATTCCCAGGCTGTTTGGTAGGTCCCATTTTTTTCGCAGTAATCCAGAAATGCCTGGTAAAAAGAATCATTACCAATGGTTGCACTATCTCCAATCACTACCAATTGTTTACGTGCTCGGGTCATTGCAACATTCATCCGCCGATAATCTTTTAGAAAACCGATGTCTCCCTTTTCATTAGAACGTACAAGGCTGATGTATACAAGGTCTCGTTCTTGTCCTTGAAAACCATCTATGGTATTAATAGTCAGTGGAAGCTCATTGAGTTCTGCTTCTGATTCGCATTCCTGTTGAATATGTAATACCTGTTCGCGATAAGGAGATATAATAGCGGTGCTTGGGAATGCTTCATCTCCATAGCTGTCTTTGAGTGCAATGAGGTGCTCTCTAAGAATCAGGAATTCTTCGGGATTGTAGCGGCTCATATATTTCTCTTCCATCTTTTCCTCAAAGCCACAACCAGCAGTATCAATGAATAATACAGCTTTATGATGCCGGACAGCCAACCCATGTTGTCGGACTAATTCAGCTGCTTTTAATTTGTTATTATAAAACTGAGCATTGGAAAATCCCATAATCTGCTCATTCATACGATATTGGATATTAAGCAGACAAGCTTGTTGAGTGATAGGTAGTAAGCGTTCTATCATGGTTTTATCAAAACCTTTTCGCTGAGCCTCATTAGATTTTACCGTGGGAGGAAGCTGAAACGGGTCGCCAGTAAGTATTACTCGTGATGCTTTCAAAATAGGAATCCAGGTAGCAGGTTCTAATGCCTGAGCGGCTTCGTCAATAATAACGGTGCGGAACGATCGCTTTTCCAGGAGTGAATGAGCAGCTCCTACCAGGGTGGCCGTGATTACTTGCGAGCCATCAAGTATTTGACTGATCATACGTTCTTCCAGTTGATTGGCCCATGCATTCAACTCACGAGCTTCTTTGAAGAGGCGCTGTCTTTCCTGTCGTTCTTCATGTCCAAAATTACGTTTGTATTTGCGAGCTTTACGGCGGGCTTCTACCGCCTGTATTTTTATCTTTTTGACATTTTTACTGTCGGGATGCTCTGCCAGTTTTAACTCCATGGTATGTCGTATCACATTTTCATCTACTCTGGAGATATTACCGATGCGAGTCACGGTTACACCTTGCTCGGCAATACGTTCGGTAAGAAGATCAACTGCAGTATTGCTGGGAGCTACAACAAGTATAGTTCCTTCTCGCTCACTAAGTACGCGAATAGCTTGAACAAGGGTTGTCGTTTTACCTGTGCCGGGAGGACCATGAATGACAGACAGGTCCTGTGCCGACAATATATTATTAACAGCGGCATTTTGGGCATCATTCAAACCTGCTATTCGCGTGTCGCCGACCTCCAGATCGGCGTCCTTGGAGGTCCCCATAGGAGCGAATCGTGCTTCCTGAGTGCCGCACAGTATAGAACGGAGCTCTGATAGTCTGCCTTTTTTAGCATCTTTGACTAACTGTAAAGCCTTATTCATTTCAAGGTAGGTCGTTTCATCGAACAAAAGATCAACTCCTATTAATCCGAGGTTTATCCAATCAGGCAAATCCTGTGTGTTGAGGATGATTTTCATTTTGTTTTTATCCACATAATGGATTACTCCTGTACGTTCAGGCCGTTGAACAGCTGCTTGTTGGGTGAAAAGATTGACTACCTTGCCTGGCCTGAAGTGATGAGGCTCATCCTTTTGCTTTTCACGCTCAACGATCACAAAGGCACGATTTCCATAAGTATATCCTTTTTTGATGACTTGTACCGGATACCAGCTAAATCCTTTCGCCTGTCTTTCTTGTAAAGGCAAGCTTTGTATCATTTTTTTAAAGGTCTCGAGGTCCGCTTCTTTTTCCAATTGAAGCAGTGTTTGTAAGTGTTCGAGATGTTCAATTATTTTGGACATATTAGGATTGGTGCAACTATTGGATTAGGAAAATGGTTTGGAATAAAACTGGAATATATCATTTTATACTCTTAGTCTAATTCATGAAAAAAGAAAAACCGGAAGAAACTAAAAGTGCGTTAAGAGAGCAAGTAGGAGCGCTAAAAAATTTACCTCCTTTTTTTAAGCTTATATGGCAAACGAATAAATATATGGCTTTAGGTAACCTCGGATTGCGTTTGCTCAAGTCGGCGGTGCCTCTGGCTATGCTATATATAGGAAAGGAGATTATAGATGCAGTAATTACATTGGCAAATGGAGATGTAACAGATACTCAATATCTCTGGACGATGGTTGCACTCGAATTTGGCCTGGCTATTGTCTCGGATATTATGAATAGAGGGATTACTTTATTAGATAGCCTGTTGGGCGATTTAGTATCTAATCGTACTTCGGCAGAGCTTATTCGTCATGCTGCAAAATTAGACTTATATCAATTTGAAGATGCTGCCTTTTATGATAAACTGGAACGTGCTCGCCGGCAAACAACAGGGAGAACGGTTTTAATGTCACAAGTGCTTTCCCAAATGCAGGATATTGTAACCGTCTTATTTCTGGGAGCAGGTTTAATAGTTTTTAATCCCTGGTTGATTTTGATTTTAATCATAGCAGTCATCCCATCTTTTTTAGGAGAAACTCACTTTAATCAACGTACTTATTCTCTGACGAGAAACTGGACTCCTGAGCGGAGAGAGCTGGATTATTTAAGATTTATAGGAGCTAGTGACCAAACAGCAAAAGAAGTCAAAATTTTCAATCTGGCAGATTTTATAGCCAAGCGGTTTGAGTTGCTGTCTGATCAATATTATCTGGCGAATCGTTCAATAGCATTGAAACGATCTGCCTGGGGGAGTTTTCTCTCTTTCCTGGGAAGTATATCTTATTATGCAGCTTATGTATTTATTGTTACCCAAGCCGTGAGTGCTATAATCACTATTGGTACGCTTACCTTCCTTGCAGGGTCCTTTGAAAGAATGCGCAATATGTTACAAAATATTATGAATCGATTCTCGCGCATTGCCGAAGGAGCTTTATATCTACAGGATTTGTTTGACTTTTTTGAAATACAGCCCAATATTCACTCTGAAAAGAATGCTCTTCCATTCCCCGAAAGGGTCCTGACATTCACCTTCGATAATGTGAGTTTTAAATACCCTAATAGCGAACGATGGGCTATTAGAAATTTATCTTTTGATCTTCGTGCTGGCGAAAAGCTGGCACTGGTGGGTGAAAATGGGGCAGGAAAAACAACACTGGTGAAATTGTTAGCTCGATTATACGAACCAACAGAGGGCAAAATATTGGTAGATGGAGTAGATATACGGAAATATGGCATAGAGGATTTGCGCAACAATATTGGCATCATTTTCCAGGATTATATCCGTTTCCAACTGAAGGTAAAAGAAAATATTGCTATTGGTAATATCAGTGCACAAAATGACTTCGGATTGATTGAAGATGCGGCGGGTAAAAGCCTGGCAAGTGAAGTGGTAGAAGAACTGCCCGACAAGTATGAACAAATTTTAGGTAAACGATTTGCTAACGGAATTGACTTGTCAGGAGGACAGTGGCAAAAGATCGCATTAGCACGTGCTTATATGCGGGAAGCTCAACTACTGATATTGGATGAGCCAACTGCAGCCTTAGATGCACGTGCTGAACACGAAGTTTTTGTGCGCTTTGCAGAATTGATAAAAGGGAAAGCAGCGGTACTAATTTCCCATCGATTTTCTACTGTTCGTATGGCTGATAGAATCCTGTTTTTAGAGAATGGGCAAAAATTGGAATACGGTAGTCATGAGGAGTTATTGGCTAAAAATGGTAAATATGCAGAGTTGTTTCATTTACAAGCACAAGGATATTTGGATTAGAGTATGTCTAAATTTTGCTTTTGGATGTATTTAAGAGAAAATATTATGCTGAACAAGGCATTTTTTGCAGTCGGATGCGGGCAATCCGACGAAAAAAATAACGTAGTGCAGAGCAATATTTACCTTAAAGGTACCGAAGGGTAATTTTTAGACACGCTCTTAATCCAAAAGTTTTAACTTTGCGTTTTTGTTGAAGGGAAATAATCAAAAATAAGAGCATTTGGCACGTATTCTAGCTATCGATTATGGAACAAAAAGAACTGGACTGGCGGTAACTGATCCTCTACAGATCATTGCTAATGGCCTTGATACTGTTCCCACTACTGACTTGCTGGAATATTTGAGTACTTATTTTCAGAAAGAGGAAGTAGAAACGATCGTATTAGGAGAACCATTATATCCAGATGGGAATCCTGCCCAAATTCATCATCTCGTAATCGGTTTTTCGCGAAAGCTGAAAAAATTATACCCCGATAAGGAAGTTGTATTACATGATGAACGCTTTACTTCTGAAGATGCGAAAAGAGCTATATTGATGAGTGGCGCCAAACGCAAAAAACGTCAGGATAAGAGCCTGGTAGATAAGATTAGTGCAGTGATAATACTGCAGGATTATATGGAAAACACAAGAAATTATCTTTAATATGTTATTGCCAATTTACGCTTACGGACAGCCTGTACTTAAAAAAGTTGCTGAAGATATTACCCCAGATTATCCGGGGCTACAGGAATTGATAGAAAATATGTGGAAAACGATGTACAATGCAGAGGGCGTAGGGCTTGCTGCTCCACAAATTGGTAAAAGTATACGACTCTTTGTAGTAGATACCGTGCAGATGATGAAAGAAGGCAAAGAGGATGAAGGCATTAAGAAAGTGTTTATCAATGCACATAAAGTAGAAGAAGCTGGTGAACCCTGGACTTATGAAGAAGGTTGCCTAAGTATACCAGATATACGCGGAGATGTTGAGCGCCCTGCCCAACTGAAGTTGCGTTATATGGACGAAAATTTCGAGGAGCAGGAGATTATTCTAAATGGCATTAATGCGCGCGTAGTTCAGCATGAATATGATCATATAGATGGCATCCTCTTTACAGAATTGCTTAAGCCTATCAAGAAAAGAATGATTAAGCGTAAGCTGGATAGCATAAAGAAAGGCAAGATAGGAGCTGACTATAAGATGAAATTTGCGGTGAGATAAAAAAAGTGCTCTGATATAGAACCAGAGCACTTAGAAAGTGAAAATATTTACCTACTATATGGGTTATAGTGTTTTTACAAAACGCAGAATTTCTAGTGGTTGCCCTTCCCTTCTTATTTCTATGAAATAAATACCAGATAGGAGTGTGCTTACATCCCACTCTGTGCGAATGTCGGTACTATATAATCTACGTTGCTCGATAATTTGTCCCATTTGGTTTCTAAGGATAGCAGTAACTTTCTCTCCTTTTCCAGCCTCGAATACCAGATTAATATTACTAGTGGCTGGATTAGGATATAAGTTTACAGCATGATAATCGGTAGTAGTAGAAATATCAGGTATATCAATACCAGCTGTATTACTACCTGAAACCTCTACATTAGAAAAGATAGCCTCTGCTTGTGTATTTGATAGATAGGTAAAGCTTGCTAAACCAACTTCTACACACATCTCCATAGGTACATACACTGCATGTACGTACTGAAACGTGAAACCAGTAGAAGAATAGTATGCAAATACCCAATTGCCCTGGCGCTGCAGGCGCAACCAGTAAGGAGCTGGCTTGATAAAATTTTGCACTACTTTATTAGCTCCGGTAAAATACCGGGTTTCATGGCGTAGGGAGTTACTTTGATTAGAAAAGATAGCTACTTGTTTGCTATTGGCATCGATGCTTTCGCGAATCATCAGTCCACCATATCCTCCGGGGCTAATACTTTCAATTCTGGCAGTAATAATGACATCACCGCAAAGTATTTGAGAAGCAAAAGCTACATTATCAGTAGCATTACTTAAAGCATTATTGCCTGAGCCAGTAATAGTGAAGTTTCCACCTCCTGAATTGGTGTCGGCACATGGATCAAAGCTGTATGCATTGCCAATTGTTGTTGCTCCAATGTCATTAGTTTGCCAGGTATCAGGCAGTTGATTTCCAATCTTTACGGTAATGGTAGCATTGCAATTTGCAGTGTTTCCACCTGCGTCAGTTACAGTGACTGTTGCCGTGAAAGCCTGATCTTCATCATTACAATCATAAGTTGTTGCCGTGAAATCTACACTATTAATGCTACAATTATCCGAACTGGCATTTGCATTGTATACATCTGTTTCTTGTAAAGTGTAAGTACCATCTGGTGATAGCTCGATAGTAGATGTAAGGCAAACAGGAACAGGGGGAGTATTATCTTCTACTGTTACGGTAGCAACACAGCTACTTATTGCTCCATTGATATCAGTTATGCTATAAGTAACACTAACCGGATTGCCTATATCCTGGCAACTAAAATTCATTAAAGATACACTTTCAGCCATTAGTCCACATTCGGCTGTACTACTGCCACCTACATCTGATGGTAGGATGCTACTCATTCCACTGGCGTCTAATACTACAGTTGTATTATTGCAAACCGCATTAGCAGGAGCACAACAGTAGCTATTAGGGTCTGCCACGGTTACTGTTGAAGTACAATTAGCCACTTGACCATTTTGAGCAGTAACTGTTAGAGTGACATTATAAGTGTTGCCAACATCATTGCAATCAAAATCACTCATACTGGCAGCGTAAGTAAGTTCACCACATACCGCAGAAGACCCTCCGTCGAAGAAATCAGGAGTTACGGTAGTTGTTCCATCACTCGTTAGATTTATAGTAGGATTGATACAAACTGCGATTGGTAGATTGTTGTCAATTACAGTAATATTTGCCACACATGAACTAGAATTGCCTGCGGCATCTGTGCCGGTGAGGGTGATACTTTGAGCTCCTAGTGTATTACAGCTAAAGGTATTATTGTCGAGTATCAGATTAGTAATTCCACAATTATCGGTAGAGCCTCCATTTACTTGCGTAGTAGTAATAGTAGCCGAACTTCCTGTAAGATTGACATTAAAATCGTTGCATACCATATTAGGCGCTTCGGTGTCATTGACCGTTATATTAAATGAACAATCAGATGTATTGCCTGTGGCATCAGTCGTTGTAACGCTTACAGGTGTTGTCCCAACTGCGAATAGATAACCAGAAGCAGGAGTAGCTATAGTAATGGGACTTGTGCAGTTGTCTGAATTATCTGGTATCGTAAAGTTTACAGATGCACCACATAGTCCTGCATCATTACTTACCGTTTGATCAAGGGGACAATTGGCTGTTGGTGCTTCAGTGTCATTCACGATTACATTAAACGAACAAATGTCTATGTTTCCTGCAACATCAGTTGCTGTTACCATTACAGGAGTCGTTCCTACTGCAAAGAAAGAAGCAGAAGTTAGATTGGCACTTGAAATGGCACCAGGGCAATTATCTGTAGGGCCAGGGATGGTGAAGCTAACATTAGCACCACATGCTCCCGCATCATTACTTACGGTTTGATCAGGAGGGCAGTTGGCGGTTGGCGCTTCGGTATCACTGACGATTACATTAAACATACAGTTGGCGGTATTGCCTGCAGCATCAGTTGCGGTTACGGTTACAGGAGTTGTCCCGATTGCAAAGGACGAACCCGAAGCGGGGCTAGCCGTTGATGTGACGGTAGAGCAATCGTCAGTAGGATCAGGAATCGTAAAACTGACAGTAGCACTACATTGTCCGGCATCATTACTTACATTTTGGTCAGAAGGGCAATTAGCTATAGGAGGCGTTAAATCTAGTACGGTAATATCTACAGAGCAGGTTCCTACATTGCCTTCATCATCTGTAGCTGTATAGGTTAAAGTGGTTGTTCCGATATTGAAAAGAGTATAATTAGCACTATAGTCTCCATTCCCTGTAGTCGCTCCGGAAAGCGTATAAGTTACTGTTGGATTGGTGCTACAATCATCTGAAACTTCAGGTGTTAACCCATCACCTTCGATAGTGCATGAATTATCTGCAATATTACAAGGATCTACAGTAAAGGGATAAGTTTCGGGAAGGTCGAAGGGGGGAGTATCTGAGATTATTGTTTCGTTGTCTATTATAACATATAGTTCATTTACTCCATCGCCTGATGCAAGGTTGAGGGTGTAATTGGCATCGCAAGGTACCTCATAAAAATACGTGTAGACAATATAATCAGTTGACATTCCATTATAGTAGATCTCATTATTATCTTCATCTAACAACGTAAACTCATGATACCCATCTAGTTGGCGGGCATCGCCCCCTCCTCTTGCCAAATCGCCCTCAATAATTACTACAGATACATTTGTTGTAAAGTTTACCGATGGACAAGTGATGCTTGGGGGTTGTGTATCGGTGCAACCGCCTAAGGTATTTTGAGTACCATCTCCAGTAATATTAATACCGGAGGAGGTAGCAGAACAACTTCCTGTGGGATCAGTCCAGGGCGTACCATTATTAGTTGCAGTTTCACTATCAAGTGGATTAGGAAAAGAATTGGCTGTCATATAATAGTAGACGAATCCATCTCCATTGTGTATTTCCCAACGATTATTTGTGGTGTTCCATTCTATCCGAATACCACTATCTTCATAAGCATTTTTACCATTTACTTCTCCAATAAAGGTAAAGTTGTTGGACACAAAACAAACTCCGTCATGAACGCTAATGCTTTGTGCATAAGCATTTAGAAAACAAATGCTTAGTACTAGAAAGAGTAAAAACTTTTTCATTTTGTATTGTTTATGGTTTGGATTATTGTTGTTTTACAAAGCGCAGTACTTCAGGTAGTTGTCCTTCTCTTTGGATTTCAATGAAGTATAGCCCAGACTGTAAAGTGCTTATATCCCATTCGATCGTTATATCATTATTACCCAGTTGTCTTTGTTCAATAATCTGCCCCATTTGATTTCTAAGAATAGCAGTAATTGCTTTGTTCCTTTCTGCTTCAAATACCAGATTGATACTGCTGCTGGCGGGATTAGGATATAAGTTTACAGCATGATAATGGGTTGTAGTAGCAATATCAGGCGCTTCAATATTAGCACCATTACCTCCTAAAACTTCCACATTAGAGAAAGTAGCGTCTGCTTGTGTGTTGGGGAGATAAGTGAAACTAGCCATACCAACTTCTACACACATATCCATGGGAATGTATACTGCATGAACGTATTGAAAGGTAGCACCCGTAGCACTGTAGTAAGCAAACACCCAATTGCCCTGACGCTGTAAGCGTAGCCAGTAGGGAGAGGGCTTTATGAAGTTTTGTACAACTTTATTGGCGCCTGTCATATAGCGTACTTCATGGCGTAGGCTGTTGCCCAGATTGGAAAAAATAGCCACTTGTTTACTATTCCCATCAGTGCTCTCACGGATCATCAGGCCGCCATAACCATTGGCAGATACGCTTTCTATTTTGGCTGTTATAGTCGCATCTGTACCACAGAGCGTTTGGTAGGCGAAAGCTATATTGTCAGTAGAGGTACTGCTGGTGTTGTTTCCAGAGCTGGATATGACAAACTGGCCGTTAGCGGAGGGGTTATTGCACACTTCGAAATTGAAATCATCTCCCAGAGCGGAGGTACCTATGGTTGATCCACTCCATCCTCCTGCAAGCCCTACGCCATCTTGTACCGTGACGGTAGCAGTACATTGATCATTATTGCCGTTGTCATCTGATATGGTAAGCGTAACAGTATTGGGACCTAAGTTGCTACAAGTAAATGTTGATGGGCTTACGGTGCTGGTCATTGCATTGACGGAGCCATCATCTACATCTGCTGCTGTTATACTTACTTGTCCACCTTGCTGAATGGCAACGCTAATATCCTTGCATTTAGCTTCAAGGGTGATGAGGCCACAGCTACTGCTGACTGCGTTAAGATTCTGGCAGCCACTTGCATTATCAGAAATGATGAAATTTGTGGAGGCGTTAATGATCGCATTACATACCCAATCACTATTACAGGTAGCTAGAGAAGCATTTTCTAAGACATAAAGTGTTGGTACATTGAGGTTCGCATTAAAATTTGGCAATTCAGTAAGCGCATCATTTTTACTGATGTAGATGAGTAAACCTACTGATGTCAGGCCTGTCAAACCGTCTAAATTTTGCAGGCTAGGATTATCTAATATCACAATTCTATCTAATAGTGTAGTTAAATTCTCCAGCCCATTAAGAGAAGTCAATAGAGGAAGGTTGCTGATATAAAGCCCTCTATCAACAGTAGTCAAAGCAGAAAGTCCGCTAATAGAAGCTAATTTTGGATTGTTTAGAATTCGAATATCCAGCTCAACATAGTTCAATGCTTCCAGTCCATCCAGAGATGTTAGTTCAGGGCTATGAGAAACTTCAATAGATTGTGTTGAGGTGAGTCCATTAAGTCCATTAAGAGAAGTAATTGGGTTATACAAGATATCAAGCCCAAAAGGAAGTGTTGTGATAGATTCTAGCCCGACAAGTGAAGTCAGGGATGCATTATTTAAAATTTGCAAACCCCATCCTATTGAACTAAGATTACTCAACGAACTTATGGACGACAGGGCAGCATTATTTTGAATGATAAAGTTATTACCTATTGATGTGAGTGCATTTAAGCCCTCCAACGATGTCAGAGCTGATGTGGTAGCGATAGTAAAAGTTCCTGTAATAGATTGAATATTCGCCAGGCCATTGAGATTGGTCATGGTGCCGCCAATATATACTTGGCCAGAAATTTCAGTACAGTTGGGATAATCGATTAAAAATTGGTCAATATCGGCCTGGCTATAAAATTGCATACTACCTGGAGGGCAGTCATAGCTTGTTGATGCTAGGTCATTGTCACTATTAATTGTATTATTAAATCCTAATAGTAGGGTCGTAGTGAAGCTTAGACAAAGTATTAGGCTTAATTGTAGTATTTGTTTATTCATTGCGTTAAAGTTTAGTCGTAAAGGAAATCGTATAGTACTGGATAGGGGAGTCTGCAAATTGTATGTGCACAATTTGTAGGCTATCTAATCCATTAAATTCAGCTTGTTAGAGTATTGGTGTTTTTATACTCAGGAGGGGGGCGCCATGAGCATCATTACCACTAAGATATAGCGAAGGGATTGTCCAATTACAAAAATAAATAGGCCATTCGGTGAATGGTTGGCTACATTCGGTCAATTGTAACAATGTATGGAAAGATGAGAATGGGTGAAGAAGTCTATGTGAATCACGTTACTATTAATATATGCCTCCGGCGGTATATACAGAAGCAAGATAGAATGTTCAAATATATTCACTTATGCTTATAGCAAAATTTCAATCAAGTAGATTATGTATGTATAAAAGTCAGGTTCGAATCCTTCACTGAGAAGGCTTTCAACTTGGAAAGGTGAGCACAAATAGTGTCCCTTTACCCACCTGGCTTTTTACATCTATCGCTCCCTTGTTGATTTTGGTCAGTTCTTTTACAAGGTGCATGCCCAGCCCGGTACCCTTTTCTCCGGCAGTGCCTCTGGTACTTTTGTCGTTCTGTAGCAGGAATATATTTTGTAGTTTATCTTCTGCAATACCTACCCCTGTGTCTGATACCTCAATCTCAACACCTGTTGGTATTTTGGAGGCGCGGATGCTTACCTGCCCATTTTCAGGAGTATATTTAATAGCGTTATCGATCAGGTTTCTGATAATAGTCCGAAATGCATGAAGATCGGTAAGCACTTCCAGGTTATCAGGGATATCTGTCTGGATATGAATGTTTTTGTTGTCAGCAGCCCCTTTGAAGAGTTCTATAATTTCTTCTATAACTTCCGCTAGCGGGATGGATGTAGGATTGAGTGTAAGAGCTTCTTTTTGGAGAAGTGCCCAGTTGAGGAGGTTATCTGTTAATTCATTGAGGGCTAATGCGTTTTGTTCTATTTGTCCACCAATAGCGTTCAGGGTTTCAAAGTCTTGCTTTTGGAGTAAGTAGTTGACTTTCTTTGCGATGCCTCGGAAGCTGAGTACGGGCTTGCGCATATCGTGGCCAATGATAGCAAAAATGCGATCTTTGGTTTGATTGAGGTACTCCAATTGCTCTTTTTGTTTTTCGATCGTTTGGTTGGCTTTATTTTTAATCCGGTAGTTTCGATAGATGAGAGCAGAGAGTAAAAGTAGAGTAGCGATACCTCCTAGCAAGCTATACTGTATAAATCTTTGTTCTTTTCTTTCAGCTTCTAGTGCTAGTGCTTGTTTTTCTTGCTCTGCTACATAACGTGCCTCCGTTTCTGCCTCTGTAATGGCAGCAATATTTTCCTGATTGAGAATGCTGTCATTTAAAATTTTGTATTGCTGGTGGTATTGATAAGCTTGTTGATAATCACCTATTCCAGCATAGGCACGTGCTAGTTTTTCTGATACTTCTCCTTGCAGCGAGAGATTTCCTCTGTTGCTAGCTTCCCAGTTCAAATATTCATTGAGAAATGGGATAGCAGATTGATATTGGTTTGTATTTAGATAATAACTACCAAGTCCCTTTGCAGCCATGGCATAAAACAAAGCAACCTGAATGGCATTAGACTGTTCGCAAAATGATCTACATTCCGATAGGTAATAAAAAGCAGAATCTGCTATTCCTAATATCGAATAGGATTCTCCCGTTTGATATAAAGATCTTGAGATGAGCACATCGTTTTTAAGCTCATGAGATAATGTTAGTGCTTTTAGGTTCAGTTCTTTTGCTTTTTCATGCTTTTCATAATGAGTATTATTAGCACTGAGCATCAATAATCCATAAGCTAGGTGAAAATTATCATTTGTTCTTTTACTTATACCAATACTTTTTTCGATATATTTTTTTTCCTCATCATATTGTTCCAGGTTGAGGTGAATAATAGATAGGTTGAGGTAAGTAGTATTAGCGTTCTTGAGATCGTTTATTTTTTCAAACTGATGTACTGCTTTTAAATAGTGCTCTGCTCCTTTGACGAGATCTCCTTGAACGAGGTATATATTCCCTTTATTTGAAACATCTATAGCCCAGCTAGGGTCGTCGCTACTTTCTTTCAGGCTAATAGCTTTATCCATATACCACATAGCAGAATCATATTGAGCCATTTTTCGGTATATAGTGCCTATTGTTCCATGCAGCATGGCGTACAAATGCTGCTCATCCTTTGTCAATTTTTCTTTTTCTAAGAGGTGTTTTGATTGCTCTAGAGTAATAAGAGCACTATCTAATAAGCCTGTAAAAGAATAGCAATAACTCAGTTGTTCCAGGCATTCCGCTACCTGTGCGTGGTCTTTATTTTGTTGAAATGCAGAAATAGCACTAATAAAATAAGGTTTAGCAGATTGATATTTACTGAGTTTATTAAGATATAAGCCTTTTACAAAAGGATAAAAAGCATTGCTCACCTCTGGCTCAAATTGTTGAATGGTGGATATATACTGCACTGCAATACTAGTATCATGCCCTGAATAAATGCTAATTAATTCTGATATTATTCCTGCCTTCTGATACTGATTAGTTGCGGCTTCAAGTTGATCCTTGAGTGTTTGTATTTCTTCTTCCTGAGAGGGAGTGATATTGGCATTGACATGGCTAGTAAACAACAAAAAAACTCCAAATATGGCTATTTTTAAAATGGAAGAGATGCTATAAATTCTTTTAGCGAGTAGGAAGAATAATGGTTTCATCTAATATTGAGACTTAGCTATTGCAATTACACGTGTATTTACTACTCAAATATATAATAATATGATGAAACTTATAAAAGTATTGTTTAGATGCAAAACACCCCAAATGTGAGTTTTGATAGACTACATTCAGGGTGCTTTATGAGAGGTATTTGATTTGAATTGTTTTGCTTTTTGGCAAAAACTATAATATGTAGATTACCTTATCAAAAATTGAGTTTAAGCAGGATACCCCTTTGCTAGTGAAAAAGGAAAATCCTGGAACATAGGTTGTACGCCTCGCATTTTAACACCTCCTTCCTGAGCAAGTGTATTAATGATTTTGAAATCGACGCAATGCCGATTGGCACCAGTATCTTCTACATAGTAGCTCCTCCCTTGGCCCTCTTTATAATACCAACTAAAGCTTTTCCTGTCATAGTTATAATTGAGTAACCAATCAGGAAAACTCACTAAACGGTTAATCGCAGCGAAAAAAACGTCGTCTTTTGGAGATGATTTTCCTTTGACGTATACATCAATTCTGTTTAAGGTAAATCGATGAAATTGGCCATTTTTGAAATAAACTGCAGACACCATAACGGGATACTCATAACCTCCTTCTGCTTTTTGCTTTTGGACTACCTCCAACACTGGATAAAATCTAAGTGCTTTTTGCAATTCATTCTTAAGGCCTAGATTTTTAGTTACATAGCCTGTCGCTGTATCTCTTTCAGGGGTATCGTCAATTTTAAAATCTAGCAGGCAATCATAGTGAATTGGATCATAAAAGGCATTGAAATGGTACGTAAGCCCATAAGGACAACGTGATAATACATCATAGTGCTTAAAAAAGCTTTGATATATTTCTTTGTTGAAGAATTGGATGATAATGTCTAATGCTCTACCCCTGTAGTCTTTGGATTCTAAGTAGTTGTCAAAACAACTGAGCCATCTTTTGTAATCTTGTTCGGTTGCTTTTTCTGGTAGGTTTTCGATCATATCTTCCAGGTATTTTTTGCAAGCCAGAAAATAGTTGGAAACATCATTGGGGATTTGATCTTTCCGGTGAGATTCATAGGCATCTCCTGTATCCTTGAGGAAACTTAGATATTGACCAAATTGAAGACGAGTATAATAGAAGGTCATTAATTTTGCCAAATAGATACTGGAAGAGGTACACTGAAAAGGTGCCTTTAGGCTGGGAAATAATTCTTCCCAGGGTGTGACTTCAAAGTCGATAGGCATATATCCTCCCAAATCCCAGCCACTATTAAAAGTCATTAACCGGTTCACATAATTGTTATTATAATATTTTGCAAACATTTTAGGACGATCATCTGATGCAGGGAAAGCATGGAGATTACTAACTGCTTCCTGTGCATCTTTCACCACATCTTTGTTAGTGATTTTAGCCAGCGCTTCTTCTTGTTTTTTTACATAATCGTCCCAGCTTCCCTCATATCCATCTTCCTCCATGATTTTTTTCTTCATTTCTTCATCGAAATCGGATTTGTTTTCAGGCAATTCCTTTTCTTCTGGTTTCTCTTTTTCAGGATAAGGAGGAGCGGGGTCAAATTTAACCTCGGGTAAACTTGCAAAGTTGGCACCTTTAGTCAATTCATCGATTGCTTTGCCATTAAACGTGTCAAGTACAGATTTAACCCACTCTTTAGTAGGAGCATTTTGGGGATAAGAAACGGCCGTAATTTTAACTTCACCTTTTAAACCAGCTGTCTTGTGTTCTTCAGCCCAACCCCCAGCTGCCGATACATCAGCTATACTACTAGATACTGCTACATTTGCTTCATACTTAGCTGAATTAGAATTGGCTGTATTGACAGATTCAATTTTAATATCGGCAATACTGCCTGCTTCTAAATAAAGCTTGGTGACACAGCCTGTCCCAAATTGCTGGATAAAATCCTGATACTTTTTTACTCGTTCAATAGGTGTCGCTGCTTTCATAATAGCAGTATAAGCATCTTGAAAATCTTCAGGCATACACTTAAAAAGCACTTTCTCACTTGCTCTTTGTACTCTAAAGAATTGTTCCTGATATTTATAAGAAACATTGGCTTTGACATCTGTTGTAGCTTTAGAGTCAGCATGCGATTTTTCCATTTTAAAACCAGCAGCGGCTTTACATTTCCAGATTCCACCAGATACTTTGGTATCTAGCCCCCATTTAGAGCTATTTTCTGAAGCAGAATTATTGGAAGTAGCACTGAGTTTGAACTTTGCAATTCCATCAACGAACATTAATTTATTTTGTTCGTTAAGCTTTCCTAAATCAATAGAATTTTGTTCTACTATTAATTCTTTTGTAAAAGCATTATAGCAAGTACCAATGCGGGTAGATCGCATTTGCTGATCAAGAATGGTTGCCAAATCAGCTTGTAGTTTTTTCTTCATAATGGTGTTTTTTTAGTAGTTGAACTAAGGAGGGGGGCGGGTTGACGATTATAAAGAACTACAATCCTGGCAAAAGAAGAACCATCTGACTGAGAGGAATCGGTCAAATGTAAGTAGGAATCGGTGAGTGGTTGATTTTTGAGCTATTTGTATGATTTAATCAATTTTATTAACCAGCTCTTCTAATTGCTTTTTACGATTTCTGCTTATAGGAATTTCAATATCACCAATGAATAATTTTTGATTTTGGAAATCTATAGACTGGATGGCATCAATATGGACAAGGTAACTACGATGAACTCTCACAAATCGGTGTAGGGATAAGAGGTTTTCCATTGCGCGCATCGTTTTGCGAGATAAGAATTTGTTGTCATTTTTCAGATATACCTGTACATAATCATCGGCTCCTTCTACGATGGTGATATCATCTATTTTTACTTTGTGATAGATGCGCCTTTTTTTAAAGAAGAGGTATTGCTCAAAGATGAATTCATCGGCCGTATTATTCGCATATTTATACTTTTGCGAAAGCAGGATGTTATTAATGGCTAGATCGATAGCTGTTCTTAGAGAATATTTGTCAATGGGTTTGACCAGGTAGCCTGCCATATTAGACTTTTGAGCAGCTTCATAGTGTTCATCATTACCAAGGCTGGTAATATATAGGATGGGGATATTGAGGTGGCGAGTTTTTTGGCCTATTTCTATACCACTGAGCTTCCCTTTGATATCTATATCCATTAATATGAAGTCAATTTCATTTGAATACAATACTTCTAGTGCATCACTAGAATTATCAACTCTTACAGTTGCTTCATATCCGATTTCCTGTAGCAACATTTCCAGTTCTACAGCAAACAGGAGGTCATCTTCGACTATCAGGAAGTTTAAAACTAAATTACTCATGCTACTAAAGTATACAATAATTTCATTATAGGGAGACTGAAGTATCTTTGTCGATATTTTTGATTCTTGGCAATTTCTGATCCTGACCCCAAAATAGTGATTACTATATTTATATTAGTTTTATAGCTTTCAATAAGAACACCCTATTAAAGAAAATACCCCTATGACTAGACTTAGCATTGTTTTTTTATTGAATTGTTGTTCTCTTTTACTCTTTAGTCAATCGATTGATTTAGAGCATTTCAAAAATCTGAAGATTCGGAATATTGGCCCTGCAGGAATGAGTGGGCGAGTCACAAGTATAGATGTGATTAATGATCAGCCTAATGTCATATATATTGGCACGGCTTCGGGAGGCGTATGGCGCTCTAAAAGTGGAGGAATTACCTGGGAACCCATTTTTGATGAACAACCCGTACAGTCTATTGGTGCGCTTGCTATCAATCAGCAAAATCCGAGTGAGATATGGGTAGGTACAGGAGAGGGCAATCCTCGAAATTCTCACAATAGTGGCGAAGGTATCTATAAAAGCCTGGATGGTGGCAAAACCTGGCAGTGTATGGGTTTAAAAGCTACTAAAACCATCCATAGAATTATCATTCATCGAGATGATCCTAATACTGTTTACGTCGCAGCACTGGGTTCAGCATGGGGTAATAATGAAGAGCGTGGTGTATATCGTACTCGGGACGGTGGAGAAAACTGGGAGCATATATTATCCATCAATGATTCAACGGGTTGTGCGGATCTGGTAGTTGATCCCTCTAATCCTAATAAGCTAATAGCAGCGATGTGGGAATTTGGCCGTAAGCCCTGGACATTCAATTCAGGAGGGGAAGGTTCAGGTATTTACATCACTTTTGATGGAGGTGTTAACTGGAAAAAAAGAACAGAAGAAGATGGTTTGCCGAAAGGCATATTAGGAAGAATAGGCCTCGGGATTGCTCCTTCTGATCCCGACATCATATATGCATTAGTGGAAGCGAAAAAAAATGGTTTGTATAAATCAACGGATGGCGGCTTCAAATGGAAATTGGTATCTACAGAGAATATTGGAAACCGCCCCTTTTATTATGCAGATATTTTTGTAGATCCCCAAAATGAGAATCGCTTATTTAATCTGTGGTCTCATATGTCGAAAAGTGAAGATGGTGGCAAAACCTTTGAGCGTTTTGGTAGGGGGACGCATCCTGATCATCATGCTTTTTGGGTACATCCTGAGAATCCGGATTATATGATAGAAGGCAATGATGGGGGGGTAAATATCTCCCATGATGGAGGAGCTAATTGGCAGTTTGTAGAAACACTTCCATTGGCACAGTTTTATCACATTAGCTATGATATGGATATCCCTTATCATGTAGCAGGAGGTATGCAGGACAATGGCTCGTGGGTAGGGCCTAGTGCACAATGGAAATATGGAGGTATTCGCAATTACGATTGGCAGGAAGTGTATTTTGGTGATGGCTTCGATGTTGTATTTAAACCCGATGATAACCGATATGTATATGCGATGTCACAAGGAGGTTTTGTATCTATGGTTGATAGAGAAACCGGGGACTCAGAATTTATAAGGCCTGTACACCCGGAAGGAGAAGAATTACGCTTTAGCTGGAATTCAGCAATCGCCCAAAACCCATTTCACAATTGTGGTATTTATTTTGGTAGCCAATATGTACATAAAAGCATGGATTGTGGAGATTCATGGGAGATTATTTCTCCTGATCTTACAACAAATGATTCTACTAAACAGCGCCAATTTGAAAGTGGTGGATTAACAATTGATGATACACGCGCAGAAAACCATACTACTATTCTGGCAATTGCTCCCAGCCCGGTAGATGAAAATGTGATATGGGTAGGCACAGATGATGGCAACCTACAATTGACCAAAAATGGTGGCAAAACCTGGCAAAATTTGGGAGATCGTTTAACTGGAGCAAATCCGGGAAGCTGGATTCCATATATTGAATTATCTAGAAAAAGAGCAGGCGAAGCATTTGTGGTTGTGAATGATTATCGACGCAATGACTGGCGCCCTATGGTTTACCATACTACTGATTTTGGGCAAAACTTCCGTCGAATTGCTGATGAAGATAAAGTGAGAGGGCATGCGCTTTCTATTGTCCAGGATCCAGAAGTGGATCAATTACTATGGCTTGGTACGGATTATGGTTTATACTTCAGCATCGATGGTGGTGGCCATTGGCAACAGTGGAACATTGATTTTCCCTCTGTACCAGTGCGTGATCTTAAAATCCATCCTCGCGAACATGATTTGATTGTCGGAACTTTCGGACGAGCAGCCTGGATATTGGATGATACCAGAGCTATAAGGGAGCTGGCACGCAGTGAAGGTGAAATGGTGAAAGATACTTTTAGTGTCCTTTCTGCAAGTGATGGTTATCTGGCTTCTTATCGTTCGTATGATGGTGAACACTTCCCTGCAGATGCACACTTTAGTGGTCAAAATCGTTCGTCGAATGCACTGATTACTATTTGGACAATACCAGAATCAGATAAAGGAAAAAATAAAAAAGCAGAGAAAAACAAGGCAGATAAGAAAAAAACTGGCTTAGGCAAAAAGTTAAAAATACAAGTGTTGGACGAAGATAGAGATACCATTCGCACTTTTACTCAAAAAGTAGATCGCGGTATTGCTCGTTTTCAATGGAATCTTCGTCGAGATGGAGTACGGTATCCTTCACGCAGGAAAGTGAAGCCTGATGCTGATCCTGCATCTGGGAGGCGGGTTTTGCCTGGTGAATATATGCTGATAATGACCCATGGTGATTATATGGATTCGATAAAGGTAAGTGTAAAACCTGATCCTCGACTTCCATTCAATGAGAGTGATGCTTTAAAAGAGCAGGAATATTATGAAGAATTCTACAAAATAGTAGAAGCTGCTAATGCCGGTTGGGAGAGGATTAAAGAAGGACAAAAGACCATCAAGCGAGTGAATGGAGCCATTGCTACTATTCCGGATAGTACTCGTCAGGAAATACAGAAATTGGGTAAATCTTTACAGGATAGTCTTACTCGATTGGAGGAACTTTACTTTCTCCCGAGAGATTTCAAAGGAATTCGGCGCTCTACTGATAAACTGGGAAGTGCTTTTTGGGGTGTTTCTTCGTATTTGCGAGTAAAAGACGGACAACTGAACCCTTCTGGAGAAATTAGGCTTAAAGCGATAAGAGAGCAAACAGAGGAGGTGATAGGGCAGCTTAATCGCTTCTTCTCAGAAGACTTTGCTGCTTATCAAGAAACAGTGGAAGCAATAAGGTATTCTTTATTTAAGGAACTCGAACCAGTAAGGATAGAATAATTAACTGTGTTTGGTTTGTAGTTCAATAAAAAGATTTGTTTGCTTGGGTTTGCAAAATATAAAATTGTCAGATAGCTTGCTTTCTCCCAAAAAGTATTAAATTGGAAGTTAGTGAAGTGTTTTAGACAAAGGTTTTATTTTAAAACATATGGAAACCCAAGCAAACCTTATCGATTGGGATTTTATTCTGGATACTATTCAGGAAGAAAAATGCATCTTATTTCTGGGGCCAGAATTATATACCAATGCTCAAAATCAACAGTTAGATGATGCATTAAATACCTATTTAAACATAGAGCATAATAAGGATATACAAACGTACTATCAAGAGGATAACCTTTTCCTTTTTTCTAGTAGAGCTAAAAAAACAAAGACCTTTTATAAAATTAAAAACTTTTATAATCAGAGTTTCCCAGAAGCAGAAATGCTGTTTCAAAAAATTGCAGAGATCCCATTTCATTTTATCATTAAAGTAACGCCTGACAAGCGCCTGGGTACCGTATTTAGTGAATTAGATATTAAGCACCAATCTCACTTCTATTGGCGTAAACAGCCACCGGGAGGACTTCTAAAGCAACCTACTTCATCATACCCTCTTATATATAATATGCTGGGATCTATAGATCAGCAGGAGTCGATGGTGCTTACACACAATGATCTTTTTTATTATTTCGAATCGATATTTTCTGGCAATAGCTTTCCAGAGAAATTTAAACGAATTATTAAAGAAGCCAATAACTTCCTTTTCTTAGGTATACCCTTTGAAAAATGGTATATGCAATTATTGCTGCGTATACTATACATCCATACCGATTATGATTTTGCGCGATACGCCTCCAATCAGGTCATTGATGATGAGACTAAATCATTTTGCTTTGAACAGTTTAAAATTGAATTTGTCCGCAAGCACATCGATGAATTTATTGATGAATTACACCAGCGAGCCAATCAAAGAGGCTTAGTCAGAGTATTCGGTGAAAAGGCTCCTTCTGTTATAGAAAAACTACGTAAATGGATTGCTGAGGATCGATTGGAAGAGGTGCTAGAAGAGTTTCAAATCTTTTTGACAGATGCTGGGCAGGAAGGAGCAGAATTATTGGATGATCTCATTTTGTTAAACAATCGTTTCAACCGGCTCCAAAAACGCATCAATCAAAGTATTATTGATGAACGGGATGCTAATGTTCAATCGAATAAAGTACGGAAAGACATACTCAATCTACTAAATGAAGCCGAAATTCTGGAATGACAAAAATGTATAGATATCCTGGGGCACAACCTTTTTTATACGATCAAGGAAATGTTTTCTTTGGCAGAGAAAATGACATTGAAAACTTGTACGAACTCGTTTTATTAGAACAATTGGTCGTTTTATATTCCAAATCAGGGATAGGTAAAAGCTCATTGCTAAATGCCGGGATATTGCCATTATTGGATGAGAAGCATGATTATCAGGTTTTCAAAGTTCGATTTGGTGCCTATACAGACGGAAACAATATTTCTCCTCTTTCTATTACTAATCAAACATTAGCTAGTCAGGCTCTGGATACTTCTGTGTTAGACAGGATGATACCCAATGAAAGTTCTCTTTGGTATCTGCTAAAAAGCCAGCAACTATCCTCTTCAAAAAATACATTTTTAATATGCTTTGATCAATTTGAAGAATTGTTTACCTATCCAGATCAGGCAATCTACCAGTTTAAAAAGGAACTAGCAGAATTAATTACTATTGATATTCCTGCTCGCTTTCGAAGCTTTATAGAAGAACAGTATGAGGGAGGAGAAAAAAGGTTGACAGAGGAAGAACTTGAAATGCTTCATCAGCCGATCGAAATCAAATTGATAATGGCTATTCGATCAGATCGGCTTAGTTTGCTGAATAATCTTAATGATTATTTGCCTAATATGCTACGGGTATGCTATGAATTAGAACCTCTTGATAGAGAACAAGCAGAGGAAGCTATTATTAATCCTGCATTCAAGAAAGGAGACGAATTTTATACCTCTTCCTTTGACTATGAGGATGCAGCCCTTGACAATATCCTGGATTTTCTAACCTATCAAAACAGACAGAAAATTGAATCCTTTCAGCTGCAAATCCTTTGCCAGAGTATGGAGCAAAAAGTGATGAAGGAAGGCTTAAAACAAATAAGCCTTAAGGAAGTAGAAGGCCTGGAGAGTATTTATGAAAATTATTACGATAATCAAATCGCATTATTAGATACTGCCGAAGAGCGCAAAGCTGCCCGTAAATTAATTGAAGAAGACTTAATTCTGGAAGAAGAAGAGAGAAGGTTAAGTATATACGAAGGTCAAATATATAAAAGCCTGGGCTTTACTCCTGGCTTGCTTCGCAAATTGGTCGATGTACGACTTTTAAGAGCAGAACCAAGTCTACAGGGAGGATATACCTATGAGTTGTCTCATGATACGATGGTAGGGTCTATTTTAAAAGCTAAAAAACAGCGACTGGAGGCCGAGCAGATACTCAATGCACAAAAAGAACGCAGAAAGCAGGAAGAAGCAATAAAAATATTAAAAGATAAATCCGATAAAGAACGCCGTCGTCGGAATCGAGCACTATTAGTGGCAGGTATAGCAATGTTTTTTGCCCTCATTGCTACTCTAACTTCTATTTGGGCTATTTCAACTAATCAAAAACTTCAAAACTCTAGCCTGCTGATTAAGCAACAGAATCAAATGCTAAATCAACAGCTCATTAGTTTAGTCGAAGCGGATTATGAGCGCCTTTTGGCAGAGGGGCAGCAGTATCAAAGTAAAATTCAATTTGATGAGGCTATTCAATCTTATCAAAGTGCTTTAGCCGTAATTCAAGATTTTCCCGCTATTGATCAAAATGGACAAAAAGCAAAACAAGCAATTGAGCAGTGCCAGCTCGACGCGGAAAATGCAGCAACTTTCTTAAGCTTAATAGAAGAAGGAGATGCATTGCTTGCAAAGGGAGAAATGTATTTCCGGGCTGGCTTGAATAAATACAAGGAAGCACAAACTCTAAATTTTAATGAAACCTTCAATAAGAGTGCTAAAAATAAAGTTGATCAAACACTGTTTCAGCTTAACAAAGCTTTTGAAAAACATAGATCAAGAGCTCGCCTATTTCTTGCAGAACAGAATTACGAAATGGCTTGTCAAAGCTTTAAGATTGCTAAACGCCTAAAGCCTAATGCACCATTTTTGCAGGAAATGCCTGCAAATTGTGACTAAAGAAAATGACCATCATTATTTAACGGATATGGAGTATTTTCAATCAATGCAAACAATGCTTTATTAGTCCATAAATGCCTTTTTTCTTATCAATGAAAGGTATGTGTTGGCTTATATTCTTTGAATAATGGACATATTTCATTAGTTTTAAGGTTAATGTGTATTGATAAAATCTTAATCTACCATACTCCCACAGCTTGAGCAATCATTCTATAGCGATCCCCTGAACTGTCATCATTGACCATATGCTTGGCCGTTTAAACACAAAAACATGAAAACTATACTGAATTTATCTCTGGCGGTGTTCCTTAGTTGTTGGCTGCCTCTTTGTCTATTAGCGCAAGACATACAAACGTTTGATGCGTGGAGACAAACAGGAATAGATCGTTATGATGCAAAAGACTATGAGGGAGCTATTAGGGCATTTCGTTTGGCTTTGACCATGGATGATGCACCTGTGCAAAACGACATCGATAAACTCATTAATAAATCGTTTCAAGGGTATGTAGAACTTTTACAAATAGCCAATGAACAAAAGCAATTAGAAGCTTTAGCCTTAAGATTGTCAAAAGACAATCCTACTGAAGCACTTCGAATGGCAGAATACATAGCAAAAAACTATGAAGAATCTTCCAGCGCACAAGAAATAGTAAACGAATTAATAGGTGCTTATCCTTCGGCCTTCTATTCTAATGTGATTAGGCATGAAGAAGAAGTAGAAAGTGTTGCCTTTTCGCCAGATGGACAGTACGTTGCCAGTGCTAGTTGGGATTATCAAGCGTATTTATGGAATTTGGATGGGCGACTTATAACAAGCTTTAAAGGGCATCAGGATGAATTAACCCAGATATGCTTTTCGCCGGATGGAAAATGGATTCTAACAGGAAGCAGAGATAATACTGCCCGGCTATGGGATATAACAGGAGAGCTAATTCAGACTTTCTCAGGCCATCAAGGGGATGTTTCTAGTGTAAGCTTTTCACCAGATGGCAAAACGATTGCTACTGCTGGCTGGGATATGAAAATTTGCCTTTGGGCCATCACCGGCCAGCTTTTGAAATCCTGGAATGCACATGATGATTTTATTACAACAGTTAGCTTCGCACCAGATGGCAAAACTTTAGCAAGTGGTAGTTGGGATAAAACGATTAAAATTTGGACACTGGAGGGAGGCCTAAGCTTAACCATAAATGGTCATACTCAAACAGTAAGCTCTGTTTGTTTCTCGCCTGATGGCAAAAATATTCTATCTGCAAGTTGGGATTTTACCTGCCGTTTGTGGAATTTGCAGGGAGAAAGCATTCAATTGCTTGAAGCCCATACAGGACCAGTGAGCTGTGCCAAATTTTCACCAGATGGCCGATACATTCTATCTTCGAGCCATGATATGACTTCTAGGCTATGGACTTTAAATGGTAATGAATTGCAAGTGTATCGTTATCATAATGCTCAGATACGGCACATTGATATTTCAACTGATGGATTATCTTTTGTATCTGGTTCAAGAGATAGAGATCTTGTTTTGTGGAATTTCACAGGGACGCAGATTCAAAACATTTCCAATAACCGGTTTGGAGGTATTAACGATTTAGAACTTGCTGCTGCTCGACAGGAAATGTTGATTGGTACTGCTAAGCATACAGCCTTTTTACTTGATTTTAATGGCAACATCATATCTGAATTTAAAGGGCATCAAGAAGAAGTGACTTCGGTTGCATTTTCTCCGGATGGGAATTTGATAATTACAGGAAGTAGAGACGATTTCATAAAAATATGGGACCGGGCTGGTAAATGTATAAATACATTCCATCACCAAAATGATGTATTGGCAGTAGCTTGTAGTAATAGTGGCGATCGTATTTTTAGTGGTGGATGGGGGGATTACGGAATTTTGTGGGATATGGAAGGCAATATGCTTGATACTTTGTTGCTTGGCACCAGAACTTATGATGCTTGTTTTTCTGCTGATGACACTCAACTGCTGCTTGGCCTTCGAGGAGGTAAAGTAGCCTTATGGGCTTTGGGCAATGAGTCAGAAACAATCACTTTTCGTCATGGTTCATCAGATATTAAAGGAGTAGCATTTTCTCCTGATGAATTATATGTAGCAGCAGTTGGTAAAGATCACAAGGGAGCCGTTTGGAATAAAGAAAAGAAAAAAGTTTGTACACTAAAAGGACATACAGAGCCAATCTATGACATTACTTTTTCCCCGGATGGTCAATTTTTGCTTACCGGAGCAGGAGATGGCACTGCTAAATTGTGGAATATAAAAGGTTTAAATGTCCAAACGTTTAGTGGGCATATTGGACCAGTTTATACTTCTGTTTTTATGCCAGACGGACAAATTATTACAGCTGGTGCAGATCAAACCATTAGAACATGGTTAACGGTGGAAGATTTTCTTGATTCTGGTCGCTTATGCCCATTGGCAGATTGGAAAATGCTTGAGTATGGCTTGCTCTCTGACTCTACCGGGATTGAGGCACCCGATCCTTTTAATGAAGGCTGGCATGCTTCCAATGATGCTGTTATTGAATTTGTTGAAATAAAAACCAAAGGAGTAATTGATAAAAATTTCAATTATCGCTTAGGCTTTTATTATAGTATCAAGGCTCATAATACAAATGATATTGAAGAGCAAATTTATCTACAAAACAGAGCGGTGGAAAATACAGAAGCTGCTTTTGCACTACGTGAAAGCGTACCAAAAAGTAATAAAAGTGTATTAGGGTATCTATATAGTGAACTTGCTCTCTGGTATTTAGCAGCAGGAAACCATGATTTAGCACTTGAAACTGTCCAAAAAGGATTGGAGTTGGATACACAGGAGCATATCAAAGACCTTATTCAGGGAAAAGCAGCACTTGTTTACCTGTATAATGGGCAAGAAGCAAAAGCAATAGAACTATTAAACCAGGTCAGGAATACAGAATTGAATAATAATAGATTTTGGCAGCTTCACGGATTAGTTACCAGCGAGAGAATAAAAAAAACGGATAAAGTGAATGTGGCTAATCTAATTAAGCAAAATCTGGATTATATGGTTTCATTGGGCCGGATACCACCTGGCTTGGCTGATTTTCAGCAAATCCTTATTTATAAGCCATAATCTATATCATAAATAAAAAAGCCCTGACAAGTTCGTCAGGGCTTGGTATTTCATATTCATAGGGTAGAAATGATGAGTAGATTTAGGGTACTTACTACGCTATTTTCGTTGCCATAAGGAGTCGCAACATAAGCATCAGTTTCCCGGCTATTTTCTCATTCTTCATTGTTATTATTACTTGCGCTTACCGCCTTTCAATTCCTTTTGAAGCGTTTCCAGTTTTTCCCACTCACCTTTAGCAGCTAGTTTCGCTTGCTCTGTCCAGGTCGTAGGATCATGCATCTTAAAACGAGGGCCAGCAGCATTCAAAACATTTTTCAATGTAGTCTTTTTCGCTTTTGCTAGCGCCGCGAAAGTGGAAATGCCTGCATCGTTAAATAACTTTTCGATTTTCGGGCCAATCCCTTCAATCTTTTTCAAATTGTCTTTGCTTGCAGTAGCAGTTTTAGCTGCTTTTACTGTAGTCGTCTTCTTAGGAGCTGCTTTTTTTGTAGCTACCTTCTTCTTTACAGGTTTGCTGATAGTTACGGTGTCTAGCACAACAACTGAGTTGTCAATACCGTAATAAGGAGAAGGAATATAATCATCAGCAGCATGGTCATTTTCCCAAATAGCTTGATCTATTAAGTAACGAAACTCATAGCTGCGTCCTGCTTCTAGCTCAAGTGTTGTTTCAAAAGCAGCTTTTTTTGCCTTCATAGTAGCGCCTTCTTCCCAGTTCCAGTTGTTGAAATCACCAAGAACTTTAACTTCTGAAGCATTTTCAATGACTTCTTTAGGAAGTGAAAAAGTAACCTTACAAACAGGTTTGCTCTTTAGATACTGTTTTTTTAGCATAATCTATTAGTTTTCATTCTTTGCTCCGACCGGATGGTTATGTTAGGGAGCTAAGGGAAAATGTAATTTGTTTTAGTGATCGTGTATTTTTTACACCAAGATGCAAAGCTATAACAAATTTACTATATATTCAATTGATTTTCAAAGTTTAAAGCTTTTAAGGAGAGTGAATGAAAGAAGCGTGTGAATCTGTATTTTTGGTTGACTATTTATTATCCAGAATAAAATCCGATATAAAGATAAAGACCCCAAAGATATTTTTTTCAGCATCTTGATAACCAAATTATTTCTTGGGTTAATTAAGTGTTATTTTTTTGATAAAAAATTGTTGTACACAGCATTGATAGGCATTAAGAACGTGTTTAAGTTTAGTTTTTTGAATAATATGAAATGTATTACAAAGCCGCACGAAGCTCATTTTGAGGTGCATACTTGCCCCAGACCTTTAGGTTTGAAAAAGAGAAACTATACACATATTATCATTATCACCATGTATAACTTTTCTTTTTTGCTACTTTTTTCTTTTGTTTAATTAACAAAAAAAATGTGGAAAACTTCTGATAGTTCTGAAGGCGCA